>NZ_DASPLW010000009.1:0-47784 GCF_035627355.1 Ramlibacter sp.
GCCGGGCAGCGGCGGAAGGGCCTTGGCCTTCTCCAGGTCGATGCCCGCGACCTCGGCCACGCGGCGGCCGTAGTCCTCGTCGCAGTGCCACAGGTGCCAGACCATGCGCAGCGCGATCACCTCGGGGCACTCCTTGAGGTCGTTGCCGATGTTGTTGACCAGGTCGTCGCGCTCCCAGTCCTCGAAGGTGCGGTAGCGCTCGCCGGCCTGCCGGTAGTCGTCGGCCGTGCGGCGGGTCTGGTAGCGGCCGAGGTGGCCTTCCACCCACTGGTGGTATTCCTTGGCCGGGCGCGGCGCTTCCTGCAGCCCGCCCATGGAACTCGGCTCGTAGTTGACGTGCGGGTTGGCGCCGGTCGGGTCCACGGAGTGGGCCATCGCGCCGCCTTGCTGGTTGGTGTGGGCGCGCGCCGCTGCCTGCGGCGCGTTGATCGGCAGCTGCAGGTAGTTGGCGCCGACGCGGTAGCGCTGCGTGTCCGAGTACGACAGCGTGCGCCCCTGCAACATCTTGTCGTCCGAGAAGTCGATGCCGTCCACCAGCACTCCGGTGCCGAACGCGGCCTGCTCGGTCTCGGCGTGCACGTTGCCCGGGTTGCGGTCCAGAACGATGCGGCCCACCGGCAGGAAGGGGAAGCGGTCCACCGGCCACAGCTTGGTGTCGTCCAGCGGGTCGAAGTCCAGCTCGGGGTGTTCGCCGTCCTCCATCAGCTGCACGCAGAACTCCCACTCGGGGAAGTCGCCGCGCTCGATCGCGTCGTACAGGTCGCGGGTGGCGTGGCCGACGTCGCGGGCCTGGATCTCGGCGGCCTGCTGGCTGGTGAGGTTGCGCACGCCCTGGCGGGGCACGAAGTGGAACTTGCACAGGTGCGCCACGCCCTGGTCGTTGACCAGCTTGTAGGTGTTGACGCCCGAGCCCTCCATCTCGCGGTAGGTCGCCGGGATGCCCCACGGGCTCTTGATCCAGGTGATCATGTGCAGCGCCTCGGGGCTGTTGGAGACGAAGTCCCAGAAGCGCCAGGGCTCCTGCCGGTTGCTCACCGGGTCGGGCTTGAAGGCGTGGATCATGTCGGGGAACTTGATCGCGTCGCGGATGAAGAAGATCTTGATGTTGTTGCCCACCAGGTCCCAGTTGCCGTCCACCGTCTTGAACTTGATGGCGAAGCCGCGCGGGTCGCGCGCGGTTTCGGGTGAATCCTTGCTGCCGATCACGGTGGAAAAGCGCAGGAAGATCGGCGTGCGCACGCCTGTCTCGTTGAGCACGCGGGCTCGCGTGTACTTCGACGCCGGTTCGTCGCCGATGGTGCCGTAGGCCTCGAACCAGCCGTGCGCGCCGGTGCCGCGCGCATGCACCACCCGCTCGGGGATGCGCTCGCGATCGAAGTGGGTGATCTTCTCGATGAACTGGTAGTTCTCCAGCGTGGCCGGCCCGCGCTCGCCGACCGAGCGCAGCGCCTGGTTGTCGTGCACCGGATGGCCCTGCCGGGTCGTCAGCGTCGGCCGCGATGCCGGCCCGCCCTGTTGCGGCTCGTGGCCGTGGTCCTTGCCCGGCCGTTCTTCCTTGCCCATGGCTGCCCCTTTCGTGCTGGTGAAGGGGCAGCCTAGCGCGTGGGCAGCGCGGCCGTTTGTCGGAGGGAGCCTATGGCCGTAGGTGGGGGTGCGGTGTGGCTGACGACGCGCCGGGGCGCAGGCCCGTGGCCCTGCCACCCGACAGGAAGCCGGGCCGGCGCCCACGGCCGGGCTGGGGTTTGTCCGGAGTGACCGCGACGCGGCGCCCGGCCAGACTGGCGAACAGTTGCAACGAGCAACTATTGATTTGAGCAACTGTCACCCATGCGCGAGCCCCTCGACGTCAAGCTGGACTACCTGACGCTGACCCTGGACCTGGTGAACCAGGTCGCCAAGGACGCGGCGTCGCGCATGTACGAGCAGGAATGCGGCGCCTCGCTGCGTGACCTGCGCCTGCTGCGGTTCATCGGCAGCGAGCCGGGGCTGACGCTGACGCGCCTGATCGAGCTCTCCTCGCTGGAGAAGACGCTGGCGTCCAAGGCGATCTCCACGCTGGTCGGGCGCGGCTGGGTGACCCGCAAGGTGGGCGAGCGCGATGCACGCCACATCAGCCTGGAACTGACGGACGAGGGCGAGGCCGTGGTGTTGTGCGCCGAGCCCATCGGCCGGTTCATGGAGAAGAAGCTCCTCAGCCGGATCACCCGCGACGAACTGGCCGTGCTCCGCCGCTGCCTGGACAAGCTGGTTGCCACGGGCACCGAAATGAGCGGCTCGATCGAGCAGCTGCTCCAGCAGATGGAGGCGCAGGCGTCCGCCTGAACGGCGAGCCGGCTGCACCCCGTTTCTTCACCCACTAGCCAAGAAAGGCGGTCCCGATGTTCCGTTCCCCATTCGCCCGCGCAAGCTGCGCCGCGCTGCTGGCGCTGGCAGCCGTGACTGCATCGGCCCAGGACACATCCAAGGTCCTGCGCATGGTGCCGCAGACCGACCTGAAGATCCTGGACCCGATCTGGACCACGGCCTTCGTCACCCGCGACCACGGCTACATGGTCTACGACACGCTGTTCGGCGTGAACGTGGGCGGCCAGCCGCAGCCGCAGATGGTGGACAAGTACACCGCCTCGGCCGACGCCAAGGTCTGGAACTTCACGCTGCGCAAGGGCCTGGTGTTCCACGACGGCAAGCCCGTGACCGCGGCCGACGTGGTGGCGTCGCTCAACCGCTGGGGCCAGCGCGACAGCCTGGGCCAGCGCATGCTGGCGGCCATGGACAAGATGGAGGCGGTCGGCGACGACGCCTTCCGCATGACCTTCAAGCAGCCGTTCGGGCTGGTGCTGGAGGCCCTGTCCAAGCCGTCCGGCAGCCCCGCCTTCATCATGCCCAAGCGGGTGGCGGACACCCCGGCCGACAAGCAGATCGACGACTACACCGGCTCCGGCCCCTACGTCTTCAAGAAGGACGAATTCCGTCCCGGCGAGAAGGTGGTGTACCTGAAGCACAAGGGCTACGTGCCGCGCAGCGACTCGCCCTCCGGCACCGCCGGCGGCAAGCACGTCTACGTGGACCGCGTCGAGTGGATCATCCTGAAGGACGCCCAGACCCAGTCGAACGCCATCACCAGCGGCGAAGTGGACCTGCTGTCCTGGATGCCGCCCGAGCACTACTCGACGCTGCGCACCAACCCGAAGCTGGAGACCGTCCAGCCGACCTTCGCCGGCTCCTACTACCTGCACCTGAACCACCACATCCCACCCTTCGACAACCCGAAGATCGCCAAGGCGGCGGTGCTGGCCGTCAACCAGGAGGCGCTGCTGCGCGGGCAGATGGTGTTCCGCGACCTGTACCGCACCTGCGCCACGATCTACCCGTGTAATTCGCCGCTGGCGACCCAGCCGAAGTGGTACACCGGCAAGCCGAAGTTCGAGGAAGCCCGGCAGCTGCTCAAGGAGGCCGGCTACGACGGCACGCCGATCGTGCTGATGCACCCGGCCGACTTCACCCTGCTCAACAAGCTGCCGCCGGTGATGGCGCAGCTGCTGCAGCAGGCCGGCTTCAAGGTCGAGCTGCAATCCATGGACTGGCCGACCCTGCTGATGCGGCGCGCCAAGAAGGACCCGGTCGACAAGGGGGGCTGGAACGCGTTCATGACGGGCTGGGGCGGCAGCGACACGCTCAACCCGATGTTCTTCGCGCCGCTCACCGGCAACGGCGAGAAGGGCTGGTTCGGCTGGAACAAGGACGACCGGCTCGAGGCGCTCAAGGGCGCGTTCACCGCCAGCACCGACGCGGCCGAGCGCAAGCGGCTGGCCGCCGAAATCCAGGAGCGCGCGCTGGAGACCGGCCTGTTCGCGCCGCTGGGCGAGACCAACAACCTGACCGTGATCCGCCGCGGCGTGGTCAGCGGCGTGCTGCTGGCCCCGGTGAACGTGTTCTGGAACATCAAGAAGAACTGAACGGCGCCCAGGCCGTCCTCCGCCGGCGCGGCGGATGGCCCGGTTCTACCCGTTCCCCGCTGCAGTACCCATGCCCTTGTTCCTGATCCGCCGCATCCTGGCGACCCTGCCGGTGCTCGCCATCGTGGCCCTGATCGTCTTCCTGATGCTGCGCCTGGCGCCCGGCGATCCGGCCGCCGCGATCCTCGGGGACAACGCCTCGAGCGAGGCCATGAAGAACGTGCGCACCCAGCTCGGGCTGGAGCAGTCCATCCCGGTGCAGTTCTTCCAGTGGTCGGCGCGGCTGCTGTCGGGCGACCTGGGCGAGTCGTACTTCCTCAAGCAGAGCGTCGCCGGCCTGATCGCCCAGCGCATCGAGCCGACCCTGTCGCTGGCGGCCCTGACGCTGGTGGTGACGGTGCTCATCGCCGTGCCGCTGGGCGTGGTCGCTGCCTGGCGGCATGGCGGTTGGCTGGACCGGGCGCTGATGGGTTTTTCGGTGCTGGGCTTCTCGATCCCCGCCTTCGTCATCGGCTACGTGCTGATCTGGGCGGTGTCGCTCAAGCTCGGCTGGCTGCCGGTGCAGGGCTACGCCCGGCTGGAAGAGGGGCTTGGCCCGTGGCTGCGCCACCTGGTGCTGCCGGCCATCACCCTGTCGATCATCTACGTCGCGCTGATCGCGCGCGTCACGCGCGCGGCGGTGGCCGAAGCGCTGACCGAGGACTACGTGCGCACGGCGCGATCCAAGGGCATCAGCGAGGCGCGCGTGCTGGTGCGCCACGCGCTGGTGAATGCCGCGGTGCCGATCGTGACGGTGATCGGCATCGGCATCGCCCTGCTGATCGGCGGGGTGGTCGTCACCGAAACCGTGTTCGCCATTCCCGGCCTGGGGCAGCTCACCGTCGATGCGGTGCTGTCACGCGACTACCCGCTGATCCAGGCCATCACGCTGTTCTTCTCCTTCATCTACGTGCTGATCAACCTGCTGGTGGACCTGAGCTACCTGCTGCTGGACCCGCGCATCCGCTACTGACGCCGGCAAAACCATGCTTCGCAAGCTCCAGTCCGCCCCTTCCGCCGGCCTCGCCATCGACGCCGAGCCGGCATCCGGCCGCAAGCCGGTTCCGCTGCACCGCCGCGCCCTGCGCAGCGGCCCCGTGCAACTGGGCGGTGGTGCGCTGGCCGTGCTGGTGCTGGTGGCGCTGTTCGCGCCTTGGCTCGGCACCATCGACCCCACCGCCATCGACCCGGCCAGCAGCAACCTGCTGCCCGGCACCCGGGCCGAGTTCATGAGCCTGGCCGGCGACACCTTCCAGCACCTGTTCCTGATGGGCAGCGACAGCCTGGGCCGCGACATCTGGAGCCGGGTCCTGTACGGCACCCGCGTGTCGCTCACCGTCGGCATCGCGGTCGCCGTGCTGGCAGTGGCCGGCGGCATCCTGGTCGGCCTGGCCGCCGGCTACTTCCGCCGCCTCGACGGCGTGCTGATGCGGACCATGGACGGCCTGATGGCCATCCCCGGCATCCTGTTCGCCATCACGCTGGTGGCCGCCTGGGGCGCGAGCGTGGTCACGCTGGTGGTGGCGATCGCGATCCCCGAGATCCCGCGCGTGGCGCGCCTGCTGCGCTCGGTGGTGCTGACCATCCGCGAGGAGCCCTACGTGGAGGCCGCGATCGCGCTGGACACGCCGCCGCTGAAGGTGCTGCTGCGCCACATCCTGCCCAACGCGATCGCGCCGCTGATCGTGCAGGGCACCTACATCTGCGCCTCGGCGATCCTGGTGGAGGCCATCCTGTCCTTCCTGGGCGTGGGCATGCCGGTGGACATCCCGACGTGGGGCAGCATCATGGCCGAGGGTCGCATCCAGTTCACCCAGTACCCGCACAACGTGCTGTTCCCGGGCGCGTTCCTGGCCGCCACGGTGCTGGCCGTCAACATCCTGGGCGACGGACTGCGTGACACGCTGGATCCCAAGTTCAGCAAGCGCGGGACCTGAAGCGATGGCAGCCCCCGACAAGTCCGCTGCGCCGGTTCTCTCCGTTCGCGACCTGACCATTGCGCTGCCCGCCGGCGGCGACCGCCCCAACGCCGTGCAGGGCGTGGGCTTCGATGTCCATGCCGGCCGCACCGTCTGCCTGCTGGGCGAGTCCGGCTCCGGCAAGTCGGTGATCGCGCACACCATCATGGGCCTGCTGCCCGCCGGCCTGCGCTCGACCGCCGGCAGCGTGCTGCTGCAGGGCGAGGACCTGCTGCAGGCGTCGCCGGCGCGCCTGCGCCAGCTGCGCGGCGCCGCCATGGGCATGGTGTTCCAGGAGCCGATGACGGCGCTGAACCCGGTGCTGCGCTGCGGCGAGCAGGTCGACGAGGTGCTGCGCCAGCACACCACGCTGTCGGCGGCCGAGCGCCGCCGCCGGGTGCTGGAGGTGTTCGAGCGCGTGCACCTTCCCGAGCCCGAACGCATCTACGCGGCGTACCCGCACCAGCTCTCGGGCGGCCAGCGCCAGCGCATCGTGATCGCGATCGCGCTGATCCTTGAACCGGCCTTGCTGATCTGCGACGAGCCGACCACCGCGCTGGACGTGACCACGCAGGCCGAGATCCTCGCGCTGATCAAGGAGCTGCAGCAACGCAACGGCACCGCGGTCCTGTTCATCACGCACGACTTCGGCGTGGTCGCCGACATCGCCGACGAGGTGGTGGTGCTGCAGCTGGGCGACCTGGTCGAGCAGGGCGAGCGCCTGCAGGTGCTGCAGCAGCCGCGCCAGGACTACACGCGCATGCTGCTGGCAGCCGTGCCCGGGCTGGGTCCGCGCGAGCGCCCGCCGGTGCCCGATGCCGAGCCGCTGCTGGATGCCCGGGCCGTCAGCAAGACCTACGTCAGCGGCCATTGGCCACGGCGCCGCACGGTGCACGCCGCGCAGGACGTCTCGCTGGCGCTGCGCCCGCGCGAGACCGTGGGCATCGTCGGCGAGTCCGGCTCCGGCAAGTCGACGGTGGCGCGCTGCATCGCCCGGCTGATCGACCCGACGGCTGGCGACATCCTGGCGGACGGCCGCTCGGTGGCCAAGGCCAGCGGCAAGGCGCTGTCGCCGTTCCGCCGGCAGGTGCAGGTGGTGTTCCAGGACCCGTACCGCTCGCTCAACCCGCGCCAGACCGTGGGCTCCTCCATCATCGAAGGGCCGATGAACTTTGGGGTGTCGCGCGAGCAGGCCTGGGCCCGCGCCGAGGAGCTGATGACGCTGGTGCGCCTGGCGCCGCAGGCGCTGCGCCGCTACCCGAGCGAGTTCTCCGGCGGCCAGCGCCAGCGCATCTCGATCGCCCGCGCCCTGGCCTGCGAGCCGCAGGTGCTGATCGCCGACGAGGCGGTCTCGGCGCTGGACGTGTCGGTGCAGGCGCAGATCCTGGACCTGCTGGGCGACATCCAGCAGCGGCTGGGCATCGCCATCCTGTTCATCACCCACGACCTGCGCGTGGCCAGCCAGATCTGCGACCGCGTGATCGTGATGCAGCGCGGCCGCATCGTCGAGCAGGGCGCCATCGGCGACGTGTTCTTCTCGCCGCAGCACCCGTACACGCAGGCGCTGCTGGCGGCGGCGCCGGGGCGCGGCTTCCGCTTCGGCGCAGCCGGAGGCGAAACCCAGCAACCTGCCCGGCCCGCGGCCCTGGCCTGAAGGCCCGGTGCACGCGCCCGTATCCGACTGCCTTCCTTTGCGCATGACCCCAGAGACCTCCACCCACGCCCTGCGCTACTTCGAGCGCCACGCCGACACCTTCGTCGCCCTGCGCCGGCAGATCCACCAGCACCCGGAGCTGGCCTTCGAGGAGTTCCGGACCAGCGAGCTGGTCGCGGACCGGCTCGCCCAGTGGGGCTACCGGGTGGAGCGCGGCCTGGGCGGCACCGGCGTGGTCGGCCAGTTGCGGCGGGGCGAGGGCAACCGCCGGCTGGGCCTGCGCGCCGACATGGACGCCCTGCCGATCCAGGAGAAGACCGGCCTGCCGTATGCCAGCGGCCGGCCCGGCGTGATGCACGCCTGCGGCCACGACGGCCACACGGCCATGCTGCTGGCCGCCGCGCAGTACCTGGCGCAGGAGGGCGACTTCAGCGGCACCCTGAACCTGATCTTCCAGCCGGCCGAGGAGGGCGGCGGCGGCGCGCTGCGGATGATGGAGGAGGGCCTGTTCGAGCGCTATCCGTGCGACGCCGTTTTCGCCATGCACAACGGCCCCGGCACGCCGCAGGGGCAGCTGGTGTTCCGCGACGGACCGATGATGGCTTCGTCCGACTACGTGACGGTCACGCTGCACGGCAAGGGCGGCCACGGCGCCGAGCCCCACCGGGCAGCCGACCCCATCGTGGCGGCGGCCGGCATCGTGATGGCGCTGCAGACCATCGTGTCGCGCAACGTGCCGCCCCTCGAGATGGCGATCGTCACGGTGGGCGCGCTCACCGCCGGCCGGGCCAACAACGTCATACCGGACAGCGCGGTGCTGGAGATGACCGTGCGGGCGCTCGAGCCCGAAGTGCGCGCGCTGCTCGAGCAGCGAATCCGATCGCTGGTCGCCACCCAGGCCGAGAGCTTCGGCGTGCGCGCCGACATCGATTACCGGCGCGGCTACGCGGTCCTGGTGAACTCGCCCGCCGAGACCCGGTTCGCCCGCGAGGTGGCGCTGGAACTGCTCGGGCCGGAACGGGTGGTCAGCGACGGCCCGGCGCTCACCGCGAGCGAGGACTTCTCGTTCATGCTGCAGCGGGTGCCCGGCTGCTACCTGATCATCGGCAACGGGGACGGCGAGGGCGGCTGCGCGGTGCACAACCCGGGCTACGACTTCAACGACCGCAACCTGCCGGTCGGCGCCGCCTACTGGGTCCGGCTGGCCGAGCGGTTCCTGGCCGCCTGACGCGGTGCCCCGGCGCAGTCGCCGCCGTGTCGGCGGATTCGGACGGAATCCGCAGGCTTCTTCGTGCTCCGCCGGAGGCTATCGACGCATGGGGGCTGCGCCGCCCGCAGGCGAAGCTGCGGGATGGTTGAAATCCTTGCCCTCACCCGGCCGGCCTGGGAGATCGCGATCCGCGCCACCATCGTCTATTTCGCGCTGGTGCTGCTGGTGCGCTTCATCCCCAAGCGCAACGCCGGCCACATCTCGCCCAACGACATGCTGGTGCTCATCCTGGTCGGCGCCATGGGGGCCGACGCCACCATGGGGGACTCGGGTTCGGTGGGGGACATCATGCTGATGGTCGCGCTGGTGCTCGGCTGGTCCTGGCTGCAGGACGTGCTGGAGTTCCGCTTCCCGGCACTCCATCGTCTGATGCGCGACCGCAGCACCGTGCTGGTCGAGGACGGCCGGCTCCTGCGCCGCAACATGCGGCGCGAGATGGTCACCGAGGAGGAGCTGATGGCGGTGCTGCGCAAGGAAGGCGTCGATGACCTGTCGGCCGTGCGCTCGGCCTGCATGGAGGCCGACGGGGACATCAGCGTGATCAGGAAGGACGGCACGTAGCCCTGCGCCGCCGCGCCAGCAGGCCACCGGCCGCCAGCCCCAGCGCAAAGCAGGCGTAGGTGGCGAACAGCGCCGGTCGCGAGATGCGGTGCTGGAAGCCCGGCGTGAAGCGCTCGGGGCACATCTTGAGGTCGACCAGCGCCGCGACCGCGGTGGTGGCGGTCGCGGCCGCCAGCGCAGGGAGGGGCCGGTCCAGCCCGCGCCGGCGCGCGAACGCGATCGCGTGCAGCGTGGACCAGAAGGTGGATGCGACATGGTGGACGGCGTAGCCGGCCAGCGTGTGGCGCGGGCTCGGGCCGTCGGCCGCCAGCGCTTCGGCCGGCCCCCACAGCCACTGGCTGGGCGCGTTCAGCGGCGCGAACGCGCCCGCCCCTTCGCGCCAGCCCGACAGCGCCAGTGCGGCCCCCGAGAACAGGCTGGCCAGGCTCCCGGAGAGGATCGCTTCCGTTGCCAGGGCGCGCCAGGACCGCATGGCGCCAGTCTAGGCAGGGTCCGGCGCGCCGATGGGCCGCGGTTGCCAGCCGTAACGGCGTTGGCCGCGCACCCCGCAACGGCCCGGCTGCCGCATCATCCCCGGCCATGCGCATCCTGCTCACCGGCGCCACCGGCCTGATCGGCGGGGCCATCGCACGCGCCTTGCTGGGCGAAGGCGACGAACTGGTGTGCGCGGTGCGCGACCCTTCGCGCCTGCACCTGGGCGAGGGCGCGAGGGCGCTGCAGGCGGACCTCGCCGACGTGCCGTCCGCGGCGTGGTGGGCGGAGCGCCTGCGCGGCGTCGATGCCGTCGTCAACGCGGTCGGCATCCTGCGCGAATCGCACGGGCAGTCGTTCGATGCGCTGCACCACCGGGCGCCGGCCGAGCTGTTCCGCGCGTGTGCGGCGACCGGCGTGCGCTGCGTGGTGCAGATCTCCGCGCTGGGCGCGGACGAGCAGGCGCGCAGCGGCTACCACCGGAGCAAGCGCGCGGCCGACGACGTGCTGCGGGCCTTGCCGCTGCCAGGCGCGATCGTGCAGCCTTCGCTGGTGTTCGCGCCGCAGGGGGCGAGCAGCGGCCTGTTCCTGGGCCTGGCCAGCGCGCCGGTGCTGGCCCTGCCGCAGGGCGGGACCATGCCGGTGCAGCCGGTCCACCTGGACGACGTGGTGGCCGGCGTGCTGGCCGTGCTCGGGCGCCCACCGGAGCGCATCGCCACGCTGGCCTTCGTCGGCCCGCAGCCGCTGGCCCTGCGCGACTACGTCGCCAGCCTGCGCCGGCAGTTGGGCCTGGGCCGCGCTGCGCCGCTGCTGCCGCTGCCGGCCGCGCTGTTCATGGCCGGCGCCCGGGTCGCCGGACATCTGCCGGGCAGCTTCCTCGACGCCGACACCGCGGCCATGCTGCTGCGTGGCAATGCGGCGCCGGCTGCAGGCTTCACCGAATTGCTCGGCCGTCAGCCGCGGGATCCGGATGCCTTCCTCGACCCAGCGCAGGGGCCGACACTGCGTGCGCATGGCGTGCTGGGCTGGGCGCACCCGCTGCTGCGGCTGGCGCTGGCCTTGCTGTGGCTGTGGACGGCAGCCGTCTCGCTGGGCCTGTACCCGGTCGAGCTCAGCTACGAGCTGCTGGCGCGCGTGGGCCTGCACGGCGGCGTGGCCGCGCTCGCGCTCTACGGCGCTGCCGGGCTGGACCTGCTGCTGGGCGTGCTCACCCTGGCCTGCCCACCGCGCTGGCGCTGGTGGCTGTGGCCGGCGCAGCTCGCGCTGGTCGGCGGCTACACGCTGCTGGTCACCGTTTTCCTGCCCGAATACTGGCTGCACCCCTACGGCCCGATCAGCAAGAACCTGCCCATCATGGCCGCCATCGCGCTGCTGTGGGGCCTCGAGCCGAGGCGGCGCTGACGCATGGACTACCTCGCGCTCAAGTGGCTGCACATCCTCTCGTCCACGCTGCTGTTCGGCACCGGCGTCGGCTCGGCCTTCTACCTGCTGGTGGCCACGCTGGGTCGGGACGTGCGCACGGTGGCCCGGGTCAGCGGCTACGTGGTCGTGGCCGATTGGCTGTTCACCGCGACCACGGCCGTGCTGCAGCCGCTGACCGGTTGGCTGATGGTGCGCAGCGCCGGCATGCCCTGGAGCATGCCCTGGCTGGCTTGGTCGGTCGGCCTGTACGCGCTGGCGATCGCCTGCTGGCTGCCGGTGGTGTGGATCCAGCACCTGCTGCGCGACGAGGCGCGCCACTGCGCGGCGGCGGGCCTGGCCTTGTCCGGGCGCTACTGGCGCTGCTTCGCCGCCTGGGTGGCGCTGGGCTTCGTCGCCTTCTTCGCCTTCCTCGCGATCTTCTGGCTGATGGTCGCCAAGCGGGTGCCGTGGGCGGGTTGAGCCGATGAGCGACGAGGTGCTCGACTGCCTGGTGATCGGCGGCGGCCCGGCGGGGCTGGTGGCCGGCGTCTACCTGGCGCGGTTCCGGCGCCGGCTGCGGCTGGTGGACGCCGGCGATTGCCGGCTGGCGACCATTCCGCGTTCGCACAACGTGCCCGGCTATCCGGACGGCGTGGCCGGCGCCGAGCTGCTGCGGCTGCTGCGCGACCAGGCCGCACGCTACCAGGTGCCGGTGGAGGACGGACGCGTCGACCGCCTGGGCGGCGAGGACGGCGACTTCGAGGCCCATTGCGGCGATCGCGTGCTGCGGGCCCGCAAGGTGCTGCTGGCCACCGGCGCGCGCGACGTGGTGCCCGAGGTGCCCGGGATCGAGGCCGGCCTGGCCGCCGGCAACGTTCGCTACTGCCCGGTGTGCGACGGCTTCGAGACGCAGGGGCAGCGCGTCGCGGTGCTGGGCCGGCGCGAGCACGGCTTGCGCGAGGCGCTGTTCCTGGCCGGCTTCGACAACCAGGTCACCTGGCTGTCGCTCGGCACCCAGCACGACGTGCCGCCGCAGGAGCTGGCGCAACTGCGCGAGCGCAGCGTGCTGGTGGCCGACGGCCAGCCGCTGCACATCCGCTGCCTGCCGGGCGAGGGCGTGGAGGTGGAGATGGTCGACGGCAGGCAGCTGGGCTTCGACGTGCTGTATCCGGCGCTGGGGCTGAAGCACGCCTGCGAGCTGGCGACGCGGCTGGGCGCGCAGGCCGGCCATGACGGCCAGCTCGTCGTGGACCAGCGCCTGCAGACCACCGTGCCCGGCCTGTACGTCGCCGGCGACGTGGCTGCCGGCCTGAACCAGATCAGCGTGGCCTGGGGCCACGCCGCGATCGCCGCCACGGCCATCCACAACGCGCTGCCGCTGGTCGCCCCCCGCGCGCGGCGGCCCTGACGGGAAGGCAGGACCATGGAACGCACCGCGCCCGATGCGGCGCCGCCCCAGCCCTGGCGCCGGCGGCTGCACCGGGTCATCTGGGACGTGGACACCGCGGCCGGGCGGCTGTTCGACCACATCGTCGTCATCGCCATCCTGGTCAGCGTGGGCGTCGTGCTGCTCGACAGCGTGCACGGCTGGCACCAGGACTGGCGCCGCGCGTTCGAGCTGTCGGAATGGTTCTTCACCCTGCTGTTCACCGCGGAGTACCTGGCGCGGCTGGCGAGCGTGGGCCGGCCGCTGCGCTACGCGCTGAGCTTCTTCGGCATCGTGGACCTGCTGGCGGTGCTGCCGACCTACCTGGCGCTGTTCGTGCCGGAGCTGCACGCGCTGATCGACGTGCGCATCCTGCGGCTGCTGCGCATCTTCCGGATCCTGCGCCTGACCGCGTACGTGGACGAGTACCAGGTGATGGGCGAGGCCCTGTGGGCCAGCCGGCGCAAGATCCTGGTGTTCCTGGCGGCGGTGCTGATGATCGACCTGGTGATGGGCACGCTGATGTACGTGGTGGAGGGGCCGGAGAACGGCTTCATCGACATCCCGACCTCCGTCTACTGGGCGATCACCGCCATGACCACCGTCGGCTTCGGGGACATCACGCCCAAGACCGAGCTCGGCCGCTTCATCGCCTCGGCCATGATGCTGGTGGGCTGGGGCACGCTGGCCGTGCCCACCGGCATCGTCACCGCGGAGATGACGGTGCGCCGCCATGCGCGCCCGCCGCTGCTGCCGCGCAGCTGCGCCCGATGCGGTTCAAGTGGCTACGGGCCGGAGGCGCGGTTCTGCCAGCACTGCGGGGCCGGGCTGCCGCCGCCGGGCGCGGCGAAGCGCTGAGCCTCACATCCGCACGCGCACCGCGACGTCGCCCTGCTTGCGCAGCACGTCGATGCCCACGTGCTGGCCGTAGCGGTGCAGCCGCAGGTCGACGCAGTGCTCGCCCACGCCCAGCTGGCGGATGTCCATGGTTTCGATGAATTCCGGGAGGCGTGGCGACTGCATGGTGATCGCGCGCTGCTGCGCGTCCACCTCCAGGCCCAGGCAGGCCTGCAGCAGCGCATAGACACCCGCGGCCGCCCAGGCCTGCGGCGAGCAGGCCACCGGGTACAGCGTCGGTCCCTCGCTGGCGCGACGCGGAAAGCCGCAGAACAGCTCGGGCAGGCGGTGCTGGGCGAAGTGCACGGTGGTGTCGAACAGGCCGCTGAAGATGCGCATGGCGGCCAGCGTGTGGCCGTAGCGGGCCAGGCCGGCGGCGATCAGGGCGTTGTCGTGCGGCCAGATAGAGCCGTTGTGGTAGGACATCGGGTTGTAGCGCGCCTGTCCGTGGGCCACGGTGCGGATGCCCCAGCCGCTGTAGAAGTCCGGCTGCAGCAGGCGCTCGGCCATGCGGGCCGCGTGTTCGGGCGCCGCGATGCCGCTCCATAGCGCATGGCCGGCGTTGGAGGTGGCGACCTCGCAGCGCTGGCCGCTGGCGTCGATCGCGATCGCGTACAGCCCCAGCGCCTCGGACCAGAAGCGCTCCTGGAAGGCCCGCTTCAGCGCCTGGGCCTGGGCGGCCAGCCGCTGCGCCAGCCCGGTCTCCCCCAGCGCCTGCGCCAGTTCCGCCGCCAGCAGGCGCGCCTCGTAGACATAGCCCTGGACCTCGCACAGCGCGATCGGCGGCTCGGCCATGCGGCCGTCGGCGTGGAACACCGAGTCGTGCGAGTCCTTCCAGCCCTGCTGCACCAGGCCGTCGCTGCTGCGCCGGGCGTAGCGCACGAAGCCGTCGGCGTCGGCGCTGGCGTCGATCCAGTCGAGCGCGGCGCGCACGTGCGGCCAGATGACGCGGATGAATTCCAGCTCGCCGGTGCGCTGCCAGTAGGCGCCCGCGAGGCCGACGAACAGCGGCGTCGAATCCACGCTGCCGTAGTAGCGCTCGAACGGCACCTCGTGCGTGGCCGCCATCTCGCACTTGCGCGCCTCGTGCAGGATCTTGCCCGGCTCGGCGTCCCGGCCGGGATCGGCCTGCCGCGCCTGGGTCTGTGCCAGGAAGGCCAGCACGCCGCGGGCGGGCGCCGGGTCGATCCACAGCAGCTCGCGGGCGGTCAGGATGCCGTCGCGGCCGAAGGTGGTGCTGTACCAGGGCACGCCGGCGTACGGATAGCGTCCGGTGGGCAGGTCGGTGGAGAGCATGGCGACGTCGGAATCCGAGCGCCGCAGCCACAGGTTGACCTGCGGGTTGGACGTGGTGGCGACGCAGCACTCGGCGCGCTGGAACCGCCGCGCGCTCTCGTTTTCGCGGTAGGCCTGGTCGTAGTGCGGGCGCGGCTGCGGCGGGGGTGGCGAATCGGCGCGCTCGCAGTCCACGCTGCAGTACAGGTGGCAGGCCTCGCGCGGCGCCACCTGCAGGTCGAACGCGGCCTCGCGCTCGGCCAGCGCGTCCGGGCGTGGCTGGAAGCGCAGGCGGGTGCGGCGGCCCACGCCGTCCAGCCCGTCGTAGCCGTACAGCACCTCGTCGTCGCGCACCTGCACCGGCAGCAAACGCCCGCGGCGCTGGCGTGGCGTGCCCCGCACCTCGAACAGGTCGGCGAAGTCGGCGTCGAAGGCCAGCGACAGCCGCAGCCGCGCCGTCTCGTCGCCGTGGTTGACGATCCGGATGTGCTCGTGGCAGCAGCCCTGCCACAGCAGCTTGGCGCGGAAGATGTGCAGCGTGCCCTGCGGCACCGCGTGCCGTTCCAGGTCGGGGTTCATGAATTCGGTGATCAGCACGCTGTTGTCGTCCTTCACGCCCGAACCCAGGAACATGGGCCGCACGCCCTCGATCGCCAGCCGCATCTCGCTGAGGTAGCGCATGTCCTCGTGGTACAGGCCCTGCTCGCCCAGCCCGGTGCCGTCGATGTCGCCATAGCGGTCGGTCAGCATGAAGCTCTCGTCGTGCTTGAGGACGTGCGGCGTCTCGTCGGCCCGCGCCGCGCTGGCCGCCACGTACCACTCCCCGCCGACGTGGATGCGCTGGCTCTTCATCCCTGGGCCTCCGTCGTGCGCTGGCTGCTGGCCGGCGGTGCCGTCCGCAGCGCACGCGGTGCAGGCGTCGGCATGCACAGCTGCTCGTACAGCTGCACGTACCGCCGGGCCATGGTCGCGGCAGTGAAGCGCTGCTCGAAGGCCTGGCGGCAGCGGTGGCGATCGATCCGGTCCACCTGCCGGGCCGCGGCGATCGCCTGCGCCTGGTCGTGCACGACGAAGCCGGTGATGCCGTCCTCGATCAACTCCGGCACCGAGCCGTGGCCGTAGGCGACCACCGGCGTGCCGCAGGCCAGCGCCTCGACCAGCACCAGGCCGAAGGGCTCCGGCCAGTCGATCGGGAACAGCAGCGCACGGGCGCCGCCGAGCAGCGCGTTCTTGTGGTTGTCCCCGACTTCGCCGAGGAACTCCACCAGCGGATGCTCGAACAGTGGCTTGATCACCCGCTCGAAGTAGTCGCGGTCGGCGTCGTCCACCTTGGCCGCCACCTTCAGCGGCGTGCCGCAGGCGATGGCGATCTCGATCGCCCGGTCCAGCCGCTTCTCGGGCGAGACCCGGCCGACGAAGGCGAAGTAGTCCTGCGGCTGCGGCTCGAAGTCGAACAGGCCGGGCGGCAGGCCGTGGTGCACGGTCCCGATGAAGGTGGCGTCGGGCAGGGCGCTGCGCTGGTGGTGCGAGATCGACACCAGCGGGTGGCCGGCGAAGTGGCGGTGCAGCGGCGCCAGCGCCGGCAGGTCCAGCCGGCCGTGCAGCGTGGTCAGGCAGGCGGTGCCGGTGCAACGCCGCGCCAGCGGGTAGTGCAGGGCATCGATGTGGAAATGGATGACATCGAACTCGGCCGCGCGGCGGAACACCTCGTCGAGCATCACCATGTGCCAGGCGGTCCAGTCGGGGCGATGCGGATCGGTGCGCAGGCTGCGCTCGCACACGGCCACCAGGTCGGCGGTGGTGACCGAGTCGCCGCTGGCGAACAGGGTCACGTCATGGCCGGCATCGACCAGGGCTTCGGTGAGATAGGAAACGACGCGTTCGGTGCCGCCGTAACCCTGCGGCGGAACGCTCTCGAAAAGGGGTGCGACCTGGGCAATCTTCATGGCCGGCGTGACGGAACAATGGGATTTCACTCTGGCAATCGGCGTGCACGCCGGGCGTAGGCGGTCACCGCTGTTACGCATCGCGATCCGTGCATCCGCCGCGGCGACGGCGCGCCCTGCTTTTGCGCCTTCGTCCGACAGGGCGCGGCGGAGCCGCCGCTAGAGTGGGTCGACCGGCGTGCTCCGTGCGCCGTCGAGGGAGACCCAGCGCATGAACATGGTCCAGCCCGCGCCGGCGCTGCACGGCGGGACGGCCGTCGCGACCGGCACGGTCGTGGCGCTGATGGCGCCCGGCAGCCAGCGTTCGAGCGAGCACGAACGCGCCGCGCTGGAACGCCACACCCAGGCGATCGCGACCCTGCTCGGCTGGCAAGCCGGAGGCTGGCACGACATTGCCCGGCCGTACCAGCCGCCGCTGTACTTCGTTCCGAACGAGACCCTGTCGCTGGCCCAGGCGTCGCAGCTGGGCATCACCGGACCGGACGACCTGTTCGGCGGCGTCGTGCCGCATGCCTTCGTCGCCAGCAAGGCGATCAGCCATCCGCTGGTGTCGCCCCAGGCGGATCGCCCGCCGGGCTGGAATGCCGGGCTGGACGGGGCGTGCGGCGACGCCGTGCTGGCCGGCTACTCGGCATTCAGCCGCGACGATGCCCAGGCGGCCGCGCGGCGACTGCTAGGGAACGGGCCGGTGCGCATCAAGCCCTCGCTGGGCACCGGCGGGCGCGGGCAGGTGGTCGCGAAGGACGAGCAGGCTGTGCGCGAGGCCCTCGCCGCGATGGATCCGGCCGAGCTGGGCGAGCACGGCGTGGTGATGGAGGAACAGCTCACGGAGGTGCGCACCTACAGCATAGGCACGGTGCAGGTGCGGGACCAGCGTGCCAGCTATTTCGGCACCCAGCAGCTGACCCGCGACCCGCGCGGCCAGGAGGTCTATGGCGGATCCGAACTGACCGTGCAGCGCGGCGGTTTCGATGCGCTGGCTGCCGCCGATGCGCCGGACATCATCGCGCGCTGCATCGAGCAAGCGCGCCGGTTCGACGCCGGGGTCCAGGCCTGCTACCCGGGCTTCTTCGCCTCGCGCCGCAACTACGACGTGGCGGTCGGGCGCAACGGCCGGGGCGACTGGCGCTGCGGCGTGCTGGAGCAGTCCTGGCGGGTGGGCGGCGCCACCGGGGCCGAGCTGGCGGCGCTGGGCCGGCTGCAGGCGCACCCGGAACTGGCACGCGTGCGGGCCGTGTGCGTGGAGGTGTTCGGCCCTTCGCCCGAACCGCCGCCCGGCGCCATCGTCCACTTCCGCGGGGAGGAGCGGGAACTGGGTTTCCTCACCAAGTACACCGTGGTGGAGTCGGATGTCCACGCGGGCTAACGCGATCGCGATTGCCGTCGGCGGCGACCACGTGGACGGCACGCTGGTCGGCCCCGATACGCTGGTGCCGGGGGTGCTGATGGTGCATGGCTGGGATGGCAGCCAGGACCAGTACATCGCCCGCGCCCACGAGATCGCCACCCTGGGCTGCATCTGCCTGACGTTCGACCTGCGCGGCCACGTGCGGCACCAGGCGCAGCGCGACACCGTGACGCGCGAGGACAACCTGCAGGACGTGCTGGCCGCCTACGACGCGCTGGTCGGGCACCCGGCCGTGGACCCGAACGCGGTCTGCCTGGTCGGCAGCAGCTATGGCGGCTACCTCGCGGCCCTGGCGACCACGCTGCGCCCGGTGCGCTGGCTGGCCCTGCGCGTGCCCGCCCTGTACAAGGACGAGGACTGGGAAACGCCCAAAAGCCAGCTCAATCGCGAGGAACTGGCGGCCTACCGGCGCAAGCCCGTGGCCGCGAGCAGGAACCGGGCGCTGGCGGCCTGCTCGCGCTTCCGCGGCGACGTGCTGGTGGTCGAGTCGGAGCACGATCCGGTCGTCCCGCGCGCAACGGTGCAGAGCTACGTGACGGCGTTCACCGAGCCGGCGTCGCTGACCTACCGCCTGATCGCGGGCGCCGACCACGCGCTGTCGGATGCGACCTGGCGCCAGACCTACACCTCGCTGCTGGTGGACTGGATCGGCGAGATGCTGCTCAGCGCGCGGGCCGGGCACGCCGGCGCCGCGGCCGAGGCCCCGCTGGCCAAGACCGACGAGCAGGCGCTGGGCGAATCCGATTAAGGAGGTTGTATGGATCAGTGGAAGCAGGCCTTGCGCGAAGGCGTGGTCACGGGCACCGTGGCGTGCGCGTTGTCGGTGGCGGTGATGGCCCTGGCCGGCCGCCGGGAAGCGGGCAGCGCGGCGGCGCCGGTGAATGCGGTCAGTCACTGGCTGTGGGGCGAGGACGCGCTGCATGAGGATCACGCGACCGTCCGCCACACGCTGGTGGGATACCTCACGCACCACCTGTCGGCGATCTTCTGGGCGGTGCTGTATGCGCGTCTGTGGGGCCACCGGCCGCAGGCCAAGTCGCTGCCGCAGGCGGTCGCCGGCGGCGTGGCGACCACGGCGATCGCCTCCGCCATCGACTACGGGCTGGTGCCGCGCCGGCTGCAGCCGGGCTTCGAGCAGCGGCTGTCGACACCGTCCACGGTCGCGGCTTTCGGCGCGATTGCAGCAGGGCTGGCGCTGGGGGCGCTGCTGCTGCGCGAGCGCGACTGAGGCGTACCGTTCCAAGCTTGTCATCCCCGCGAAGGCGGGGATCCAGGCCTCGGATCTCGAGACTGGCGCGCGTCGCCCGTGCCCTAATGCGGCGCACGCGCGGCTGGCGCCGAAGATGGATCCACCTCCGCCACCACCCGCGCGTGCCGGTCCCGGCTCCAGTAGGCCCAGGCCCAGTCGATCAGCACCACCAGCCGATTGCGGAACCCGATGAGGAAATAGATGTGGGCGAACAGCCAGAACAGCCAGGCCGGATAGCCGCTGAACTGCAGGCGGCCGAAGGGCGTGGTCAGGTCGACCACGGCGGCGTTGCGGCCTATGGTGGCCAAGTTGCCGTAGTCGCGGTAGCGGAAGGCGCGGGTGGGTTCGCCGGCGATGCGGCGCAGGATGTTGGCCGCCGCGGTCCGCCCCATCTGCTTGGCGGCGGGTGAGACGCCGGGCACCGGCTCGGGTTCGCGTCCCGGCACGTGGCTGCGGGCGGCGGCGAGGTCGCCGATCACGCTGATGGCCGGGTGCCCGGGCACGGCGAGGTCCGGCTCGACCTGCACCCGGCCGGCGCGGTCCAGCGCCGCGCCCGTGGCCTGCGCGACGGCGCGGCCCAGCGGCGAGGCCGCGACGCCGGCTGCCCACACGATGCAGCGGCTGCCGATGCGATAGGGTTCGCCCTCGGCCGGCTGCACCTGCAGGCCGTCGGCGTCGATCGCGGTGACGCGGGCGCCGGTGCGCACCTCCACGCCCAGCCGCGCCAGCTGCTCGCAGGCGCGCTCGCTCAGCGCCGGCGGCATGGCCTGCAGCACGCGCGGGCTGCCTTCGAGCAGCAGCACGCGCGCCGATGCCGGGTCGATGCGGCGGAACTCGCCCGGCAGCGTCTGGCGCGCGATCTCGGCCATCGTGCCGGCCATCTCCACGCCGGTGGGGCCGCCGCCGATCACCACGAAGGTGAGCCAGTCGTCCCGGCGCGCCGCGTCGGCTTCCTTCTCCGCCGCCTCGAAGGCCACCAGGATGCGGCGGCGGATGCCGAACGCGTCCTCCAGCGTCTTCAGGCCGGGCGCGAACGGCGCCCAGTCGTCGCGGCCGAAATAGCTGTGGGTGGCGCCGGCGGCCACGACCAGGTGGTCGTAGGGCAGGGCGGAGCCGTCGTCCAGCGTGACCCGGCGCGCGGCGGCGTCGATGCCCACCACTTCGGCCAGCAGCGTGGTGACGTTGGCCTGCTTGCGGAACAGGTGCCGCACCGGCGCGGCGATCGCCGGCGCCGACAGGCCGGCGGTCGCGACCTGGTACAGCAGGGGCTGGAACAGGTGGTGGTTGGTGCGGTCCACCAGGGTGATGTCCACCGGTGCGTGGCGCAGCGCACGGGCCGTCTCCAGCCCGCCGAAGCCGCAGCCGACGATCACGATCCGGGGGCGCTGCGCAGGGGCGGGTGCGGGCATGCGGCGGATTATCCCGATGCGGCGCCGGCCGGGATCGGCCATCATGCGATCCCCGCAAGCCCACCAGGAGACAGCGCCATGTTCCCCACCGCCACCGCCGGCAGCCTGCCCAAGCCCTCGTGGCTGGCCGAGACGCACAAGCTCTGGCCGCAATGGAAGGCCCAGGGCGACGAGCTGCGGCAGGCCAAGGCCGATGCCACGCTGCTGTGGATCAAGGCGCAGGAGGACGCCGGCCTGGACATCGTGGGCGACGGCGAGCAGTCGCGCCAGCACTTCGTGCACGGCTTCCTCGAGTGCGTCGAAGGCATCGACTTCGAGCACAAGGTGAAGATGGGCATCCGCAACAACCGCTACGACGCGATGGTGCCGCAGGTGGTGGCGCCGCTGCGGCTCAAGGGCCGCGTGCACGCCTTCGAGGCGCAGCTGGCGCGGGCGCACACGACGCGCAAGCTCAAGTTCACGCTGCCGGGGCCCATGACCATCGTGGACACCGTGGCCGACCGCTATTACGGCGACCGCCAGGCGATGGCGATGGCCTTCGCCGAGTTGCTCAACCAGGAGGCGCGGGCGCTGCAGGCCGACGGCGTGGACGTCATCCAGTTCGACGAACCGGCCTTCAACGTCTACATGCAGGACGCGGCCGATTGGGGCGTGCGGGCGCTGGAGCGCTGCATCGAAGGGCTGACGTGCACGACGGCGGTCCACATCTGCTACGGCTACGGCATCCAGGCCAACATCGACTGGAAGCACTCGCTGGGCGAGCAGTGGCGCCAGTACGAACAGGTGTTCCCGGCACTGGCCGCCAGCCGCATCGACCAGGTCAGCCTGGAGTGCATCAACTCGCACGTGCCGCCCGAGCTGATGCAGCTGCTGGCCGGCAAGGACGTGATGGTGGGCGTGATCGACGTCGCCACCGAGGCCGTCGAGACGCCCGAGCAGGTGGCCGACACCATCGGCCGGGCGCTGCAGTTCGTGGCGCGCGAGCGGCTGATCCCCTGCACCAACTGCGGCATGGCGCCCATGGACCGCGAGGTCGCGATGAAGAAGCTGCAGGCGCTGGTGCAGGGCGCGGAACTGGCGCGCCAGCGCTTCGCCTGAAAGCCCGCGCCGCGGTCCACGGTTCAGGGTCGCGCCCGGTGCACGCGCCGGCCACCGGGTGTACGCTGGCCGGCATGGCCCACGACCACGACCACCCCCATCCGCACGGCGACGAGCACGCGCGCTGGAAGCACGACGGCGTCCGCGTGATCCCCGGCAACCAGCTCGATGCCAACACCGCGCAGACGCCCGGCATGGACCGGCGGGCGGCGATCAACTTCGCCCGCGTCGGCGCGCAAAAGCTGTGGGCCGGCACGGTCACCATCCATGCCAACGCCAAGACGGGGGCCCACCACCATGGCCACCTGGAAAGCGTGATCTACATCGTGCGCGGCCGCGCCCGCATGCGCTGGGGCGAGCACCTGGAGTTCACCGCCGAGGCCGGCCCGGGCGACTTCATCTACGTGCCGCCGTACGTCCCGCACCAGGAGATCAACGCCAGCCCGACCGAGGTGCTGGAATGCGTCCTGTGCCGCAGCGACGGCGAAGCGGTGGCCATCAACCTGGACATCGAGCCGGCGGAAAAGCCGGAGCAGGTGCTGTGGGTGGATCCGACGCACCCGCATGGCGGGGTCTAGTCCCAGGGCGGCCCTACACCCCCGCCGGATACGTCTCCGGCACTTCCACTTCCGCGACCTCGTGCAGGTGCTCCGGCAGCGACTCCAGCGCGCGGGTCGTGTCGATGTGGATCACGCCGTCGAACTGCGCACCCAGGCGCGCATTGAAGTAGTGGCTGCGGCGCTCGGTCTCGGGCAGGTAGATCACGCCGATGGCGCGTTCGAGCAGCGGCTCGTCCAGTTGCGCCCGCAAGCCTGCGTCGGGCAGCAGCAGGAAGCGCTGCGGGCCCACCTCGTGGAACAGCGCCTCCCAGCTGCCGGGCAGCCCAGGCCGCACGCGCTTGACCTGCGCCGGCTCGTCCCAGTCGGAAGCCGCACGAACGCTGCCGTCGTAGGTGGTGAACCCGAGCAGGAAGGTCTCGCCCGGCCAGCGCTTGCGCGCCAGCTCGCCCACGTTCCATTCGCCCTGCTCGCCCATGGCCGTCGCGCTGGCGTCGCCCAGGTGCGAGTTGTGCGCCCACACCGCCATGCGTGGGGGCTGGCCGATGCGCTCCTGCAGGTGGGCGCTCAGCGCCTGCAGGGTCTCGACCATGTGCAGGTCGCGCTGGTTCCAGGATGACGCCCGGCCGTGGAACATGCAGCGGTAGTACTGCTCGGCATTGCGCACCAGCCGGGCGTTCTGCTGCGCATGGAACAGCTCGTCGGGGTCGCCGTCGTCGTGCGACCCGGGGCCGTGGCGCAGCAGCTCGGTCAGCTGCGCCACCACGGCTTCCTCGCAGCTGAAGCCGGTACCGAAGCCGGCCGCGTGGCCGTAGGCCTGCAGGTTCTGCTGGAAGTGGTCGAAGCAGGCGTAGCGGCGGCGCGCGCGCCGGGCCGCTTCCGGATCGGCGCGGTCGAGGTAGCCGAGCACTTCGCGTACCGAGCCGAACAGGCTGTACAGGTCCATGCCGTAGAAGCCCACCCGCTGCCAAGGTGGCCGCGCCTGGTTGTACTCGCGCAGCCAGACGATGAACTCGCGCACCACCGTGTTGCGCCACATCCAGGTCGGGAAGCGCTCGAAGCCGGCCAGCGCATCGTCCGCGCTGCCGCCGTCCAGCCCGCGCACCCAGCGGTTGATGCGGGCTGCATCGGGCCAGTCGCCCTCGATCACCACCGCCTTGCAGCCGTGGCGCACGATCAGCGCGCGGGTGATCTCCGCCCGCAGCGCATAGAACTCGTGCGTGCCGTGGCTGGCCTCGCCCAGCAGCACGAGGCGGCGCCCGGCCAGCGCGTCCATCAGCTCAGGCGGCGGCTCGTTGCCCAGCGGGCGGGCCTGTGCGCGCACCGCCTGCAGCAGGGAATCGGACCGGAATACGGGCATGCCCGCGACGGGCAATCCGCGTGCCGAGTCCCCCGGCAGCCGGACGTTCCTAGAATGCCTGCATGGTCGACATATCGGTGCTGGTGGTCCAGGCGGATGCGGAGCAGCGGGCTCGCACGGTGCGCCTGCTTGGGCAATGCTGCGATCCGGCCCGCATCGCCGGCGTGGGCGGCGCGGGCGCGGCCATCGACTACCTGTTGGCGCGTGGCGACCACGCCGACCGGGCCGGGGCGCGCGTGCCGCAGTTCCTGCTGGTGGACCTGCCGGTCGCCGAGGGCGTGCGCCTGCTCGACGCGGTGCGGGCCGAGCCGCGCATCAGTGGCCTGCCGGTGATCGCGTTGCTGGAGCCGGCCCTGCGCGCCGAGCAGGACCAGTGGTACGGCGCAGGTGCCAACAGCGTGGTCGGACAGACCCCGGACGACGATGAGCTGCGCCTGAAGCTGCAGCGCCTGCACGACTACTGGACCACGGTGAACCTGGCCAAGCGCTCCTCGCGCATCTGAGCGCCCTCGAGCGCATCCGTGTCATGCGGCGCCTGGCCGCGTGTCGCCATCGTAGCCCAGCCATGGCCCTGTTGCGATCCGATCCGTTTCAGCGTGCTGTAATGCCCCGTCGGGGCGCGAGCCCCGCCCGGAGGGAAACCCGAATGCCCGGCATCTCTACCGCGCCTTCGCGCAGCGAGGGCTCCGCGACCCGTGAACGCGCCGCCGTCGCGGCCCGCTACGAGCAGGTCCGTGCGCACAGCCTGGCGTTGGCGGCGCCGCTGTCGCCCGAGGACCAGTGCATCCAGTCCATGCCCGATGCCAGTCCGACCAAGTGGCACCTGGCGCACGCCAGCTGGTTCTTCGAGACGCTGGTGTTGCAGCCGCATGCGGCCGGCTACCCGGTGTTCGACCCGGCGTTCGCGCGGCTCTTCAACTCGTATTACGAATCGCTGGGTCCGCGCCATCCGCGCCCGCAGCGCGGCCTGCTGACCCGCCCAGGGCTGCCGCAGGTACACGCCTACCGCGCGCACGTGGATGAGGCGATGGCGGCGTTCATCGCGACGGCGCCTGCCGACACCTGGCGCGAGGCCGCCGCGCTGGTCGAACTGGGCCTGCAGCACGAGCAGCAGCACCAGGAGCTGATCGCCACCGACATCCTGCATGCGCTGTCCTGCAATCCTTTGCTGCCGGCCTGGATGCCGGGCGCCGCGCAACCCGCGCTGCGCCTGGCGTCGACGCCGGCGCCGCTGCGTTGGCTGCGGCATCCGGGCGGCCTCGCCGGGGTGGGGCATGCCGGTGACGGCTTTGCCTTCGACAACGAGGCGCCGAGGCACGCCGTGCTGCTGCAGCCCTTCGAGCTGGCCGATCGGCTGGTGACCTGCGGCGAGTACCTGGACTTCATGGAGGACGGCGGCTATGCGCGCGCCGCGCTGTGGCTGTCCGATGGCTGGGCGACGGTGCAGGCGCAGGGCTGGCAGGCGCCGCCGTACTGGCTGGCACCGGGCGATCCGCGCGCACTCGCCGACGGCTGGCAGGTGTTCGGTCCGGCCGGCCTGCAGCGGCTGGACCGTACGGCGCCGGTGAGCCAGCTGAGCTTCTACGAAGCGGCCGCCTATGCCGAGTGGGCCGGCGCGCGATTGCCGACCGAGTTCGAGTGGGAAGCGATGTTTGATGCACCCGGCATCTCGCAGATGACGGGCCACGTGTGGCAGTGGACCCGTTCGTCCTACGACCCGTACCCGGGCTTCCGCCCGCTGCCGGGGGCGGTGGGCGAATACAACGGCAAGTTCATGGTCGGCCAGCTCGTGCTGCGCGGCGGCAGCGCCTTCACGCCCGAAGGCCATGCGCGCCGCACCTATCGCAACTTCTTCCCGCCGGCCGCGCGCTGGCAGTTCTCCGGCCTGCGGCTGGCCCGGAGCGCGGACGCATGAGGTCGCCACGGCTCGCGGTGCCGCCGCTGGACCTGCCGGGCGAGTCGGAGTCGGCGTTCCTGGCGGACCTGCGGCAGGCACTCCTGGAGCCGCCGCACGCCATCTCGCCCAAGTACTTCTACGACGCCGAGGGCTCGCGCCTGTTCGATCGCATCTGCGAGCTGCCCGAGTACTACCCGACCCGCACCGAGTGCGCGATCCTGCTGCGGCATGCCGCGGACATCGCCACGCAGGTCGGCCCCGGCTGCGACCTGGTGGAGTTCGGCGCCGGCTCGTGCAGCAAGGTGCGGCTGCTCCTGCCGCAACTGCAGCCGCGCCGCTACCTGCCGATCGACATCTCGGCGCAGCACCTGCAGCTGGCTGCCGCCGACCTGGTGCGCGCCCACCCCGGCCTGGTGGTGGTGCCGCTGGCGGGTGACTACCTCGGCCCGATACGGCTGCCGCCGGCGCTGCCGGGCGCACGCCGCGTCGGCTTCTTTCCCGGCTCCACCATCGGCAACTTCACGCCGGAGGAGGCGCTGCGCTTCCTGCAGGATGCGGCGCGCCTGCTGCGCGGCGGCGGGCTGCTGCTGGGGGCCGACCTGGTCAAGGACCCGGCCGTGCTGCACGCCGCCTACAACGACGCGCAGGGCGTCACCGCCGCCTTCAACCTGAACCTGCTGGCGCGCGCCAACCGCGAGCTCGGCGCGGACTTCGACCTCGAGAGCTTCTGGCACAGTGCCTTCTACAACGCCGGCCGGCAGCGCATCGAGATGCACCTGGTCAGCCGCCGGCGGCAGCGGGTGCGGCTGGGTGGCGAGACGTTCGACATCCCCGAAGGCCTGTCGCTGCACACCGAGAATTCGCACAAGTACACCGTGCAGGGGCTGCAGTCGCTCGCCGAGCAGGCCGGCTTCCGGCCCGCGGCGGTGTGGACCGACGAGCGGGCGCTGTTCAGCGTTCACTGGCTGCGCGCGCCGGATCACGAAAGGAGCATGGATTGAAGGCAACCTGGAACGGGGCGGTGATCGCCCGCAGCGACGACACCGTGGTGGTGGAAGGCAACCACTACTTCCCCGAAAGTGCACTGGACCGTCAGTACGTGACGTTCTCGAACCACAAGACCACCTGCGCGTGGAAAGGCCAGGCCAGCTACTACTCGCTGCTGGTCAACGGCGAATTGAACCCGGACGCCGTCTGGTACTACCCCGACCCCAAGCCCGATGCCGAGATGGTGCGCGGGCGGGTGGCGTTCTGGAAGGGCGTGAAGGTCGAGCCCTGAACGCGCGCCCGCCGCGCGGGCTCAGAAGCGCGTGGACACCCCCAGCACCACCGCGTTGTCGGCCGTGAGCTGCACGCCACGCACGTGCTGGTGGAGCGGGTGCTGGTAGTAGGCATAGACGCGCAGGCTCTCGCCCACCTTGTAGCTCAGGCCCGGACTCAGGAACAGCGAGCGGCTGCCGCTGAGGGTGGGTTCCGCCTGGGCGCCGCGATCACGCCGCTTGGCCACCGCATTGAGCTGCACGAGGCCGGACAGCCGGTCGGTGAGCGGATGCGCGTACCCGAGGTCCAGCGCCAGCTGCGCGCCCGGCCGGAAATCATCATGGGAATTCAGCGGCTGCTGCAGTTGCGCCTGCGCGAACCAGGCGGCGCCGCTGCCGGTGAGCTGCTGGTGGTAGATGGCGCCCAGCAGCAGGTCGGTGGTGCCGCTGCCCGGTTGCAGGCTGCGCTCGGCCACCGCGCCGGCACTGGACACGTCGGTCTTGCCGGTCGGCAGCTTCAGGCCTGCGAACAGTCCGGCCATCCGCGGCGCCTCGTCGGAACTTGGCAGGTACCACTGGTAGCGCCCCGTCAGGCGGACGTCGCCCAGCTCGCGGAACTCCCAGCGCTCCGGAATCTGCGCCCCGCGATGGTTGTGGACGTGCAGGTGGTCGCGGTCGACAAGAGGCAGGGTGGCCGAAACGCCCCAGCCCGAGGCGAAGGTGTGGCTGTAGGTGGCGACGAGGTTTCGGTTGACCGTGCGGACCTCGTCATGGTGCTGCGGAATCTCGCCGACCGCGACCTTGCGCGAGCCGGACCGCGGCTGGTCCTGCCGGATGTGCTCGTAGCGCACGTCGAGGGTGCTGCCCTCTGTCAGGCCCGTGGTGCCGGCACCCCAGTCGGTGTTGATGGAGCAGAAGGCCGAACCGCAGCTGGCCTGCGCGGGAAGGGCGCACGCCGCAAGCAGGCCGGCGGCGGCCAGCACGCGCAGCGCGGGAACGAGGGGCGGGAAGGGGCCGGCCATGCGTGGCACTGCCCCGTGGATCTGTTGCACGGTGAATCTCCTGGAATGGATGGAACGTCGGCCGCGGAACCGCGGCGTCGAACGGCGGTCAGGAGAGCGCCGGCGGCCCCCGCGCCGGCAGCGGCGCGCCCGTGCGCAGGCACGGCGGCGCATCGAGGTTCGCGCCGGCGCGTTCGATCGGGGCGACGTGCGCCTGGCGGAGCACGGGCTGCGATGGCGGCGGTGCGGCGGCGTGCAGGCACAGTGGACAGTGCGACAACGCCGCTTCGTCGTCGGCTTCGCTCGCGTGCCGGTGCCCGGCGTCGCTCGCACAGTCCGGCGATGCGTGACCTGCATGGGCGGTGCACGCTGTCGGGTTGCCATGCAGCGGACCGGTGGCCACCTGGGCCGACGCGCTCTGCATCGCAACCGGCATGGACACGAACCACAACAGCAGCCAGGCGGCCAGGAAGCGGCCGAATGGGCGGGCGTGGCGCAGGGCGTGCATGCTCGGCGATGGAAACGTGGATGCAAGTATCCGTGCAGAAGTCGGCTGCATCGTTCCCTCGCGCAGCCCTTCGTTGACAAACATCATCGCCGAATCGATGCCGAAGGGCCCATGGCGCCATCGCGTTCCTACAATGACCGCATGCCCAAGAGACTGCTGAGCTTGCTGCTGGCGGCACTGTTCGCGCTGTCACTGGCCCCGGCCTGGAGTGCCGATGGGTTGCCCTCGAAGTTCGATGCACGGCGCGACGCGGTGGCCGACGTGCAGCAGGCCCTGGCGATGGCGAAGGCCGAGGGCAAGCGCGTGCTGGTGGACGTGGGCGGCGAGTGGTGCACCTGGTGCCACGTCTTCGATCGCTTCATCGCCGCCCGTGCGCCGGTGCGCAGCGAACTGCAGTCGCACTACGTGCTGGTCAAGGTGAACTACTCGCCCCAGAACCGCAACGAGCGCCTGCTCTCGCAGTGGCCCAAGGCCAGGGGCTATCCGCACTTCTACGTCCTGGATGCAACCGGCAACCTGGTCGCATCCCAGCCTTCGGGCGAGCTGGAAGCGGGGAACGACTACGACGAGGCGAAGGTGCTCGCATTCCTGCGCGGCAACCGCGCGGGCAACTGACGACCCGCTGCCGGCGCGGCGTCACTGCGCCTTGCAGTGCACCGGTGGCTGGCCGGCGAGTTCGACCGTGAGGTCCTTGCCCTTGCCGCGGATCGTGTCCGAGCCGTCGCCGTAGATGAACCCGGAGCCGGAGCGCTGCTGCGGGAGTTCGATGCTGCGTCCGCCGCGCACCAGCGTGGCCACCTGCCGGCCGTTGTCGAACACCACCTCGATGCGCTCGCCGCCCGCGCAACCGAATGGCACGCGAAGGACCTGCTCGGCAGGGCCGGACGGTGCCGTCGCAGCGCAGGCGGCCAGGGCGAGCGGGGCCAGGCCGGCGGTGAGCAGGCGGAGTTGGATCACAGCCATCGCCTCACCTGCGCCGCATAGCGCGTGAACTCGTCGCCGAAGATCGCGCGCAGCGCACGCTCTTCCGGCAGGATCTGGAAGCGGGTGATGTAGAGCACGAACGCGATCGGCCCGAGCAACGCCAGCCACGACGACAGGTAGAGCGCCCACGCGAGCAGGAGCAGGGCCATGCCCAGGTACATCGGATTGCGCGTGATGCGGTAGACGCCGCTGGTAACCAGCGCCGAGGCGCGCTGCGGCGCGAGCGGGTTGACGGTGGTGCGCGAGGAGCGGAAGGCCACCAGGCCCAGGAGGTCGAACGAGAGGCCGGCGACCACCAGCAATGCGACGGCGACCATCCGGGCTGCCGAGGGCAACGTGAACGCTGGCCCGAGCCCAGCCGCGCCCCACATCGCGCCGGCGGCCAGGGCGCCGATCACGGGCGGGGGGATCTTGTGCTCGAGCGAAGCCATTGTGGTGTGACCGTCATTTTGCGTCCTGAAGTAGGGTCCGCCGGACTTGGATCGGCATCAGGCGAGACTGCCCGCCTTGCTCCGTCCAAAGGTTTGCACTTCGGTCAGCAGGAATGCCCACGGCGCGCCGAACGTGGCAGGGATCATCAGCAATCCCGCAGGGGCGCCAAAAGGAACACCCAGGATCAGGGCCAAGACGAGTCCTCCGAGGCCAAGACCAAATGAACCCAGTGCGATGTACCCCAGGGCCTTGGGCAATCCGGTAAATGAAGCGGGCGTGCGCTTACGCCTCGCGAAGAACAGCCAAGCCCTGCGTAGAACGAGCGCGAGCATCAGGTAACCGGCGGCCACGTGGACAAAGTAGGGAACGGCGAAGGCAACCAGGTTGGGGATCAGTGAGCCGAAGCCGAGGAGCAAGTCTACAAACCAAATGTGGGGGAGCGAAAGGCCAACGGCGCCAAGCAACGACCCGAGAAGTACATGGACGGCATCGATGCCCACCAAGACTGCGCATGCTCCGTAGGCAAATTCTCTCGTGGTGCGACCCGAGGCAGGTTCACTCTTGCCAACGCTCCTGATCTCGTGGGACATGCTGGCTTCCTTCCCGACAAATGGAAACCAGCGTGCATCAACAAGGCCGTGGTTGCATCCCCAAACCTTTGGAGCGAAAAGAACGCCGTCTGGCATTCTTGCCAACGGTCATGCCCTCATCGGGTGCTGGGCGGGCGGGCGGCGGTTTCAGCGGACAGGGTCAGGCTGGGACGGAGCCGCCCGCCAGCAACTGCCGTCCGGCGGCAGCGACGTGCGGCGGGAATTCGACGGGTCGCCGGGTGTCACGCGCGATGCACACGGCCGTGAGCTCGCAGGTCGCACAGACCTCCTGCGTCTCTACGTTGACAAGTTCGTGCCGCATCGTCAGCCGCTTGGCCTGGATGTCGATCAGGGTGGACCGGACGGCTACGCAATCACCCGGATAGAGCTCCTTCTTGTAGGAGATGTTCTGCTGCACGCCCGCCATATGGACTGGCCCCGTTCTCAGCGCGGTCGGTGTCAGGCCGATGGCGGTAAATACGTGCCAGAGGGCTTGCTCGAAGATCTCGCCATACGCGCGAAGATTCGCGTGGCCCATGTGATCGCACTGCCACGCGTGGATCGTCGCGCGTGCCGTTTCGAGTCGGGTCGGTGATGGGCTCATTGGGGAAGTTCCTGTTCCTCGCCGCTCTTGCCAACTCTCTGTCAGGCAAGAGTGTCTGACGAAAGCGAAACAATCTCCACGTCTCCGACTTGCGGCGTCTCGGCGGTGCTCATGCGATCCAATGTCGGAGTTGACCGGCGCGATGCCGATGCGTGTCTGTGCCGAACGATCAGTTAGCCGGCAGACGCATAAAGCACCTTCCCGTCCGCTATGGAAATGTGCCCCGGCCTTCGAAGTGCATCCACGATCGCACTGATCTCCTCCTCTGAGAGCTGCCTGTGAAAGTGCGCGGAAATTGCGCTCCGCAGCGTCTTCTCGGTTCGAGGCTTCGTCGCCTTTGGCTGCAGGAGCCTCGACATGAACAAGATGGCTCGTTCCTCGGGAGACTTGACCTGGCTCGCCTTCACCGCCGGGATTTCCTCGACAGACTCCCAGCGACCACAGAAGATGTTCTTCTCCTTCAGATGCTGGATGAGAGGATCGAAGCCCGTGTCCTTCGAGATGATGTGGAAGAACACGTCAGGTTGTTCCGTGGCTATGCGTCCAATGTAGTAGGCGATATGAAAGTCGAGCGCATTCCGGCCGATGCCCGAGATCTTGATGTACTCCGCACGGTTGCCCAACTGCTGAACGGCGGCAACCAATTCAAACGAGAGCTTGGTCTGCGTAGCACCGACGAACACCATCACCCGAAAATGCTCGGGCGTGAGGAGCCCGAGTGAGGCGGGTTGCACGCTCTCAAAGTCAACGAGGACAACGTTCGGGCGCACGCGATCTCTCCCTGCTGGCTAACGTTGGAGTTGACCGGCGCGCACCGGAAGGCCGCCGCGAGGTGCACGATTACGTGGGCTCCTCGCGGCGGCCTGCCGGTGCGTGTCCGTGTCGAACGACCTGTTAGAACTCACTCTAATCAAGCCCAAGTAGGTCCCATCGCCCTCGAAATTTGTCTTCGACATCTTTGAACTGCCGAATCGGTGTATCCCGGTGCGCCTGCCCCTTTTTCCCTGGTGTCGCTAGCCACTGTTTATGGTTCTCGGCCGCGAAGCGTGAAACGTCCTCGCGTGGGACGACATAGTATTCAGGCTGCGAGAGGCCGTTTAGGCGAACGAACACGAAGAACAGATTCGTAGCAGCATCAGCTTCAACCTTGCTCGTGAGCATCCAAGACTTACTTGAGCCTTGGGAAGATTTGACCTGAATTCCGACACTACGCGTTGCATCAGCATTTGAGGCAAGAATGTCTACGCCGCGTGTATTCCTCAACGTAATAGACGCAATGTATCCGCGGCGCGAGAGTTCGGCGGCAACAAAATACTCGCCCGCGATGCCGCACAGCGTTCCCGATAGCTTTGGCGCCTTTGTGAGTGCTGTCATGGGCGGTGAGTTCTAACGTCGGAGTTGACCGGCACGCACCGGCATTGCGCCGCAAGACGTATGCTCCCGCCCACGGCTTGCGGCGCAATGCCGGTGCGTGTCCGCGTCGAACGACCTGTTAGCCTGGATCATGTGGCGGTGCCGGAATCTCAAGCCCGCAAACATTGCACATCACGGCGTGTTCACCTGGACTGACATCCATGACTCCTTCACCACAAGCCGGACATCGCTGACCCGACATCTGGCATGGTGAGCCTGGCATGAACTCCACACCCATAATTGCCTGAGTAATCTCGGCCTCAAGGGGAGCGTAGTCACCCTTATCCGCGGCAGCAAGTGCATCAAAATAGGGAAGTCGATCCTCGATTACGACACGTCGGGTCTGATGGAGGAGTTCTCGTGCCTGGTGTGCGAGCAGAAACCTCGCTATCCGTCCGTTGCCGTCTAGAAACGGGTGGATGCTCACAAACCTGTGATGAAACCGTGTCATCGCAGCGATCTTCTCGTTTATGGTGCCCGCTGCAACGGTCTTGAGTGAGTTACGCCAGGTGGAAAGCAGGTCTTCCAGGAGGGCCGGTACTTGTTCAGGATCGGGGGGCACGAACGTTGCCGTAGCCGCTGTGGTACCCGGCCCCCCGAGCCATACTTTTCTTGTGCGCAGCAATCCCACTTGGGTTCCAGGTGGCGCATCAAACAACAGCGCGCGGTGCAACATACAGATGCCGCTGACCGAGAGATCCTCCAAGGAAAAGCCCGAGACCACCGGAACGCTTCCGGTCTTGTCGCTCGGCGCTGCAAGGTTCACGAGGAGCGATTGTGTCTGGCTCACCTTGTGGAGCTTTGACCCAAGTCCCTCGGCAACATCTCCCAGAGAATCGAGTCGCTTTCCAATCTCGCGAATGATCAGAAGGCTTTGCGCCTGAAGCATGTCCGCGAACGAGCGGTTCCATTGCGAGAAGAAGCTAAGCTGCTCCTCCCGGGACATGTCGATGTCAAGGTACTCCAGGCGAGCCCCGTAGCCAGACGGACTATCGAGTAAAGCGCGTATGCGCTCCAGGTGATAAATGATCGACTTGTGACCCAGTGCGTTCGCCTCCTCGCCGAGCAGGTCCCGCTCTCCCGGGGTCAGCGACTGATTCGTCAAGAACACGATGCCGTCTACAGAGTTGTCCTGGACGCCTTTCAAGTCGTGTACGAACTTGGCCTTTGTCTCCCGGAAGAGTTTTTCTCCCGTGGGGAAGTAAGCTGCCGCGACATACTTCCAGTTGTTCTTCTCACAGAGAACGTCCTTTAGACCGTCCGGGCCTCCGAGCGGGCACTGAGGATCGACTGCCGAAAAGCCCTCAATGTGCAAAATGGTCGCGGAGAGACGCTCAGCGCCGATCTGGTCACCGCGCCAAAACTTGAGCTTGAGTTCCGTATCGGGCATGGTAGGAAGGCTAACGTAATGTAGATCTCACCCTCAGACCCGAAACCCCGCACGTGCGGCATAAAACCGCCCGAACGGATTCGGCAAGACCTTGAGTGGAAAGGAAATTTGCGTCCATCTGCGGGATAACAGGTCTTCGTTCCTGGTACCTCGAAACCCGCAGTGAGCGTGCACCCGGCATCATGTCTTTTCTCCGCCTCCCCATTGGGCAAGGCGATGCTATGAGCCGGGACAAGCAGGCGCCATGGTCAAAACCCGCATGACACGGGTGCGCCCTGGATCAAAGGCTGATGGGGTCGCGGGCCTCGCCTTCAAACGGACCCGCACCCCACTTCAGTTCGCCCTCAACTACAAACGCTGGTCCCGCAATGCGTGATCGGCTGCTTCGGCAGCGCCTCGGGCCGCGTCACCTCGCCGGTGGTGTCGTCGTAGCCGACCTTCATCAGGTGCTGGGCGAGGGCGGCGTCCATGGTGGCGGAGTGCTGGGGGAACCAGATCGCCAGTTCGCGCACCATCTGGCGCACCGGCTCCAGCTTGCCTTCGGCGGCCATACGAACACCGTCCTGCAGCACCTGCAGCACCATGCGGTGCTGGCCGCTGTGGCAGTTGACGGCGGCGAAGCCGGTGGCTTCCATCCAGTCGTCCTCGCGGCCGAAATGGTCGGCCGTGTGGGCGACCAGTTCGCTCCAGGCGGCGGGCAGTTCGGCGTCGGTGCTCGCCTCGCAGCGCGCGAGCAGGTCGACGAACTCGCGGTGCGTCCGGTCGATCACTTCCACCCCGAGAACCAGTTCCTCGGACCAGGGCAGTAACGGCATTTGCGGCAATCCTCCTTGAGCGTGACAGGCTAGGCCCGCATGGGCCCCGATTCCTTGACTCAGGTCATTTCCACGACGGCGCCATGGCGTCGTGCCGCCGCTAAGCTGCCGGGATGCTGCTCGCGCCTCCCACGACTTCCGCCGCCGATGCCGGCCCCTTGCTGCGCGAGCGCGGCTACGCGGTGCTCGGCCCGCAGGCCGTATGCGAGCTGGCGGGCTGCGAACTGGCGGACCTGCGGGCGCTCGACGCATCCTGGAACGACCTGCCGCCTGACGGCTACCTGAAGGATGGCGGCCGCTACCGGCGCCGGCGGCACTCCTGCTTCGTGCTGGAAGGCGGCGTGCTCACCCAGGCGCCGCACCGGGCCCACTGGCAGCCGGTGGAATACAACGCCCTGCACGGCGGCATGCAGCGCTGGTTCGATCCGGTCGAGCCGCAGGTGGTGGCCACGCCCGCCTGGGAGGGGCTGCTGCGCGCCGTGGGCGGCGCCGCGTCGGCGCTCAAGGGGCCGCGGCCCTGGTACATCGAGGCGCACCAGTTCCGCATCGACACCACCGACGGTATCGGCCGCCCCACGCCGGAGGGCGCGCACCGCGACGGCGTGGACCTGGTGGCGGTGTTCCTGGTCCGGCGCCAGGGCATCAAGGGCGGCGAGACGCGGGTGTTCGAGGCCGACGGCCCTGCCGGCCAGCGCTTCACCCTGGTCGAGCCCTGGAGCCTGCTGCTGCTGGACGACGAGCGGGTGATCCACGAGACCACGCCGATCCAGCCGACCGGCGAAGGCGGGCACCGCGACACGCTGGTGCTGACCTGCCGGGCCGGGGGCTTCCAGGGCGATCGAACGCCCGACGCCTAATGAATTGATTAGCGCGAAAGGCCTGGGACGCGCTCAGTCGCGCACGTCCGCCACCGGCTTGCTGCCGAAGTCCGCCCGGTCCAGGTAGGCCAGCACGCGCGCCGCGGCGTCGGCCGGGGAACTGAGCACGCCCTTGTCCTTCAGGCCCTGGAAGTTGCCGATGTCGGGGAAGCGCTTGGGATCCGCGCCGCGCAGTTGCACCTGCATGTCGGTGTCGATCACGCCGGGCGCCAGCGAGCACACCCTGGCGCCATTCGGCCGGCCCGCTTCCTCCAGCGCCACGCAGCTCGTGAACAGGTCCATGCCGGCCTTGGCCGCGCAGTAGGGTGCCTGCGAGGCCATGGCGCGCCGGCCCAGCCCGGAGGAGATGTTCAGCAGTCTGCGCTCGCAGGTCCAGTCCGCGGTGGCGCGCAGGAAGGCGCCGGCCAGCAGCATGGGGGCTTCCAGGTCCACCCGCAGGGCCTGCGCCAGGTCGGCTGCGGGAATCTCGCCCAGCGGGGCGATCCGGGGCAGCACGCCGGCGTTGTTGATCAGGGTGACGCTCGCCAAGCCCTGCGGCCCACGTTCGGTGAGCCAGGTCTCCAGCCGCGCGGCCGCCGCCTCGGCGCGCCCCAGGTCCTGCGGCCACTGCTCGAGGCGGCGCCCGGCGCGCTCGGCGCGCTGCGCCAGCGCGTCGTTGGTCTTGCGCGAAAGGCACAGCAGGTCGTGGCCGGCGTCGAGCAGCTGCTCGGCCATGGCAAGGCCCATGCCGCGCGAGGCGCCGGTGAGGATGGAAAGGTGGGTCGATGCGGTCATGCGCGCGATGCTAAGCCAGCATGCGCGTCGGTGTCTCAGGCCTCGACCACGATAGCGAAGTGCGCCTGCAGCCCGTCGCCGCCGGCGCGGAAGGGCACGGTCAGCGCACGCCGGCCCGCGTCGTCCAGCCGGCGCCACAGGAAGTCGCGCTCGTTGTGCGGGTCGCCTTCCACATAGAGCTGCGTGGTCAGCAGCTCGTGCCCGCCGTCCTTGACCTTCACGTGGATGTGCGGGGTGCGCCCGCTGTAGGGCGCGGGGCGGATGGTGCGGAAGCGGTAGCGGCCGTCGGCGCCCGTGGTCACGCGGCCGAAGCCCTGGAACGCCGGGTCGGCGCGGCCGCCGTCGCCGGGATGGTGGTAGTGGCCGGCTTCGTCGCACTGCCAGATCTCCACCGTCGCGCCCGCGAGCGGGCGCCCGTCCACGTCGGTCACCGTGCCTTCGAGCGATGCGGGCTGGCCCTTGGCGTACTGCTGCGAGCCGCTGCGCAGCAGGTCGTTGTCGCTGTCGGCGGGCAGCCGCACCGGATAGAAGGGGCCTTCGGTCTGCGAAGGGGTGGGGCGCAGCCGTCGCGGGGCCTGCGCGCGCAGCAGGGCGGGCGCGAACACCAGCGCGGCGGTGAGGGTGCGGCGGGTGAGGGTGTTCATGCCTGCAGCCTAGCGCAGGCGAGCCCGTTCAGAAAGGCACGGGGCTGTTCCACTCGACCGTATCGCCGCTGGCCGGATGCCTCAGCCGCAGCGCGCAGGCATGCAGCAGCAGCCGCGGCGACGCCGCCTGCACGGCTTCGGGCGCGTACAGCGCATCGCCCAGGATGGGATGGCCGATCGCGGCCAGGTGCACGCGCAGCTGGTGCGAGCGGCCGGTGACCGGCTCCAGCTGCAGCCGCGTCGTGCCCGGCTGTGGGCCGCGGCCCAGCTTGCGCCAGAGCGTGAGGCTGGGCTTGCCGGCTTGGGGGTCGACCTTCTGCCGCGGCCGGTTGGGCCAGTCGACGAGCAGCGGCAGGTTGATCCGGCCGGCTTCACCGGCCGGCTCGCCCGCGACCACCGCCTCGTAGCGCTTGTCCACCGCGCGATCCGCGAAGGCCATGCCGAGTCGGCGCTGCACGTCGGCCCCGCGCGCGAACACGCACAGGCCGGAGGTCGCCATGTCCAGCCGGTGCACGATCAGGGCGTCGGGCCAGCGGGCCTGCACGCGGGCCGACAGGCAGTCCTGCTTGCCCTCGCCGCGCCCCGGCACGCACAGCAGGCCGGCGGGCTTGTCGGCCACGACCAGGTGGGCATCGGCGTGCACGATGCGCCCAGTAAGCCCATCGGTGCCGCGGGATAATTCCGTCATGAACGCGCTGGCCGTCCTTCCGTTTTCGACGCAGGCGATTGTGCTGCTCGTCGCCTCCAACGTCTTCATGACGATGGCCTGGTACGGGCACCTGCGCAACCTGGCGACCAGTCCCTGGTACGTGGCGGCGCTGGTCAGCTGGGGCATCGCGCTGGCCGAGTACCTGCTGCAGGTGCCGGCCAACCGCATCGGCTACCGCAACGCCGGCTTCTCGGTGGCGCAGCTGAAGATCCTGCAGGAAGTGATCACGCTGTCGGTGTTCGTGCCGTTCGCGGCGCTGTACCTGCGCGAACCGCTCAAGCTCGACTACCTGTGGGCCGCCCTGTGCATGGTCGGCGCGGTCTACTTCATGTTCCGCAGCGGCTGAGCGAAGAAGTCCCTGCAGAGGGGCGACGTTACACTCGCCTGTCAACAAGAAATGCTCGAAGGCCAACACCGATGCTGTTCGGCAAGCTCCTGCCCCGCGAGGGCAACTTCTACGAGATGTTCAACCAGCACGCGGGACGCGTCGTCGAGGCGGCGCATGCTTTCTCGCACCTGGTGGCCAACTACGACGACCTGAACCTGCGCGAGCGCTACACGCTCGAGGTCGACAACGCGGAGCGCTCGGCCGACCGCGTCACCCACGAGGTCAACCGTCTCATCCACAAGACCTTCATCACGCCGATCGACCGCGACCAGATCCACCGGCTGATCAACACCATGGACGACGTGGCCGACCTGTTCCAGGACACGGCCGAGACCATGTCGCTGTACGACCTGCGGCGCGTGAACGAGGAGATCGCGCGGCTGGCCGACCTGGCGGTCAAGTGCGTCGAACGCCTGCGCGAGGCGGTTTCCATGATCGGCGGCCTGGCCGACGCGTCCACCGCCGAGGCCGCCCTCAAGACCTGCGAGGAGATCGACCGGCTCGAGTCCGACGCCGACCGCGTGATGCGCGCGGCGATGACCAAGCTGTTCCGCGACGAGCCGGACGTGCGCGAGGTGCTCAAGCTCAAGGCCATCTACGAGCTGCTGGAGACCATCACCGACAAGTGCGAGGACGTGGCCAACGTGATCGAGGGCATCGTCCTCGAGAACTCCTGACCGCGGGGCACTTCGCATGGAACCGATGCAGGCCGCCCTCTGGGTGGTGATCATGCTGGTCGCGCTGGCGCTGGCGTTCGACTTCATGAACGGCTTCCACGACGCGGCGAACTCCATCGCCACCGTCGTGTCCACCGGCGTGCTGCGCCCCACCCAGGCGGTGCTGTTCGCGGCCTTCTTCAACGTCGTCGCGATCGGCGTGTTCCACCTGAGCGTGGCCGCCACGGTGGGCAAGGGCATCGTCGAGCCCGGCGTGGTGGACACCCACGTCGTCTTCGGCGCGCTGCTGGGCGCCATCCTCTGGAACATCATCACCTGGTACTACGGCATCCCCAGCAGCAGCTCGCACGCGTTGATCGGCGGCATCGTGGGCGCGGTCATCGCCAAGACCGGGGCCGGCTCGCTGATCGCCGGCGGCATCGGCAAGACGGTGCTGTTCATCTTCGTCTCGCCGCTGCTGGGCTTCCTGTTCGGCTCGCTGATGATGGTGCTGGTGGCGCACGCCTTCCGGCGCGTGCGCCCCTCGCGCATCGACCGCTGGTTCCGGCGCCTGCAGCTGGTCTCGGCCGGTGCCTACAGCCTGGGGCACGGCGGCAACGACGCGCAGAAGACCATCGGCATCATCTGGCTGCTGCTGATCGCCACCGGCTACGTGTCCAAGGGTGCCGACTCGCCGCCGCTGTGGGTCATCGTCAGCTGCTACCTGGCGATCGGCCTGGGCACCATGTTCGGCGGCTGGCGCATCGTAAAGACCATGGGCCAGAAGATCACCAAGCTCAAGCCGGTGGGCGGCTTCTGCGCCGAGACCGGCGGCGCCATGACGCTGTTCCTGGCCACCGCGCTGGGCATCCCCGTGTCCACCACCCACACCATCACGGGCGCCATCGTCGGCGTCGGCGCCACCCAGCGCGCCAGCGCGGTGCGCTGGGGCGTGGCGGGGAACATCGTGTGGGCGTGGATCTTCACCATCCCCGCCAGCGCGTTCATGGCGGCGGTGGGGTACTGGATCAGTCTCCAGGTCTTCTAGTCATCCGCGCGAACGGTTCGACCTGCGGTCGGAACTACTGCGAAATCTTCCGGCCCTCTTCCACCTGGTACTGGAAGTACCCCTGGAAGCCGATCGCGATGCTGGCCATCAGCACGCCGGTGCCGATCATCAGGGAGGCGACGATGGCCCAGATGGTGGCCCAGCGCGTCTGGCCAGCCGGGGCCTGCGGATCGGCCTGCGGGTTGAAGCGCTCGTTCCAGCGCTCCGGCGTCATCAGCCCGTAGACGATGGCCGTCAGGCAGCAGGCGGCGAAGGTGATGCCGCCGATCGGGATCAGCACCCAGCTGAGCCCGTCGTTCTGGCCCAGCGACCACATCCGCAGCACGCCGTAGGCGCCGGCCAGCGTGGGCAGGGGCAGCAGCCAGGCCAGCCAGTCGCCCAGGCCGTGCAGGTAGAAGCGGTGCAGGCCGACCGGGCCGCCCACGAAGGCCAGCCACGCCGCGAGGGTCTTGCTCTTCATGCCGCCTCCGGCGGGGTGCTGCTGCCGGCGCCCAGCACCTTTTCCATCAGCACGATGTCCAGCCAGCGGTCGAACTTCCAGCCGCAGGCGGCGATGGTGCCGACCGGCGTGAACCCGAGCGCGCGGTGCACGCCGATCGAGGCCGCGTTGGCCGAATCGCCGATCACGGCGATGAGCTTGCGCACGCCGGCCGCTTCGGCCTGGTCGGCCAGGGCGGCCAGGAGCTGCCGGCCCAGTCCCTGGCCGGCGGCATCCGGGTGCAGGTAGATGGAGTCCTCGGCCGAGAAGCGGTAGGCGGGACGGGGCTTGAACCACTGGCAGTAGGCGTAGCCGCGCACCTGGCCGTCCTGCTCGGCCACCAGCCAGGGCAGCCCCTTGGCCCGCACGTCGGCATGCCGGGCGGCCATCTCATCGTTCGTGGGCGGGGTGGTCTCGAAGGTGCCGGTGCCGAACCGCACGTGGTGGGCATAGATCGCGGCGATCGCGGGCAGGTCGTCGGCGGTGGCCGGGCGTATCAGGGGCATTCGGGGCGGGCAGTCTATAATCGCGGGCTTTCCAGCGTGTCGCTGGCCGGGTGGCCATGTCGCGTGTCTCAACGCTGGGGGATTTCGTCGAAGCCGGCTTTCAGGTCCCTGCAAGGGGGCGCCGGCTTTCCACCCGAAGGATAAATCATGGTCGTCATCCGACTCTCCCGCGGCGGTTCCAAGGGCCGTCCGTTCTTCAACATCGTGGTCGCCGACAAGCGCGTGCGCCGCGACGGCAGCTTCATCGAGCGCCTGGGCTTCTACAACCCGACCGCCAAGGGCGGCGAGGAAACCCTGCGCATCGCCCAGGACCGCCTGACCTACTGGCGCAGCGTCGGTGCCCAGGCTTCGCCCACCGTCGAGCGCCTGATCAAGCAGGGCGCCAAGGCCACGCCGGCCGCCGCTCCCGCCGCGGCCTGACGCCTCCCATGGCCCCCGGGCTGGAGCCGGCCGAGCTGCCGGCCGATGCGGTCGAAGTCGGGCGCATCCACGACGCCTGGGGCATCAAGGGCTGGTTCAAGGTCCAGCCCCACAGCGCTTCCCCGGAAGCGCTTTTTTCTTCCCGCCGCTGGTACCTGCAGCCGCCCGAGAAGGCGGTCAAGCCGGCATTCGCCGGCACGGTGCTGCTGCGCGTGCGAGAGGCCAAGGAGCATTCCGACAGCGTGGTCGCCAAGGCGCTCGAGGTCGACGACCGCGACGCCGCCGAGGCGCTCAAGGGCGCCCGCATCTTCGTTCCGCGATCCAGCTTCCCGACGCCCGCCGACGACGAGTACTACTGGGTCGACCTGATCGGGCTGGCCGTCGTCAACCGCGAGGGGGTCGAGCTGGGCACCGTGCGCGACCTGCTGTCCACCGGGCCGCAGACGGTGCTGGTGATCGGCTACCAGGACGGCGACAAGCCGGCCGAACGCATGATCCCCTTCGTGTCGGCCTACGTGGACCAGGTGGACATCGCCGGCCGGCGCATCACCGTCGACTGGCAGCCCGACTACTGAGGCGCAGGCCATGCGCTTCGACGTCCTCACGCTGTTCCCCGAGCTGTTCGGCCCCTTCCTCGACAGCGGCGTCACCCGGCGCGCCTTCGAATCGAAGCAGGTCGACGTGCGGCTGTGGAATCCGCGCGACTTCGCCGAAGGCAACTACCGGCGCGTGGACGATCGCCCGTTCGGCGGCGGCCCCGGCATGGTGATGATGGCGGCGCCGCTGGCGCGCTGCCTGGCCGCGGTGCGCACCGACCGCGGCGATGCCGCGCCGCTGGTGCTGTTCTCGCCGACCGGGCGCCGGCTCGACCACGGCCAGGTCGCGCAGTGGTCGGCGGGCGAGGGCGCGATCCTGCTGTGCGGCCGATACGAGGGCATCGACCAGCGCTTCATCGACGCCTACGTCGACGTGCAGCTGAGCCTGGGCGACTTCGTGCTCTCGGGCGGCGAGATCGCCGCCATGGCGCTGCTGGATGCGGTGGCGCGCCTGCAGCCGGGCGTGCTGAACGAGGCCGGCAGCCACGAGGCCGACAGCTTCAACCCCGCCATCGACGGCCTGCTGGACTGCCCCCACTACACCCGGCCGGAAGACTGGGAAGGGCGGCGCGTGCCGGGCGAGCTGCTGTCGGGCCACCATGCGCAGATCGAGCAGTGGCGGCGCCAGCGCCGGCTGGAGGCCACGGCCCGCCTGCGCCCCGACCTGCTGGCCGCGGCCCGCGCGGCCGGCCGGCTGGACGCCCGGGACGAGGCCTTCCTGGCCTCCCTGGGGCCGGCCGGCGCCGACGGGCTATAATCATCGGCTTTCCGATCCTCTGCCCGGCCGCCCCGGGCCCGCCTTTCGAAGGCGGTTGACGCGGGGCCTTTTGCGCAGCGCGGGCACGATCGAAGGAACCACCATGAACCTGATCCAGACCCTCGAGCAAGAGGAAATCGCCCGCCTGGGCAAGAACATCCCCGACTTCGCGCCCGGCGACACCGTGATCGTCAGCGTCAAGGTCGTCGAAGGCAACCGCAAGCGCCTGCAGGCCTACGAAGGCGTGGTCATCGCCAAGCGCAACCGCGGCCTGAACAGCGCCTTCACCGTGCGCAAGATCTCCAGCGGCGAAGGCGTGGAGCGCACCTTCCAGACCTACAGCCCGCTGATCGCCGGCGTCGAGGTCAAGCGCCGCGGCGACGTGCGCCGCGCCAAGCTGTACTACCTGCGCGAGCGCAGCGGCAAGTCGGCCCGCATCAAGGAAAAGCTGGTCTACGCCAACAAGGACAAGGCGGCTGCCGCCACCGAGTAAACGGCAATCCGCCGCCTGGAGCCGCCGCCGCCCGTGCAGGGTTGCGGCGGTTTTTCGTTCCCGACCCACCATGCCCATCGATCCGATCCCACCCTTGCCGGCCGACCTGCCGCCGCTGTCGAAGCAGCCCGACTTCGACCCGCGCAAGGTGCCGGTGGCCGGCATCGACGCCCACCTGCCCGCGGTGGCGCGCGAAGCGCTGGTGCCGGGCGCGATCCGCCAGCGCTTCCGGACCGCGCCGCCCTGGGAGCCGGAGATCTGGGCCGAGCGGCGCTTCACCGACCGCCAGCCGGCGTTGGCCTCGGTGCTGGTGCCCATCGTCATGCGCGACGAGCCCACGGTGCTGCTGACCGAGCGGGCCACCCACCTGAAGACGCACTCGGGCCAGGTGGCCTTTCCCGGCGGCAAGCGCGACGACACCGATGCCGACGAGGCGCACACGGCGCTTCGCGAGGCCGAGGAGGAGATCGGGCTGGACGCCGGCCGGGTCGAGGTGCTGGGCAGCATGCCGACCTTCACCACCGGCACCCGCTTCATCGTCACGCCGGTCGTGGGGCTGGTGCAGCCCGATGCGCCGCTGCGGCTCAACCCCCACGAGGTGGCCAATGCCTTCGAGGTGCCGCTGCGCTTCCTGATGGATCCCTCGCACCACCGGCGCCACGTCTTCGAGTTCATGGGCGTGCAGCGCGAGTGGTTCTCCATGCCCTACATGGACGGCGCCGAGGAACGCTTCATCTGGGGCGCCACGGCGGCGATGCTGCGCAACTTCTACCGCTTCCTGTCGGCCTGATCCGTCGTTCCCGCCCCGCATTCGCGGGCGCGCTGCGGCGGCCATCCACGGCTCCCGGCACCCTGGTCGGGCTTGCTCCCGCTCGACCGACGGGTCAGTATCATCCCCGCCCATGTCCTTCTTCGCCATCCTGTTCGCCCTGCTGCTCGAACAGGTGCGGCCGCTGGCGCGGCACAACCCGATCCACGCGGGCTTGCGGGGGTGGGCGCGCTGGGCCAGCCGCAACTTCGACGCCGGCAAGACCCACCACGGGTGGATCACCTGGGCGGTGGCCGTGGTGCTGCCCTCGCTGGGCGCGCTGGGCATCCACTGGGCGCTGATGGTGGGGGTAGGCTGGCCGGCCGCCATGGTCTGGAGCGTGGCGGTGCTGTACGTGACGCTGGGCTTCCGTCAGTTCAGCCACCACTTCACCGCGATCCGCGACGCGCTCGACGCCGGCGATGAGGAGCGTGCGCGCGACCTGCTCGCCCACTGGCAGCAGGTCGATGCAGCCGAACTGCCGCGGCGCGAGATCGTGCGCCACGTGATCGAGTACTCGGTGCTGGCCGCGCACCGCCACGTGTTCGGCGTGCTGGCCTGGTTCTCGGTGCTGGCGGCCTTCGGCCTGGGGCCGGCGGGCGCGGTGTTCTACCGCATGAGCGAGTTCGTGACCCGCTACTGGCGCCACCGCAGCCGCATGCAGACCCACCCCGCCAGCGAGGCGCTGCAATCCGCCGCCACTCGCGCCTGGTCGTCCATCGACTGGCTGCCCGCGCGCATGACGGCGCTGGCCTTTGCCGTGGTCGGCAGCTTCGAGGAGGCGATCGACTGCTGGCGCCACCACGCGCAGCGCTTCCCCGACGACAACGACGGCGTGGTGCTGGCCGCCACCTCCGGCGCGGTGAACGTGCGCCTGGGCGGCGAGGCCCTGCGCTCGGCCTTCGCGCCGAACAGCTCGCAGGCCTTCAGCGTGGCGGCCTCCGGTGCTCCGGACACCCCCGGCGGCGAAAGCACGCCCGGCCGCGAGGCCGAACCGGCCCACCTGCGCAGCGTCGTCGGCCTGGTCTGGCGCTCGGTGGTGCTGTGGATGGTGCTGCTGGCGCTCCTGACGCTGGCGAACTTGCTCGGGTGATGGCGAAGAGGAGGGCGGCGGCGCTGCCCTCCGGGCCAGGCCTCAGTACCGCTGCGGCGCACTCAGCTCGTCAAAGAGATCGCAATAGATCCGGTACCGGTTCGCCGTCACCGGATGCTCCGCCTCCGCGTGCGCGACCGCTGAAATCACGGCGCAGCCCGGCTCGTGCCGGTGGGTGCAGTTGTAGAAGCGGCAGTGGCCGATGTGCGGCTTGAGGTCGCGCATCAGCCCGGCCAGTTGGGCTGGCTCGATGTGGTGCAGGCCGAATTCCTGGAAGCCGGGCGAGTCGATCAGCGCCGTGCTGCGCTCCGCGTCCACCCAGTACCAGGTGGTGCTGGTGGTGGTGTGCCGACCCGAACTCAGCGCGCGCGAGATCTCGCCGGTCTGCGCGGCGGCGCCCGGCACCAGCAGGTTGATCAGCGTGCTCTTGCCGGCACCCGAGGGCCCGAGCACCAGCGTGGTCTTGCCCTGCAGGTGCGCCATCAGGTGCTGCCGGTCCACCTCGCCTGACAGCCGCAGCGACAGCGGCAGCACCCCGTAGCCCATCTGCTGGTAGGGCAGCAGCCGGTTCCAGGCGCGCTCGAAGGGCTCGACCAGGTCGCTCTTGTTCAGGGCCACCAGCGGCGTGATGCGCTCGGCCTCGGCCGCGATCAGCGCGCGGGCCAGTTGCTGCTCGGAGAACTCCGGCTCGGCGGCGATCAGCACCAGCACCTGGTCGAGGTTGGCGGCAAAGGACTTGGTGCGGATCTCGTCCTGCCGGTAGAACAGGTTGCGGCGCGGCTCGACCTGCTCGATGCTGCCTTCGTCGTGCGCGGGCAGCCACTGCACCCGGTCGCCGACCACGGCCTGGGTCTTCTTGCCGCGCGGATGGCAGATGCGCCGGCTGCCGTCGGGGGACTCCACCAGCACGTGGCGGCCGAAGCCGGCCACCACCAGGCCGGGCGACAGGCCCTCGCGCTCAGCCAAGGGCGCCGTCCATCAGGCCAGCAGCCCGTCCACCAGGGCGGCGCACTCGAAGTCCGAGGTCGACAGGCCCTTGACGTCGTGGGTGTTGAAGCGCACCACGCAGCGGCTGTAGTGCACCGACAGGTCCGGGTGGTGGTCCTGCGTGTTGGCGACGAAGGCCACGGCGTTCACGAACGAGATCGTCTCGTACCAGTTGGCGAAGGTGAAGGTCTTCTCGATCGCGACATCGGGGCCGTCGCCGGTGAGCTGCCAGCCGGGCAGGGCGGCCAGGCGGGTCACGATCTCGGTCGGCGTGAGTGCACGGCGCGTGACGCCCGCCCAGTCCTTCGTCTTCAGCATGGAGCTCATGGTGCACCTCCGGCGGCGGCCATCCTCGCCAGCCGTTCCGAGGCCGGCGGGTGCGAGTAGTAGAACCTGACGTACAGGGGATCGGGCGTGAGCGTCGAGGCGTTGTCCTCGTACAGCTTGAGCAGGGCGTTGCGCAGGTCGCGCGAGCCGGTCTGCGCCACGGCGAAGGCGTCGGCTTGGAATTCGTTGCGGCGCGACAGCTGCGCCATCAGCGGCGAGATGAAGAAGGTGAACAGCGGCACCACGAGCAGGAACAGCACCAGCGCCAGCGCGTCGTTCGGCCCTTCCAGGTTGGGGGCCACGCCCAGCCCCGTGTAGAACCAGGGCTGGCGCGACAGCAGCCCCAGCAGCCAGAAGCCGATCGCGCTGAAGGCGAACAGCAGGACGATCATCTTCAGCAGGTGCTTGTGCCGGAAATGCCCCAGCTCGTGGGCCAGCACGGCGTCCACCTCGTCGGCCGAGAGTCGCGACAGCAGCGTGTCGAAGAAGACCACCCGCTTGGCGGCGCCGAAGCCGGTGAAGTAGGCGTTGGCATGCGCTGAGCGCTTGGAGCCGTCCATCACGAACAGCCCTTTGGCCTTGAACCCGCAGCGCGCCATCAGGGCCTGCACGCGTGCGCGCAACGACTCGTCCGCCAGCGGCTCGAACTTGTTGAACAGTGGCGCGATGACGGTGGGCACGATCACCAGCATCAGCAGGCTGAAGCTCACCCACGCCGCCCAGGCCCAGAGCCACCAGCTCGCGCCGGCCGCGCCCATCAGCCACAGGATGAGCGCAGCGATCGGCAGGCCCAGCAAGGTGCCGACGAGCAGGCTCTTGGCCAGATCGGCCAGGTAGAGCTTCCACGTCATGCGGTTGAAGCCGAAGCGCTGCTCGATGCGAAAGGTGCTCCACAGCTCGAACGGCAGATCGAGCAGGCCGCCAATGACGCTGAAGGCCGCCAGCAGGGCGAGCTGGTAGGCCATGTTGCCCCAGGCGGGTTGCACCGCGTCGCGCACGGCGACATTGAGCGCATCCAGCCCGCCGAGCAGCGTCCAGCCGAGCAGCACGGCGGCGCCGAAGGCCGTGGTGAGCAGGCCGAAGCGGAGTTTTGCGATCGTGTAGTCGGCCGCGCGCTGGTGGGCTTCGAGCGACACCTTGCCGGCAAAGGCAGCCGGCACGGCGCCGCGGTGCCGGGCCACATGCCGGATCTGCCGGCTGGCCAGCCAGAACTTGGTGCCGAGCGTGGCCAGCAACGCGGCGGCGAAGGCGAGGGTCAGGGTGGAGGCGGCTTGCATAAGGCTGGAAGTGTAGGCGCCGCGGGCAGGGGCATCGCGGGATGGCGGAAAATGCCCCGTTCACAGGAGAGCGCATGACCGAAGACACCACGCCCA
>NZ_DASPLW010000010.1:0-155751 GCF_035627355.1 Ramlibacter sp.
GAGATGGTGATGCCCGGCGACAACGTGACGATCACCGTCAAGCTGATCGCCCCGATCGCCATGGAAGAGGGCCTGCGCTTTGCCATCCGCGAGGGCGGCAAGACCGTGGGCGCCGGCGTCGTCGCCAAGATCATGGAATGAGGCTTTGGGGTCAGATCACTCGCGAAGCGATGTGCTCCGACCCCAACTGATTAGGAAACAGAAATGGCTCAACAAAAGATCCGCATCCGCCTCAAGGCCTTCGATTACAAGCTGATCGACCAGTCCGCCGCCGAGATCGTCGACACCGCCAAGCGCACCGGCGCCATCGTCAAGGGCCCGGTGCCCCTGCCGACGCGCATGAAGCGCTTCGACATCCTGCGCTCGCCGCACGTCAACAAGAGCTCGCGCGACCAGTTCGAGATCCGCACCCACCAGCGCCTCATGGACATCGTCGACCCGACCGACAAGACCGTGGACGCGCTGATGAAGCTGGACCTGCCGGCCGGCGTGGACGTCGAAATCAAGCTGCAGTAAACACGGCAGCGAGGAAGTCAGTACCCGCTCTTGGCAGCTTTGCCGGGGCCGGTCTATAATCTCGGGCTCCGCGCCGTCAAGGTGCGGAGCTTTTTTCAACCTTCTTTCGCCGTTTCGCCCCTGGGGCGCGACGTCCAACGCAGAAGCCAATTGCAGCGGCTGCGGTGAAAGCAACGGAGCAAGAACATGAGTCAGAGCAACTCCCTCGGGTTGCTGGGCCGCAAGGTGGGCATGATGCGCCTGTTCACCGATGACGGGGATGCCATTCCCGTCACGGTGGTCGACGTGTCGGGCAACCGCGTCACCCAGGTCAAGACCCAGGAAAACGACGGCTACGTGGCCCTGCAGGTCACGTTCGGCAAGCGCCGTCCCTCGCGCGTGTCCAAGCCCCTGGCCGGCCATTTGGCCAAGGCCGGCGTGGAAGCGGGCGAAATCATCCAGGAATTCCGCGTGACGGCCGAGGCCGCCGGCAAGTACGCCGCCGGCGCCACCCTGCCCGTGGCCGACGTGTTCTCCGTGGGCCAGCAGGTCGACGTGCAGGGCACCTCGATCGGCAAGGGCTACGCCGGCACCATCAAGCGCCACAACTTCAGCTCGCAGCGCGCCTCGCACGGCAACAGCCGTTCGCACAACGTGCCGGGTTCGATCTCCATGGCGCAGGACCCTGGCCGCGTGTTCCCGGGCAAGAAGATGACCGGCCACCTGGGCGACGAGACCGTCACCACCCAGAACCTGGACGTCATCCGCATCGACGAAGCGCGCCAGCTGCTGCTGATCCGCGGCGCCGTGCCCGGTGCCAAGGGTGGTTTCGTCACCGTGCGCCCGGCCGTGAAGGCCAAGGCCTCCGCGCAGCCCAAGGCTGCCTCGAAGTAAGGGAGCGAAGCCTCATGCAACTCGAACTCCTGAACGAGCAGGGCCAGGCCGCGTCCAAGGTGGACGCGCCCGAGACCGTGTTCGGCCGTGAATACAACGAGGACCTGGTCCACCAGATCGTCGTGGCCTACCAGGCCAATGCCCGCCAGGGAACGCGTGCCCAGAAGGACCGCCAGCAGGTCAAGCACTCGACCAAGAAGCCGTTCAAGCAGAAGGGCACGGGCCGCGCCCGCGCCGGCATGACCTCCTCGCCGCTGTGGCGCGGGGGCGGCCGCATCTTCCCGAACAGCCCGGAAGAGAACTTCACCCAGAAGATCAACAAGAAGATGTACCGCGCCGGCATGGCGTCCATCTTCTCCCAGCTGGCCCGCGAAGGGCGCCTGGCCGTGGTCGACTCCCTCAAGGTGGATTCGCCCAAGACCAAGCAGCTGGCCGCGAAGTTCAAGGCGATGAACCTCGAGTCGGTGCTGGTGATCGCCGAGGAAGTCGACGAGAACCTGTACCTCGCCTCCCGCAACCTGGCCAACGTGCTCGTGCTCGAGCCGCGTTACGCCGATCCGCTGTCGCTGGTGCACTTCAAGAAGGTGCTGCTCACCAAGGGTGCCCTCGACCAGCTCAAGGAGATGTTCGCATGAGCCGTGTGAACCCCACTCCCGCCGAGCGCAAGTTCGACGAAGGCCGCCTGATGCAGGTGCTGCTCGCACCGGTCGTCTCCGAGAAGGCGACGCACGTGGCGGACAAGACCAATGCGGTCACCTTCAAGGTGCTGCAGGACGCCACCAAGCCCGAGATCAAGGCTGCCGTGGAACTGATGTTCAAGGTCGAGGTCACCGGCGTGTCGGTGGTCAATACCAAGGGCAAGACCAAGCGCTTCGGCCGCTCGGTGGGCCGCCGCGACAACGTTCGCAAGGCCTACGTGACGCTCAAGGAAGGCCAGGAGCTCAACCTCTCCGGGGAGGCCGCGTAAATCATGGCAGTCGTGAAGATGAAACCGACCTCGCCCGGCCAGCGTGCCGTGGTCAAGGTCACGCGCGACCACCTGTACAAGGGTGAGGCGTACGCGCCCCTGCTGGAGAAGAAGTTCCAGAAGGCCGGCCGCAACAACAACGGCCACATCACCGTTCGCCACAAGGGCGGCGGCCACAAGCACCACTACCGCGTGGTGGACTTCGTGCGCAACAAGGACGGCATCCCAGCCAAGGTGGAGCGCATCGAGTACGACCCGAACCGCACGGCCCACATCGCCCTGGTGGTGTATGCCGACGGCGAGCGCCGCTACATCATTGCCCCGCGCGGGCTGGAAGTCGGCGCCCAGCTGGTGTCCGGCTCCGAGGCCCCGATCCGCGCCGGCAACACCCTGCCGATCCGCAACATCCCGGTGGGTTCGACCATCCACTGCATCGAGCTGCAGCCCGGCAAGGGCGCGCAGATCGCGCGGTCGGCCGGCACCTCGGCGACGCTGCTGGCCCGCGAGGGCACCTACGCGCAGGTGCGCATGCGCTCCGGCGAAGTGCGCCGCGTGCACATCGAGTGCCGCGCCACCATCGGCGAAGTGGCCAACGAAGAGCACAGCCTGCGCCAGCTCGGCAAGGCCGGCGTCAAGCGCCACATGGGCATCCGCCCGACGGTGCGCGGCGTCGCGATGAACCCGATCGACCACCCGCACGGCGGCGGCGAGGGCCGCACCGGCACGGGCAAGCCGCCGGTCGATCCGTGGGGCAACCTGACCAAGGGCTACCGCACGCGTAACAACAAGCGCACGCAGACCTTCGTCGTCTCGCGTCGCAAGAAGTAAGGGGTCGCACAGATGACTCGCTCTCTCAAGAAGGGTCCGTTCGTGGACCACCACCTGGTGGCCAAGGCCGACAAGGCCGTGACGACCAAGGACAAGAAGCCGATCAAGACCTGGTCGCGCCGCTCGATGATCCTGCCCGAGTTCATCGGGCTGACCATCGCCGTGCACAACGGCAAGCAGCACGTCCCGGTCTACGTGACCGACCAGATGGTGGGCCACAAGCTCGGCGAGTTCGCCCTGACGCGCACCTTCAAGGGCCACCCGGCGGACAAGAAAGTCCAGAAGAAGTAAGGAGCAGACACCATGGAAACCCGTGCAGTCCTCCGCGGCGTCCGCCTGTCCGTCGACAAGGGCCGGCTGGTGGCCGACCTGATCCGCGGCAAGAAGGTGGACCAGGCCCTGAACATCCTGAACTTCACCCAGAAGAAGGCCGCCATCGTGGTGCGCAAGGTGCTGGAGTCCGCCATCGCGAACGCCGAGCACAACGAAGGCGCCGACATCGACGAACTGAAGGTCAAGACCATCTACGTCGAACAGGGCGCCACGCTCAAGCGCTTCACGGCGCGTGCCAAGGGTCGCGGCAACCGCATCAGCAAGCCCACGTGCCATGTGTACGTGACGGTCGGCAACTGAGGCAAGGCAAGAATATGGGACAAAAAATCCACCCGACCGGCTTCCGTCTCTCGGTCAGCCGCAACTGGGCCAGCCGCTGGTACGCCAACAACCGCGACTTCGCCGGCATGCTGGCCGAGGACATCAAGGTCCGCGACTACCTCAAGAGCAAGCTGAAGAACGCCGCGGTTTCGCGCGTGCTGATCGAGCGCCCCGCCAAGAACGCCCGCATCACCATCTACTCGGCCCGCCCGGGCGTGGTGATCGGCAAGAAGGGCGAGGACATCGAGGCGCTGAAGAAGGAACTGGCCACCCGCCTGGGCGTGCCGGTCGCCGTCAACATCGAGGAAGTGCGCAAGCCCGAAGTCGATGCCCAGCTGATCGCCGACTCGATCACCCAGCAGCTCGAGAAGCGCATCATGTTCCGCCGCGCCATGAAGCGCGCGATGCAGAACGCCATGCGCCTGGGCGCGCAGGGCATCAAGATCATGTCCTCGGGCCGCCTGAACGGCATCGAGATCGCGCGCACCGAGTGGTACCGCGAAGGTCGCGTGCCGCTGCACACGCTGCGCGCCGACATCGACTACGGCTTCTCCGAGGCCAAGACCACCTATGGCGTCATCGGCGTCAAGGTCTGGGTCTACAAGGGCGACACCCTCGGCCGCAGCGATGCGCCGTCGCTGGACAGCACCCCCCGCCCCGAGGGCGAGGAGCGCCGTGGTCCGCGCGGCCCGCGCCGTGACGGCCGTGGCGGCCCCGGCGGCGATCGCCGTGGCCCCTCGCGCGGTCCGCGCGGCGGTGCCGGCGCCGGCACCAGCGCCGCCCCTGCCGATGGCAGCGACAAGCCCCAAGAGGCAACTGGAGGCGCGGATGCGCCGAAACCCGCCGTTAAGCGCGTAGCCCGCAAGGTCGCCGCGCCGGCCGCCACCCCGGCCGACGGCAAAGGAGAGTAAACATGCTGCAACCCGCTCGACGCAAGTACCGCAAAGAGCAGAAGGGCCGCAACACCGGCATCGCGACCCGTGGCAACACGGTCGCCTTCGGTGACTTCGGCCTGAAGTCCACCGACCGCGGCCGCCTGACGGCTCGCCAGATCGAGGCCGCGCGCCGCGCGATCTCCCGCCACGTCAAGCGCGGCGGCCGCATCTGGATCCGCGTGTTCCCCGACAAGCCGATCTCGCAGAAGCCGGCCGAAGTCCGCATGGGCAACGGCAAGGGCAACCCCGAGTTCTACGTCGCCGAGATCCAGCCGGGCAAGGTGCTCTACGAGATCGTGGGCGTGCCCGAGGAACTGGCGCGCGAGGCGTTCCGCCTGGCCGCGGCCAAGCTGCCGCTGCGCACCACGTTCGTGTCGCGCATGATCGGCGCGTAAGGAGCACAGCATGAGCAAAGCATCCGACCTGCGCCAGAAGGACGTGGCCGCCCTCGAAGCCGAGGTCAAGGACCTGCAGCGGGCCCACTTCGGCCTGCGCATGCAGAAGGCCACCCAGCAGTTGAACAACACCGCCTCGCTGCGCGTCACGCGCCGCGACATCGCGCGCGCCAAGACCATCCTGGCCCAGAAGCGCGCCGAATCCGCCGCCAAGTAAGGAGTGACGAACATGACGGAAGCCAAGACCTCCCTCAAGCGCACCCTGGTCGGCAAGGTGGTGAGCGACAAGCGCGCCAAGACCGTGACGGTCCTGGTCGAGCGCCGCGTCAAGCACGAGCTCTACGGCAAGATCGTGGCGCGCTCGAGCAAGTACCACGCCCACGACGAGAAGGGCGAGTACCACGTCGGCGACCTGGTCGAGATCACCGAGAGCCGGCCGATCTCCAAGACCAAGAACTGGGTCGCCACGCGCCTGGTCCAGAAGGCGGCGGCGGTCTGACCCACCCCGGCGCAGCGCCATTCGAAACGGCCCACAATGTGGGCCGTTTTCTTTTTCCACCCACGCAACAGGAGAACCCATGATCAAGGTCGGAGACAGCCTGCCGGACGTCACGCTGCAGGAGTACTCGGAAGTCGAAGGCAACGGTTGCAGCATCGGCCCCAACCCGGTGAAGGTGAAGGACGCCGCCGCCGGCAAGACCATCGCGCTCTTCGCCCTGCCCGGCGCCTTCACGCCCACCTGCTCGGCCAAGCACGTGCCCGGCTACGTGCAGCAGTTCGACGAACTGAAGAAGGCCGGCGTCGACGAGATCTGGTGCGTCAGCGTCAACGACGCCTTCGTCATGGGCGCCTGGGCGCGCGACCAGAAGACCGACGGCAAGGTGCGCATGCTGGGCGACGGCAGCGCCGAGTTCGCCAAGGCCACCGGCCTGACCATGGACCTCACCGGCCGCGGCATGGGCCTGCGCAGCGCCCGCTACTCCATGCTGGTCAAGGACGGCAAGGTCGCCACGCTCAACGTCGAGGCGCCGGGCAAGTTCGAGGTGAGCGACGCCGGCACCCTGCTGGCGCAGGTCAAGGGCTGACGCCCGGCGTGCCCTCTCCGTGCGGGGAGGGCGCTCCCTCTCACAGGTCGACCTTGAGGTAGTGCGCCCCGGGGATGGGGTTGTGGTAGTAGGGATCGATCGCCACGAAGCCCAGGTCCTCGTACAGGGCCCGCGCCGCCTCCATGTCATCCAGCGTGTCCAGCAGCACGCAGGCATAGCCGCCCTGCCGGGCGGCATCCAGGATGGCCTCGGCCAGCCGGCGGCCCAGGCCGAAGCCGCGGAAGGCCTTGCGCACGTACAGCCGCTTCATCTCGGCAGCATTGGGGTAGTCGCTGGCGATCAGCGGGCGCAGCGCACAGCAGCCCGCCAACGCGCCGTCCACCCGCGCCAGCAGCAGGGTGCCGTGGGGCGCCGCATAGTCCCCCGGGAGGGACAGCAGCTCGTCGTCGAAGCCCTGGAAGCACAGGTCCACGCCCAGGCCCTGGGCGTACTCCCGGAACAGCTCTCGCGTGGCGTCCAGCTCCTCGGGGCTGGTGGCGGTCGCCACCTCGATCACAGGCAGGTCGGCCGTCGGCAATGGAATGGCAGCAAAGGTAGTGGCAGAGCAGGGCAGTTTAGCCGCAGCCCGCGGAGCCTCAAGCTCAGCCGGGATAGCGGGCCTATCGCACCAGCCACCAGACCGCGCCGGCGCATGCCGCGAACACGCCCAGGGCCGCCAGCCGGCTGGCGGCATCGTCGCGCGACGGGGCTGCCGGGAAGGCCAGCACCTTGTCGCCGCGCAGCATGGGACCGACCAGGTCCTGCTTCCTGCGCCACTGGTAGAACACGATGGCCGCGACGTGCAGGCCGATCAGCGCGACCAGCAGCCACTGGCCCACGTCGGCGTGCCAGGCGGTCGCGGCCAGTCCGGTCTCGGTGTCCACCAGGCGGTTGAGCGGCCCCTGGAAGGCGATCTCGTCGTCACTGACCAGGCCGGTGCCGACCTGGGCCAGCAGCGCGGCCAGCATGGCCAGCACCGACGCGGCGCCCAGGGGGTTGTGGCCCACCAGGTGATCCCGGTGCGGCCGCCCGCGCAGGTAGGCGACCACGCTGGCGGGCGCATGCAGCAAGGCGGCGAACCGAGACCAGCGGCCGCCGACCAGGCCCCAGACCAGCCGGAACGCGAGCAGCGCCAGGACGGCGATGCCCAGGCGGGCGTGCCATTCGATCCAGGTGCCCGGCGCCCAGGCGGTCGCCAGCAAGCCGATGACGCAGGCCACCAGGGCCCAGTGGAACAGGCGGGTCGGCAGGTCCCAGACCCGGATGGTGTGCGTGCTCATGGGTTCGTTCACGCGCCGGATTGTGCGTGCAATCGCCGAGTGCGCCGGCGCCACGCCAATTCCCGAGTGGAGTGGTCGTGCCGCGAACTCTTGCTACAAACCCGGCGCCGCACCGCGGTACCCATCAACCCGGAGAACTGCATGAGATTTTTCGCCCCCCTGGCCGTCGTCGCCGCTGCTGTCGCCTTCGCGGCGCCCGCCTCGGCGCAATTCGCCAAGCCCGAGGACGCCGTGAAGTACCGCCAGAACGCGCTGTTCGTGATGGCGCAGCACTTCGGCCGCATCGGCGCCATGGTGAACGGCAAGGCCCCCTACGACGCGAAGGCGGCGGTGGAAAACGCCGAGATCGTCAACGTGATGGCGCGGCTGCCGTGGGCGGGCTTCGTCGCCGGCACCGACAAGGTGGGTAACACCAAGGCGAAATCGGAGATCTGGTCCGAGCAGGTGAAGTTCAAGGAGCACAACGACAAGCTGGTCGGCGAGTCCGCCAAGCTGCTCGCCGCCGCCAAAACCAACAACCTGGACAACCTGAAGGCCGCATTCGGCGCCACCGCCGGTACCTGCAAGGCCTGCCACGACGATTTCCGGAACCGGTGACCTGGATGGCGCCGCTGCCGCGGCGCATGCAGGCAACAAAAAGGGCGCCACCGGCGCCCTTCGCTTTTCATCGCAAGCTGATTCACCCTTCCGCCAGCAGCCGCTCGATCAGCTGGTGCAGTTCGGCGAAGTCGGGCTGGCCGACGTAGCGCTTCACGATCTCGCCGCGCTTGTTGACGATGTAGGTGGTGGGCGTGATCTGCACGTCGCCCCAGGCCTTGGCCACGGCGCCCGTGTTGTCGATCGCCACCGGGAACGGCAGCTTGCGGGTCTCGGCGTAATTGACGACGTAGCTCGGCGGGTCGTAGCTCATCGCGACGGCCAGCGTCTCGTAGCCGCGCGACTTGTACTTGTCGTAGGTTTCCACGATGTGGGGCATCTCGGCGACGCAGGTGGTGCAACTCGTGGCCCAGAAATTGACCAGCGTGACCTTGCCCTTGAGGTCGGTGGTGGTCTTCTTGCTCCCATCCAGCAGCACGAACGTCGACTCCGGCGCAGCCGCCGTCCCGGTGCCCAGGAACACGGCGGCGCCCCCGGCCACCAGGGCCGCGGCCACCACGCCAATCAGTGCTTTCTTCATCGCCCGTCCAGTTTACGACCCGGATGGACTCCCACGCCGGCAAAAGGTTTCTTCCGCGGCCTCAGGCGCAGCCCGACAGGATGCCGGCCAGCTCGGCCGGGCGGCTGACCATGGGGTCATGGCCGGTGGCCAGCTCGACCACGCGGGCCCCCGCGCCGCCACGCCAGGCGCCGCCCCAGAGGTTCGGGTCGGCCATCCGCGGGCGGATCGCGTCGATGGTGGGCAGGGCCGGCGCCGTGCAGTTGACGAAGGTGCGCGGGATTGCGGCGACGCGGGCCGGGTCGAAGGCCAGCACCGCTTCGTAGCAATGGCCCGGTTGCGGCGTCAGCCGGCGCTTGACCCACTGGTAGTCGGCGGTGACCAGCCCGTAGTTGTCGGGGTCCGGCACGGCGAGGGCGAAGTCGGGCGAGGCGGCGGCGCTGGCCAGCCGGGCCTCGCGCACGGCGCGCGCATGGGTGCTGCTCCAGCTCTCGCCGGGGCGCGGAACCACCGCATCGACGTAGACCAGGTGCCGCAGCCGGGAGCCCAGTCGGTCGGCGATCGCGGTGCCGATCATGCCGGCGTAGGAGTGCACGGCCAACACGACCTGGTCCATCTCCTCGGCCTCGATGGCGGCTGCCACGTCCTGGATGTGGGTCTCGAGCGTGATGGCCGGCGACAGCAGGTGGGCGCGCTCGCCCAGCCCGGTCAGCGTCACCGCATGCGCCCGGTGGCCTTCGCGCGCCAGCGCCTGCACCACCCGCTGCCAGCACCAGCCGCCGTGCCATGCGCCATGGACCAGGACGAAGTTCGCCATCAGATCACCCCCTGCTGCTGCAACCCGGAAATGCGCTCCTCGTCCCAGCCGAGCACGCCGGCGAGCACCTCGTGCGTGTGCTGCCCCAGCAGCGGCGGCGGCCGCTCGCTGCGCACCGGGGTCGCGCCCATCTTGATCGGGCTGCCCACCAGCCGCAGGGCCTCGGCCAGCGGGTGCTGCCATTCGGTCACCATGCCGCGTTCGCGCACCTGCGGGTCGGCAAAGACTTCGCCGATGTTGTTGATCGCGCCGCAGGGCACCTTGGCGGCCTCCAGCGCCGCCAGCCAGTCGGCCTTGCCGCGGCCCTTCATCACCTGCTCGAGCAGGGGCACCAGCACGGCGCGGTGCCGCACCCGGTCCTGGTTGCGCGCGAAGCGCTCGTCGCGCGCCAGTTCCGGCCGGCCCGCGACTTCGCAGAACTTGGCGAACTGGCCGTCGTTGCCGACCGCCAGGATGATGTGGTCCTTGCTGCCGTCGGCGGCTGGCGCCACCTCGAACACCTGGTAGGGCACGATGTTCTGGTGCGCGTTGCCGGCCCGGCCCGGCACCTTGCCGCTGACCAGGTAGTTGGCGCCCAGGTTGGCCAGCATGGCCACCTGGGTGTCCAGCAGCGCCATGTCGATGTGCTGGCCCTCGCCGGTGCGCTCGGCGTGCCGCAGCGCGGCGAGGATGGCCACCGTCGCATACAGGCCGGTGAACAGGTCGGCCACCGCGACACCGACCTTCTGCGGACCGCCGCCGAGGTCGTCGCGCTCCCCGGTGATGCTCATGAGGCCGCCCATGCCCTGCACCGCGTAGTCATAGCCGGCGCGCTCGCGGTAGGGACCGGTCTGGCCGAAGCCGGTGATGCTGCAGTAGACCAGCCGGGGGTTGAGGGCGCGCAGCGAGTCCCAGTCCAGCCCGTAGCGGGCCATGTCCCCCACCTTGAAGTTCTCCACGAACACGTCGCAGTGGCGCACCAGTTCGCGCACCAGTTCCTGCCCGGCCGGCTGGGCGATGTCGCAGGTCACCGAGCGCTTGTTGCGGTTGGCGCCCAGGTAGTAGGCGGCCTCGCGCGTGTCCTGCCCGTCGCGGTCCTGCAGGAACGGCGGGCCCCAGCTGCGCGTGTCGTCGCCGCTGCCCGGGCGCTCGACCTTGATCACGTCGGCGCCGAGGTCGGCCAGTGTCTGGGTGCACCAGGGCCCCGCCAGCACGCGGGACAGGTCGAGGATGCGGATGCCGTCGAGGGAATTCATGGGCGGGATTGTCGAACGGAACCGTATCATCGACCGATGCCCCGAACCTGCGCCGTGCGCCCGAATCCGAAGTCCGCATGACGTTGCTGAGCCGGCGAGCGGCGATCCAGGTGTTCCTGGCCTTCGCGTTCGCGTATTTCTTCTCCGCCCTGCTGCGCGCCGTCACGGCCACCCTGGCGCCCACCCTGACCAGCGAATTCGCGCTCAGCGCGCGCGACCTCGGCCTGCTGGCCGGCGGCTACTTCATCGGCTTCGCCGCCACCCAGCTGCCGCTGGGCACCTGGCTGGACCGGCACGGCCCGAAGAAGGTGATCATCGCCTTCCTGTCGATCGCGGTCCTGGGCTGCGCCGCCTTCTCGCTGGCCGGCAGCTTCGCCACCCTGCTGGCCGCCCGCGTCCTGTGCGGGGTCGGCGTCAGCGCCTGCCTGATGGCGCCGCTGACGGGCTTTCGCCGCTGGCTGGATCCCGCCGCCCAGCTGCGCGCCAACTCCTGGATGCTGATGACCGGCTCCTTCGGCATGCTGGCCTCCACCCTGCCCGTGCAATGGCTGGTGCCGCTGGCGGGCTGGCGTCCGCTGTTCTGGGGCCTGGCCGCGCTGATCGCGCTGTCCATGCTGGTGCTGGCCTGGAAGGTGCCGGCCTGGCAGGCGCCCGCTCCCGCCACCGGCTCGCCGGCCAGCTATGCCGAGGTCTGGCGCAACCCCTACTTCCAGCGCATGGTGCCGATCGGCTTCTTCAGCTACGGCGGCATGCTGGCCCTGCAGACGCTGTGGGCGGGGCCGTGGATGGTGCGGGTCGCCGGCTACACGCCGATCGAGTCGGCGCAGGGCCTGTTCACCATCAACCTGTCGATGCTGCTGACCTTCTGGAGCTGGGGCATGGTCACGCCCCTGCTGGCGCGGCGCGGGCTCAGTGCCGAGCGGCTGATCGCCTGGGGGCTGCCCTGGAGCCTGCTGGTGCTGGCCGGCATCGTCTGGGCCGGGCCCGCGGCCGGTGCGCCGGCGCTGGCCCTCTTCTGCGTCACGTCCACCTTCGTGACGCTGGCCCAGCCTGCGGTCGGCATGGCGTTCCCGGCAGCCCTCGCCGGCCGCGCCCTGTCGGCCTACAACCTGGTCGTCTTCCTGGGCGTGTTCACCCTTCAATGGGGCATCGGCCTGCTGGTGGACGGCTTCGAGGCGCTGGGCTGGACCCAGGTGGCGGCCTTCCGTGGCGCCTTCGCCATGTTCCTCGCCTTCAGCGTCGCCTCGTACGCCTGGTTCCTGCTGGGGAACCGGGATAATCCGAAGGCCGGCCAGCCGGTCTCGTCATGAATGCGATCCTGATCATCGGCCACGCACCGCTCGCCACCGCGCTGCGCCAGTGCGCGCTGCACGTGTTCCCCGATTGCGGACCGACCCTGGCGGCCATCGACGTGCTGCCCGACGCCGCACCGGAAGCGACCCTGGCCGAGGGCCGGGCCGCCCTGGGCCGGATCGCCGCGGAGCCCGGCGTGGACGGCGTGCTGGTGCTCGCCGACCTGTTCGGCGCCACGCCCGGCAACGTCGCCCAGAAGCTGGTCGATGGCGTGAGCTCGCGCCTGATCACCGGCGTCAACCTGCCGATGCTGCTGCGCAGCGTCTGCTACCGCAACGAAGCGCTGGACGCGCTGGTCTCGCGCGCCGTTGTCGGCGGCACCCAGGGCGTGATGCAGGTGGCCCCCGGAGCACCCAGCAACCCCCCGCCCCGCCGTCCATGATCTCGACCCGCACCACCATCGCCAACAAGCTCGGGCTGCATGCGCGCGCTTCGGCCAAGCTCACCAAGCTGGCCGCGAGCTACCCGTGCGACGTCTGGATGAGCAAGGGCGAGCGACGGGTCAATGCCAAGAGCATCATGGGCGTGATGATGCTGGCCGCCGGCGTCGGCAGCGAGGTGCTGCTGGAGGCCGAGGGCCCGCGCGAGCAGGAGTGCATCGATGCCATGGTTGCGCTGATCCGCGACAAGTTCGGGGAAGGGGAATGAGAGCCCCCACGCTCCCCCACTTCGTGTGGCTCGCTGCCCCCCAAGAGGGCCGCGTTCCGCCTTCGGGCGGCCGGGCGGCGGAACGATGACCTTCGCCGTCCACGGCCTCCCAGTAGCGCGCGGCATCGCCATCGGCCGCGCGGTGCTGATGGCCGGGCGCGTGGACGTGGCGCACTACTTCATCGAGCCCTCGCAGGTCGATGCCGAGATCGCCCGCGTGCGCGAGGGCCGCAACGCGGTGGTGGACGAGATCCAGCGCCTGCAGCAGTCGATCGCCGCGATGGGACCGAAGGAGGCACCGCACGAGCTGTCGGCGCTGCTGGACGTGCACCTGATGCTGCTGCAGGACCAGGACCTGATCGACGGCGTCAAGCACTGGATCCGCGAGCGCCTGTACAACGCCGAGTGGGCGCTGACCACCCAGCTCGAGCAGCTCTCGCGCCAGTTCGACGAGATGGAGGACGAGTACCTGCGCGAGCGCAAGGCCGACCTCGAGCAGGTGGCCGAGCGGATCCTGCGCTACATGAAGGGCGTGCCCTCGCCGGTGGCCGCGCCGCCGCCGCGCCGCCGCACCACCCAGCAGGACCTGCTGCTGGACGGCGGGGTCGACGTGCCGCTGGTGCTGATCGCGCACGACCTGTCGCCGGCCGACATGCTGCAGTTCAAGCAGAGCGTGTTCGCCGGCTTCGTCACCGACGTCGGAGGGCGCAACTCGCACACCGCCATCGTGGCGCGCAGCATGGACATCCCGGCGGTGGTGGGCGCGCGCGGGGCCAGCCAGCTGGTGCGCCAGGACGACTGGGTGATCATCGACGGCGACGAGGGCGTGATGATCGTCGACCCCTCGCCCATCATCCTGGCCGAGTACGGCTTCAAGCAGCGCCAGGCCGAGCTCGAGCGGGGGCGCCTGCTGCGCCTGCGGCACACCCCGGCGGTCACCCTGGACGGCGAGAAGATCGAACTGCTGGCCAACATCGAACTGCCGGAGGATGCCGCCATCGCCGTCGAGGCCGGGGCGGTCGGCGTCGGCCTGTTCCGCAGCGAGTTCATGTTCATGAACCGGCGCGGCCCGCTACCCGGCGAGGACGAGCAGTACGAGGCGTACCGCCGCGCCGTGGACGGCATGCACGGCCTGCCGGTGACCATCCGAACCATCGACGTGGGCGCCGACAAGCCGCTGGACGACGAGCGCGACGCCGACCACCTCAACCCGGCGCTGGGGCTGCGGGCCATCCGCTGGTGCCTGGCCGATCCGGGGATGTTCCTGACCCAGCTGCGCGCCATCCTGCGGGCCGCCGCGCACGGCAAGGTCAACCTGCTGATCCCCATGCTGGCCCATGCCAGCGAGATCCGCCAGACGCTGGCGCTGGTGGACGCGGCCCGTGCCGAACTGGATGCCCGCGGCGTCGCCTACGGGCCGGTGCAGATGGGCGCGATGATCGAGATCCCGGCGGCGGCGCTCACGCTCAAGACCTTCCTGCGCCACTTCGATTTCCTGTCCATAGGCACCAACGACCTGATCCAGTACACGCTGGCGATCGACCGGGCCGACGAGTCGGTGGCCCACCTGTACGACCCGCTGCACCCGGCCGTGCTGAACCTGGTGGCGCAGACCATCGCCGAGTGCAATGCACAGGGCAAGGGCGTCAGCGTCTGCGGCGAGATGGCCGGCGACACCACGTACACGCGGTTGCTGCTGGGCCTGGGCCTGCGCAGCTTCTCCATGCACCCGGCACAGATCCTGGCGGTCAAGCAGGAGGTGCTGCGGGCCGACACGCGGCGCCTGCGCGACTGGGCGCGCGAGGTGGTCGCCGCCGAGGAGCCGGCCAAGCTGCTGATGTAGCTCCGGCTCCGGCGCCAAGGATTACGGGTTCTGGTAGCTGTCGGCCGGTGCCATGGCGGGGCCGGCCCCGCTGGCTTCGCCCGGCGGCGTCCCGGCGCGCGGCGCAACCCCGGCGACCGCCGGCGGCTCGCGGGGTGGCGCCACCACCACGGCGTGCTCGATGACCCGGCCCGGCTCGTCCGGCGGCCCGACCACCACCGGCCGCACCGGCGGGAACCCCAGCGCCGGACCCCCGTTCACCGCGTACTCCGCCGGATAGGGGTTGGCAGGGGTCAGGGGCAGCAGCTCCGGCTGCAGCTGGGGTGGTCGCTCGAACAGGCTGCCCCAGGCGGGCGGCTGCGGCTCCCACGACCAGGGTTGCGGCGCCGCCGGGAAGCGCGCGGCGGTATCGACCAGCCGCGCGTCCACGATGCGGCGCATGAATTCGCCCACCATCGGCAGCGCGCTACGGGCGCCCTGCCCCCAGCTGTCCGGCATCCGGATGCGGCTGTCGTTGAAGCCGACCCAGGCGCCCGAGACCAGCCGCGGGTGCATCAGGATGAACCAGCCGTCGGTGTTGTCCTGGGTGGTGCCGGTCTTGCCGGCCAGTTCGCCCTTGAGCTTGTAGCGGGTGCGGATGGCGGCGCCGGTGCCGCGGTCGACGGCCGCCCGCATGGCCGCCAGCAGGTCGGCGTCGGCGGTGGGCGACAGCACCGACTCGGCGGGGGCCGGGGCGAAGGACTCCAGCACGCGACCGCTGCGGTCCTCCACGCTGAGCACCAGCAGCGGCGCCACGTAGTTGCCGCCGTTGGCGATGGTGGCATAGGCGGTGGCCATCTCCCGCAGCGTCACGCCGCTGGTGCCCAGGCCCAGCGAGGGCACCACCGCGAGCTTGCTGTCGCGCACGCCCATGGCCTGCGCGAGCCGCGCCACCGTGTCGGCGCCGACGTAATGCATCACCTGGGCCGTGATGGTGTTCTTGGAGCGCGCCAGCGCGTCGTGCAGGCTGATCGGCTGGTAGCTCGGCTCGCCGATGTCGGTCGGCCGCCACACCTTGCCGTCGGGGGTGACGTATTCCATCGGCTCGTCGATCAGCATGTCGGTCGGCAGGGCGCCGAGCTCGAAGGCGGCGCCATAGACGAAGGGCTTGAAGGTCGAGCCGGCCTGGCGGCGGGCCTGGTTCACGTGGTCGAACTGGTCGAGCTGGAAGTCGCGGCTGCCCACCCAGGCGCGGACGTAGCCGGTGCCGGGCTCCAGGGCCACGAAGCCGGCCTCGAGGCGGGTCTTGTCCGCGCGCAGCGCCTTCATGAAGCCGGCGTCCGCCCGCAGTCGCGCGATGGCCTGGGCCTCGTCCTGCCCCGCTGCCCGCGCGGCCTGGAACTGCGGGCTCTCGCGGATGAAGGCGTCGACCAGCTCGCGCTGTCCGTCCCAGCCCTTGCGCCCATCCCAGGCCTTGTCGACGCGCTGCTGCAGTCGCTCGGTCTGCTGCGCCACTGCCTCGGCGGCCATGGCCTGGGCGCGCGAGTCCAGCGTGGTGCGCACCACCAGTCCGTCGGAGTGGATGTTGTAGCCGTTGCGGTCGGCCCAGTCGATCAGCCAGCGCCGCAGCAGCACGGTGAAGTGCGGCGCCGGCCCGAGCAGCTCGTCACGGCGCTCGAACTTGACCTGCAGCGGCGTGTCCTTGAGCTGCTCGAATTGCTCGGCGTCCAGCCGGCCCGCGCGCACCATCTGCGCCATCACGACGTTGCGCCGCTCGCGGGCGCGCTCCGGGTTGAGCACCGGGTTGTACGAGGTGGTCCCCTTGAGCATGCCCACCAGCGTGGCGCTCTCGCGCACGTCCAGCTCGCGCGCCGGCTTGTCGAAGTAGGTGCGCGCGGCCATCTCGATGCCGTAGGTGTTGTAGAGGAAAGGCACCGTGTTCAGGTAGATCTCGAGGATGTCGTCCTTGCCGTAGACGCGCTCGATCTTCAGCGCGGTGATCGCCTCGCGCACCTTGCGCTCCAGCGTGGGCGCGCGGCCGATCGCCTCGGGGTACAGGTTGCGCGCCAGCTGCTGCGTCAGCGTCGAGCCGCCCTGCAGCCGCCCGCGCAAGGTGCTGAGGGCGGCGCCCGCGGTGCGGCGCAGGTCCAGGCCGTGGTGCTCGTAGAAGCGCTGGTCCTCGGTGGCCAGCAGGGCGTCGATCACGTGCGGCGAGATGTCCGCCAGCGGCACCCATTGGCGCCAGGTCTGACGGAATACCGCGAGTTGCTGCCCGTCCGAGGTCAGCAGCACGCTCGGGTGGTCGTCCTGGGTCCGCTTGAGGTCGCCGATCAGCGGCGTCTTGGGCAGCTGGTCGAGGACGTAGAGCACCGGCGGCACCGTCACCGCCACCACCAGCGCGACCAGGAAGGCCAGGGCCAGCAGCCAGGGGTGGCGCCGGACCCATGAGCGTTGCGGACGGGCAGGGGAAGCGGTGGCGCTGTCGGCCATGGTCGTATCGGGGGCGGGCGAACAACGACTCTACGGAGACGCCCGTCGCAGCCCTGTAGGACTTGGACGCCAGCGGCCCGCGCGGTCGGCGCGATCTGCGCCGATGCACGCCAACGCTGAGGTCGCGTGGGGCCGGCGGGTTTGCAGCAGCCTTTGGAGCGCCGCCTCAGGCCGACGCGGGATCCGTGCCGGCGCGGCGTTCGCGCGTGCGCGTGCCCAGGACGGCGCCGCCGACGATCAGCGCGGCGGCCAGGGCGATGCTCCCGCTCAGGCCCTGGCCGGTCACGAGCAGCAGCAGCGCGGTCGACGCCAGCGGCGTCAGGTAGCTCAGCACGCCGATCTGCCGGGCGTCGCCGGTCTTGAGGGCCTTGTCCCAGAGGAAGAAGGCGCCGCCGAGCGGGCCCAGCCCCATCAGCGCGAGCAGTCCCCAGTCGGCGGCGCTGGGAACGACCCGGGGCTCGAGCACCGCATGGCAGGCCAGCGACAGCAGTCCGGACAGCAGGCCGAACAAGCCGATGGCCGCGGTTGGAAAGGCCCGCACGCGGCGGGTCAGCAGCGAGTAGCTGGCCCACATGAAGGCCGCGCCCAGCGCCGGCAGGAAGCCCCAGGACCAGGAGCCGGAGGCCTGCCCCGCGCCCAGAATGGCGACCGCCGCACCGGCGAATCCCATCACGGCGCCCACCACGTGGCCCGGCCGCAGCGACAGCCCGGGCAGGACCACCGGTGCCAGCACCACGATGAGCAGCGGCCACAGGTAGTTCACGAGATTGGCCTCGACCGGCGGCGCCAGCCGCAGGGCGATGAAGAGCAGGAAGTGGTAGCCGAACAGGCCGCAGATGCCCAGTGCCAGCGTGGATGGCGGCACCCGCCACTGGCGCACCAGCGGCCAGGCCGGCACGCTGCCGATCACCAGCGCGATGCCGGTGAGCAGGAAGGGCGGCAGGTGCTTGAGCGCCAGCCCCAGCGCAGCGAGGCCGGCCCACAGTGCGATGGCGCCGAGCGCGTACAGGTTGGCGTGCATGGATGCGAGCTTAGCGGGCCCTCGCACGGGCCCGCCGGGGGCGCGGTCAGGCGACGCCGGCGGCGTGCGCCTGCTGGTCGGCGTGGTAGCTGGAACGCACCAGCGCGCCCACCGCGGCGTGGCTGAAGCCCATCTCGTGCGCCTGCTGCTCGAACATCCTGAAGGTGTCCGGGTGCACGTAGCGGCGCACCGGCAGGTGCGAGGTGGACGGCGCGAGGTACTGGCCGATGGTCAGCATGTCGATGCCGTGCGCGCGCATGTCGCGCATCACCTCGAGGATCTCCTCGTCGGTCTCGCCCAGGCCGACCATCAGCCCGCTCTTGGTCGGGATGTGCGGGAACAGCGCCTTGAACTTCTTCAGCAGGTTCAGGCTGAAGGCGTAGTCCGAGCCCGGGCGGGCCTGCTTGTACAGGCGCGGCACCGTCTCCAGGTTGTGGTTCATCACGTCGGGCGGCGCCGCCTTCAGGATCTCCAGCGCGCGATCGTCGCGGCCGCGGAAGTCGGGCGTCAGGATCTCGATGGTGGTGCCGGGCGAGAGCTCGCGCGTCTTGCGGATGCAGTCGACGAAGTGCTGGCTGCCGCCGTCGCGCAGGTCGTCGCGGTCGACGCTGGTGATCACCACGTATTTCAGCTTCAGGCGGGCGATGGTGCGGGCCAGGTTCTCCGGCTCGTGCGGGTCCAGCGCGTCCGGCCGCCCGTGGCCCACGTCGCAGAACGGGCAGCGCCGCGTGCACTTGTCGCCCATGATCATGAAGGTCGCGGTGCCGCGGCCGAAGCACTCGCCGATGTTCGGGCAGGAGGCCTCCTCGCAGACCGTGTGCAGGTTGGCCTCGCGCAGGATCTGCTTGATCTCGTAGAAGCGGGTGCTGGGCGAGCCGGCGCGCACCCGGATCCATTCGGGCTTGCGCAGCAGCTCGTGCGGCTCCACCTTCAGCGGGATGCGCGAGAGCTTGGCGGCGGCCTTCTGCTTGGCGGCCGGGTCATAGGTCTCTAGGGGCTGCGCGGTGCGCACGACGCGGATGGAGCTCATGGGGGTCTTCAGGGCGACAGCAGGGCGACGAGCTTCTGGCCCAGGACCTGCGCCGCATCGTTCCAGTGGGTGGGAGCCCCGATTCTAGAAAGGTCGACCGTCTCCAGCCCTGCGTAGCCGCAAGGGTTGATGCGGCCGAAGGGTTCCAGGTCCATGGCCACGTTCAGCGCCAGTCCGTGGTAGGTGCAGTGGTGGCTGACCTTCACGCCGAGCGCCGCGATCTTGCCCAGGCCGCGGAAGGGGTCGCCGCCCGGCGCCGGCGGCACCACGGCGTGCGAGAACGGATCGTCCAGCCGGACGTAGATGCCCGGCGCGCTGCGCACGCGATGGCCGGTGACGCCGAACTCGCGCAGGGTGCGGATCGTCGCTTCCTCCAGCCGGTAGACGTATTCCTTGACGAAGTAGCCGCGCCGGCGCAGGTCCAGCAGCGGATAGGCGACCACCTGGCCGGGGCCGTGGTAGGTGACCTGCCCGCCGCGGTTGGTGGCCACCACCGGGATCTCCCCCGGCGCCAGCACGTGTTCGGCGCGGCCGGACAGGCCTTGCGTGAACACCGGCGGGTGCTCGCACAGCCAGAGCTCGTCGGGGCTGTCCGGCGTGCGCGCATCGGTGAAGGCCTGCATGGCCCGGAAGATGGGCAGGTAGTCCACCCGCCCCAGCATGCGCACCTGCATGCCGCTGCCGCTCAGAGCACGACCTTGACCATCGGGTGCGCGGTCAGCGTACGGTACAGGTCGTCGAGCTGCTGGCGGCTGGTGGCGGTGACCGTGATGGTGATGCCGAGGTAGTTGCCCGCCCGGCTGTCGCGCAGCTCCACCGACGCGGCATCGAAGCCGGGGTCGAACTGCCGGGCGATCTGCGTGATCGCGTGCACGAAGCCGTCGACCTTGGCGCCCATCACCTTGATCGGGAAGCGCGAGGGGTATTCGATGAGCGAATCCTTGCGCGGGTCGGCGCTGGGGGCGGGGGAACGGGCAGTCATGGGCTTGGAGGTCAGGAGGCTTGCTTGGCTTGCTGGTAGCCGGCGTACAGCTTCCCGTAGATGGGGCCGGGGCGGCCGTTTCCAACCGGCTTGCCGTCCAGCGTGGTGATGGCCAGCACTTCCTTGGTGGCCGAGGTCAGCAGCAACTCGTCGGCCCCCAGCACCTCCTCGCGGCTGACGCGGCGCAGCTCGAAGGGGATGCCGGCGTCGCGGCACAGCTGTTCGAGCAGGCCGTAGCGGATGCCCTCCAGCACCAGGTTGTCGCGCGGCGAGCCCAGCACCACGCCGTTGCGGACCACCCAGACGTTGGAGGCGGCGGCCTCTGAGAGCATGCCGTCCCGGAACATCACCGTCTCGGTCGCGCCCTGGTCGGCGCTGATCTGGCGGGCCATCACGGCGCCGGCCAGGCTGGTGCTCTTGATGTGGGCCTTCTTCCAGCGGAAGTCGTCGGCCGTCACGCAGGCCACGCCGCGGGCCCGGTCCTCCTCGCTGTAGGTCGGCAGGCGGTTGCTCATCGCGAACACCGTCGGCTGCAGCCCGGGCAGCATCACGTGGTCGCGCATGGCCACGCCGCGGGTGACCTGCATGTAGACCATCTGGTTCGTCGCGTCGGCCGGCTGGCCGATGTGGCGGGCGTAGGCCTGCACCAGCTGGTCCACCAGTTCGCGCCACTGCGGCCGCGTCATCGGGTTGGCGATGCGCAGCTCGCCCAGGCTGCGGTCCAGCCGCGCCATGTGTTCGTCGAAGCGGAACGGCCGGCCGCCGTACACCGGCACCACCTCGTAGATCCCGTCGCCGAAGATGAAGCCGCGGTCGAGCACGCTCACGCGCGCCTGGTCGACGCGGGTGATCTCGCCGTTGAGGTAGCAGGGCAGGTCGGGCAGCGGTGCGGGGGTGTCGTTCATGGCGTCATTGTCGTCCTGTGCCGAACTGCGACACGCACCAGCCCGGCCATGGTTCTGGCCCGTGGGTTTCTACTTATAATGGGCGGCTTTGTGGATTTCAGGGTCAAGAGCCGGGGCCGCTCGAAATGAAAAAAAACGTTGCCCCGCTGCCTGAGTCCTGGGAGGACGAGCAAACCCCAGTCAAGCCGCTGAGTGCCGAGGAGGCGCGAAAGCTGCGCGAACAGCACCCGCCGGTTTCCCCCTGGTGGGTGATCGGGGGGCAGGCGGTGGTGGGGTTGGTCGCGGCGCTCGCGGCCTGGGCCATCACCGGCAAGCAAGACGTGGCGTGGTCCGTCGGGTATGGCGCACTGGCCGTCGTGGTCCCCGCTGCGGTCTTCGCGCGGGGCCTGACCGGGCGGATCGCCTCGCTCAATGCGGGCACCGCGGCGTTCGGCTTCATGCTGTGGGAGATGGTCAAGATTGCCTTGACGGTGGCCATGCTGGTGGCCGCGCCAAGGCTGGTGCGCGAGTTGAGCTGGCCGGCACTGCTGGTGGGGCTGGTACTCGCGATGAAGGTGTACTGGGTGGCGCTGGCGTATGCACCGCGCGGGCGCACCCCGAAGTCGAATTGAAGAGACGCGAAACAACATGGCTGCCGAAACCGGACCGAGCGCAGGCGAGTACATCGCCCACCACCTGGCCTTCCTGCAGAATCACGCGCCGAACAACGTCGTCGATTTCTCCGTCTTCAACTTCGACTCCCTGTTCTGGTCGATCGTCCTGGGGGCGCTGACCTGCTTCTTCCTGTGGAAGGCGGCGCGCAAGGCGCATGCCGGGGTCCCGGGCCGCTTCCAGGCGGCGGTGGAGATCCTGGTGGAGATGGTCGAGTCGCAGGCCAAGGGCATCGTGCACAACGCCGCCAGCCGCAAGGCGGTGTCGCCGCTGGCGCTGGTCGTGTTCCTGTGGATCATGCTGATGAACGCGATGGACCTGCTGCCGGTGGACCTGCTGCCGGTGATCTGGCAGGGCATCTACAGCGCCACCGGCCATGACCCGCACCACGCCTACATGCGCGTGGTGCCGACCGCCGACCTGTCGATCAGCATGGGCCTGTCGGTGGCCGTGCTGCTGGTCTGCCTGTACTACAACGTGAAGATCAAGGGCCTGGGCGGCTGGGTGCACGAGCTGTTCACCGCCCCCTTCGGCTCGCACCCGCTGCTGTGGCTGCCGAACTTCTTCATGCAGATCATCGAGTTCGTGGCCAAGACGGTTTCGCACGGCATGCGACTGTTCGGCAACATGTATGCGGGCGAGCTGGTGTTCCTGCTGATCGCGATGATGGGCGGCGCCTTCTCGCTGTCGGCCACCGGCATCGGGCTGGCGATCGGCCACGTCATCGCCGGCTGGGCCTGGGCGGTGTTCCACATCCTGATCATCGTGCTGCAGGCCTTCGTGTTCATGATGCTGGCGCTGGTCTACGTCGGCCAGGCCCACGACGCCCACTGATCCGGTTTCCGTTTTCCAGTCCGCGCTTTTTCCCTTTCCCTCACCAACCCCAAGTCCCTTAGGAGCAATCATGGAAGTTATCAGCTTTGTCGCCCTGGCCGCCGGCCTGATCATCGGCCTCGGCGCCATCGGTGCCTGCATCGGCATCGGCGTCATGGGCAGCAAGTACCTGGAATCGGCTGCCCGCCAGCCCGAGCTGATGAACGAGCTGCAGACCAAGATGTTCCTGCTGGTCGGCCTGATCGACGCGGCCTTCATCATCGGCGTCGGTATCGCCCTGTGGTTCGCCACCGCCAACCCGTTCCTGGGCCAGCTGGCCAACCTGCCGAAGTAAGCCGCCGCGCGCGGACCTTCCTTCGTCAACGTCTTTCCCGGCACCGCGCGTGCCGGGGCCAAGGATGAAACAGTGAGCATCACCGGTACCCTCATCATTCAGATCATCGTGTTCCTGCTGCTGGTAGCGTTCACGATGAAGTACGTGTGGCCGCCGATCGCCGCCGCGCTGGACGAGCGGGCCGCCAAGATCGCCGAGGGCCTGGCTGCCGCCGACCGCGCCAAGTCGGAACTGGCTGCCGCCAACGCCAAGGTCGACGAGGAGCTGGGCAAGTCGCGCAACCAGATCGCCGCGCTGCTGGCCGACGCCGAACGTCGCGCCCAGGCCATCATCGAGGAAGCCAAGGGCCGCGCCTCCGAGGAGGCGGCCAAGATCGTGGCAGCTGCCCGCGCCGAGGCCGAGCAGCAGACGGTCAAGGCCCGCGAGGCGCTGCGCGAGCAGGTGGCCGCGCTGGCCGTCAAGGGTGCCGAGCAGATCCTGCGCAAGGAAGTCAACGCCGGCGTCCACGCCGACCTGCTCAACCGCCTGAAGACCGAGCTGTAAAGGGTCAGGACCATGGCCGAACTCGCCACCATCGCCCGCCCCTACGCCGAAGCGCTGTTCAAGTCCTGCGTCGCCGACCTGAACGGCGCCTCGCAGTGGCTGGACGCGCTGGCTGACGTCGCCGGCAACCCGCAGCTGCTGCAGTACGCCGACAACCCCAAGGTCACCGACCGCGAGGTGTTCGAGCTGGTCGCCGGCATCCTGCGCCAGCCGCTGCCGCCGGTGGGGCAGAACTTCCTGCGCACGGTGATCGACAACGGCCGGCTGGCCGCGCTGCCCGAGGTGGCTGCGCAGTTCCGCGCCATGAAGAATGCGCAGAGCGGCGCCTCCGACGCCATCGTCTACAGCGCGTTCCCGATCCCGGCCGAGAGCCTGGGCGAGGTGGCGCAGACGCTGGAGCGCCGCTTCGGCCGCAAGCTCAATGTCACGGTGCAGGAGGATCCGTCGCTGATCGGCGGCATCCGCGTGGTGGTCGGCGACGAGGTGCTGGACACCTCGGTCAAGGCCCGCCTCGAGCAAATGAAAGTTGCGCTGACGGCCTGACGGCCGCCCGCTCCCAAGGACACAAGGAACGAGTCATGCAGCTCAATCCCGCAGAAATTTCCGAACTGATCAAGAGCCGGATCGAGGGCCTGGCCGCCAGCGCCGACATCCGCAACCAGGGCACGGTGATCTCCGTGACCGACGGCATCGTCCGCATCCACGGCCTGTCCGAGGCGATGGCCGGCGAAATGCTGGAGTTCCCGGCCACCAAGGAAGGCACCCCGACGTTCGGCCTGGCGCTGAACCTCGAGCGCGACTCGGTCGGCGCGGTGATCCTGGGCGAGTACGAGCACATCTCCGAGGGCGACACCGTCAAGTGCACGGGCCGCATCCTGGAAGTGCCGGTCGGCCCCGAGCTGATCGGCCGGGTGGTGAACGCGCTGGGCCAGCCGATCGACGGCAAGGGCCCCGTCAACGCCAAGCTGACGGACGTGATCGAGAAGGTCGCGCCCGGCGTGATCGCGCGCAAGAGCGTGGACCAGCCGGTGCAGACCGGCCTGAAGTCCATCGACTCCATGGTGCCGATCGGCCGCGGCCAGCGCGAGCTGATCATCGGCGACCGCCAGACCGGCAAGTCGGCGGTGGCGGTCGACACCATCATCAACCAGAAGGGCCAGGACATGGTCTGCGTCTACGTGGCCATCGGCCAGAAGGCGTCGACCATCAAGAACATCGTGCGCGCGCTGGAGCAGAACGGCGCCATGGAGTACACGATCGTCGTGGCCGCGTCGGCCTCCGAGTCGGCCGCCATGCAGTACGTGTCGGCCTACGCCGGCTGCACCATGGGCGAGTACTTCCGCGACCGCGGCCAGGACGCCCTGATCATCTATGACGACCTGTCCAAGCAGGCCGTCGCCTACCGCCAGGTGTCGCTGCTGCTGCGCCGCCCGCCGGGCCGCGAAGCCTACCCGGGCGACGTGTTCTACCTGCACTCGCGCCTGCTGGAGCGTGCCGCCCGCGTGAACGCCGACTACGTCGAGGCCTTCACCAAGGGCGAAGTCAAGGGCAAGACCGGCTCGCTGACCGCGCTGCCGATCATCGAGACGCAGGCCGGCGACGTGTCCGCGTTCGTGCCGACCAACGTGATCTCGATCACCGACGGCCAGATCTTCCTGGAGACCAGCCTGTTCAACGCCGGCATCCGTCCCGCCATCAACGCCGGCATCTCGGTGTCCCGCGTCGGCGGCGCCGCCCAGACCAAGCTGATCAAGGCGCTGTCCGGTGGCATCCGGACCGACCTGGCCCAGTACCGCGAACTGGCCGCCTTCGCGCAGTTCGCCTCCGACCTGGACGCCGCCACCCGCAAGCAGCTGGACCGCGGCGCCCGCGTGACCGAGCTGCTCAAGCAGCCGCAGTACAGCCCGCTGCCCATCTCGCTGATGGCCGCCTCGCTGTTCGCGGTGAACAAGGGCTACCTGGACGACATCGACGTCAAGAAGGTGCTGCCGTTCGAGTCGGGCATGCATGCCTGGCTGAAGGACAAGCACGCCGGCCTGCTGGACAAGCTGGAAACCCAGAAGGCCATGGACAAGGACGCCGAGGCCGAACTGACCGGCGCGATCGAGGCCTTCAAGAAGACGTTCGCCTAAACCCGCTTTCCCGCGCGGGCCGCACCGCCGGCTCGCGCGGGACACCAGGAACTATCAATGGCTGCAGGCAAAGAGATTCGCGGCAAGATCAAATCGGTGGAGAACACCAAGAAGATCACCAAGGCCATGGAAATGGTCGCCGCCTCCAAGATGCGCAAGGCGCAGGACCGCATGCGCGCGGCCCGGCCCTACAGCGACAAGGTCCGCAACATCGCGGCCAACCTCGGCAAGGCCAACCCCGAGTACACCCACGCCTTCATGCGCCACAACGACGTGAAGGCCGTGGGCTTCATCGTGGTGTCCACCGACAAGGGACTGTGCGGCGGCCTGAACACCAACGTGCTGCGCGCCGTCACGACCAAGCTGCGCGAGCTGCAGGAGCAGGGCATCAGCGCCCAGACCGTGGCCATCGGCAACAAGGGGCTGGGCTTCCTGAACCGCATCGGCGCACAGGTGGTCTCGCACGCCACCCAGCTGGGCGACACGCCGCATCTCGAGCGCCTGATCGGCCCCGTGAAGGTGCTGCTGGACCAGTACGCCGAAGGCAAGCTCAGCGCCGTGTACCTGTGCTACACGCGCTTCATCAACACGATGAAGCAGGAGCCGGTGGTCGAGACCCTGCTGCCGCTGTCGGCGGCCCGCATGCAGGAAGAGGCCAAGGCGGCCGGCGGCGAGCACGGCTGGGACTACATCTACGAGCCCGACGCCAAGACGGTGATCGACGACCTGCTGCTGCGCTACGTCGAGGCGCTGGTCTACCAGGCGGTGGCCGAGAACATGGCCTCGGAGCAGTCGGCCCGCATGGTCGCCATGAAGGCGGCCACCGACAACGCCGGCAACCTCATCGGCGAGCTCAAGCTGGTCTACAACAAGACGCGCCAGGCGGCGATCACGAAGGAACTCTCCGAGATCGTGTCCGGCGCGGCGGCTGTTTAATTCTTCGGAGCAATCACATGGCTCAAGTTCAAGGAAAGATCGTTCAGTGCATCGGCGCCGTGGTCGACGTCGAATTCCCGCGCGAGAACATGCCGCGCGTGTACGACGCGCTGAAGATGGAAGGCAGCGCGCTGACGCTGGAGGTGCAGCAGCAGCTGGGTGACGGCGTGGTGCGCACGATTGCGCTGGGCTCGTCCGACGGCCTGCGCCGCGGCTCGATGGTCTACAACACCGGCGCGCCGATCACGGTGCCGGTGGGCAAGGCGACCCTGGGCCGCATCATGGACGTGCTGGGTACGCCGATCGACGAGCGCGGCCCGATCGACCAGGCGCTCACCGCCCCGATCCACCGCAAGGCACCCGCGTACGACGAGCTGTCGCCCTCGCAGGAGCTGCTGGAAACCGGCATCAAGGTGATCGACCTGATCTGCCCGTTCGCCAAGGGCGGCAAGGTGGGCCTGTTCGGCGGCGCCGGCGTCGGCAAGACCGTGAACATGATGGAGCTGATCAACAACATCGCCAAGGCGCACTCGGGCCTGTCGGTGTTCGCCGGCGTGGGTGAGCGCACCCGCGAGGGCAACGACTTCTATCACGAGATGGCCGAGTCGGGCGTCGTGAAGCTGGACAACCTGGCCGAATCCAAGGTGTCCATGGTCTACGGCCAGATGAACGAGCCCCCGGGCAACCGCCTGCGCGTGGCGTTGACCGGCCTGACCATCGCCGAGTCGTTCCGCGACGAGGGCCGCGACGTGCTGTTCTTCGTGGACAACATCTACCGCTACACGCTGGCCGGCACGGAAGTGTCCGCCCTGCTGGGCCGGATGCCGTCCGCCGTGGGCTACCAGCCGACGCTGGCCGAGGAAATGGGCCGCCTGCAGGAGCGCATCACCTCCACCAAGGTCGGCTCGATCACCTCGATCCAGGCCGTGTACGTGCCGGCGGACGACCTGACCGACCCGTCCCCCGCCACCACCTTCGCCCACCTGGACGCCACCGTGGTGCTGTCGCGCGACATCGCCGCGCTGGGCATCTACCCGGCGGTGGACCCGCTGGACTCCACCAGCCGCCAGGTCGACCCCAACGTCGTCGGCGAGGACCACTACACCACCACCCGCGCGGTGCAGGCCACCCTGCAGCGCTACAAGGAACTGCGCGACATCATCGCCATCCTGGGCATGGACGAACTGTCGCCGGAAGACAAGCTGGCGGTGGCGCGCGCGCGCAAGATCCAGCGCTTCCTGTCGCAGCCCTTCCACGTGGCCGAGGTGTTCACCGGCTCGCCCGGCAAGTACGTGCCGCTGGCCGAGACCATCCGCGGCTTCAAGATGATCGTGGCCGGCGAGTGCGACCACCTGCCCGAGCAGGCCTTCTACATGGTCGGCACCATCGACGAAGCCTTCGAGAAGGCCAAGAAGCTGGCGGCCTGACATGGTCGACGCCACCCACACCATCCAGGTCGACGTGGTGTCGGCCGAGGAGTCGATCTTCTCCGGCGAGGCGCGCTTCGTCGCGCTGCCCGGCGAGGCCGGCGAGCTCGGCATCTACCCGCGCCACACGCCGCTGATCACGCGCGTGCGGCCGGGCTCGGTGCGCATCGAGAAGGCCGACGGTTCGGAGGAGTTCGTGTTCGTGGCCGGCGGCATCCTGGAGGTGCAGCCGAACCGCGTCACCGTGCTGTCCGACACCGCCATCCGCGGCAAGGACCTCGACGAGGAAAAGGCCAACGAAGCCAAGCGCGCGGCCGAGGAAGCGCTCAAGAACGCCAAGAGCGAGATCGACATCGCCCGCATCCAGTCGGAACTCGCCGTGATGGCCGCGGAGATCGCCGCCGCCCGGAAGTTCAGGCAAAAGAAATGATCTTGGGGACAGACCAAGCGCGACGCGCTTGCTCTGTCCCCAACTGACTAGAAGAATCCTCGAGCTTCACCAAGCGCGCAGCGCTTGCTCTGTCCTCGACTGACTAGAAGAATTTTCGAGGCGCACCAAGCGCGACGCGCTTGCCTGTCCCCGACTGACTAGAAAAAAATGAATTCGGGTGTTCACCAAGCGCCTGGCGCTTGCCCTGACACCAACTGACTGGAAGAATCCGGAGGGCCCTCAGCAAGCGCGAACCGCTTGCCTGGCCAGAACCCCCGAACAAGAGGAGCCGCGAGCCCGCCTCGCCGCACCCACCCGCAACAAGAACGCGCCAAAAACCAGCGCTCTCCAGCCCCGACCGCAAGGCCGGGGCTTTTTTCTTGTGCTCCGCGGGTCGCCTCGCAGCATGCTCAGCGCATGCCGCCGCCAGGCATCAACCCAGGACCGGCGTATCCGGCAGCTCGTTGGGGTTGGCCGCACCGGGCTCCAGCGGGAAATGTTCCACCAGCAGCGCCGAGACCTCCTCCAGCGCGTGGGTCAGGCCGTCCTCGAAGCGGCCGGCACGGAAGGCGTCGCGCATGTGCTGCACGATCACTTCCCAATGGCCGGGGCCCACCACATGGGCCAGCCCGCGGTCGGCCACGATCTCGATCGCGTGCTCGGCCAGCAGCAGGTAGATCAGCACGCCGTTGTTCTGCTCCGTGTCCCACACGCGCAGCTTGCCGAACATGGCGATGGCCCGCTCGCGTGGGCTGGCCTCGCGCCACAAGTAGCTGAGGGGCAGCCCGGCCTCCACGTAGATGCGGATCTCGCCCGTGTGCCGGCGTTCGCTGGCGGCCACGCGCGCGGCCAGGCGCTCCACCAGTTCCGGCGGAATCGCCTTGCGGGTGTCGGACTCGTCGAGCCAGCTGTGGCGCAGGATGCGCTGGAGCTTGCGCAGCATCACCATCCCCCCGAGGCGCCGCCGCCCCCGAAATCACCACCGCCGCCGGAGCCGAAGCCGCCGCCTCCGCCCCAGCCTCCGCCGCCGCCCCAGCCTCCGCCGCCGCCACCCCAGCCACCGCCGGGAAAGATGACCGGGCCGCCGCGCCGGCGCCCACCCAGGGGCGCCACCCCCGACAACAGCGAGAACAACAGCGCGAGCACCGCCGCGACGGCCGCGATCACCAGGCTGGAGGTGATCAGCATTGCCAGCCCGCCCACGCCGCCGGCCGTGAGCAGCGAGCCGAGCTTGCGCCCGAAGATGCCGCGCAGCATGGCGCCGGCGATGGGCACGGCGAAGAACAGGAAGATCGCCAGGTCGAACCAGTCGAAGCCCTGCACGGAGCGTTGCCGCTGGCGCTCGGGTGCGGGCAGTCCCTCGCCGCTGATGCGTGCAATCAGCCGGTCGGCCGCGGCCTGCAGGCCGCCCGCGAAGTCGCCCTGGCGGAAGCGCGGCGTGATGGCCTCGTCGATGATCATCCGGGCCGCCAGGTCCGGCACCGCGCCTTCCAGCGTCTTGGCCACCTCGATGCGCACCCGCCGGTCGTCCTTGGCCACCACCACGACGATGCCGTCGCCCACGTCGCGGCGTCCGATCTTCCAGGCGTTGGCCACGCGATTGGCATAGCTGAAGATGTCCTCGGGCTGGGTGGTCGGCACCATCAGCATCGCGATCTGCGTGCCGCTGCGCTGCTCGAAGGCGGCCAGCTTGTCCTCCAGCGCCTTGCGCTGGATGTCGTCCAGCGTGCCGGTCTGGTCGATGACGCGCGCCGTGAGTTCGGGCACGGGCAGCAGGTCCTGGGCGGCGGCGGGCAGCCCCATCGCCGCCAGCAGGCAGACGAAACCCGCCAGGAGGAGCCGCGCCCATGCGTGGATCCCCGCCACGGCGGGGATGACGCGCGAAGCCGCCATCCGGCTACCGGGTCGGCGTTCCCGCCGGCGCGCTCGGCGCGGCCGATGCCGCAGGTGCGGCCGGCGCGGCGGGCTGCGCGGGCGATGCGCCACCGCCGAAGTCCACCCGCGGCGGCGCCGAGATCTCGGCCTCGTTCTGCACCGTGAAGTTGGGCTTGGGTTCGTAGCTGAACACCATGGCCGTCAGGTTGGTCGGGAAGCTGCGCGTCAGCACGTTGTATTCCTGCACCGCCTGGATGTAGCGGTTGCGCGCGACGGTGATGCGGTTCTCCGTGCCTTCGAGTTGCACGCGCAGGTCGCGGAAGCCCTGGTTCGCCTTCAGGTCCGGATAGCGCTCGACCACCACCATCAGCCGGCTCAGCGCGCTGGACAGCTCGCCCTGGGCCTGCTGGAAGCGCTGGAACGCCTGCGGGTCGTTCAGCGTCTCGGGCGTGACCTGCATCGAGGTGGCGCGGGAGCGCGCCTCGACCACGCGGCTGAGCGTCTCCTGTTCGAAGTTGGCCTCGCCCTTGACCGTGGCGACGAGGTTGGGCACCAGGTCGGCACGCCGCTGGTACTGGTTGAGTACCTCGGCCCAGGCCGACTTGGTCTGTTCGTCCAGGCGCTGGAAATCGTTGTAGCCGCAACCGGTCAGCGACAGGGCCAGGGCAATGAGGGCGAGCCAGCGGCGCATCGTTGTTCTCCTTTGGGCAAGCACGTCGACGGTAGCATAGAAGCCATGCGTCCCGAGCCGATCCAGGCCCTGCACGCGGCTGCCCGCGGCGCCGCGGGGCCGGCTCCGCAAGGCCCGCGGCTGGTGATCGCGGGGGCCACCGGCGTGCTCGGCAACGAAGTGCTGCGGCGCCTGGTCGGCTTGCAGCAGTACGGCAGCACGGAAGTGCTGGCGCGCGAGCCGATCCGTGCCGGGCTGCGCGGGGTCGGCAGCCGCGTGGTCGAGGGCGACGATCCGGGCCAGTGGGCACCGGGCGCGGCCGACACCGGCCTGGTGCTGTTCGAACCCCCGCGCCTGTTCTACGACCGCGAGCGCGCCCTGTGGACGCCCCGGCCCGAGCAGTTGCCGGCGCTCGCGCAATGGATGCGCCGCAGCGGCGTGCGAACCCTGGCGGTCGTGCTGCCCCATGCGCAGGGGCGGCTGCCGGAAGCGCTCAAGCACGGACTGGCCAGCCTGGATGAGCAGGCCGTCGCCGCGCTCGGCTTCGAGCGCCTGCTGATCGTGCGCAGCGCGCGCAAGCCCGAGGCCGCGGCCGCCGGCGGGCTGTTGCCAGCGGTCGCGCACTGGATGCACTCGGTGTTCAGGTACATGGTGCCCAGCACCGAGCAGCCGGTGCGCTCGGTGAAGGTGGCGGAGTTCGTCGCGGCCGCGCTGCAGGCCGCGCCGCCCGGGATCCACGTCGCCGCGCCCGAGACCGTGTGGCAGGCGGCCCAGGGCGACGCCCGGGATGCGGTGCGCGGCTGGCTGCGCCCCTGAATCCATGCACAATCGGCCGCTCATGCCCAAGTCCAGACTCCAGGCCGCCAACCTCGAGGGCAATGCCGATGAAGTCGAGGCCGCGTTCTACGACGCGCTGCAGAACGCCGACATCGACAAGCTGATGGCCTGCTGGGCCGACGAGGACGAGATCGTCTGCATCCACCCCGGCGGCCCGCGCGTGGTCGGCGCGGCCGCCATCCGCGCCACCTTCGAAGCCATGTTCGCCAATGGCAGCATCCGCGCCTGGCCCGAGCGCGTGCGCAAGATCGAGTCGGTGGCCAGTTGCGTGCACAACCTGCTCGAGAAGGTCGAGGTGCTCACGCCCGAGGGGCCGCGCCATGCCTGGGTGATCGCGACCAACATCTACCACCGCACCGCGCAGGGCTGGCGCCTGGTCGCGCACCACGCCAGCCCCGGCACCGCCACCGACATCCAGGAGTTCTCCGACGCACCGTCGGTGCTGCACTGATGCAGGCGGCGGCGCAGGCATCCCCCGCCCAGCCGGAGGCGTTCCCCTATGCGGCGCCCGCCTGGCTGCCCGGCGGCAACCTGCAGACGATCTGGGCGGCCCTCTGTGCCGATCGCGCGGCCGGCGCGCCGCCGCAGTACCGGCGCGTGCGCTGGGACACGCCGGACGGCGACTTCGTGGACCTCGACTGGCTCGAGGCGCCAGACCGGCCGTCCACGGCCGGCGGGCCCCTGCTGGTACTCTTCCACGGGCTCGAGGGCTCTTCGCGCAGCCACTACGCCGAGGCCTTCGCCGGCTTCGCGCGCGAGCAGGGCCTGGCCTTCGTGGTGCCGCACTTCCGCGGCTGCAGCGGCGAGCTGAACCTGGGCCCGCGTGCCTACCACTCGGGCGACTTCGAGGAAGTCCACTGGATGCTGCAGCGCCTGCGCGAGCGCCATGCCGGGCCCCTGCTGGCCGCGGGCGTCTCGCTCGGCGGCAATGCCCTGCTGCGCTGGGCCGGCGAAGCGGGCACGGAGGCGGCGCGGCTGGCCGATGCGGTGGCCGCGGTCTGCTCGCCGCTCGACCTGGCGGCCGGCGGCAGCGCCATCGGGCGCGGCTTCAACCGGCTGGTCTACACCACCATGTTCCTGCGCACCATGCGCCCCAAGGCGTTGCGCAAGCTGGCCCAGCACCCTGGCCTGTTCGATCGCGACGCGCTGCTCGCCGCGCGCGACCTCTACGAGTTCGACAACGTGTTCACGGCGCCGCTGCACGGCTTCCGCAACACCGACGACTACTGGGCGCGCGCCTCGGCCAAGCCGCACCTGGCGCGCATCCGCATCCCGGCGCTGGCGCTGAATGCCTGCAACGATCCCTTCGTGCCCGCGCACAGCCTGCCGCTGCCGGGCGGGGTGGGCGACTGGGTCACGCTGTGGCAGCCGCGCCAGGGCGGGCACGTGGGATTCCCGGCCGGCCGCTGGCCCACCCACGTGCGCTCGATGCCGCAGGCCGTAGGCCGATGGCTGCTGCAGGCCGCCGGATGCCGCGCACCGGGAGGTGGCGCCGGCTGACGCCGCCCGTCGCGTCCGGACTATGCGAAGGGGCCGCCGGCGATGGCAAGGTCGGCCGGCATGAGGACGCGACATCTGCTGCAGCACGTGCTGGGCTGCGCCGCGCTGGCCCTGCTGCCGGCCGTGCAGGCCGAACCGGGCCTGCTGGCCGTGCCGGCGCCGCAGCCCGCCCGCTGCCAGGCGCCGCCGTACGACGGTCCTGCCCTGCTGCACCGGAAGGAGCGCATGACCCAGTTCGAGGCACTGGGCGAGCACTGCCTCAAGCAGCTGATGGTGGAGTGCCATGCCGCCGCCGCCCGCCAGCTGCTGGACCCGGGCAGCGCGTTCGCCTGCTCGATCGGCTACGAGGCGCTGCTCAAGCGCGGCTTCGGCGGCGACTTCCAGGCCTTGCTGGCCTGGTGGCACCAGCGCGAGGGCGCTAGCGGGCTGCTGTAGCCGGGCCGGCCGGTGCCGACACCGGCACGGTGCTGCCGGCCGGGACCGCGGCCGGCGTGGGAGCGGGCGCCTTGGCCGCGGGCGCAAGCGCGGGGGGCGCCAGCGTGGCGGCCGCGCCGCCGGCGCCCGGTGGCGGCCAGGCGGCTTCGGACGCCAGCCGCGGCTTGCCCACGGGCGGTCCGCCCTGGCCCTTGCGCACGGCGGCCAGGTCCTCCTCGCTCGGATACAGCCCCATCAGCCAGTAGTCGAACACGCGCCGGGCGATCGGGGCCGCCGCCGCCGCGCCGAAGCCGGCGTTCTCCACCACCGCGGCCAGGGCGATCTGCGGATCGTCCACCGGCGCGAAGGCGATGTAGAGCGAGTGGTCGCGCTGGTGCTCCTCCAGCTTGGCCGCGTTGTACTTCTCCTTCTGGCCGATGGTCACGGCCTGGGCCGTGCCGGTCTTGCCGCCGGAGAGGTAGCCGGCACCGGCGAACGCCCGGGTGCCGGTGCCGCCCTGGGTGACGCCGACCATGGCCTTGCGCACCACCGCCACGTGCTCGGGCTTGAGGCCCAGGTCCTCGCCCGGCGGCAGCGGAATCGCCGTGCGCACGCGCGTCATCGGGTCCTGGGTGGCCACCACGAGGCGCGGCTTGTGCTTGACCCCGTTGTTGGCCAGGGTGGCCGTGGCCTGGGCGAGCTGCAGCATGGTGAAGCTGTTGTAGCCCTGCCCGATGCCCAGCGAGATGGTCTCGCCGGCGTACCACTTCTTCTGCTCCGGGCGCCGGTAGTAGTTGCGCTTCCACTCCTGGCTGGGGAGCACGCCGCGCACCTCGCCCTGGATGTCGATGCCGGTGATCTGGCCGAAGCCCAGCGGCTTCATGAAGTCGTGCATCAGGTCCACGCCCATCTCGTTGGCCAGCGAGTAGTAGTAGACGTTGCTGGACTTGACGATGCTGGTGTACATGTCCACCGGGCCCAGCCCGTGGTCGCCGTGGCTGCGGAACACGTGGCCGCCGAAGGTCCAGCTGCCGTTGTCCATGACGACCTGGGTGGCCGAGCGCTTGCCGGTGGCCAGCGCCGCCAGCGCCATGAAGGGCTTGTAGGTGGAACCGGGCGGGTAGGTGCCGCGCAGGGCCCGGTTGAGCAGCGGCTTGTCGATCGATTCGTTCAGCGCCTGCCAGTTCTCGACGTCGATGCCGTCGACGAACAGGTTGGGATCGAAGGTCGGCTTGGAGACGAAGGCCAGCACCTCGCCGGTCTTGGGGTCCAGCGCCACCAGGGCCCCGCGCCGATCGCCGTACAGGTCCTCCACCAGCTTCTGCAGCTTGATGTCGATCGACAGCATCACCGTGTCGCCCGGCGTGGCCGGCTTGCTGGCCAGCTTGCGCACGGCCCGGCCGCCGGCGGAGGTCTCGACCTGCTCCACGCCGGTGGTGCCGTGCAGCTGCCGCTCCAGGCTCTGCTCCACGCCCAGCTTGCCGATGTACTCGGTTCCGCGGTAGTTGGCCTGGTCCTCTTCCTCCCACTCCTCCATCTGCTTCTTCTCGGCCTGGTTGATGCGGCCGATGTAGCCGATCACGTGGCTGGCGAGCTCGCCCCAGGGATAGTTGCGGAACAGGCGGGCCTTGATCTCCACGCCCGGGAAGCGGTAGCGCTGGGCGGCGAAGCGCGCCACCTCCTCGTCGGTGAGCTTGGTGCGGATCGGCAGCGACTCGAAGCCCTTGGTCTCCTCCAGCAGCTTGCGGAAGCGCCGCTTGTCGCGCGGCTGGATCTCCACCAGCTCCGACAGCGCATCGATGGTGGCATCCAGGCTGCCCTTCAGGCGCGAGGGCATGATCTCCAGCGTGTAGGCCGAGTAGTTGGTGGCCAGCACGATCCCGTTGCGGTCCAGGATCAGCCCGCGGTTGGGCACGATCGGCACGATCGCGGTGCGGTTGTTCTCCGCCTGCTCGCTCAGGTCGTCGTAGCGCACCACCTGCAGGTACACCAGCCGCAGCGCCAGCAGCAGGAAGCAGGCCAGCACCACCAGGCTGGCCGCGAGCACCCGCGCGCGAAAGCGCGAGAGGTCGGCTTCGACGTTGCGCAGTTCGGTCACGGTGGCCCCCTCAGAGGGGGCGATTTTCGTCCGGATCCGGGGCCCGGCGCTGTGGCGCGAGCAGGATCACGCTGACCAGCGGCCACAGCAGGGATTCGATCACGGGCGCGAGCAGCACGCTGGGGCCGGGCCACACCCCGCCCGCGACCATGCGGATCGCCAGCTCGATCGCGTGGGCCGCGGCGAACAGGGGCAGCACCTGCACCGCCTGCGAGGGCACGGTGAACCAGAGCAGGCGGCGGTGGATGGTGATGGCGAAGAAGCTCAGGGTGGTGTAGGCCAGCGCGTGCTGCCCGAGCAGCGAAGCCTGGTGCACGTCCATCGCGATGCCGAACAGGAAGGCGGCGCCTATGCCCACCCGCAGCGGCTGGTGCACGCTCCAGAACACCAGCACCAGTGCCAGCAGGTCGGGCATCCAGGCGACCCGGCCGAACGGCAGCATCCCGATCACCATCGCCACCAGCAGGCTGGACCAGATGAACAGGGGGTTGGCCGGCAGCAGCAGCTGCTGGCCGGGGCGCATGATCATTTCCGGCCCCCTTTCGCCGGCGTGGGCGCCAGGTCGGCGGGCCTCGGCGGCAGCTGCCCCGCCACCGGCTTGATCACCATCACGTAGCGGGCGCCGTCCACCTGCGCCTGCGGCACGCAGTGGATCCGGGCGAAGCCGGCGTCGGCGCGCCGCTCCACCTGGTCGACCCGAGCCACCGGCAGGCCGGCCGGGTAGATGCCGTCGACGCCGCTGGTGGTGAGCAGGTCGCCCTCGTGGACGTCGGCGTTGCCGGCCATGAAGCGCAGCTCCAGCGCACCGGACTGGCCGCCCGCGGGGTCACCGAAGGCCACGCTGCGCGCGCCGGTGCGGGTGTTCATCACGGGGATGGCCTGGTCGCGGTCGGTGATCAGCGTCACCTCGCTGATCAGCGGGTGGGCGCGGGTGACCTGGCCCAGCACGCCGGACTCGTCGATCACCGGCGAGCCTTCCTCGATGCCGTGCGCCAGGCCCTTGTCGATCACCACCTTGCGGGTGTAGGGGTCGGCGGCGTCGTACAGCACCTCGGCGGCCTGCGCCGGCGTGGTGATGCGCTCGCGCAGTTCAAGCAGCTTGCGCAGCCGCTCGTTCTCCTGCGACAGCTGCTCGACCTGGTTGGCGCGCAGCGACTGCCGGGCGAGCTTCTCGCGCGCCGCCGCCTCCTGCAGCTGCGCGCTGCGCAGCGACTCGAAGTAGTTGCCGGCCTCGCGCAGCGCCAGCACCGGCCGCAGCACCAGCCACTGCACGGGGTAGAGCACGGTCGCCACCCCCGCGCGCAGCGGCTGGGTGATCCCGAAGCGGGTGTCGGCCACCATGAGGAACAGCGCCAGCGCGCTGCACACCATCAGCTTGGACAGCGCCGAGGGGCCCTGCTTGAAGAACGGCGGCGGGGTCCTGTCCAGCGTACCGAGCGGCATCGCCGTCTCCGGTGGAAGGGATTACTCGCTGGTGAAGATCGAGCCCAGGCGCTCCATGCGCTCCAGGGCCATGCCGCAGCCGCGCACCACGCAGGTCAGCGGGTCCTCGGCCACCAGCACCGGCAGGCCGGTCTCCTCGGCCAGCAGGCGGTCCAGGTCGCGCAGCAGTGCGCCGCCGCCGGTGAGCATCATGCCGCGCTCGGCGATGTCGGCGCCCAGTTCGGGCGGCGTGCTCTCGAGCGCGTTCTTGACGGCGGACACGATGTTGTTCAGCGGGTCGGTCAGGGCTTCCAGGATCTCGTTGGACGAGATGGTGAACGAGCGCGGCACGCCCTCGGCGAGGTTGCGGCCCTTGACCTCGATCTCCTTGACCTCGCTGCCAGGGAAGGCCGACCCGATGTTCTTCTTGATCGCCTCGGCGGTGGGTTCGCCGATCAGCATGCCGTAGTTGCGGCGGATGTACGCGATGATGGCGTCGTCGAAGCGGTCGCCACCCACGCGCACGCTGCCCTTGTAGACCATGCCGCCCAGCGAGATCACGCCGACCTCGGTGGTGCCGCCGCCGATGTCCACCACCATGGAGCCGGAGGCTTCGCTCACCGGCAGGCCGGCGCCGATGGCCGCGGCCATCGGTTCCTCGATCAGGTAGACCTCGCTCGCGCCGGCGCCCAGTGCCGACTCGCGGATGGCGCGCCGCTCCACCTGGGTGGAGCCGCAGGGCACGCAGATGATGATGCGCGGGCTGGGCCTCATCATGGACCGCGGGTGGACCATCTTGATGAACTGCTTGAGCATCTGCTCGGTGACGGTGAAGTCGGCGATCACGCCGTCCTTCATCGGGCGGATCGCCTCGATGTTGCCCGGCACCTTGCCCAGCATGGCCTTGGCCTCGTGGCCCACGGCCTGGATGGTCTTCTTCCCTTGCGGGCCGCCCTCGTGGCGGATTGCGACCACCGAGGGTTCATCCAGGACGATCCCCTTGTCCCTCACGAAGATCAGCGTGTTGGCGGTGCCCAGGTCAATGGCCAGATCGGTCGACAGGTACCGACGGAACGCTCCGAACATGGGGGGTGGGTCCTCTTTCTTCTACGAAAGCGGCCCCGCGGAGGGGCCGTGCGCTAAAGGCGGGATAATAACTGATCCCCTGTGAATAACTCTTCGGCGCGGGCGTGCAACTGTCGCGCTTACATTCCGTTTCCCGCCGATCCGCCCCCATGGCCCTGACCCCTGACGACATCCGCCGCATCCAGCATCTCGCGCGGCTGGAACTGCAGCCGCACGAGAGCGAGCACATGCTGACCCGGATCAACGGCTTCTTCGCCATCGTGGAGGCGATGCAGGCTGTGGATACCGCGGGGATCGAGCCGCTCGCGCACCCGGTGGCCGCCTTCCAGGACGTGCAGCTGCGGCTGCGCGAGGACGTGGCGTCCGAGACCGACCAGCGCGAGGCCAACCAGCGCAGCGCGCCGGCCGTGGAGCGCGGGCTGTTCCTGGTGCCGAAGGTGATCGAATGAGCGCGCTGCACGATCTGTCGGTGGCCGCGCTGGCGGGGCGGCTGAAGGCCCGGGAGGTGTCCGCCGTCGAAGTGGCGCAGCACTTCCTGGCACGGGGTGGAGCGCACGCCGGACTGGGCGCCTTCCTGGCCACGGACCCAGAGGTCACCCTGGCCCAGGCCCGGGCCGCCGATGCGCGCATCGCCGCCGGCGAGGCCGCACCGCTGCTGGGCGTGCCGGTCGCGCACAAGGACATCTTCGTCACGCGCGACTTCCCGACCACCGCCGGCTCGAAGATGCTGGAAGGCTACCGCTCGCCCTTCGACGCCACCGTCGTTCGCAAGCTGGCCGAGGCCGGCATGGTCACCCTGGGCAAGCTCAATTGCGACGAATTCGCCATGGGTTCGTCCAACGAGAACTCGGCCTACGGCCCGGTGAAGAACCCCTGGGACACCAGCCGCATCCCCGGCGGCTCCTCCGGCGGCAGTGCGGTGGCAGTTGCCGCGCGCCTGGCGCCGGCCGCCACCGGCACCGACACTGGCGGCTCGATCCGCCAGCCGGCGTCGTTCTGCGGCATTACCGGCATCAAGCCGACCTACGGGCGCGCCTCGCGCTACGGGATGATCGCCTACGCCTCCAGCCTGGACCAGGCCGGGCCGATGGCGCGCAGCGCCGAGGACTGCGCGCTGCTGCTGTCGGCGCTGTGCGGGCCGGACCCGGATCGCGACTCGACCTCGCTGGACGTGCCCTCGGAAGACTTCACGCGCGCGCTGGGCGGCTCGCTGGAGGGGCTGCGCATCGGCGTGCCGAAGGAGTTCTTCGGTGAGGGGCTGGCGGACGACGTGCGCGCCGCCATCGAAGCGGCGCTGCAGCAGTACGAGAAGCTGGGCGCGCGGCGCGTGGAGGTGTCCCTGCCGCGTACCGAGCTGTCGATCCCCGTCTACTACATCATCGCGCCGGCCGAGGCCTCGTCCAACCTCTCGCGCTTCGACGGCGTGAAGTTCGGCCACCGCGCGAAGCAGTACACCGACCTGCTCGACATGTACAGGAAGACCCGCGCCGAAGGCTTCGGCGAGGAGGTCAAGCAACGCATCATGGTCGGCACCTACGTGCTGTCGCACGGCTACTACGACGCGTATTACCTGCAGGCGCAGAAGGTGCGTCGCATGATCGCCGACGACTTCCGCCGCGCGTTCACCGAGTGCGACGTGATCGCCGGGCCCGCTGCGCCCACGGTGGCCTGGAAGCTGGGCGAGCACGGCAACGACCCGCTGGCCGACTACCTGGCCGACATCTTCACCCTGCCGGCCTCGCTGGCCGGCCTGCCCGGCATGTGCCTGCCCTGCGGCTTCGGCGCCGGCGGCATGCCGGTCGGTTTGCAACTGATCGGCAACTGGTTCCAGGAAGGCCGGCTGCTGAATGCCGCCCATGCCTTCCAGCAGGCCACCGATTTCCACCTGCAGCAACCGGAGGGCGTGCAATGAGCCGGCTCGTCCAGGGCTACGAAGTCGTGATCGGCTTCGAGACCCACGCCCAGCTGTCCACCCGCTCGAAGATCTTCAGCCGCGCGCCGACCGACTTCGGCGCCGAGCCCAACACCCAGGCCAGCGCGGTCGACCTGGCGCTGCCCGGCACGCTGCCGGTGATGAACAAGGGGGCGGTCGAGCGAGCCATTGCGTTCGGCCTGGCGGTCAATGCGCACATCGCGCCGCGCAGCGTGTTCGCGCGCAAGAACTACTTCTATCCGGACCTGCCCAAGGGCTACCAGATCAGCCAGTACGAGATCCCGGTGGTGCAGGGCGGGGTCGTCGAGTTCTACCTGGGCGACGAGAAGCGCTCGGTGCGACTGGTGCGCGCCCACCTGGAGGAGGACGCCGGCAAGTCGCTGCACGAGGACTTCGTCGGCCAGTCGGGCATCGACCTCAACCGCGCGGGCACGCCGCTGCTGGAGATCGTCACCGAGCCCGACATGCGCTCCACCGAGGAAGCGGTCGCCTACGCCAAGGAGCTGCACAAGATCGTCACCTGGATCGGCATCTGCGACGGCAACATGCAGGAAGGCAGCTTCCGCTGCGACGCCAACGTCTCGGTGCGCAAGCCCGGCCAGCCGCTGGGCACGCGGCGCGAGATCAAGAACCTGAACAGCTTCCGCTTCATGCAGCAGGCGATCGACTACGAGATCCGCTGGCAGATCGAGGAGCTGGAAGACGGCCGCGCGATCGAGCAGGCCACCGTGCTGTTCGATCCCGACACCGGCGAGACCCGCGCCATGCGCACCAAGGAGGACGCGGCCGACTACCGCTACTTCCCCGACCCCGACCTGCCGCCGCTGGTGGTGGCGCCCGAGTGGGTCGAGCAGGTGCGCGCTTCGATGCCGGAGCTGCCGCGCGCGATGGCAGCGCGCTTCGTTGCCGACTACGGCTTGCCCGAATACGACGCCACCACGCTGACGCAGAGCCCGGCGATGGCGGCCTACTTCGAGGCCGCCGCCAGGTCCAGCGGCCAGCCCAAGCTGGCCAGCAACTGGATCATGGGCGAGGTCTCGCGCCGGCTGAACGCGCAGGAGATCGACATCGGCCAGGCGCCGGTGCCGGCCGCCACGCTGGCCGCGCTGGTCGGCCGCATCGCCGACGGCACCATCTCCAACAGCGCCGCCCGGCAGGTGTTCGAGGCGCTGTGGAGCGGCGAGGGCAGCAACGTCGATGCGCTCATCGAGGCCAAGGGCCTCAAGCAGATGAACGACACCGGCGAGCTGGAGAAGATCCTGGACGGCATCATCGCCGCCAACCCGGACAACGTGGCCCAGTTCAAGGCCGGCAAGGACAAGGCCTTCAACGCGCTGGTCGGCCAGGCGATGAAGGCGACCAAGGGCAAGGCCAATCCGCAGCAGGTCAACGAGCTGCTGCGCCGGAAGCTGCAGGGCTGAGAGAGGTCTTCTCCCTCCTCGCTGGCGGGAGCCGACGGACGCATCACACGCCGGGCCGTGTACGGGCTAGAGTGGTCGCGGGATGTCCCTCGAAATCTGGACGGTCGGCCACTCCACCCGCTCGGCGCAGGAGTTCCTCTCGTTGCTGCAGGCCTGGCGCATCGAGGCGCTGGCCGACGTGCGCCGCTTCCCCGGCTCGCGCAAGCACCCGCAGTTCGGTGCCGATGCGCTGGCGGCGTCGCTGCAATCGAACGGTATCGCGTATGCGTGGCTGCAGAAGCTGGGCGGCCGGCGCCGGCCCGATCCGGCATCGCCCAACGTCGCTTGGCGCAACGAGTCGTTCCGCGCCTATGCCGACCACCTGGCCACGCCGGAGTTCGCCGAAGGCCTGGCCGAGCTGCTGCACATGGCATCGGCCTGCCGCACCGCGATCATGTGCTCGGAACTGGTCTGGTGGCGCTGCCACCGCGGGCTGATCGCCGACGCGCTGCTGTTCAGCGGCATCGCCGTCACGCACATCCTGGACCAGCGCAAGGCCAGCCCGCATCCGTACACGCCGCCGGCCCGGGCCAAGGGTGGCGAACTGGTCTATTCGCTGGAAGGCGAGCCGCTGTCGAGGCGGGACTGCTGTTGATTACGCCACGCCGCGGGCCAACTCGCGCGTGAGCTGCGCCGCCGGCACTTCGCGGCAGCCGCCCGTGTTCTGGCCTGCCCACAGCGGCGAGAAATCGCTGCTGCCCTGGCTCTCGGCCCGGGCGCGCAGCAGCCCCATGGCCGGGGCGGCCTGCGGGAAGGCCGGCGCGGCGGTGCTGATCGGACCCAGTTCGCGGACCACGCGGTTGAGGATGCCGCGTGCCGGGCGGCCGGTGAACACGTTGGTGAGCACCGTCGTGCGGGCCGCTTCGCTCTTGAGCGCCGCGCGGTGCAGCGCGGTGGTCGTGCACTCCGGGCACAGCAGGTAGGCGGTGCCGACCTGCACGCCGGCCGCGCCCAGCGCCATCGCCGCGGCCACGCACTGGGCGTCGGCAATGCCGCCGGCGGCGATCACCGGCACCCGCAGCAGCTGCGCGAGCTGGCGCACCAGCGCGAAGGTGCCCACCTGGGTGGCGAGGTCGTCGCCGAGGAAGATGCCGCGGTGGCCGCCGGCCTCCAGGCCCTGGGCGATCACCGCATCCACGCCCCGCTCCTGCAGCCACAGCGCTTCTTCCACCGTGGTGGCCGTGGACAGCACCTTGGCGCCCCAGCCGCGCACGCGCTGCAGCAACTCGGGCGATGGCAGGCCGAAGTGGAAGCTGACCACCGGTGGGCGGAAAGTTTCCAGCAGGGCGGCCGCCTCCGGCCCGAACGGCAGGCGTCCGGGTCCGCGCGGAATGGACGCGAGGTCCAGCCCGAGTTCCTGGAAGTACGGCGCCAGCGTGGCATCCCAGCGCGCCTCGCGCTGCGGATCGGCGGGGGGCGAGGTGTGGGTGAAGAAGTTGACGTTGTAGGGCTTGGCGGTGCCCGAGCGGAGCGCTTCCAGTTCCTTGCGCAGCGCATCGGGCGCCAGCATGGCGCAGGGCAGGGAGCCCAGTCCACCCGCGTTGGAGACTTCGATCGCGAGCGCGCTGCCCTGCACGCCGGCCATGGGTGCCTGGACGATGGGCAGCTCGATGCCCAGGAGTTGCTGCAGGGTGGTCATGGCGCGCTCCTCAGCCGGATGGCAGTCCGTGTGCAAAGCGGCCATGGTAGCGGCGGCCCCTTGTCGTCGGCAGGGGCCTCGATTCGTCATCCCCGCGAACGCGGGAATCCATGCACGCGCACGGACGCGTCCTCCACGTCGGGCAGGAGGGCCTCGTCAGCGCTCCTCGTACAGCCCCAGCTTGCGGTGCAGCGGCGCCTCGTCGGCGACGAACAGGAAGGCCAGCTCCTTCGCCGAGCGGTTGCGCAGCGCGATGGACGTGAACCCCGGCGCGCAGCAGGTGTCGGCGCCGTCCATCGCGAAGGTCGTCGTGTCCACCGTGACTTCGGATTCGCCTTCGATCTGGTGGAACACCGTCGCCGGCGAGCGCGCCGGCAGCCGCAGGGTCTGGCCGGGCCGCAGCATCAGCGCGTAGAAGCCGAGGATGTTCTGCGCGTCGCCGCCCGTCTCCGGGTTGACGTAGGTGACCTGCACCGCTTCCAGGTCCGGCTGGTCCTCGGCCAGCGAAACGAGCGCCGCGCGCGCATCCACCCACGGGTAGCGCAGCATGGGGTAGGCCTTGCGCGAGCGCTGGAACACGCGCGTGGGCACGACGCCGCCGCGCGCATAGGCCCGCTCGGCATGCCCGGGCGCCACGCGCTGGCGCTGCCCTTCGACGTGGTAGCTGGCCTCCAGGAAATACACCAGCGGCAGGTCCAGCACGTCCAGCCAGACCACCGGCTGGTCGCCGTCGTGGCCGTGCTCGTGCCACAGTCCGGTGGGCGTGAGGATCAGGTCGCCGCGGCGCATGGGGCACTTCTCGCCGTCGACCGTGGTCCAGGCGCCTTCGCCCTCGACGATCATGCGCAGCGCGTTGGGCGTGTGGTGGTGGCAGGGCGCCCACTCGCCCGGCAGCAGCAGCTGCATGCCCAGGTACATGGCGGCGCTGGCCTGCATCTTCTCCAGCCCGTGGCCGGGATTGGCCAGCACCAGCACGCGGCGCTCGGCCTTCTCGATCGGCGTCAGCTCGCCGGCCTGCATCAGCAGCGGGCGCAGCGCCTGGTAGGACCAGTGGATCGGCCGCGTGTGCCGGGTCGGAAGGTCGGGCGGCAGCACCGATCGCAGGCTAGGCCACAGCGGCACCAGGTTGAGCGCCTGCAGCTGGTCGCGATAGGCCTGCGGCAGGTCTTCGAGTCGGCCGAGTTCGAGCATGGGGTTGTCTCCGGTTTGAAGGGTCAGTGAGGGGCCAGGCAGTTGCCCACGTTCCAGCCGTACAGCCATTCGAGGGCGTCGTAGAAGCGCTCCGGCGTGCGGCCCTTCCACATCTCGTTGCGCACCAGCCGCTCCACGCCCTTGGCGTGGTAGATGCGGCCCATCTCGCGGCCGGACAGCACGATGCGGGCCGTGCGGGCCACGCGCGAGCGCTGGTAGAGCGCCAGCGCCGGCTCCCAGCGATTGCCATTGACGCGCAGTGCCTCGCCCAGCGTCACCGCGTCTTCCATCGCCATGCAGGCGCCCTGCGCCATGTACTGCGTGGTGGGGTGGGCCGCATCGCCCAGCAGCGTGGCGCGGCCGAACACCCAGCTGGCGATCGGCTCGCGGTCGGCGGTGGCCCAGCGCCGCCAGCTTTTCGGCAGCTCGATCAGCTGGCGGGCCTTGGGGCAAATGCCCTGGAAGTAGCTCTCCACCTCTTCCTTGCTGCCGTCGGTGACGCCCCACGCCTCCGGCTGGCGGCTGTGGAAGGTGACGACCACGTTGTACTGCTCGCCGCCGCGCAGCGGGTAGTGCACCAGGTGGCAGTTGGGACCGACCCAGATGCTGGCCGCGTTCCAGCGCAGGTTCTCGGGGAAGTCGGCCTTGTCGACCACCGCGCGGTAGACCACGTGGCCGGTGACCCGCGGCGGGTCGTTCACGTACTGCTGCCGCAGCACCGACTTGCCGCCGTCGGCGCCGACCAGCGCCTGGCCGCGGTACTGGCGGCCGCCGGCGCAGTGCGCGACCACCGTGTCGCCGTCCTGCTCGATGCGCTCCACCCGCGTGCGGGTGACGAACTCGACGCGGCCGGTCTCGACCGCACCTTCCAGCAGCGAGCCGTGCACGTCGACCCGGTGGATCACCGCGTACGGATTGCCGAAGCGCTTGCGGAAGGCCTCGCCGGTGGGGATCTTCGCGACCAGGTACTCGTCGATCGCGTCGTGCATCACCAGACAGTCGGTGTAGACCGCGCGGCTCCGCGCCTTCGGGCCGACCCCGAGCGCGTCGAAGGCATGGAAGGCGTTGGGGCCGAGCTGGATGCCGGCGCCGATCTCGCCGATCTCGGCCGCCTGCTCCAGCACCAGCACCTGGAAGCCCTGGCGCACCAGGGCCAGCGCGGCGGCCAGCCCGCCGATGCCGCCGCCGGCCACGATCACCGGCAGGGAGGAAGAAGGAGAGTTCATGGCGCGGGTCCCCGGGATGGCTGTGTTGGCCGTGTGCTGATCGTCAGCACACTGATAAAAAGTGTATTGATAAAATGCGTACGGCCCACACGGGTTAACCCTGATCCACCCCGCGCATGTCCAAAGCACCGATCGCGCCCGAACTCGACCAGTTGCCCGGCTATTCGATCCGCCGCCTGCAGCAGATCGCGGTGGCGCTGTTCCTGCAGGAGACCGAGGTGCACGGCATCACGCCGGTGCAGTACGCCGCGCTGCACACGGTGTGCCGCAGCCCCGGCATCGACCAGCGCACGCTGGCCGCCGCCATCGGGCTGGACACCTCGACCACCGGGGGCGTGATCGACCGGCTGGAGGCCAAGGGCGCGCTGCAGCGCAGCCCCTCGGAGCACGACCGCCGGGTGCGCCTGCTCACCGCCACGGAGGAGGGCCAGGCGCTGGCGAAAGCGGTGGCCCCCGCCATGCTGCGCGCGCAGGAGCGCATCCTGGCGCCGCTGCCGGCCAAGGACCGCAAGGAGTTCCTGCGGATGCTGCGCGTGCTGGTGGAAGCGAACAACGAGCTGAGCCGCGCGCCCAGCAGCGGGATCTGAGCGCGCCTTGCGCGCGCCCGGGGATCTAGCCGACCCCGTACCGCTCGCGGTAGGCCAGCACCTTCGCGTAGTGCGCGCCCAGCTCGTCGCCGGCGTGCTGCTCCAGGTAGGCCAGCAGGTCGGCCAGCTTCGCTATCGCGCACACCTGCAGGCCGAGCTGCTGCTGCACGTACTGCACCGCGCTGTGCTCGACATCGCGACCGTCCTCGGTCGCCTTCTCCTGCCGGTCCAGCGCGATCGCCACCGCGTGCGGGGTGGCGCCGGCGGCCCGGATCAGCGCGATCGACTCGCGTGCCGCCGTGCCGGCCGACATCACGTCGTCGACGATCAGCACGCGGCCCTTGACCGGGGCGCCGACCAGGTTGCCGCCTTCGCCGTGGTCCTTGGCTTCCTTGCGGTTGTAGGCGTAGGGCACGGTGCGGCCGGCGCGCGCCAGCTCGATCGCCACCGCGGCCGCCAGCGGGATGCCCTTGTAGGCGGGCCCGAACAGCATGTCGAACTCGATGCCGGAGGCCAGGATGCGGCGTGCATAGAATTGCGCCAGCCGGCCGAGCTTGGCGCCGTCGTCGAACAGCCCCGCGTTGAAGAAGTAGGGCGACAGGCGACCGGCCTTGGTCCTGAACTCGCCGAAGCGCAACACGCCGGCTTCCACCGCAAACTGCACGAAGTCCTGCGCCAGGGAGTCCTGGCCGGGCGCTGCCACCATGGGAAGTTCCTTGTTCAAGCTCACCAGCCTCAACCTCAATGGCATCCGGTCCGCGACGACGAAAGGCGTGGAGCAGTGGCTGGCGCAGGCGATGCCGGATTGTATTTGCGTGCAGGAGGTCAAGTGCCAGGCGCCCGAGGTGCAGGGCCGCTTCGAGCAGCTGGCCGGGCTGCAGGGCCACTTCCACTTCGCGCAGAAGAAGGGCTACTCGGGCGTGGGCGTCTACAGCCGGCACGAGCCCACCGACGTGATCATGGGCTTCGGCTCCGAGGAGTTCGACGCCGAAGGCCGCTACGTCGAGCTGCGCTTCGACACGCCGCAGCGCCGGTTCTCCGTCGTCAGCGCCTATTTCCCCAGCGGCTCGTCCGGCGAGGAGCGCCAGCAGGCCAAGTTCCGCTTCCTCGACGAGTTCGAGCCGCACCTGCTGCGCCTGAAGGGCGAACGTGACTTCGTGCTGTGCGGCGACATCAACATCGCGCACAAGGAGCAGGACCTGAAGAACTGGCGCGGCAACCGCAAGAACAGTGGCTTCCTCCCCGAGGAGCGCGCCTGGATGACGCGGCTGCTGGACGAGCACGGGGTGGTGGACGTCTACCGCCACCTGCAGCCGCACACCACCGACGAGTGCTACACGTGGTGGAGCAACCGCGGCCAGGCCTATGCGAAGAACGTCGGCTGGCGGCTGGACTACCACATCGCCACCGCGGGCGTGGCCCGGACGGCCCGCCACGCGGCGGTCTACAAGGCGACGCGCTTCAGCGACCACGCGCCCCTGACGATCGAGTACGAGTTCGCGATCTGACGCGCCGGCGGACCGCCAGGTCACGCGGCCGACGGCCGCCACCGGTTCCACGTCGATGCCCGGCTTGCGCGCCGGCCTATGATTCCATATGATTCGAAATATGGAAGAGAAAAGCGCCGTCGCCGCCCTCGCCGCCCTCGCGCAGCCGGTCCGGCTCCGCGTCTTCCGCGCCCTCGTGGGCGCCGGCCCGGAGGGAACGACACCATCGACGCTGGCCGCGCTGCTGGGGGTGGCGGGGTCGACCCTCTCCTTCCACCTGAAGGAGCTGATGCACGCCGGACTGGTGGTCCAGGAGCGGGACGGCCGCAACCTGATCTACCGCGCCGAGCTCGACCGGATGTCCGAGCTGATGGAATACCTGGCGGCCCACTGTTGCCTGGGGGCCGGCTGCGAGGAGATCGCCCGGGTTTCCTGCAAAACCTGCTGACACCCGGCCCGCTGCCGACCGATCATGACCGTCGACGTCCTCATCCTCTGCACCCACAACTCCGCGCGCAGCATCCTGGCGGAGGGCATGCTCAATCACTGGGCGAAGCGGCTCGCCAGGGACGTGCGCGGCCACAGCGCCGGCAGCCAACCCGGCGGACGGGTGAATCCGCTGGCCATCGAAGTGCTGCACGAGGCCGGCGTGGACACCAGCGGCTTTCGCAGCAAGAGCTGGGACGAGTACGCCTCGCCCGGTGCGCCTGCGCTGTCCATCGTGATCACGGTCTGCGACAGCGCCGCGGCCGAGACCTGTCCGGTGTTCATCGCCGCCGGCGGCCAGCCCGTGCGGGTGCATTGGGGCTATTCCGACCCCTCGGGCGCCGAAGGCGGCGAGGAAGGCCGGCGCCGCGCGTTCGAGCTCACGCGCCAGGCCATCGGCTATCGCATGCTGCAGCTGCTCGCCCTGCCGCTCGAGACCATGGACCGGCCCGCGCTGCAGGCCGCCTTGAACGACATCGCCGGTCGCTGAACGCCGCACGCACATGACTTCGCCTTCCTTCACCGCCCCTGCCGTGCCCGCGCCGGCGACCATGAGCGTCTTCGAGCGCTACCTCACTGTCTGGGTCCTGCTGTGCATCGTGGCCGGCATCGCCGTGGGCCAGCTGCTGCCCGGCGCCTTCCAGGCGATCGGCCGCATGGAGGTGGCGCAGGTCAACCTGCCGGTCGGCCTGCTGATCTGGGTGATGATCATCCCGATGCTGGTGAAGGTGGACTTCGGCGCCCTGCACCAGGTCCGCCGGCATTGGCGCGGCATCGGCGTGACGCTGTTCGTGAACTGGGCGGTCAAGCCGTTCTCCATGGCGCTGCTCGGCTGGATCTTCGTGCGGCACGTGTTCGCGCCGTACCTGCCCGCCCACCAGCTGGACAGCTATGTCGCCGGCCTGATCCTGCTGGCCGCGGCGCCCTGCACCGCCATGGTGTTCGTCTGGAGCCGCCTCACCAACGGCCATCCGCTGTTCACGCTCTCGCAGGTCGCATTGAACGACACCATCATGGTGTTCGCGTTCGCGCCCATCGTGGCCCTGCTCCTCGGGCTCTCGTCCATCGTCGTTCCCTGGGAGACGCTGGTCACCTCGGTGGTCCTGTACATCGTGATCCCGGTCGTGCTGGCCCAGTGGTGGCGTAGGAGCCTGCTGCGCAAGGGGCAGGCGGCCTTCGAGAACGCGCTGGCGCGCATCGGGCCGTGGTCCATCGCGGCGCTGCTGGCCACCCTGGTGCTGCTGTTTGCCTTCCAGGGCCGGGCCATCATCGAGCAGCCGCTGGTCATCGCCATGCTGGCGGTACCCATCCTAATCCAGGTGCTCTTCAATTCGGGACTGGCCTACTGGCTCAACCGGAGGGCCGGCGAGCCGCACAGCGTCGCCTGCCCGTCGGCCCTGATCGGCGCCAGCAACTTCTTCGAACTGGCCGTGGCCGCTGCGATCAGCCTGTTCGGCTTCCAGTCCGGCGCTGCCCTGGCCACCGTCGTCGGCGTCCTGATCGAAGTGCCGGTCATGCTGCTGGTGGTGCGCGTGGTCAACCGCAGCAAGGGCTGGTACGAGGCGGCGGCCTGCGCGGGACCTTCCCCGGTGAGGCGCGCATGAACCTGCCGCCCGGACTTCCCGTTGCCGACCGGAACCTGCTGGCCGCCTGGGCGCAAGGGGGTCGGTCGGCACCCCTCTCCATCGAAGCCCTGAATGCGGGCTGCTTCTGTGTCAGCCTCGATGCCGACGTCTTGTCGAGGGCGCTGGAGGCGGAATTCGGATCGCCGGAGATCCTCCGGCTGGTCCAGGAGCGCTGCCCCTACCTGTTTTCCGCCCGGCCGGTGTTCGTGTCCCACGGGCACATGGACCGCATGGCGCGGGTCGTCAAGGCCGTCGAGACGGTCGCGGGGCTTGCGACGTACCGGGAGCACGTCCTGGCGCGCTCGCCCGAGATCGCCCGCCACACGCCGGGGGCGCGGGGGGTGTTCTTCGGCTACGACTTCCACGTGGCCGAGGACGCCTTCGGCCTGATCGAGGTGAACACGAATGCCGGCGGGGCGATGCTCAACGCCGTGCTGGCGCGCGCCCACCGGGCCTGCTGCCTGCCCGTCGAGCGGCTCGGCCCGACGGCGGCCCGGGCCGAGGCGTTCGAGCGCGCCATGGTGGACATGTTCCACGCCGAGTGGCGCCGCAGCGGCAGGACCGGTGCACTGCAGACGATCGCCATCGTGGACGAGTCGCCGCGGGACCAGTACCTCTACCCCGAGTTCCTGCTGTTCCAGCGCCTGTTCGAGCGCAGCCGGCTGCGCGCGGTGATCGCGGATCCGGGGGAGTTCCGGCTGCGCGACGGGGCGCTGTACCTGGACGACACCCGGATCGACCTGGTCTACAACCGCCTCACCGATTTCTATCTCGACGAGCCGGCCTCGGCGGCGATCCGCGCCGCCTACCTGGCCGACGGCGTGGTCCTGACCCCGCATCCGCAGGCGCATGCCTTGTACGCGGACAAGCGGAATCTCGCGGTGATGAGCGACGGGCTGCAGCTCGAAGCGCTCGGCGTGCCGGCGGAGGTCCGCCAGGAACTGCTGGCCGGCGTGCCGCACACCGTGCCGGTCGATGCGTCCAACGCCAACCGGCTCTGGGCCGCGCGCAGGCGATGGTTCTTCAAGCCGTTCGCGGGTTTCGGCAGCCGGGCGGCGTACCGCGGCGACAAGCTCACGCAACGTGTCTGGTCGGAGATCGTCGAAGGTGGCTACGTCGCCCAGGCGCTGGTGGCCCCGGGCGAGCGCAGCGTGGACGCGGGGCCCGAAAAGCCCCTGAAGTTCGACCTGCGCGAGTACGTCTACGAGGGCGTGGTGCAGTGGAGCGCCGCACGCCTGTACCAGGGGCAGACCACCAATTTCCGCACACCCGGCGGCGGCTTCGCGCCCGTCTACGAAGGGCCGCTCTAGCTTGTCGCCGGTGACGGCCCGACGACGAGCCGTGGATGCGGCTCGCGGTGCCGCACCGCCGCGGCCGCCCGCTCAGCCGCCGAACTCCTGCCGCCGCCCGAGCCCGCGGCTGTTGTCGATGAACAGCAGCCGTTCCATGTGCAGCCGGTACCACTGCACCCGCGCCAGCGCCTGCGCAATCGCGGCCGGCGCGCTTCCCGGCCGCACGAAGGGAAAGCGCTCCGCATAGACCTGGCGCGCCAGTTCGCGCTCGGCGCCCTCCAGCGCTTGGGCATAACCCTCGATCTGCAGGCCCCGGATGCTGCGCCAGTCCTGCTGCTGGCCCTGGATGGTGGCCGCGCAGCGCGGTTCGCGCGCGAGGTCGCGGCCATGGCGGCTGAACGGGGTGGACAGGAACAGCAGGTCGTCGCCATCGACGGCATAGAACAGCGCCGCCGCCCAGGGGCCGTCGGGCCCCTGCGTGGCCAGCGTCAGCACGTGGTGGCCGTGCAGGAACGCCGCCGCTTCCTCGGCCAGGTTCAGCGCCACGGCGATGCCTCGTCGGCGTCCGGCGCGTCCTCCGCCGGCTGCCGGCTGGCGGCCGCCTCGTTCAGCCGCTTGAGCCGGTAGGCCAGCTGCGGCCGGGTCAGGCCCAGCATCCGGGACGCCGCCGAGAGGTTGCCGTGCGCCTTGTCCACGGCGGTCTCGATCAGCATCGCCTCCACCTGGTCCAGCGTGTGCACGCCGTTGAGCACCGCCTCGCACAGGTCCTTGCCGGCCTCCCAGTCGCCCGCCGCCAGGTTGCCGTCGGCGCCCAGCCCGAGTTCGCGCGGCTGGTCGGGGGCCTGGAACGAGAACAGGTGGTCCACCTCGATGCGCGAGCCGCTGGGCGCCAGGATCACGCCCCGCTCGACCATGTTCTGCAGCTCGCGCACGTTGCCCGGCCACTGGTACGACAGCAGCGCGCGCTTGGCCTTGTCGGTGAAACCGCGCAGCTTCTTGCCGTGCACGGCGCCGTACTTCTCGAGGAAGCGCTTGGCCAGGAAGGAGATGTCCTCCTTGCGCTCGCGCAGCGGCGGGATTTCGACCTGGAAGGCGTTGAGCCGGTAGTACAGGTCCGAGCGGAAGCGGCCTTCCTTGACCAGCCGGGCCGGATCGACGTTGCTTGCGGCGATCACCCGCACGTCCACGCGGCGCGGGCGGTGGTCGCCCAGGCGCTCGATCTCGCGGTCCTGCAGCACCCGCAGCAGCTTGCTCTGGGCGGGCAGCGGCAGGTCGGCCATCTCGTCCAGGAACAGCGTGCCGCCGTCGGCGCGCTCGAAGCGCCCGGGACGCGCCGACTGGGCGCCGGTGTAGGCACCGCGTTCCACGCCGAACAGCTCGGCCTCCACCAGTTCGGCCGGGATGGCGGCGCAGTTCACCGCCACGAAGGGCTTGTCGCGGCGCGATCCCATGGCGTGCAGCGCATGCGCGAACAGCTCCTTGCCGACACCGGTCTCGCCGAGCAGCAGCACGGTGATCTGGCTCTTGGCGCCCTGGCGCAGCAGCTCGAAGGCGCGCATGAAGCCAGGCGATACGCCGATCATGTCGGGCGGCAGCGCTTCCTTCTCGCTGATGGTCGAGCGCAGCTGCACCACCTGCGTCTGCAGGTCGATCAGCTGTTCGGCGATGGCGTCCGGCGTGAAGTAGTGCAGCTGCTCCGCCGCGTCCGGCCATTCCTCGGCCGGCCGGCCGACGATGCGGCAGCTGGCGTGGCCCATGCCCGCGCACTCGACTTCCTTGAACAGGATGGGCCGTCCCATGAAGGCCGACGAGTAGCCGCAGGCATAGCCGATCTGGGTCCAGCACACCGGCTCGTGGTGCTGGCCGTAGTGGTGCCGGTGCCACTGCGCCTCCCACGAGTTCTCCCACAGGAACTCGCCGAAGAAGCGGCCGGTCAGCCGGTCCAGTTCCAGTTGCACCGGCGTGACCTGCACGATGCCTTCCAGCGTGTGCAGCTGCGGTCCCACCATGAAGGCCTCGGCGTCGCTGCAGTCGTGCGAGCGGGTGCGCGCGAGTTCGGCATCGCGCAGGCCGGACGCGTAGCCCATCCGCGTGAGCAGCCCGCGCGCGCGTTCCATGCCGAGCGAATCGATCAGCTCCTTGCGCAGCAGGCCCTGCGCCTCGGCGTGCACCAGCAGCATGCGGTGCTCGTGCAGCCAGATCTGCCCGGTGCGCGGGCAGAAATGGATCCGGGCCCGCACGGCGTCGTCCGGCCCGCGGGCAATGCTGTGGAGCTTGGCCATCGCGCTCCTTCGTGGAGGTCTCCAGCGGCCTTTGTAGGCAGTGGACGCGCGCGGCCGTTGATCCGCATCAAGCGGCGCCCCCGGCGCGCCTCCGGGCGATCCCGAACGGCCGCGCCACGGCGCTTCACCAAATGATCAAAGCGCGGGTGCCGCGGGCGCGCAGCCTCACCAAATGGACAAGGGTCGACCGGCGCTGCGCGTGCGCTCGAATGGCACTCGCCTCGTTGTCCCCCGAGGCGCGCGGACGGCGCGCAGCTCCTCTGGCACGTCTTATGCGTTCACGGCGACGTGCGGCCCGCTGCGGCCGACCGTCCAACGCGCATCGCCAGAAGGAGACAAGCCATGAAATTTCCCGTTCCGCACGACGTGAAGGCCAAGGCCATCCCCGGTACCGAAGGCTGGGAGCGGATGTACCCCTACCACTACCAGTTCGTCAACGACGATCCCGAGCGCAACGCCTACGAGAAGGAGACCTTCTGGTTCTACGACGGCCTGCACTACCCCGAGCCGCTGTACCCCTTCGACACCATCTGGGACGAGGCCTGGTACCTCGCGCTGTCCCAGTTCAACAACCGCATCTTCATGGTGCCGCCGGTGCGCGGGGTGGACCACCGCATCGTCAACGGCTACGTCTACATCTCGCCGGTGCCCGTCAAGGACGCGCAGGAGATCGGCGCGCGGGTGCCCAACTTCATGGAGCGGGCGGGCTACTACTACAAGAACTGGGACGCGCTGGAAGCCAGGTGGAAGCTGAAGATGGAAGCCACCATCCGCGAGCTGGAGGCGCTGCAGATCCCGCGGCTGGGCGAGATGGAGGACCTGAAGGTCGTCACCGATGCGCTCGGCGAGTCCCAGGGCTACCACCTGCTGAAGAACTACGACGACCTGATCAACCTGGGCATCAAGTGCTGGCAGTACCACTTCGAGTTCCTGAACCTGGGCTACGCCGCCTACGTGTTCTTCCTCGACTTCGCGCAGAAGCTGTTCCCCAACATCCCGGCGCAGCGCGTCACCCAGATGATCTCGGGCATCGACGTGATCATGTACCAGCCCGACGAGGAGCTGAAGAAGCTGGCGCGGCTGGCCATCGAGCTCGGCGTCGATGAAGCCGTCTGCTTCAGCCCCGAGTGGACCGTGGTCGAGGGTGCGCTCAAGGAGCTGCCCAACGGGGTGAAGTGGCTCACCTCGCTGAACCTGGCGCGCGAGCCCTGGTTCAACATCTCCTGCGGCACCGGCTGGTTCCACCACGACCGCTCGTGGAACGACCAGATGAACGTGCCGCTGTCGGGCATCGCCACCTACATCGCCAAGCTGCGCCGGGGCGAGGTGATCGACCGGCCCACCGCCAAGGTGCGTGCGGAGCGCGACCGCATCACCGAGGAGTACCGGGCGCTGATCGACAAGCCGGAAGACCTCAAGCAGTTCGACGAGTTGCTCGCCTGCGCCAAGACCGTGTTCCCCTACGTGGAGAACCACCTGTTCTACGTCGAGCACTGGTTCCACTCGGTGTTCTGGAACAAGATGCGCGAGGTCGCCGCCATCATGAAGGAGCACGGCGTCATCGAGGACGTCGAGGACGTGTGGCTGCTGCGCCGCGACGAGGTCAAGCAGGCGCTGTGGGACATCGTCACCGCCTGGGCCACCGGCGTGAAGCCGCGCGGCACCCGGACCTGGCCGCAGGAGATCCGCTGGCGCAAGGGTGTCATGGCCGCCTTCCAGGCCTGGAGCCCGCCGCCGGCGATCGGCACCGCGCCGGAGGTGATCCAGGAGCCCTTCACCATCGTGCTCTGGGGCGTCACCAACAAGTCGCTGGCCGACTGGGCCGCCGTGCAGGAGGTGGGCGACCCCGACAGCATCACGGAGCTCAAGGGCTTCGCCGGCAGTCCCGGCATCGTCGAGGGCCGAGCGCGGGTGTGCCGCACCGTCGGCGAAGTAGGCGACCTGCAGCCGGGCGAGATCCTGGTGGCCCCGACCACCTCCCCGTCGTGGGCGCCGGCCTTCGCCAAGATCGGCGCCTGCATCACCGACGTGGGCGGCGTGATGAGCCACGCCGCCATCGTCTGCCGCGAATACGGCATGCCGGCGGTGGTGGGCACCGGCCACGCGACCAAGGTGATCCGCACCGGGATGATGCTGCGCGTCGACGGCTCCACCGGGGCCGTGGCCATCGCCCGCTGAAGGAGCCGGCGCCATGCAGGTTCCTTCGGTCGACCGGCCCCCGGTGCGGCACGTGGCCCACGTGCCGCCGCCGGTGTGCTGGTTCGAGGACTGCCACAAGGACGACGTGCCGCTGGTCGGCGGCAAGTGCGCGTCCCTGGGCGAGCTGATCAACGCCGGCGTGCGCGTCCCGCCCGGGTTCGCGCTCACCACCGAGGGCTTTCGCCGCTTCATAGCGGCCGCCGGCGTAGCCGAAGCGGTGCGCACGCTGCTGGCGGGGGTGGACACCGCCGACCTGGCCGCGCTGGAGGCGGCCAGCGTGCGGATCCGGCGCACCATCGAGGCGCAACCCTTCCCCGAGGAGCTCGAGGACGAGGTGGCCGAGTGCTATCGCCAACTGTCGCTGCGCTGCGGACTGCCGGCGGTGCCGGTGGCGGTGCGCTCCAGCGCCACCGCCGAGGACCTGGCCGATGCCAGCTTCGCCGGCCAGCAGGACACCTACCTGTGGATCCGCGGCATCGACGCGGTGCTGCACCACATGCGCCGCTGCATCTCCAGCCTCTACACGGCGCGCGCGATCGCCTACCGCGCCGCCCGCGGGATCGATGACGACACCCTGGCCATCAGCGTGGGCGTGCAGAAGATGGCCAACGCCTTTGCCGCCGGCGTGATGTTCACCATCCATCCGGCCAACGGCGACCGCTCGGTGATCGTCATCGATTCCAACTTCGGCTTCGGCGAGTCGGTGGTGTCGGGCGAGGTGACGCCGGACCACTTCGTGGTCAACAAGGTTACGCTGGACATCATCCATCGCACCGTCTCGCGGAAGCTGGTCTGCTACACGGTCGATCCCAAGGCGCAGGCCTCCATCGCCGTCGAGGTGCCGTCCGAGCGGCAGCAGGTGCAGTCGCTGATCGACGACGAGATCACCGAGCTGGCCTGGATGGGCAAGCGCATCGAGAAGCACTACGGCCGCCCGATGGACATCGAATGGGCGGTCGACAAGGACCTGCCCTCGGGCGGGAACATCTTCATCCTACAAGCGCGGCCCGAGACGGTGTGGAGCGCGCGCGCCCGCACCGCGGACGAGCGCCCGGCCACTTCGGCCATGGACTACATCCTGACCGCCATGCTGGCCGGCAAGAAGGTCGGCTGACGCCTTTCCCTCCCTCCCCATTCCATCCATCCCAACGGAGACCACGATGAACGCGAGAACCGACGTCCGCCCGATCGACGACCTGCGCAGCTACATGGACGCGCTGCAACAGCACGGCCAGCTGCAGCGGGTGCGCACCGAGGTGGACTGGAAATACGAGCTGTGCCACGTCTCGAAAGTCAACGAGGAGCAGAAGGGCCCGGCGCTGCTGTACGAGAACGTCAAGGGCTACGACATCCCGGTGTTCACGAGCGCCTTCACCACCACCCAGCGGCTGGCGATCGCGCTGGAGCAGGACCCCTCGCTGTCGATGAGCCAGCTGGCCAAGAAGTGGATGGAGCTGACCACCAAGCAGATGGTCAAGCCGGTGTTCGTGGACAACCCGCCGGTGATGGAGAACCAGGTCACCGGCGCCGACATCGACATCGAGAAGTTTCCCTCGCCCTGGTTCTACCCCGACGACGGCGGCCGCTTCTTCGTGACCGCCGGCTACCTGGTGACGCAGGACCCGGACACCGGCTGGACAAACCTGGGCACCTACCGCTCGCAGGTGCTGGGCAAGGACATCCTGGGCTCGCAGATCATCAAGGGCAAGCATGGCGACATGCACATGAAGAAGTACCAGGAGCGCGGCGAGCTGATGCCGGCGGCGGCCGTCGTCGGTTGCGACCCGGTGCTGTTCCTGGCCAGCTCCACGCTGGTGAGCGCCGGCGTCGACGAGTACGACGTCGCCGGCTCGCTGCGCGGCCGCCCGGTGCCGGTGTTCAAGTCCGAGGTGACCGGGCTGACCCTGCCGGCCAACGCCGAGATCATCGCGGAGGGCTTCATCGACCCGAACGAGCTGATGGAGGAGGGCCCCTTCGGCGAGTACACCGGCTACTACTCCGGCAACAAGGGCAAGGACTACCCGAAGCCGGTGCTGCGCATCAAGCGCATCCTGCACCGCAACAAGCCGGTCATGTGGTCCACCACCGTGGGCAAGCCGATCAACGACATCCACATGATCCAGTCGCTCAACCGCACGGCCACGCTCTGGTACGACCTCGAGATGATGAAGGTGCCGGGCATCCAGAGCGTCTACATCCCGCCGGAAGCCTGCGGCCGCTTCTGGGTGGTAGTGTCGGTCAAGCAGATGTACCCGGGCCACTCCAACCACGTCGGCAACGCCGTGATCGCCAGCACCACCGGCCACTACGGGGTCAAGGGCGTGATCACGGTGGACCACGACATCGAGGCCGACGACTGGGACCGCGTCTGGTGGGCTCTGGCCACCCGCTTCGACCCGAAGCGTTCGGCGCAGATCATCGACCGCGGCCGCTCCACGCCGCTGGACCCCGGTCTGCCGATCAGCGCGCGCGACATCACCAGCCGCATCATCCTGGACGCCTGCACGCCGTACGAGTGGAAGGACAAGCCCAACGAGATCTTCATGGACCGCGCCGTGCTGCAGAAGGTCTCGGACCGCTGGAACCAGTACGGCTTCACCGGGCCCAGCCCGGTCGCCGGGATGATCAACCGGCTGACCCGGCCGGAGACCAAGAAGGCCAAGGCGGCCTGAGGCCACGGGGAGCGACGTGATGGCCGCGCGCAAGGGCATCGTCATCATCTGCAACCTCGACACCCGCGGCGAGGACATCGTGTTCGTCAAGGACCTGATCGCCGGCCGCGGGCACGAGCCCATCCTGCTGGACTTCAGCATGGAGGAGCCGCCGCCGTTCCCGGGCGACATCACGACCGAGCAGGTGGCGCGGCGAGGCGGCCTGCCGATCGAGGCGGTGCGCGAGAAGTACCGCAGCGACCGTGACGCCGCCACCAGCAACCAGATCGCCGGCGCGGCGGCGATCGTGGGCGAGCTGTTGCGCGAGCGGCGCGTGCACGGCGTGATCGGCATCGGCGGCGGCACCGCCACGCTGGTGGCCACTTCGGTGATGCGCCGGCTGCCGTTCGGCATGCCCAAGCTGATGGCCTCGCCGATGGCGGCGCACCCGGCCTACATCGACAAGTACGTCGGCACCAGCGACATCACCATGCACCACACGGTGCTGGACATCGTCAAGATGAATCCCCTGCTGAAGGCGCAGATCACCAACGCCGTCGGTGCGATCTGCGGCATGGTGGAGCTCACCCAGGGCAGCGACATCCGCTTCGACAAGCCCTGTGTCGCGATTTCCTCCTTCGGCTTCGGCGAGATGGCCGTGCAGTCGGCGGTCGGCCTGCTGGAGGACGAGGGCTTCACGCCCATCGTCTGCCATGCACAGGGCAAGGGCGACCGGGCGATGGAGGAGATGATCGCCAGCGGCGCCTTCCACGGCGTGCTGGACATCTGCACCGGTGGCATCGTCGAGCACCTGTTCCACGGCAACCGCGACCCGGGCCCCGACCGGCTGAAGGCGGCCGCGCGCGCCGGCATCCCGATGGTGCTGGCGCCCTGCGGGCTGGACATCCTGTCCTATGGCGGACGGGCCGACATGCTGGAGCGCACCCGGGGCCGGCCGCAGGTGGTGCAGGACGCCCTGCGCGTGCAGGTGCGCACGACCGCCGAGGAGTTGCGCGCCGCGGCCGACGTGATCGCCGAGCGGCTGAACGAGGCCACCGGGCCCTGGACCTTCCTGATTCCACTGCAGGGCTGGTCCTCGCTGGACAAGCCTGGGCGGCCGATCTACGACCCGCTGGCCGATGCCGCCTTCGTCGAGCGGCTCAAGCTGCAGCTGCGGGAGCCGGGCCGGGTCAAGGAGCTCGACCTGCACCTGTACACGCCGGAGTTCGCGCGCGCCGCCGTCGACGAGTTCGTGCGGCTGTACGAGCAGGCCCACATCGCGCGCGCGCAGGTGGCGGCATGAACGTCGCCCTGCTGCCGCTTCGGCCCCTGCTGGTGCGCGACTGGATGCAGGCGCAGCCGCTCACCATTCCCGGCGACACCCTGGTCTCCGAGGCCAAGCGCCTGATGAGCGAGCACCGGCTGCACGCGCTGCCGGTGGTCGAGCAGGGCCGGCTGCGCGGGCTGGTGACGCGGGCCAACCTGCTGCGCATGGGCCACTTCGTGCTGCACACCCAGGACGCCGACGAGTTCGCCTTCTTCGTCAGCCGCCTGCAGGTCAAGGACGTCATGGTGCGCCGGCCCGCGACCGTGCAGGCCGGCGACAGCATGGAGCAGTGCCTGGCGCGCGGGCGCGAGCTGGGCGTGGCGCAGTTCCCGGTGATGGAGGACGGCCGCCTGGTGGGAGTCATCTCTGCCAACGAGATCTTCCAGCTCGCCGCGCACTGCCTGGCCGCCGCCCACGCCGCCGATGCGGCGCCTATCCCTTGCGACCCGCCTTCCTCACGGAGCCTGCCATGACCCTGCCCCTGATCGTTGCCATCACCGGCGCCACCGGCGTGATCTACGGCGTCGAGATGCTGCGCATCCTGCGCGAGCTCGGCCAGCCCACCCACCTGGTCCTGAGCGAGGCCGCCGGCGTGAACCTCGGCATCGAGACCGCCTACACGCTGCAGGATGTGCGGAGCCTGGCCACGGTGGTCCACAGCAACAAGGACGTGGGCGCCACCGTCGCCAGCGGTTCGTTCCGCACCCGCGGGATGATCGTGGCGCCCTGCACCGTCAAGACGCTGTCGGCGATCGCCAATTCCTTCACCTACAACCTGGTGGCGCGGGCGGCCGACGTGCAGCTCAAGGAAGGGCGCAAGCTGGTGCTGATGGTGCGCGAGACGCCGCTGCACAAGGGCCACCTGGACCTGATGGCGCGGGCCGCCGATTGCGGCGCGGTGATCCTGCCGCCGATGCCGGCCTTCTACCACCGGCCCGAATCGATCATGGACCTGGTGCACCAGAGCATCGGCAAGGCGCTGGACCAGGTCGGCATCGAGCACGACCTGTTCCGGCGCTGGAGCGGCCGCCACGAGGAAGCAGCCGATTCCGCTGCGCCGGTGCGACTGGCGACCTGAGGCTGGCGGTCAGGGCGACGCCGCGCGGGCCGTGCAGGGCTTCAGCCGACCGAGACGTCGTGATAGCGCTGGATCTGGCACTCGTAAGACGCCTCGCTCCGGTCGCACGGCGACTCTTGCCGCTGGACCGGCGGCAGGGCCGAACAGCCGGCCAGCATCAGCAACAGCACGAGGCTGGAGCAGCGCATGCGCAAGGTGCGTGCAGGCATGGTGTCGCGCTCAGAGCCGGATCTGCGCGGCGATGCGGCGCAGCTCGTCGAGGGAAGGGTTCTTGCGCGGCCACACCAGGCCGACGCCATCGTCCGCGTGCCGCGGAAGCACGTGCACGTGCAGGTGCGGCACGGTCTGCCAGCCGGCGACCTTGTTGGCCTGCAGGATGGTCATGCCCTCGGGCTGGAAGGCCGCCTGCACCGCATGCGCCACCCGGTGCACCGTGCGGAACAGCGCCATCGCGGTGGCCTCGTCGATGTCGAGCAGGGTCTCGGCCTGCTGGCGCGTGGCGACCAGCACGTGCCCGGGATTGAGCTGGCCTGCGTCCATGAATGCGAAGGTCAGTTCGTCCTCGTAGACGATCGCCGCCGGCACTTCGCGGCGGAGGATGCGGGTGAAGATGGTCGGTTCCAACGCGGGGGCCTCCTGCAGCACGATTGCCTTCGATTCTCGTTCATCCCGTCGAACGCGGCCGCACGCATCGATCGTGCCGCTGTAGGCCGAAAGATGTTCAGGATTTCCCTCATGTAAGAGTCCGTGACCTGCGCCGGACGGCGGTGTGCGCGGCTTAGCATGGACCTGTCCAGCTACAGGAGGGAGTCTGCATGAACGAGCACCATCCGCAGTTCTGGTTCCGGGCCGAGCATGTCGGCGCCGAGTTCACGACGCAGGGCGAGCGGCAGATCGCCGCCTGGCTGCGCGAACAGCTGAAGGCCGTGGGCTACGAGGTGCAGGCGCCGCAGGAGCGCTCCTGGGGCCAGCGCATCTGCATCCAGCTGCCGGTGCCGCTCTACGTGGACTGCGCCGCGGCCCGGCGCGTCACGGGCTCGCCGTTCGCGCCGCCGTGCTGGATCGCCGAGGTCACCGCCGAAGGCGGGCTGCGGGCCGGACGCGAGGGGCGGCTGGCCCCCTTGCCGGAGGTGGCCCAGGTCGGGCGCGACCTGCAGCGCATCCTGGGCGACAGCGCCGGCGCCTGGAGCCACTAGGCGGGGGCATCGCTTCACGCCACGGCCCCCCGGGCGCACAATGGCCGCCTTCTGCAAGGAGCGCCCACCGATGAAGGCCAGCAACATCCTCGAGACCATAGGCCGCACGCCGCACGTGCGGATCAACCGGCTGTTCGGCAACAGCCACCAGGTGTGGGTCAAATGCGAGCGCGCCAATCCCGGCGCCTCGATCAAGGACCGCATCGCCCTGTCCATGGTCGAGGATGCCGAGAAGTCCGGCCGGCTCAAGCCCGGCGGCACCATCATCGAACCGACCTCGGGCAACACCGGCATCGGGCTGGCCATGGTGGCCGCCGTCAAGGGCTACAGGCTGGTGCTGGTGATGCCCGACAGCATGTCGGTCGAGCGCCGCCGCCTGATGCTCGCGTATGGCGCCACCTTCGACCTGACCCCGCGCGAGAAGGGCATGAAGGGCGCGATCGCGCGGGCCGAGGAACTGGCCGCGCAGACCCCCGGTGCCTGGATCCCGCAGCAGTTCGAGAACCAGGCCAACGTCACCGTGCACGAGCAGACCACCGCGCGCGAGATCCTGGAGGACTTCCCGGATGGGCTGGACTGCATCATCACCGGCGTGGGCACCGGCGGCCACATCACTGCCTGCGCGAAGGTGCTCAAGCCGAAGTGGCCGCAGCTGAAGGTGTTCGCCGTGGAGCCCACCGCCTCGCCGGTGCTCTCCGGCGGCCAGCCGGGCCCGCACCCGCTGCAGGGCCTGGGCGCCGGCTTCATCCCGAAGATCATGGACACCCAGCTGCTCGACGGCGTGATCCAGGTGGATGCCGAGCCGGCGCGCGAGATGGCGCGCCGCTGCGCCCGCGAGGAAGGCCTGCTGGTGGGCATCTCGTCCGGCGCGGCACTGGCCGCCGTCGCGCAGAAGCTGCCCGAGCTGCCGGCCGGCGCCCGGGTGCTGACCTTCAACTACGACACCGGCGAGCGCTACCTCTCGGTCGAAGGCTTCCTGCCGGTGCCCTGAGCACGCGGCAGCCCATCCGGTAACCGCACCCCCGCGCGCGGGCCGCGGCCGATATAGTGGGCGGCTCCACGTCCACCGAGTGAGGCCCGCGCATGAAGCCACTGTCGCCATTCGTTCGCCGCTCGTGCCAATGCCTGGCGGCGGTCCTCGCGCTGCAGCTGCCGCTGGCGCAGGCGGAGCTGATCGGCCCCGAGGCCGTGCTGGCCATGCAGTCGCCCTCCCAGGAGCAGCTCGACCGCGCCAAGGTGCAGCAGTTCATCGAGAGCGCGGACCTCAAGGACCGGCTGCGTGCCATGGGTGTCGACGGCATCGCCGCCAGCCAGCGCGTCGATGCGATGACCGAGCAGGAGGTGCACGCGTTGGCGCAGCGCATCGACAGCCTGCCCGCCGGCGGCGCCTTCAGCGACCGGGACATCATCCTGGTGCTGCTGATCGCGCTGCTGATCGTGGTGGCGCTGTAGGGCTACTCCTCCTTCGGCTTGAACTGCTGCGCGAGCTGCGCCTGCACGCTGGGCGGCACCGGCTCGTAGTGGCTGAAGGCCAGCGTGTAGCGGCCCTGCCCCCCGGTGAGCGAGTTCAGCCGCGACTGGTAGCTGGCCAGCTCCGACAGCGGCGCCAGCGCCTGCACCGTCGAGGTGCCGTCGGCGCCGGCCTGGGTGCCGCTGACCTGGCCGCGGCGGGAAGCCAGGTCGCCGGTGATGTCGCCCAGGTTGGGCTCGGGCGCGCTGATCTCCATGGTCACGATGGGCTCCAGCACGCAGGGCCGCGCCGCCTTCACGGCCTCCACCAGCGCCTTGCGGCCGGCGGTGACGAAGGCGATCTCCTTGCTGTCCACGCTGTGGTGCTTGCCGTCGTACACGGTGACCTTCAGGTCCACCACCGGATAGCCGGCGACCACGCCCTGCTCCATCGCCTGGCGCACGCCCTTTTCCACCGCGGGCATGAAGTTGCCCGGGATGGCGCCGCCCTTGACCTCGTCGGCGAACTGGAAGCCGGCCCCGCGCGGCAGCGGCTCGATGCGCAGGAACACCTCGCCGAACTGGCCGGCGCCGCCGGTCTGCTTCTTGTGGCGGTGGTGCCCCTCGGCCGGCGCGGTGACGGTCTCGCGGTAGGCGATGCGCGGCGGCCGCGTCTCGACCTGGCAGCCGTGCACCTCGGTCAGCCGGTCCAGCAGCGTGCGCAGGTGCAGCTCGCCCAGGCCGTAGACCACCGTCTCATGGCTGCCAGCCGGCTGCTCCACCCGCAGGCAGGGGTCCTCGCTCACCAGCTTGTGCAGGATGTCGTGCAGGCGCTGCTCGTCGCCGCGCCGCTTGGGCTCGATCGCCAGCCCGTGCACCGGCAGCGGGAACTGCAGCGGCTTGAGGTGGATGTGCGCGTCCTCGGCGGCGTCGTGCAGCACCGCATCGAAGTGCATCTCTTCGACCTTGGCGATCGCGCACAGGTCGCCCGGCACCGCCTGGTCCACCTCCGCCAGCCGGTTGCCCTGCAGCTGGAAGAGGTGGCCCACCTTGAAAGGGCGGCGGCCATCTCCCACGTAGAGCTGGCTGTCGCGCGTGATCGTGCCCTGGTGCACGCGCACCACGCCCATCTTGCCGACGTAGGGGTCCTGCGTGACCTTGAAGACGTGCGCCAGCACGTGCCGCTGCGGGTCCACCTCGGCGGCGATCGGCCGGGCCTCTTCGCCTTCGCCTTGCAGGAATTCGGGCGGGTTGCTCTCGGTCGGATCGGGCAGCAACCGCTCGATGACGTCCAGCAGCTCGGGCACGCCGGCGCCGGTACGCGCCGACACGAAGCAGATCGGCACCAGGTGGCCTTCGCGCAGCGCCTGCTCCAGAGGCGCATGCAGCTCGGCCGGATCGACGTCGCCTTCGTTCAGGTAGCGCTCGACGAAAGCCGCGTCGACTTCCACCACCTGCTCGACCAGCGCACGGTGGGCCTGCTCCACCGAGGAGAAATCCGGTGCCGGGCCGTCGTCCTTGAGCTTCCAGAAGCAGTCCAGCACCGCCTGGCCGTCCTGCGCCGGCAGGTTGACGGGCAGGCATTCCTTGCCGAAGGTGGCCTGGACCTGCTCCACCAGCGCCTGCAGGCCGGCGCCCTGGCCGTCGATGCGGTTGACGACGATGATCCGGTCACGGCCGAGCTGCCGCGCCCACTCCATCATTCGTACCGCCATCGGCTCGATGCCGGTAGCGGCATTGATGACGATGGCGGCGGTCTCCACCGCCTGCAGCGCCGGCAGCGACTGGCCCAGGAAGTCGGGCGCGCCGGGCGTGTCGACCAGGTAGCTGGTGATGCCGCGATGGTCCAGGTGCAGCACGCTGCTGCCGAGCGAGCGCAGCAGGCGCTTTTCCAGCGGGTCCCAGTCGGAGACCGTGCTGCCCTTTTCCACGCTGCCGGGGGCGCCCACCGCACCGGCCTTCCACAGCAAGGCTTCGGCCAGGCTGGTCTTGCCTGCGCCGCTGGGGCCCACCAGGGCCACCGTGCGACGGCTGGCAATGTCACGATGAGCGACCACGAGACACTCCTTTCGCAACGAGGGAACAACCCCGTGCCCGGGGCCTTGTCCTTCATTGTGGGTGCATTCGGCGGCTCGCTGCAGCCCCCGCGCGCAGGCCGGCGAGCGCTGGCTCTGCAGTCGATGGGCTCGCCACGCTTGAGCCCGCGGCGGGCCGGGACGCTCAGGCCGCGGCCGTGACCACGACTTCGACGCGCCACTCCGGCTTGGCCAGCCGGGCCTGCACGGTGGCGCGCGGCGGTGCGTTGCCGGGCGCGACCCAGGCCTCCCACACCTCGTTCATGCCGGCGAAGTCCGCCAGGTCGGGCAGGAAGATCTGGGCCATGAGGATCTTCGATTTGTCCGAGCCGGCGCGCGCCAGCAGGGCGTCGACGGCGGCTAGCACCTGCCGGGTCTGGCCGCGGATGTCCTGGGTGGCGTCACCGGCGACCTGGCCGGCGAGGTAGAGGGTGCCGTTGTGCACCGCCATCTCGGAGAGGCGGGCACCGACGTCGAAGCGCTGGATCAAGTCGATTCCTTTCGTGCGGCCCTGGATGGGCCCTCGTGCATGGCGCCGCTGTCCGGCGGCGCGGGGGCGCCATTGTTGCAGCGCCGGCCAAGCGCGCGAAGGCCGCGTCAGCGCGCCGCCGCCGCCAGCGCCTGGGCCAGGTCGGCCTTCAGGTCGTCGACATGCTCGATGCCGATCGACAGGCGCACCGTCTCTTCCGACACGCCGGCCTTCTTCAGTTCCTCGGCCGAGAGCTGCCGGTGCGTGGTCGAGGCCGGGTGGGTGGCCAGCGAGCGAACGTCGCCGATGTTCACCAGCCGGATGAACAGCTGGAGCGCGTCGAGGAAGCGCGCACCGGCCTCGCGGCCGCCCTTGACGCCGAAGGTCAGGATGCCCGAGGCCCGTCCGCCCAGGTACTTCTTCGCCAGCTCGTGTTGCGGGTGCTGCGGCAGCCCGGCGTAGCTGACCCATTCCACGCCCTCCTGCTGCTGCAGGAACTGCGCGATGGCCAGGGCGTTGTCGCAGATGCGGTCCATGCGCAGCGCCAGCGTCTCGATGCCCTGCAGCACCAGCCAGGCGTTGAAGGGCGAGATCGCCGCGCCCATGTTGCGCAGCGGCACCACGCGCGCACGGCCGATGTAGGCGGCCGGGCCCAGCGCCTGCGTGTAGACCACGCCGTGGTAGCTGACGTCCGGTTCGTTCAGGCGGCGGAAGCGCGCCGCGTGCTGCGCCCAGGGGAACTTGCCGCTGTCGACGATCACGCCGCCGATGCTGTTGCCGTGCCCGTTGAGGTACTTGGTCAGCGCGTGCACCACGATGTCGGCGCCGTGCTCGAACGGGCGCAGCAGGTAGGGGCTGGGCACCGTGTTGTCCACGATCAGCGGCACGCCGTGGTCGTGCGCGACCCGCGCCAGCGCCGCGATGTCCGACACGTTGCCCAGCGGGTTGCCGATCGATTCGCAGAACACGGCCTTGGTGCGGTCGTCGATCAGCCCGGCGAACGATTCCGGCCTCGCCGGGTCGGCGAGGCGCACCTCGATGCCCTGCTGCGGGAAGGTGTGGGCGAACAGGTTGTAGGTGCCGCCATACAGCGTGCTGGCCGACACGATGTTGTCGCCCGCCTCGGCGATGGTCTGGATCGCCGCCGTGATCGCCGCCATGCCCGAGGCCATGGCCAGCGCACCGACACCGCCTTCCAGCGCCGCCAGCCGCTGCTCCAGCACCGCCTGGGTCGGATTCATGATGCGCGTGTAGATGTTGCCCTCGACCTTCAGGTCGAACAGGTCGGCGCCGTGCTGCGCGCTGTCGAAGGCGTAGGCCACCGTCTGGTACAGCGGCGGCACCACGGCGCGCGTGGTCGGGTCGGGCGAATAGCCGGCGTGCACCGACCGCGTCTCGAATTTCCAGTCCTGGCTCATGGGCTTGCTCCTGCAGCGTGCAGCCCGCCGGACGCCGGCGGGCAAAAGCGCGTAGCTTGCCCGCGAAATCGCCCGTGCCAACGAACGAGTTCTCATGAGCTTATGGAAGCCCGGCGGTACGGCGGTCGGCCGCCGCCGTGCTTGACGCGACGCGCGCACTGATGCAGGTCAAAGCCCCTATGTGCCATCGACTCGGCATCAGCAGCGTCCTACAGACACCCTGGGCTTGCGGGAACACCATGGCTCGCCTGTAGTACCTCTTGTACAGCCATAGTGTTCTCCGACAGTACCTGGGCTCCCGAGCGAGTCCGACCTACCGCCACCCCCGGCACCCTCACCCTGAACCGGCCTGCGCGGATCGCTCCGGCGTCCCGGCAGCCGCAAGCCCGCAAGGCCCTGCTGTACCACCTGCACCTGGCCCAGCGGGCCGACTGCTCGCCGGTGCAGGCCGTCGCCTTCGACGATCCCGCGGTGTTCGACGCCTGCAGCCGGCTGCTGGTGCAGTGCGCGGTGATCGGCCGGGTGCAGGCGCCCGCGCCCGGTGCGCCCGCCGGCAGCCTGAGCTTCCGCTCGGAGCTGACGGTGCGCCGCGTGTTCGAGCTGCTGGGTCCCACCGTGCAGGCGTGCAACCGTTCGCTACGCGGCACCCCCTGGCAGTTCCTGCTGCACGCCGGCGATCCCTGACCCGATCGCGAAGAGGCGGCCGGTCAGCCGGCGCGGGCCGCCCGCAGCGCTGCCACGTCGGGCACCGTGATGCGCCGCCCCGCCACGGAGAGCAGCCCCTGGCCCTGCAGTTCGCGCAGCAGGCGCGAGAAGTGCTCGGGCGAGACGCGCAGCCGCGCCGCGATGGAGGCCTTGCTGGCCGGCAGCGTGATGCCGCCGGCGTCCGGGCTGGCCTCGGCCACCCGGGCCAGGAACTCGATCACGCGCTCGCGCCCGCTACCCTGGGCCTGGCGGTCTAGCTCCTGCACCAGGCTCTCGATGCGCGCACTGAGCGCCGCGATGATGCGGCGCGCGAACACGGGGCTGCGGTCGATCTCGTCGAACACGGCGTCCCTGGGCAGGAGCAGCAGCAGCGCGTCGCTGGCGGCCACGGCATCCACCACGGCGGGGCGCTCGAGGAACATCACGGCTTCGCCGAAGCTGCGGCCGGCCGAGGCGACGCCGGTCAGGCGCTGGCGCCCCTGCTCGCCGCGCGCCAGCAGCCGGACCTCGCCGAAGACCACGAGGTAGATGCCGGCGGCCGGGTCGCCGGTGCGGAACAGCACCTGGCCGCGCTGCAGCGGCAGGCGCTGGGTGCGCGCGGCCAGCCGCTCCAGCGTGCCGCGGTCCATGCCCTGCAGCAGCGGCAGGGCGGCCAGCAGCGCACGCTCCCGCGCGGCCGCAAGGGCGGCCGTGTGGCGGGTGGCGAGCGGGCGGGTCACTGCGGTGCGGAACTCGGGAGCCGGCGGGCTCCCGTGCAGGGACCTTAGCGCAGCGTGGGTCGACCGGTTTGCGTTGTCGCAAGCGTGCACCCGCGCGGACCGATACCGCCGCTCAGCCGCGCAGCTTCTTCCAGCCGGGGTGGTCGAAGGTGCGGCCGTAGGCGTCGAGTGCGCCCAGCAGCTTGACCGCGCCGTCGCGCGGCTTGGCCCTGGACTTGCCGGACATCGCCTCGGTCGCCTCGCCGATGTCGGCAATGATCCCGTGCAGCGCCGCATCGGCGTCGGGCGGCAGCTTGCAGTTGGCGACGATGTGGGCGACCTGCTGCTCGGTCTTGGCAGCGATCGCCTGGTACTGCTCGGGCGCCAGCTTGTCGTCGTGGATGGCGCCCAGCTGCGGCTCCAGCGCATGGCGGATTTCCGTCATGCCTTCGCGCAGCGCCGCGTCGGTGGCCCAGCGCTTGCCGGCCGGCAGCGGTTTGGCCGCGGCGCTGGCGTGGCCATGGTCATGGGCGTCGCCGGCGGCCAGCGCGGGGGTGCCGAGCGTGGTCAATGCCGCGAAGCCGGTGGCCGCCAGGGCGACGGCCAGCAGGCGGGCGGTGGCAGGAATCGATTGCATGGAAAAGTGCCTTTCTCTCGTTGCGGGAAGGACGATGGCCTTCCTCGTGCGGGATGGAGGTTTCCGGCGCGGCATGGATTCCCGGTGCGTGATGTCGTCTTGATATCTGCTAAGAAATGGGGAGCGGTCTGTTGCCGGGGCGGATGCTCAGGCCGCCGGCAGCAGCAGCACCGCGAGCAGTCCGCCGCGGCTGCTGCGCTGCAGATCCAGCGTGCCGCCGTACAGCTCCACCAGGTCCTGCACGATGGCCAGGCCCAGCCCGGCGCCGGGCACGCTTTCATCCAGCCGCACACCGCGCAGCGAGGCCTGTGCGCGCTGGGCATCGTCCATGCCGGGGCCGTCGTCCTCCACCTCGACGCGCAGTTGCGGGCGGCCAGCGAGGTCCGCCGGCTGCACGCGCACGCGGACCTCGCGGCGGGCCCACTTGCAGGCGTTGTCCAGCAGGTTGCCCAGCAACTCCTGCAGGTCCTGCTCCTCGCCCTGGAAGGCCAACCCTGCGTCGAACGGTTCGATCGCTACGTCCAGGTCGCGTTGCGCGTGCACGCGGGTCATCACGCGCGCCAGCCCTTGCAGCACGGGCTCGATGCGCGTGGCCTGGGAGCCCGCTCGCCCCAGCGCCGCCGAGCGCGAGCGGGCCAGGTGCCAGTCCACGTGCCGGGCCGCGCGGGCGACCTGCTCGTGCACCAGCGCGCCCAGCTGCGGCAGCTCGCCGGTGGCCGGTGCCGTCCCGACGGTGGCGAGGCGATCGCCGACCTGCCGCAGCACGGCCAGCGGCGTCTTGAGCGCATGCGCCAGGTTGCCGGCGTGCTTGCGCGCCTGCTCCACCATGGCGGCGTTCTGGTCCAGCACGCCGTTGAAGTCGTCCGCCAGCGGCTGCACCTCGGCCGGGAATCGTCCTTGCAGTCGTGGCGCGCTACCGCTGCGCACGGCATCCAGTGCCTGGTGCAGGGCGCGCAGCGGCGCCAGCCCCACCAGCACCTGGATCCAGGACGCCGCGAGCAGCAGCGCGAACAGCACCAGCAGCGACAGCGCGAGCTGGCCGCGGAAGCGCTGCACCGCCTCGTCCAGCGGCGCCGTGTCGGCCGCTACGGCGAGCCGCCAGGCGGCCTGCGGTTGCCGCGGGTCGTGCACCTGGCGCTCCAGCACCAGCACCGGCTGGCCGCGCGGCCCGGTGGCGTCATGCACGTGCACGGTGCCGTCGGCGACGCGGTCGGCCGGCAGCTGCAGCGCCTGGTCCCACAGCGAGCGCGAGCGCAGCACGCCGGCGCGGCCGGCGCCGTCCAGCTGCCAGTACAGGCCGGAGTAGGGCCGGTCCCAGCGCGGATCGCTGAGGGTGGCGGCATCCAGCACGGGCTGGGCCGCGGAGTCGAACTCCAGCCGTGCCGTGAGCTGGTCCAGCTGCCCCTGCAGCCCCGCCTGGAATTGCTGCATCGCATGGTCGCGGAACAGCGCCGACAAACCCCAGCCGGCCGCCAGCAGCGCCAGCGCCAGCACCACCGTGGTGGCCGCCAGCAGCCGCCGGCGCAGCGAAGGCGCGGCGGCCGCGGTCATGCGCCGGGCACGAGGCGGTAGCCCATGCCGCGCACGGTCTCGATCATCCCGGGCGGCAGCTTGCGGCGCAGCCGGCCGACGAACACCTCGATGGTGTTGGAGTCGCGCTCGAAGTCCTGCGCGTACAGGTGCTCGGTGAGTTCGGTGCGCGACACCACGGTGCCGGGCCGGTGCATCAGGTAGGCCAGCAGCTTGAACTCGTGGCTGGTCAGCGCCACCGGCGCGCCGTCGCAGGTCACGCGCCCGCTGCGCGTGTCCAGCGTGACCGGCCCGCAGCTGAGCACGGCGGAGGCCAGCCCCTGCGAACGGCGGATCAGGGCGCGCAGGCGGGCCAGCAGTTCCTCCACGTGGAAGGGCTTGGCCAGGTAGTCGTCGGCACCGGCGTCGATGCCGGCCACCTTCTCGTGCCAGAGGTCGCGCGCGGTGAGGATCAGCACCGGCGTGGCCAGCCCGCCGGCGCGCCAGCGGCGCAGCACGCTCAGGCCGTCGAGCACCGGCAGGCCCAGGTCCAGCACGATGGCGTCGTACGGTTCCACCGATCCCAGGTGCAGCGCATCCTGGCCGTTGTCGGCGGTGTCGACCGCGTAGCCGGCCTCGGTCAGCGCCTGCGACACCTGGCGGCGCAGGGCGGGTTCGTCTTCCACCAGCAGCAGCCGCATCAGCGCACCTTCTCCTTGCGCCGCAGCACCTCGCCGGTCTTGGCGTCGACTTCCAGCTTGAGCAGCGCGCCGCCGGGCTGAAGCAGCTTGAGTTCATAGACCCAGCGCTCGTGCTCGCGCTCCAGCTCCACCGCCATCACCTGGCCGGGATGGGTCTGCGCGACCTGTTGCAGCACGCGGTCCAGCGGCAGCACGTCGCCGGCCTGCAGCGCGGCGCGGGCGCGGTCGTGGTCGTCGTCGTGCCGGCCAGCCCAGGCCGCCGAGGGGCCGGCGCCCAGCGCCAGCGCGGCGACGAGCAGCGGCAACAGTCGGGCGAAGGGATGGGTGGGCATGGGGCGGTAAGGGGCGGTTGAAGCATTGTGTCGCGCCCAGGCTGAACGGCGCATGAACGCCGCCTTCATCGAAGGTACAGGCGCGGCTTCGCACCATGGCGGCCATTCGATGAAAGGAAGCCGCATGTCCCCCCGTCTCCGCGATGTCGCCGCCGGCGCGCTGCCCTGGGCCCTCTTGCTGCTGATGGCAGCGGCAGGCCCCGCGGCGCGTGCGGCGGACACTTCGGCCGCCCAGCAGCTGCTGCGCTGGAGCGCCCAGGCCGGCCAGCCCGGCGACGCCGCCGCCGGTCGCGTGTTCTTCACCAGCCGGCACGGCGGCGAGTGGTCCTGTGCCTCCTGCCACGGCAACCCGCCGACCACGAATGGCCGCCACGAGAGCACCGGCAAGACCATCGCGCCGCTCGCGCCCGCGTTCAATCCCAAGTCCTTCACCGACACGGCCAAGGTGGAGAAGTGGTTCCGCCGCAATTGCCGCGACGTGCTGGAGCGCGAATGCAGCGCCCGGGAAAAGGCCGACGTGCTGGCCTTCCTGCAGGGGCTCCAGCCATGAGCCGCGTCCTTGCTTTCGTCGCCGGCGCGCTGCTGCTCTCTGCGGCGCCCTTCGCCGCGCAGGCCGACGGCGGCCGGCGCATGCCGGCGCAGGTGCCGCCGGCCTATGCCGCCGAGTGCGGCAGTTGCCACCTGGCCTTCCCGCCCGGTGCGCTGCCGGCGCGCTCCTGGCTGCGGATGGTGTCCGGGCTGGACGATCACTACGGCACCGATGCCTCGCTGGATGAGGCCACGGTGCAGCAGCTGTCCGGCTGGCTGGTGGCGCACGCCGGCACCTGGAAGCGGGTGCGCGAGGAGCCGCCGCAGGACCGCATCACGCGCTCGGCCTGGTTCGAGCACAAGCACCGGCGCATAGCACCGAGCGCCTGGAAGCTGCCCAGCATCCGGAGTGCCGCCAATTGCGCGGCCTGCCACGGCCGTGCCGAGCAGGGCGAGTTCGACGACGACCGCCTGCGCGTGCCGGCCGGCCTCGACGCCCGTTCGCGGCGTGCCTTCGACGAGTGACTTCCCAAGGAGCTGTTGCCATGACCTCTTCCCCCACCACCCTCGCGGCCGGTGCATCGACCCCGGCGCCGGCGCCCAGCCGCCGCGTCGTGGATGCCCCCACCCGCATGTTCCACTGGCTGTTCGCGCTCAGCTTCGCCGGCGCCTGGCTGACCGGCGACGGCGAGCGCTGGCGCGCCCTGCACGTGGTGCTCGGCTACACGATGGCGGGCCTGCTGGCGTTCCGCATCGTCTACGGCCTGGTGGGACCGCGCCACGCCCGCTTGAGCCTGACCTGGCGCCGGCTCGCGGCCGCGCCGCAGTGGCTGCGATCGGCGGTCGCGACGCGGCTGGCCGGCGCCAACTGGCGGCAGGGGCAGAACCTGCTGGGCCCGCTGGCGATCGTGCTGATGCTGGCGCTGGTGCCGCCGCTCGTCCTGAGCGGCTATGCCACGGACCACGAGTGGGCCGACGGCGAATGGCTGGAGGAGATCCACGAGTTCTTCGCCAACACGATGCTGACGGTGGTGTTCGCGCACCTGGCGCTGCTCGCCCTGCTGAGCCTGCTGCGGCGCCAGAACCAGGCGCTGCCCATGCTGACCGGGCGCCTGCCGGGACGCGGCCCCGACCTGGCGAAGAAGAACCGCGCCGGCCTCGCGCTGCTGCTGCTGGCGGCCGTGCTGGCCTATGGCAGCTGGGAGTGGCAGCAGGCGCCCAACGGGCTGCTGCCGTCCAAGGCATGGCGCGGCGACGAGCATCGCCAGCGCCGCCATGGTGGCGAGGATGACGGCGAACGGGTGCGCGCGCCGGTGCGGCCGGCCCCGGTTCGGTCGATACTCGTGTGATGCCGATAGCCTCCTCGCCCGACCGCGCATGAAGCCCGCACGCCTCTGGGCGTGCGTGGGCCTGGTGCCCGCCGTCGTCCTCGGCCGCAGTCAGCGCGGCCTGTCCACCCACCCGGTGCTGCGGGTGCAGCGCCGCGCCAGCGGCGGCGGTGCGGTGCTGACCGGACCCTGGATGCTGGAAGCGATGCTGCGGCTGCCGCGCCCGCATCCGGTGGCGGCCAAGGGTCCGGCCGAAGCGGCGCGCTGGTTCGGCCAGCTGCACCTGGACTGGCTGCGCGAGCAGGGCATCGAGGGCGCCGTGCTGCACGAAGGCCGGACCACCTCGCATTGGTCCTGCTTCGCCGGCCTCGGCCCGGGCGAGGTGCTGGTGCAGGGTCGCAAGCTGGCCGGCATCGCCCAGACCTGGCGCCGCCAGAACATCTACCTGTCCTCGGGCACCCTGCTGTTCGCGCCGCCCTGGGAGCAGCTGTGCGAGGTGCTGGGCCGCCCCGCGGACGACGCGGCCGAACTGCGCGCCCAGGCCACCTCCGCGCAGGAATGCCTGGGCCGCGAAGTCCTTGCGTCCGATTGGCTGCGCACGTTGCGCGAGAAACTGGGATCGGCCGCCGATGTCGCGCCGGCCGCTATCACCAGTCCACCAGGCTCAGCCCCACGCTGAAGGTCGTGCGCCGGCGGTTGTAGTCCAGCAGGCTGTCGCCGTAGCCGGAGAACAGCTGCGTGTGCAGCTGCAGGCCGCTGGACGAGCCGGTGCCCTTGTCGGCCAACGCACGGAACCACTCGACCCGGATCGAACCGCGGCCTGGCCGCTGCAGCGAATGGCGGGCCGTGACCGACCACAGGTTGTCGGCATCGGCCGACCAGATCGCCTGCAGTTCGGCGCGGCCCAGCCAGTCGCTGACGGCGGGGTTGTCGTCGGTGCCGCCTTCGGCCGCGCGGCGCCAGATCCGCCCGTGCAACTGCAGCGCGCCGTTCTCCGCGCCGGCCATCAGGTAGGTGCGGTTCCAGCTGCGCGACAGCGGCAGCGACTGGCCGTTGGACTGGTGCGCCGCGCCCACGCCGGCATAGCGCAGGCGCCACTGCCCCGGCAGCGCCGACTGCACCGGCGCCACGTACATGATCTCCGGCTCGTGGTCGGTGTTGCGGAAGGGCCGCGACAGGCCGGGCGTGAACAGCTGCCAGTACGACTGCTGGGTGTAGCCCAGCCAGAGCGAATCCGTCTCGTCCTCGTCGTGCACCAGCAGGCCCTTGGCAATCTTGGTGCGCACCGACAGCTGCAGCCGCAGCTCGGTGTTGCGGTAGTCCACCTCGGTCGTTGCGGTGTTGAGCGGGTTGTCGGAGGTCGGGCGGCGGTTCACGCTGTCGGAGGTGACCACGTCGATGCTGATCGGCCGGTAGCCGCGCAGGCCGAAGGTGCCGCAATCGGCACCGGGCTCCAGCTCCCAGAAGCGCGACATCGACGAATAGCGGGGATCGCGGCAGCCTTCCAGCCGGGTCAGGCGCAGGCCGATGCGGGTGCCGGGCGCCGATCGCACCGGCGGCTCGGGCGGCGCTTCGGCCGCGGCGGCCGCTGCCGGTGCCGTCGGCCCGGGTGCGGCCGGATCGGACGCAGGCGGGGCGTTGGTGGTGGCGCTGGCGCCGGTCTGGCCGCGCGACCAGCCGTCGAAACAGGCCAGGCGCGCCGCGGGATCGGCTACTGCGGTGCAGGCTTGCCAGTCTTGCGGGGAAGTGGGTTGCGCCTGCGCCGCCAGCGACGCGAACACGAGGCCGGCGGCCCCGCGCGTGAGGAAAACAGGCATCGGGCGATGCTAGCCGCAAGCCGGCCGCCATCCCGCCGCGAACCGCCGCGCTTGCGTATCAAGGCGCTACAGCCTTGCGCATCGTGGCAGCCGGCCGCGAGGGCCACCGCCGGCGCCGCTCAGGCGCGATCGACCACCGCGTCGCTGATCCAGATCACTGGCTTGGCGTCCGTGTAGTTCGAAATGTCGCCCATGATTTCCGCGGCATGCGGCGCGAGGGCGGCCTGCAGCTGCTCCGCGGAGTCGGCGAAGACGCTGCAGGCGGCCGCGAACGGCGGCGGCGCGCCCGGCGCCCCGCCGGCCAGCCCGCGATCCACCGTGTAGCCCCGGCAGGCCTCGCCCAGGAGCGCGGCCACCATCGGCATGTGCTTGTCGCGGTAGTAGGCGTGGTCGAAACGCATACCCTCGGAATACGGATACAGCACGTTGAACTTGATCATGGCGGCTCCTGCTGCGTGGCTGGCGGCCAGCATACTGCCGCCGTCGGACCCGCCAGGCGGGACATTCCGGCTACCGCTTGCGCAGCACGAAGCTCCGCGCCGCGTCCTCGTCCCGCGGCAGCCAGGTGCCGCGGATCTCGCGCCCGCACGAGCCCTCGACCACCTCGCCCAGCCAGGTGGCGTCGATGCGCCGGCCGTCGGCGGATTCCTCCAGCGTGAGCGCGCCATCCTCGATGTCCGCGGCCACCAGCCCGCGCTCGCCGTTGCGGTTGATGCCGCCGCGCAGGCTCTGGGCGTACTCCGGGTGGCGCTCCAGCAGCAGCGTGGCGCCCTGCGCCAGGCCGTCGAATTCGGCGTGCCAGAGCCCGAGCAGGTCGGCCTGCGTGACGTCGACCGGCTGCGGGCAGGGCTCCGCACCCGCGACTGCGGACGCGCCGGCCAGCAGCAGGCCCGCCAGCAGCGCCTTCATGGCGTGCCCGCCGCAGCGGCTGCTGCGCTGGCCGCGCTCTTGCGCGCGAACTCGGCGCGCAGCGCCTTGAGCTTCTCGCGCGGGTCTTCCTTCACCGTGGCCGTGTCCAGCGCCATTTCGGCGATGAAACGGCTCGGCTGCGCGGCGACCACTTCGCGGCCCTTCTTGCGCCGCTTGGTCCAGCTCACCGCCAGCGAGCGCTGGGCGCGCGTGATGCCCACGTACATCAGGCGGCGTTCCTCCTGCAGCCGCTGCACGAGGCTCTCGCTCATGGGTCCGTCGGCACGGCCGCTCGGGTTGTCGTCGTCGCCCAGCTTGAAGGGCAGCAGGCCCTCCACGCAGCCGACCAGCATCACGTGCGGCCACTCCAGGCCCTTGGCGGCGTGCAGCGTGGACAGCGTCACCACGTCCTGGTCTTGCTCGCGCTCGGACAGGGTGGACAGCAGGGAGATGGTCTGCGCGACCTCCAGCAGGCTTTTCTTCTCGCCGGCCAGCGCGACACCGGCCGTGTCGTCGATCTCGCCGCCGCAGCGCCCGGCCATCCAGTCGCAGAACTCCAGCACGTTGGTCCAGCGTGCGGCGGCGAGCTTCTCGCTGTCCTCGCTGTCGTACAGGTGCTTCTCGTAGCCGATGTCCTTCAGCCAGTCGGCGAGGAAGGCCTTGGCATCCTCGGCGCCCAGGGTGTGGCGGGCGCGGTACTCGAGGTCGTTCACGTAGCGCCCGAACTCGTGCAGGCTGCCCACCGCCTTGGTCGGCAGCACCGAGCCGAGCGAGGAGGAGAACAGGGCCTCGAACAGCGACAACTTGTACTTGCTCGCGAACACGCCCAGGTTCGCGAGCGTGGTGTGGCCTATGCCGCGCTTGGGCGTGGTGACGGCGCGCAGGAAGGCCGGGTCGTCGTCGTTGTTCACCCAGAGCCGCAGCCAGGCGCACAGGTCGCGGATCTCGGCGCGGTCGAAGAAGCTCTGGCCGCCCGAGACCTTGTAGGGGATCTGCGCCTTGCGCAGCGCCTGCTCGAAGATTCGGGCCTGGTGGTTGGCCCGGTACAGCACGGCGAAGTCCTTCCAGTCCTTGCCCAGCCCGTTGGCGCGGATCGACTGGATGCGGGCGACGACGCGCTCGGCCTCGTGCTCCTCGTTGTCGCAGTCCACCACCCGCACCGGCTCGCCCTCGCCCAGCTCGGAGAACAGCGTCTTGGGGAACAGCTTGGGGTTGGGCTGGATGACGTTGTTGGCGGCGCGCAGGATGGCGCCGGTGGATCGGTAGTTCTGCTCCAGCTTGACCACCTTCAGCTGCGGCCAGTCCTGCGGCAGGCGCTTGAGGTTGTCCAGCGTGGCGCCGCGCCAGCCGTAGATCGACTGGTCGTCGTCGCCCACCGCGGTGAAGCGCCCGCGCTCGCCCACCAGCAGCTTGAGCAGCTCGTACTGGGTGGCGTTGGTGTCCTGGTACTCGTCGACCAGCACGTGGCCCAGGTGCTGCTGCCATTTGGCGCGGACCTCGGCGTGGTCGCGCAGCAGCTTGAGCGGCAACCCGATCAGGTCGTCGAAGTCCACGCCCTGGTAGGCGGTGAGCCGCTCCTGGTAGCGCGCCATGATGCGCGCGGTCACTTTCTCGTGGTCGTCCTTGGCCTGCGCCTCGGCCTGGGCCGCGTCCAGGCCCATGTTCTTCCACAGGCTGATCGCCCACTGCCACTGGCGCGCGGTGGCGGCGTCGCTGGTGCCGCCCGCGTCCTTCAGGATGGCGGTGACGTCGTCGGTGTCCAGGATGGAGAACTGCGGCTTGAGCCCCAGCACCGCGCCGTCCTGCCGCAGCAGCCGCACGCCCAGCGCGTGGAAGGTGCAGATCACCACTTCCCTGGCGTCGCGCCCGATCAGCCCCCTGGCGCGCTCGCGCATCTCGGCGGCGGCCTTGTTGGTGAAGGTGATGGCCAGGATGCGGCGCGCTTCCACGCCCGACTGGATCAACCGCGCGACCTTGTGCGTGATCACGCGCGTCTTGCCGGAGCCGGCCCCGGCCAGCACCAGGCAGGGCCCGTGCATGTAGTTGACTGCTTCCTGCTGGGCGAGGTTGAGGCCGGACATTCGGGGGAGGTACTGCGGGCGCCGTGCGGCGCGAAGGGAAAGCGGGGCATCATAAGCGCCGGCCCCGGACGCCCGGCGGCAAAAAGACCGCACCGGGTTGCACGGACAATACGCCGCGTGCTCGACGTCCTGAGGGTCACCTTCCCGTTCTTCGCCCTGGTGCTGTGCGGCTACCTGGCCGCGCGCTGGCGCCTGCTGCCGCTGGAGGCGATCGGCGGGCTCAATGCCTTCGTCCTGTACTTCGCGCTGCCGGCCATGCTGTACGAGTTCGGCGCCGGCACGCCCCTGGGCCAGATGCTGGACCCGGTGGCCTTCACGGTCTACCTGGCCTGCGCGCTGCTGATGGTGGCCGGCACCGTGAGATTCAGCCTGAACGAGCGGATCCGGTGGAACGACGCCGCCTTCGGCGCGCTGGTGGCGGCCTTCCCCAACACGGGCTTCATGGGCGTGCCGCTGCTGGTCGCGCTGCTGGGCGCGACGGCGGCCGGCCCGGCCATCCTGACCATCCTGATCGACCTGGTGATCACCAGCTCGCTGTGCATCGCGCTGTCGCGGCTGGACGGGGCCGACGAACACGGCGCGTCTGCTGCCGCACGCAAGGCCCTGCGCGGGATGGCGCTGAACCCGATGCCCTGGTCGATCGCGCTGGGCGCGCTGTCCTCGGGCCTGGGCGTGCGGCCGATCCAGCCGGTGATGGCCACCATCTCGCTGCTGGCCGCCGCCGCCTCGCCGGTCGCGCTGTTCACCATCGGCTCGGTGCTGGCGCGCTCGCAGATCGTCGCGGCCGCGGCGGAGCATGGCCCGATGCCGGCGCGCGACTTCGTGCCGGTCGCGGTGGCCAAGCTGCTGGTGCACCCGCTGCTGGTGCTGGCGGCCGGCCAGGCCGCCATCGCGCTGGGCCTGCCGCTGGACCGCTTCACGCTGTCGGTGATGGTGCTGGTGGCCGCCCTGCCCAGCGCCAGCAACGTGTCCCTGCTGGCCGAACGCTTCGAGGCCGACAACGGCCGCATCGCCCGCATCATCCTGCTGACGACGGCGGCGGCGTTCCTCACCTTCTCGGCGGCCGTGGCGTTGGTGGGGCCGCGGGGGTGAAATTCGCCATCCTCCGCGCATGCGGAGGAGCCAGGCAACGCGAAGCGCCTCGTCTGCGAAAGAACAGCAGAAGGCGGGATTCGCGGCTCCTCCCACTGCTCTGTGGGAATCGTTCGCATCGACCAGGTGCTCATACCGTGCTCGCACCCGCAGAGCGTTTCTCGCGGCGGGCGGTGCCGGGCGGGGCTGATTTGTGGGGCGCCGCGAAATGGCTCCGGACTGGGGCAGCGCGCCGCAGGCGCGCGACCGTGCTCTGACTGGCGGCATCTGTTTGAGCAGCGCGACGAAGGAGCGCAGCGAGTTATGCCGCCCGCCCCAGGCCGGAGACATTTCGCGGGAAGCCCCTGCAAGCGCCAGCGCGCAGGGGCCGCTCCACCATGAAGCACCGTCCGGCGCCGCCCGCCGCGCCCCCCGGCCTCGACTCGGCAGCCTTCGATGCGCGCGCCTTGCGCGCTGCCGGATGCGGGAGCCCTGGATCCCCGCCTTCGCGGGGATGACATGCGAATTCAAACCACCGCTGCGACCCGTTGGTCCCCAGACAGCGGTGCGGAATCCCCTAAGCCCGTTGCCGCCGGTCGAAACTGCGCTGCTCCGGCCAGCGCGGCGGCTCGCGCAGGCGGCGGCGTTCGGCGCGCCACCATTTGCGCCGCTCGTTCAGGCGCTCGAAGGGGAACAGGCCGCCGAAGGCGACCGAGGACAGGTTGTTGAGCGAGCGCCGCGCCTCCAGCACGAAGGCCTGCACCACCTGGCGCTCGCTGACCTCGCGGCCTTCCTCGATGCGGTACAGCGCGTGGATCACGTACAGGCCCAGCAGCGCCGAGATCCCGAACAGGAACTCCCAGTGAGCGAAGCTGAAGATGCCGAGCTCCTTCCACTGCCCCGGCGACTGCCAGCGCACCACGGCCGACAGCTCGCTGGTCTGGAAGGCCTGGGCCAGCGCACCGGCCAGCACGGGCGCGAGGCCGCCGGCCACCGCCGAGGCGAGGCCGATCGCGGCCAGGTAGGCCGTGCCTTCACCTTGCGGCGCGAGCTTCAGGCCCAGGTTGCCGGTGGCGAGCGCGATGCCGCCGGTGGCGATGCCCATCACCAGGTGGATGGCATAGAGCACGCCCAGCTGCCATTGCGCCTTGTCCAGCGCATCGACGAACACCAGCGCCAGCACGCAGGCGAAGTGCACCGGCAGCACCACCGCCAGCACGCCCTTGTTGGACAGCCGGTCCGACAGCCGGCCCCAGAGATACAGGGTCAGCGCGTTGCCGACCTGGCTGGTCACCCACAGGCTGGTCACCGTCCCGATCGCGTAGCCGCGCTGCTCGATCAGGTAGACGGTCAGGAAGGGCGCCGCGAAATTGGACGCGATGGTCCATGCCGACAGGAACACCAGCAGGCGGCGGAAGTTGGGATCGCGGAACGGCCGGCGCAGGCGCTCCCAGGCGCGGCCCGGCGGCGCGCCGGACGGCATGGCCGGCTCCGGCGCGCGCCCCAGGTGCCAGGAACTGATGAAGCCGGCGATGCCGGCGATCGCGAACGCCGCTGCGTAGGCGTACTTCGGGTTGCCGAACGGTGCGCTGTCCACCAGCTGGCCGGCCGCCAGCGTGCCGACGCAGGCCAGCGCGGTCCCGAAGAAGAGGCGCCGCGAGAAGAAGTTGCCCAGCCGCTCGTGCGGGATCAGCTGGTGCAGCCAGGAGTTGATCGCGCAGCCGCCGACCGCATTGAAGGTGGAGATCAGCACCTGGGCCGCGATCAGCGACAGCAGCACCGGCCCGTGGGGCGGCATCAGCGGCAGCAGCGCCATCGCCAGCACCACCACCCGCGCCGCGGTGATCGACAGCACGCCGATGCGCCGGCGCAGCCGCACCTTCTCGATCAGCAGCGTGGCCGGCAGCTGCGAGGCCTGCGTGAGGAAGGGGATGGCCGCGAGTAGGCCGACTTGCAGCGGCGTGGCGCCCAGGGTCAGCGCGAAGGCGACCAGGATCACGCCGCCGGAGAACGCGCCGCACAGGCTGGCCCAGGCCAGGTCCTGCACCAGCGCGCGCTGGCCGGACTCGAGCTGCTCCGGCGTGATGTGGGAGACGGGGCGCAGCATCGGTCAGCGGGCGCCCCCTGCGCCCGCGACGCGCCGGGACGCCCGCGTCAGCCTAGGCCGTGCAGGCGCGCCGCGCCGTCGCCGTGCAGCGCCTTCAGCAGGTTGCGGCCGCGCTGCTCCGTCTCGGGGTCGGGCAGGTCCAGCATCTCGCGCACCTCGGGCAGGGGCTCCAGGCAGGGGCCGAGCGCCGTCTCCAGCGCGTTCAGGCTGACGGTCTCCAGCTCCGGCGAGCCGCTGCGCGCCAGGTGGTCTTTGAGGTCGCGCACCACGCGGTGCAGGAAGAGCTTGGTCGTTTCGGGCACCAGCAGGTCGCCGTTCATCTGCTCCTGGGCTCGGGGAAGATAGGACATCGCACGCACTCCACAAGTTGGAGCCAGTGTGCGGCGCGCCCCGCGGGCCCGCTGTCAGCGACCGGCCTACCCCCATGTGCGAGCGCCGCCTCTCAGGCCGACAGCCATTGCTGCATCGTGCGAAAGACGGCATCGCTTGAAAGCAAGCCCATGTGGTCCACGCCCTGCGCGACCCAGCGGTGTTCGTCGGCCAGCGGCAGGGTTCCGTGCGGACCCGGTTCACGACCCAGGGCACTGGCCACGGACACCAGTCCGTCGCTGCTGCCGTCACCGATCGCGCCGGCCACGGCGTAGGTGCGCAGCGTGGGCGGCAGGCCGGCCGCACTGTCGGCGGGCGCACTCGTCCCGGTGCGCGAATCGACCGCCAGCACGTTGCCGTGGATCACGTCGTCCATGCCGGCGCTGCGGTGCCGCGCCAGGCGCCCCAGCGGCAGCAGTGCCGCGGCGCGGCCGGCGCCGAGGCGGGCCAGCCAGGCGAGCACCTGCTGCGGCTCGGCGCCGCCGTGCGGCGTGCCGAGGAAGACCGCATGGCCGACGCGGGCCGGCCAGGTCATGCCGGTGCGGCCGGCGTGGTGCAGCGCGCTGCGCAGCACCAGTCCACCCATCCCGTGTCCGAGCAGCACCACGTCCTGCAGGGGCTCTGGCCAGTGCGACAGCAGTGCCTGCAGTTCGGCCGCCAGCTCGCGCCCGAGCGCGGCCACCGGCCGGCCGGTGTTGTATTGCGCATGGACCGGGGTGGTTTTGAGGGCCTCGGCCAGTGCGCGGGCCTGGCCGTGGCCGTGGCGGTTCCAGTGCAGGTCGTCGAGGCCGAAATCGTGCGCCAGCACCAGCACGCGCGACGTGGCCGTGCCGGCCGGTCGCTGCAGCCGGGTGGCGATCGCCAGCGGGTTGTCGGTGCGGTGCAGGTGCTCGCCGGCCAGCGCATTGAGGACGGCGAGCACCGCTTCGCGCGTGGGCGAGGGCTCGGCCGGCGCCCGCTCCCGCGGCGGATCCGCCAGCGAGGCCTGCACGGAGGCGAGCACCAGGTCCATGGCACCGCCGGCCAGGCCCGCCGTGCCGCGCAGCCCGTGGTAGAAGGCCGCGCCCCAGCCGGTGGTGGGCCGCAGGATGCGCGTGCCGCGCACCGGCGGGTCGATGCGGGCCATGCGGTCGTGCGCGGCCTCGACGCGGTCTATGCCCAGCCGCACGCCGTCCATCGCCAGCCGCACGCCGCCGCGCAGGTCGCGCACCGCGGCCGCCGCGTGGCGCGGCCATGCGTCGTTGGCTGGCGATGTGGGGCTGGCCATGGCTGTCCTCCCGGTCCCGTGCTGCAGGCATCCTAGGAGGGGATGTCCGCACGGCGCGTAGGAGGAGGGTGACAAATCGGCCTGCCGGCCCCGGGCCGTGCGCCGAGGCACGGCCGCACATCCCCCGCCGCCGCGTTCCTACACCCCGGCCCAGGTCCCGCTGCCCAGAATGGCTCCAGGACTTGCGGCCCGCGGCCGCGCTCCGCTTCTCATCATTTTTTTCAAGCATCGGGAGTTTCGACATGTTCAAGACCACACTGACCGCCGCGCTCGTGACCACGGCCGCCCTGGGACTGGCCGCCTGCGACGTGCAGAAGACCGACGAGGGCAACGTCGCCCTGCCCAAGTACGACGTGGACAAGACGCAGGAAGCCAAGGTGGACCTGCCGAAGTACGACGTGCGCAAGACCGAGGAGGGCAACGTCCAGCTGCCCAAGGTGGACGTGCAGAAGACCCAGGAAGGCAAGATGGACCTGCCCAACTACAACGTGAAGACGCCCGACGTGGATGTCGGCACCACGCAGAAGCAGGTCACGGTGCCGGACGTGGACGTGAACGCCGAGAAGAAGACCATCGAGGTGCCCAAGGTCACGGTCAACACGCCGGACGACAAGGAGCAGCAGGCCAAGGCGGGCGAGAAGCAGTAAGAGTACGCGGCGTTCCTACCAGGCGTCGACCGGCCGCCGCACCTTCGTGGCGGCCGGCGTCGATGCCAGCGCACGCGCGAGCCAGTCGCGCGTGCGCGCCGGGTCGATCACGGCATCGATCTCCAGCGTCTGCGCCATGCGCAGCGCCTGCCCGTTCTCGTAATGGCGCGCCAGCAGCTGCTGGTACAACGCCTCGCGCTGCGGCCCTTCGGGCTGCGCTTCCAGTTCCTTGCGGTAACCCAGCTTCACCGCCCCTTCCAGTCCCATGCCGCCGAACTCGCCGGTCGGCCAGGCGATCGTGAACTCGGGGCAGTGGAAGCCGCCGGCGGCCATCGCCATCGCACCCAGCCCATAGCCCTTGCGCAGCACCACGGCGAAGAAGGGCACTGCCAGGTGCGACGCGGCGACGAACATGCGGCTGACGTGCCGCACCTGCGCTTGCCGCTCGATCTCGGGTCCCACCATGAAGCCGGGCGTGTCGACCAGGCTGAGCATCGGCAGCCCGTGCGCGTTGCACAGCTGCATGAAGCGCGCCGCCTTGTCCGCCGCATCGGCGTCGATCGCGCCGCCCAGGTGCGCCGGGTTGCTGGCCATCCAGCCGAGCGGACGGCCCTCGATGCGCGCCAGACCGGTGTGGATGCCCACGCCGAAGCCCGCGCGCAACTCCAGCACCGAGCCCTTGTCGGCGATGCCGTGCAGCGCCGCGCGCGTGTCGTAGGCGCGCAGCCGGTTCTCCGGCACCACCTGGCGCAGCACCAGGGTGTCGGGCGCTTCCCACTCGGGGATCGCGCCCTGGAAGTACGAGAGGTACTGCCGCGCCGCCTGCACCGCCTGCGCCTCGTCGTCGACCAGCAGGTCCAGCACGCCGTTGCGGTACTGGTCCTCGGCCGGCCCGATCGCCTCCGGCGGGAAGCGGCCCAGCCCGCCGCCCTCCACCATCGCCGGCCCGCCCATGCCGATGTTGGCGCCGCGGGTGGCGATCACCAGGTCGCAGCAGCCCAGCAGGGCGGCGTTGCCGGCGAAGCAGCGGCCGGCCGCGATGGCGATGGTCGGCACCTCGCCGTTCAGGCGCGCGAAGCGGGCGAAGGTGGGCACGTGCAGGCCCGCCACGATGGCCAGGTCGGTGTCGCCGGGCCGGCCGCCGCCGCCCTCGGCGAACAGCACCACCGGCCAGCGGTGGCGCAGCGCCAGCTCCAGCAGCCGGTCGGTCTTCTGGTGGTTGCGGAAACCCTGGGTGCCGGCCAGCACGGTGGCGTCGTAGGCCATCACCACGTTGCGTGCGCGCTGCGGCCCGAACCACCGGCCATTGACGCTGCCGACGCCGGTGACCATGCCGTCGGCCGGCGTGTTGCGCTGCAGGTCGTCCTCGCTGCGTCGGCTGCTTTGCGCGGCCACGGCCAGCGCGCCGTATTCGTCGAAGCTGCCGGCGTCGCACAGGTCGGCGATGTTCTCGCGCGCGGTGCGCAGGCCCGCCGCATGCCGGCGCGCCACTGCTTCGGGCCGGCTCTCGTCCAGCGTCAGCGCATGGCGATCGATCACGCGCTGCAGGTCGGGCCGGATCGCGGCGGCATCGGGGCCGCTGCGGTGCGCGTCGGTGCGCTCGTCGTGCGGGTGCTCGCCCGCGTGCGGCTCGGCGGTCCAGAGCACGTCGCCGGCATTGACGGTCTCGCCGGGCGCGAACAGCAGCTCGCGCACGCGCAGCGTGGCCGGCGAGCGCAGCTCGTGCTCCATTTTCATGGCTTCCAGCACCAGCACGACCTCGCCCTCGCGCGCCACCGCGCCGGGCTCGACCAGCCATTGCACGACCTGGGCCTGCAGGGGTGCGCGCAGCGCCGTCATCGGCCGCTCAGTCGACGTCGCTGGCGCGGATCACCAGCACCGGCGCGGTCGCGAGGCGGATGATCTGCTCGGCCCCGCTGCCCAGCAGCAGGCGGCCCATGCCGCGCCGGCCATGGGTGCCGACCACGATCAGGTCGGCCTGCCACTCCTGCGCGCAGTGCGCGATCGATTCGCCGAGGCGGCGCGCGTTGTGCTCCAGCAGCCGGGTCTCGACCTCGACACCCGCCTCGCGGGCGCGCTGGGCGGCTTCCTGCAGCGACTTCTCGCCGGCTTCGCGCGCCACCGTGATGAGCTGGCCCGAGTAGTCCATGCCGGCGACGAAGGCCAGTTCCTCCACCGCGTGCACCGCCAGCAGCCGGCCGCCCGAGGCGCGGGCGAACTCGATGGCGGTGGCCAGCGCCTGCAGTGCGGTGGCGCTGCCGTCGACGGGAACGAGGATGCGTTGGTAGTTGGGCATGGGGAACCTCCTGCAAAGCGGACGAGCCGCGGCTCCGAGCATATCGGCCGCGCGGCGCCCCTGCCGTCGCCGGCCGGACGCTCAGGCCGGCCGCACCTGCACCTGGGCGCGCAGCCGCGCGATGTCCTCCGGCTGCGCCAGCCGGGTGCCGCCACCCAGCAGCGCGGCGCTGCCGGCCGCCATGGCGGTGGCGAGTGCATCGGTGAGGTCGCTGGAGCGCTCCAGCGCGGCCACCAGGCCGGCCAGGAAGCTGTCGCCCGCGCCCACCGTGCCGGCCACGTCCACCGCCAGCCCCGGCGCGCGCAGCGCCTGCTCGCGCGTGACCAGCAGCGCGCCTTGCGCGCCCAGCGAGACGGCGATGATCTCGGCCTGCCCGCGGGCGATCAGGGCGCGGGCCGCGCGCAGCCAGTCCGCTTCGCCGGCCAGCGGTTCGCCGGCCAGGGCGCGCAATTCCGACAGGCTGGGCTTGGCCAGCGTCAGCCCGGCCTCGAACGCGGCCGGCAGCGCGGGCCCCGAGGTGTCCACCGCCAGCCGGCTGCCCAGGCGCCGCGCCACCGCCGCGAGTTCCTGCTGGAACGCCAGCGGCACGCCCGGCGCCAGGCTGCCGCTGGCGACGATCCAGCGCGGCGCCGGCGAGAAGGCGGCCAGCGCGTCGAGGCACGCGCGCCAGTCGCGCTCCGCCAGCTCGGGCCCCGGCAGCACGAAGCGGTACTCGCGCCCGGTCGCGGTCTCGTTGACGGTGAAGCTCTCGCGCGTCTCTCCGGCGATGCCTATGCAGTGCACCGGCACGCCTTCGGCCGCCACCAGCGCGCGCAGCCGGTCGCCGGTCGGGCCGCCGCAGGGGAACACGGCGCTCACGTCGGCGCCGAGCCGGCGCAGCACGCGCGCCACGTTGATGCCGCCGCCGCCCGGGTCGAAGCGCGGCTGCGCGCAGCGCAGCTTGTGCGCATCGACCACGCGCTCGGTGCGGGTGGAGAGGTCGAGCGCGGGGTTCAGCGTGAGCGTCACGATGGCGGCCATGCGCGGATTGTCGTGCGCGCCGGCACGCCGCTGCGGGTCAGGTCACGGTGATCTTGCGGGCGGCGGCCGGGGCCTTCTTGGGCAGCTGCAGGCTCAGCACGCCATCGGCGTACTTCGCCTCCACCTTGCTGTCGTCGATGTCGTTGGCCAGGCTGAAGCTGCGCGAGAGGCTGCCGTAGTAGCGCTCGCTGCGCAGCACCTTGTCGCCCTCGCCCCGGGTCTCCTTCTCGCTCTTGCACTCGGCATCGATGCGCACCACGTTGCCGTCCACCCGCACGTGGATGTCCTCCTTGCGCACGCCCGGCAGGTCGGCCTTGACCTGGTAGGCCTGGTCGTTCTCGTTGACGTCGATGCGCATGCGCAGCGGCTGGTTGTCATCGGGGTGCATGGGCGCGAAGAAGCGGCGGAAGGCCGAGTCGAAGGGATCGCTGAATGCCGGATCCAGCACGCGCAGGTTGCTCATGGTGGTTGCTCCTTGGCTTGTCGGTGAACACGCCGGCACCCGCCGGCGCCGCCCCGATGCTTCTGCCGCTGTCCTTCGCGGTCCAGCCAGCCCGGTCTGCATCGCGCGTAGGCCAGGCCTTGCGCCGAGCTGGCGCGGCAGGCGCCCGCGCGACAATCCGTCGATGCCCGAGTTCGTGCCCCTGGTCGACACCCTGCGCGGCGGCACGCTGGAGTGCCGGCACTTCGGTGCCGTGGCGGTCTGCGACGCCCGCGGCCGGGTGCTGGCGCACGCAGGCGATCCGCACTGGCTGAGCTTCACGCGCTCCACCCTCAAGCCCTTCCAGGCCCTGCCCTTCGTGCAGGCCGGCGGTCCGGCGCACTTCGGCTTCGGCGAACGGCAGCTGGCCCTGCTGTGCGCCAGCCACAGTGGCGAGCCCATGCACGTGCAGGTGGTGCAGGGCATGCTGGCCAGCGCGGGCCTGGAGCACCGGGTGCTGCAGTGCGGCTGCCACGTGCCGATCTACGTCGGCGATGGCGTCGGGCCCGCACCCGAACAGGTCGACGAGCGCCACCACAACTGCAGCGGCAAGCACGCCGGCTTCCTGGCCTGGTGCGTGCAGCAGGGCCACCCGCTGGACAGCTACCTCGACCCCGGCCACCCGCTGCAGCAGGCCGTGCGGCACGCGGTGGCCCGCGTGGCCGGGCTGCCGGCGGAGCAGATGAGGAGTGGCACGGACGGCTGCTCGGCGCCCAACTACGCGCTGCCGCTGTCCAGCCTCGCGCGCGCCTACGCGCGGCTGGCCAGTGGCGACGCGGACGGTGAGTTCGGCGCCAGCTTCGGGCCGCTGGCGCAAGCCATGCGGGCCCATCCGGAACTGGTGTCCGGCACCGGGCGGAGCGACCTGGCCTTCATGCAGGCCGGCCGCGGCGACTGGGTGAGCAAGGGCGGTGCCGACGGCGTGCAGGCGATCGCCAGCATCAGCCGCGGCGAGGCCATCGCGGTGAAGGTGACCGACGGCAGCAAGCTGGCGGTGACGGCCGCGACCGTGGCCGCCATGGACCAGCTCGGCTGGCTGGACGAGCGCCAGCGCGAGCAGCTGCGGCCCTGGCTGGCCGAGGTGGTCCGCAGCGTGCGCGGCGCGCCGGTCGGCGAGCGGCGCGCGGTTTTCCGCCTGCAGCGCGGCGGCTGATCCGCCCGCCGCTCAGGCGTCGACGATCACCTCGAATCCGCCGTAGATGAGCCGCTTGCCGTCGAACGGCATCGGGTTGGTCTCCGGCTGCAACCGGGGATCCTCCATGGCCCGCTTCATGCCCTCGTCCCGCACGGCACGGGACGGCCACGTGATCCAGGAGAAGACCACGGTCTCGTCGTCCTTGCGCTGGACGGCCATGGGGAACGAAGTCAGCTTGCCCTCGGGCACGTCGTCGCCCCAGCACTCGACCACGGCCAGGGCCCCGTTCTCCTTGAACACGGCGGCCGCGGCCTGCGCGTGGCGCCGGTAGGTCTCCCGGTCCGCGGTCGGGACCGCGAGCACGAATCCATCCACGTAGTTCATCCGGACTCTCCTTCGATGGGCGGGGCGGCACAGAGCGCCCCGCAAGGACATGACGAAGGAGAGTAGGCGGAATCGACATCCGCCGCTCGCCGCGCGTGGCGCGTGGCGCGTGGCGCGGCCGGGAGGACTTCAGGCGGCCGCGGCGTTCGCCTGCGCAGCCTCGTCGCTGCGCTGCTGCCACCACAGCACGCCCAGCGCGCCGGCCACCATGCCGATCACCGCCAGCAGCGAGCCGGCCGACAGCAGGGCGGCGCCGGTGATGCCATTGCCGACCGAGCAGCCCAGCGCGGTGACGCCGCCGAAGCCCATCAGCACGCCGGCGACGACGTTGGTGAGCAGTTCGCGCGGCGTGCGCGGCGTCTCCAGCCGCCAGTCGCCGCGCCAGCGCGCGCTCAGGTGGCTGCCCAGCACCATGCCGGCCACCAGCATCACGCCGAAGGTGGCGACCGTGTTGCGGTCGGTCCACAGGGTCAGCAGGTCCAGGCTGTGGGCCAGCGGCGCCACGAACGACAGCCCTTCCGGCCGCCGACCCTGGGTGCCCAGCCAGGCGGCATCCAGCGTCTCGGGGTGCTCGGCCACGAAGCCCACGCGGCCGGTGAGCCAGAAGGCCACGGCCACCAGCAGGCCCACGCCGGCGCCGCCGACCCAGGCGCCTGGCTCCAGCCGGCCGCGCATGCGCAGGGCCACCCCGCCGACGGCCAGCGCCAGCAGCACGGCGAAGCCGGCCCGCACCGCGGTCGCCGACACGCCCAGGGCGGCGCCGACCAGGGAGCCCAGGTCCTGCGGCCCCGACAGCGTGACCGACAGGCTGTCGAACAGGGCGGTGCGCGGCACGGCCAGGATGCCGCGGATGGTCATGATGGAAACGACCGCCACCACCGCCAGCGTAATCCACGCGTTCAGGTCGCCCTGGCCGGCCTTGACCAGGCAGCGCTGCGGGCAGCCGGGGGCCAGCATCATGCCGACGCCGAACAGCAGGCCGCCGGCCAGCGCCGAGAACCAGGTCAGGCGCTCGCTCCAGGCCAGCGCGCGCGTGGCGTCGAAGGCGCCGGCGGCGATCATCGCCTGCAGCAGCACGGCGCCGACGGCCACCGCCAGCAGCCAGGCGAACAGGCGCGAGGGGCCGCGGAAGGTCACCCAGTCGGCGATGCCGCCGCGCACGCAGAAGCGCGTGGCCTGCGCCACGGCGCCGAAGGCCATGCCCAGCGGCAGCGCCCCCCAGACCACCAGCCGGGTCAGGAGCGTGAGGGTCTCGGGCGTGACTTCCATGGGGAGGGGCGGGCAGGGGTGGGCGGCGATGATAAACAACGCGACCGGAGGCTGCTGGCCGGGGCGCCAATGCCCTGCTGCTGCCGCTACGGCGCAGGGCCAGGCCCAGCGGTGCGGCGACCGCTTCGTCCGCGCCCGCGGCAGGGCTACGTGGTTGCCGCAGGAGGCCGCGGCGGCAAGCGCGGATAATCCGGGGTGGCCTCCGCATCGGAGGCCCGTCCGTGCGGCCCCGCCGCCCACGTGCGATCCCCCGCGATCGCGCGAGAACAACCAAGCCCATCCATGCTCGAGTTCCTGACCCCCGCGTTCTGGATCGCCGTCGGCCAGATCATCCTCATCGACATCCTGCTGGGCGGCGACAACGCGGTGGTGATCGCGCTGGCCTGCCGCGGGCTGCCCAAGCAGCAGCGCAAGCTGGGCATCATCTACGGGACCGCAGGGGCCATCGTCCTGCGCGTCATCCTGATCGCCTTCGCGCTGGCCCTGCTGGCCATTCCCTACCTGAAGGTCGTGGGCGGCCTGCTGCTGGTGTGGATCGGGGTCAAGCTGCTGCTGCCGCCGGAGGAGGACGACGAGCACGCCAACATCGCCTCCAGCGACAAGCTGTGGAGCGCGGTGAAGACCGTGATCGTGGCCGACCTGGTGATGAGCGTGGACAACGTGCTGGCCATCGCCGGCGCCGCCGAGAACGCCGGCCAGCACCAGATCTTCCTGGTGATCTTCGGCCTGATCGTCAGCATCCCGATCATCGTGGCGGGCAGCCAGCTGGTGCTCAAGCTGATGGACCGCTTCCCGATCATCATCACCCTGGGCGGCATGCTGCTGGGCTGGATCGCGGGCCACATGATCTTCACCGACCCGGCGCTGCACGAGCACCTGCCCGACTCCAAGGCCTGGGAGTACGGCTTCGCCATCGCCGGCGCGCTGCTGGTGCTGGCCCTGGGCAAGGGACTGGCCGCGCGCCGCCCGGCCGGGTCGGAAGCGGCCTGAGCACCGCGCGGCGGCGTCACCTGCCGCGCCGCCGCAGCAGGTACACCGCCACGCCGGCCACCATGCCGGCCACCAGTGCCTTCTTCATGAGCCCGGTGCGGTTGTGGCGCCATTCCGCCGGCCCGCCCATCTCGCGATAGAGGTTGGGCAGGTGGCCGTGCGCCAGGTCGTCCAGCAGCCCCTCGCCCACGTTCACCCGGTCGGCCGCCAGCAGCACCAGCCAGTGGCGCAGGTCGTTCTCGCTGTAGCGGAACGCCAGCCGCCGCAGCAGGCCCGACAGGCCGCGCGGCGGCGTGCTGGTGCCGTAGATCGGCGTCAGCCCGGGCCGTTCGTTGGAGTGCAGGACGACGATGCCGTGGCGGTTGCGCTGGGCCGCCGGCGACTGCCAGTGCACGTTGTCCAGCCGCGGTGGCGTGCGTTCCTTCGGGTAGGCCGGCCGGTCGGCCGGGTCCAGGTCGGCGCCCCAGCCGGGCACGTGGCGGCCGTCCTGACGGCGCGTCTCGGGGTCGGTGGCTTCGGTGTAGGTCACGTCGGTCATGGCCGCTCCTTCAGTGCACCGGGACGCCCGGGGGGATCAGCACCGTCTTGATGCAGTGGTCCAGCTTGCTGGAGAACAGGTGGTAGGCGTCGGCCACCTCCTCCAGCGGGATGCGGTGGCTGATGATCTCGCTGGGCCGCACCCGGCCGGCGCGGATGTGCTCGACCAGCCGCGGCAGGTGGCGCTTGACGCTGGCCTGGTTGGCCCGGATCGTCAGCCCCTTGTTGACCACGTTGCCGATCGGCACGAAGTTGAAGGTCGGGCCGTACACGCCGACGATGGACACGGTGCCGCCCTTGCGCACCGAGTTGATCGCCCAGTGCAGCGCGGTGGCGGAGCCGGCCTGCGTCTTCAGGCGCACCCCGGTCAGCCGCTGCAGGGCGCTGCCGGCCGCCTCGGCGCCCACCGCGTCGATGCACACGTCGGCGCCCAGCCAGTCGGTCATGCGCTTGAGGTGGATCGCCATGTCGTCCACGTAGCGGAAGTCCACCACCTCGGCATGCGCGAAGCGGCGGGCGAAGTCCAGCCGGTATTCGACGTGATCCACCACGATCACCCGGCCAGCGCCCAGCAGCCAGGCCGACTTGGCCGCCATCAGGCCCACCGGCCCGGCGCCGAACACCACCACCGTGTCGCCTTCGCCGATGTCGCCCATCTCCGCGGCCTGGTAGCCGGTGGGGAACACGTCGGTCAGCAGCACCGCGTCGTCCAGCGCGATGTCCTCCGGGATCACGGTCGGGCCGACGTCGGCCATGGGCACGCGCACGTACTGCGCCTGCCCGCCGTCGTAGCCGCCCGCGGTGTGCGAGTAGCCATAGACGCCGCCCACGGTGGTGGAGCCGGGGTTGGTGTTGTGGCAGTTGCCGTACAGCTCCTTGCGGCAGTAGTAGCAGGTGCCGCAGAAGATGTTGAACGGCACCAGCACGGGGTCGCCCTTCTTCAGGTTGCGCACTTCCGGACCGATCTCTTCGACGATGCCGGTGAACTCGTGGCCGAAGGTCATGCCCACCCGCGTGTCCGGCACCAGGCCGTGGTACAGGTGCAGGTCCGAACCGCAGATGCAGGATCGCGTGACGCGCACGATCGCGTCCTGCGGGTGCTCGATCTCGGGCTCGGGCTTGTGCGACACGCGCACGCGGTAGGGACCGCGGTAGTTCATGGCCAGCATGGGGTTCCTTTCATGGGTCTCCCCCAGCGGGCAAGTCCCGTGCCGCGCAATTGCCCCACGGCTGCCGCCATCGGCCCGACAATCGCGCCATGAACGCGCCGCGCACCGTCTGCCTCATCGGCGCACCCACCGACGTCGGGGCCAGCGTGCGCGGCGCCGGCATGGGACCGGATGCGCTGCGGGTGGCCGGCATCACCGAGGCGCTGCGCGCGCACCGGCTGGAGGTGGTGGATCGCGGCAACCTGTCCGGCCCGCCCAATCCGTGGGCGCCCCCGCAAGGCGGGTTGCGCCACCTGGACGAGGTGGTGGCCTGGAACTGGAGCGTCTACGGCGCGGTCGAGCAGGCGCTGGCCGAGGGCCAGGTGCCGATGCTCATGGGCGGCGACCACTGCCTGGCGATCGGCTCCATCAGCGCCGTGGCCCGCCACTGCCGGGCCAGGGGCCAGCAGCTGCGGGTGGTCTGGCTGGACGCCCACACCGACGTCAACACCGAGGCCATCAGCCCCAGCGGCAACCTGCACGGCATGCCGGTGGCCTGCCTGCTGGGCCACGGACCCAAGGCGCTGGTGGGCTGGAGTGGCGAGCCGGCCGCGATCGGCCCGGAACAGATCGACTTCATCGGCATCCGCAGCGTCGATGCCGACGAGAAGGAGGCCATCCGGCAGCTCGGCCTGCAGGTGTTCGACATGCGCCACCTCGACGAGCACGGCATGCGCACCACCATGGCCGAGGTGCTGTCGGACGTGCACGAGGACACCCACCTGCACGTGAGCTTCGACCTCGACTGCCTGGACCCGATGGAGGCGCCCGGCGTGGGCACCGGCGTGCGCGGCGGCCCGACCTACCGCGAGATGCAGCTGTGCATGGAGATGATCGCCGACACCGGCCGGCTGGGCTCGCTGGACGTGGTGGAGATCAACCCGGCGCTGGATGTGCGCAACCGCACGGCCGAGCTGGCGGTGGAGTTCGTGCGCAGCCTGTTCGGCGCCTCCACGCTGGCGCGCTGAGCAGCGCCGTATCGGCCGCGTCACGTCGGCCGCAAAGTGTGACGGCCGGGCTCGCTCGCCCCGGCCCGGGCCTAGGCTGGAGGGTTGCAGGAGCCCGCGATGGACCCCACCCTCGACCACCAGGATCTCGATCCGCCCCGGCGGCAGCGCGAGATCCTGCGCGGGCTGCCCGTGGCCCTGGTCGCCCACGCGCTGTTCGTGCTGGCGCTGGCCCTGAGCCTGGACTGGAAGCGCGAACCCGATCCCGCGGCTGCGGCCATCCCGCTGCCGCCGCCGACCACCGCCGCTGCGCCGGCGCCCGACACGGCGGCGATGGGTGCGCCGCCCGCGCCGTCCGCCCACCCCGCAGCCCCGGCGCCGCCGCGCAGCAAGCCGGCGCAGCGGCCCGCGCGCTGACCCGCCTCAGGCGCCCAGCGGCAAGGCCAGTTCCATCGCCACGCCGCCGTCCTCGTTGGCGGCCCGGATGCTTCCGCCCATCTTGGCGAGGTAGGTGCGGGCGACGAACAGCCCCTGGCCGCGGCGACCGCCGGATCCGTCGGGTGCCGCGTCGCTGACGCCGTAGTCGAACACCTTGTCCAGCAGCTGCGGCGCGATCGGCGGCCCCTGGTTGTGGATGCGCACCAGCGCCTGCCCGTCGGCGACCGACAGGCCGATGGCGATCGGCGTGCCGGCCGTGCGGTGCCGGTCGGCATTGCGCAGCAGGTGGGTGAACACGTCCTCCAGCGAGAAGCCGTCGGCCCGCACCACCACCGGCCGGCCGAGCGCGGCGTACTGCACGCCGGCGATGCCGGCGAAGGCGGCGTTGTCCGCCACGTGGCGCAGGAACTCGTCCAGGTCCAGCGGTGCCAGCGACAGGTCGGCCGCGGCCAGCGCCTCGCTCGGCGAGGCCTGCCCGTACAGCACGCGCACCGCGTGCTGCATGCGCTGCACGTAGCGCCGCGCCGGGTCGTCCGGATCCGGGTGCAGCACCATCAGCGACTGCAGCGGCGACAGGATCTCGTGGCCCACCGCCTGCAGCATGTCGCGCTCCTGGCGCGCCCGCAGCTGCTCGCGCTGCACGTCGTCCTTCACCCGCTGCAGCAGGTCGGCCAGGCCGCCGGCCAGGATGCCCAGCTCGTCGCGCCCGCGCAGGTCCGACACGTCCAGCTGGCCGATGCGCTCGCCGCCGCGGGCGTCCTGCTGCACGTTGTGCGACACGGCGGCGGCGCGCCGGGTGAGCACGGTGATGCGGCGGATCAGCCCGAGCTCGATCACCAGCCAGGCCAGCACGATGGCACCCAGCATGGCGCCCACGTACCAGGACATGCGGGTCGCCACCGCGCTCAGGCCGCGCTCGATGCCGCGTGCGTCGCCGGTCAGCAGCACCTCGTAGCGGCCGGCTGGCGTGGCCAGCAGCTCGCGCGCCTCCACCAGCCCGGTGGTGCCCTTCACCGGCAGCTGCCGCACCAGCCGCGTGATCAGCGGCGAGGAGGGTTCGGCCGATTCGTCGCGCCCGTGCAGCACCAGCGGCCGCGTGTCCTTCGCGCCCAGCTTGCGGATGCTCAGCGTCTCGCCCGGCAGCAGCGCCTTGCGCAGGTCCTGCAGCGACGGCGGCGGCGAGGCGCCCGGCGCGGCGGTGTCGAACAGCGGTTCGTCCGAGCCCGGACCCAGCACCTGCATGCGCACCTCGATGCGGTCCAGGTCGGCCGGCGGCCATACGGGCCGCTGGTCGCCGAACAGGGCCTCGCTGAAGGCCTGCACCGGCAGCCGGATCGAGAAGAAGGTGTTGCGCACGCAGCCCGGCTGCGGCTCGCCCTCGGCGCAGGCGCCGGCCTGCCACAGCCAGCCGCGGAAGTCGCGCACCGGCCGCGCATGGGAGGGCAGCGTGGGCGCTCCGGTGTCCACGAAGCCGGTCAGGCGCCCGCGCACCAGCGGCGAGCGCGTGCCGCCGAGCCGCTCGAAGGGCGCGATCCAGCGCCAGGTCTCGCCCCGCATCGCCAGCGTGACCTGGGCCCGGTGCACCGCATCCAGGTCCAGCATGCCGCGCTCGCGCGGCACCAGGTCGGCGGCCCGGAAGCTGCCCACCAGGTAGACGAAGCCGCCGGCGTACGGGTTGCTGCCGATCGCCACGCACACCGAGCTGCCGTCCGGGTAGCGCACCGAGCAGCCGGCCATCTCCACGGCCTGCTGCGCCTTGTTCTGGTCGTCGAAGTCGATCGCCGCATAGGGCAGCAGCAGCGGGTGCAAGGCCGGCCCGCCGCCGCCGGCCGCGGGATTGAGCAGGGCCAGCAGCCCGGCCGGGTGGCGCAGCCGCGCCATCAGCTCGGCCTGGGTGCGATGGAAGCCGCGCTGGTAGTTGGCGTAGCTGCGCTCCTTCTCGTCCTGCAGCAGCGCCAGCACCAGCGCCAGCGTGGCGATCACGAGCAGCGCGAACACGCCGCGCAGCAGGATGCGGCGGGTGAAGGCGGCCAGCCCCAGGCGCGGCCGGTCACGCGCGCCCAGCGGCAGCTTCATGGCCGTCCCGCGGCGGGCGGGTCCACCCAGCGGAAGCCCCGCATGGGCACGTTCTCGATGCCCTCGAAGCCGGGATCGACCTCGCGGAAGGCGTCGCGGATGGTGCTCACGTGCTTGCGCACGTTGTCGCGGTTGCGCCCGCTCTTGACCACCTCGAACAGCTCGTCGTAGCCGACCACCTGGCCGCGCCGCTGGTAGAGCGTGGCCAGGATGCGCTGGGCGGTCAGCGGCAGGTTGATGCGCTCGCCGCGCCAGGTCGGCGTGCGCTGCCACAGCGGGTCGAGCGAGAGCTCCGGGCCGGGGTGCTGCGGCGTCGAATCGAGGGCGCGGCGCTCGCGCGCCACCCGCAGGATCTCCAGGAAGGTCTCGACGAAGTCGGCCTCCTCGAAGGTGGTCTTCTGCAGGTAGTCCCAGGCGTCCAGCGCCTTCATGATGCTGCGGTAGATCGCGGCCGGCATGGCCGACACCACCAGCACCGGCGTGCCGCGGCCCTGCTTGTTGATCGCGTTGATCAGGGCCACGCCGGCATGGCGTTCGCGCCCCAGCTCGATGTCCAGCACCACCACGTCGTAGGCGGCGCGCGCCAGCGCGGCTTCGGCCTCGTCGCGGGTGAAGAACTGCTCGATCTGCGCCGCCGGGTGGGCCGCGCGGATCCAGCCGGCGAGCTGCCCGCTGGTGGGCGGATCGTCCTCGATGACGGCGATGCGGGCCATGCGGCGGATTATGGGCGGGCCCCCGCGCGCGCCGCGTGAAGGTTTCTTCCGCCGCGTGAAGCAAGCCGCCCGCCGGCTGCATTGTTCGCTCCGGGGCCGCTTCGAAGAATGACCGCATCGCACCAACCCGAAGGAGAAACGCGATGCCCACCGCTTCCGCCCCGTTCCGTCCGCTGCGCGCCCTGGTCCAGTTGCTGGCCCTGCTGGCCGCCGCGGTGATCGCCGCCTCCACCTGGGCCGCCGGCCTGCAGGAGGACGGCTACCTGCTGGACGCCGACCTCTGGCGCAGCGAAGTGGCCGGCAGCGGCGGCGGGCACTGGCCGGTCGACGGCTGGTTCCGCCTGGCCACCGGCGAGCGCGCGATCGAGGTCAGCACCGCCGACCCGCAGCGGGCGGTGCCCGAGGCCGGGGACGAGGGCTGGTACGTGCGCATCCCCGGCGTCCTGCTCAGGACCGGCGAGCGCCCGCTGTACCGCATGACCGCGCCGGTGGCGCAGCCCATGCCGGACCGCGAGTACCAGCTGATGTTCGGCCGCACGCCCTTCGGCTTCACGGTGGAGGACGGCAACGGCGCGCTGACCTACACCATCCGCTATGCGGGGACCGAGCACCTGTACCGGCTCGGGCAGCCCGGCGAGCCGACCGCCATCCGCTCGATCGCCGACCTGGACGGCGATGGCGGCCCCGACTTCATCGTCGACGTGGGCGATCGCACCGTGCTGCTGCTGTCCGGCACGGCCCGCCCCGGCGTGAACGTCCCTAGCGCCGAACTGTGGGCGGCGGCGCAGGACGGCTGCTGAACCGGCCGGAGCCATCGCCATGATCGAGAAGCTGCAATCCCTGCTGCGCGCGCTGCGCAGCACCGTGTCGCGGGTCCTGTCACGTGCCTTCCCGCATCCCGCTCCCCGGCCCGCCGAGGAGGCCGCCGCGCCCGCGCCCTTCGGCGCCGAGGCCACGCTGGCGCGCATCTCGCGGCTGGGCCCGGCCCTGCTCGTCCTTGCGCTGCTGGCCGTGGTCGGCTGGCTACTGGTCCGGCATCCGCCGCTGCAGCCGGTGCCGCGTGGCGAGGTCGGCCTGCGGGTGAACCAGTTCACCGGCGAGGTCACCCAGTGGCGCGACGGGCTGGTGCTGGTCGTGCCCGGGGTGCACCGCCTGCGACGGGTGCCGCTGCGCGACCGCACCTGGCGGCCGGCGCAGATGGCGCTGGCGTCCGGTCCGGCGCCGGTGCAATCGGTCGAGGGCCTGTCGGTCGGCATCGACCTGACGGTGCGCTACGCCGTCGATCCGGCGCAGCTCGCGCTGCTGCGCGGCCTGCCCGCCGACCTGGACACCGAGGTGGTGGAGCCGGCGGTGCGCAACGTGGTCTACAAGGTGTTCGCGCGCTACACGGTGCGCGAGATCTTCTCGACCAGGCGGGCCGAGATCCAGGCCGCGCTCGAGACCGAGCTGGCGCCGCGGCTGGCCGCCGACGGGGTGCTGCTGCGCAGCGTGCTGGTCGGCAAGGTGGACCTGCCGGACGACTACCGGCGCGGCATGGAGGCGCTGCTGGCCGAGGAACTGGCCACGCAGAAGATGCGCTACACGCTGGAGCTCAAGGACAAGCGGGTGAAGGAGACCGAGCTCGAGGCCGCGGCCGACAAGGTGCGGCGCGAGGTGCGCGCCGAAGCGGCGGCGCGCGAGCAGGTGATCGCCGCGCGGGCGCAGGAGGAGGCCATGAAGCACGTGCTGCCGTTCAAGCAGCGCCAGGTCGAGCAGCGCCGGCTGGAGGCGGAAGCCGAGCGCCAGGTGCGGCTGAAGATGGCCGAGGGCAGCGCGCAGGCGCGCCGCATCGAGGCCGGCGGCGAGGCCGACGCGCGCCGCCAGCTGGCCGACGCCGAGGCCTTCCGGCTGGAGCGCCTGGGGCAGGCGAGCGCCGAGCAGATGGCGCGCGAGGGCACGCTGCTGTCGCGCCACCCGCTGCTGATCCAGAAGACGCTGGCCGACAAGCTCTCGGACAAGGTGCAGGTGATCATCGCGCCGCCGGGCGCGGCCGGCGGCTTCATCGGCGCCAATCTGCTGGGCGGCGGGCCGGGCGCTCCGGCCGTATCGCAGCACGCTGCCTCCAGCGCAGCGGAGGACGAGTGAGATGCCGGCCGGCGTGCTGCTGGCGGCCGCCGCCGCGGCCAGCCTGGGGACCGCGCTGGTGACCGCCGACCACGCCGTGCTGCGCGCCGCCGCGCGCGACTCGGCGCCGCTGCAGGCGCAACTGCGCCCGGGCGAGCTGCTGGAGGTGCGCGGCGAGCGGCTGGACCACCTGCAGGTGTGGGACCACCGGCGCGAGCGCGGCGGCTTCGTGCGAGCCAGCCAGGTTCGACGCCTGGCCGGCACGCCGGGCGAGGCGCCCGAGCTGCTGGCCGTATTGCGCTTCGTGCAGGACGCGCCCGGGCGGGAGGCGCTGGGCATCGGCCTGGCCGCTGCCTGGCTGCAGGCGGCGCCGGCGGAGGCCGTGAGCGGCCAGGCCGGCATCGAGGTGCTGGCCGCGCTGGGCACCATGGCTGATCGGCTGGCGCAGCGAGCGTCGGCCGGCGCGGCGACGAGCGCCAACGCGCAGGCAGCGCTGGCCGCCGACCTGGACCTCGCGCGGCACTACGGCGTGCGCTTCGCCAGTTACGAACGCGAAGGCCGCATGCGCGTGTGCTACGACGGCGAGGCGTTCCGGCGCGTGCTGGCGATGGCCGCGCGCCCGGCGCAGCAGGCCGACGCGGCGCTGGCGCTGACGCGTGCCGACTGCCTGGACCCGGCCCTGCCACCGCTGCAGCTGCACGAGGCCAACCGCTGGCGGGCCGAGCTGCTCGACCGGGTGCAGGTGGAAGCCCTGCCCGGCTACGTGAGGAACCGCGTCGCGATGCGCCGCGCCGAGGTGTGGAGCACGCTGGCCTGGGAGCAGGCCCGGCGGGGCGAGCCGCCGCACGCGGCGGCGCAGCGGGCGATCGCGGAGCTGGCGTCGGTGCAGCCGGCCGAGCTGCCCGAGTCCGACGCGCCCGCCTGGAACGATGCGGTGATGCGGGTCAACGCCTCGCGCTGGGCGGCGGTTCCGGCGCCGGTTGCGGACAAGCTCTCGTCGCGGCCCTCGGTGCAGACCGTCCCCGGCCAGCCGGGCGAGACCTGCGTGCTGCTGGTGGACGCCAGGCACGATGCGGCCAGGCCGCTGGCCCGCCGCTGCACCTTCGGCGTGGTGTGGCCGCAGTCGGCCTCGCTCAACCGCGAAGGCAACGCGCTGGCGCTGGCGGTGCAGCCGGTGGCGGATTGGCGTGAGCTGTGGCTGTTCCGGCGCTCGCGCGGCGGCTGGTCGGTCGACTTGGTGCCGCCCGCAGCCGTGACGCCCGGGCTCGGCTACGCCGAATTCGCCGGCTGGGTGCCGGGCGGGCGCCAGGTGCTGGTGGCGCGCGAGGCGCGCGGCGAGGGCCGCTACCGGCGCCGCTATGAAGTGCTGTCGCTGGACGGCCTGGCGGTGCAGCGGCAGTCGCGCGATGCCGAGGCGCTAGGCCCCTTCCAGCGCTGGGCCGACCCGGACTGGAAGCGTGGCACCGTCAGCCTGCGCTGAGCGATACCGCCGCGGAAGGCGCCTGCGCGCCCACGGCGGGCTGGCCGCGCGCGCGGCGCACGAACTCCGGCCGGAAGCTGCGCACGCTGCCGTCGGCAAAGGCGACGCCGACTTCGATGGCGCTGGACTGCCGGACCTCGCCGCGGCCGTAGCGCCGCACGGTGACGATGTCGCCGGGCGCGAACGCCGGCCGGGCGGGGGCCTCGTCATCGGCCGGGGCGTCGGCGGGCTGCTCTTGCTGCGCCTGCGCCGCTTCCGCGCGGGCCAGCCGCACGCAGTTGTCGCAATGCCCGCAGCGCTCGAACGCGGCCTCGCCTTCCAGGTGCTCCAGCAGCAGGCGCCAGCGGCACTGGCCGGTCTGGGCGTAGAACACCATGCGCTCCAGCGTGGCCTGGTCCTGCTCCCGCTTGTCGCGGTAGGCGGCCATCAGCTCGCGCAGCGTGTCACCGCCGACGTCCTCGCGCAGCAGGTGCAGCTCGCCTTCGGCGTCCACGCGGACGATCTTGCGCCGCCGCAGCAGCCCGAGCGCCACCTGCAGCTTGCTGCGCGGCCGAACGAGCCGCGCCGCGAGCAGCGCCAGCGTCCAGTGCGTCCCCTCGGACGGCGCCTGCCGCAGCGCCTCGTACAGGGCCTGCGCGTCCTCGTCGCCGGGATAGCGGCCGGCCAGGAAGAACTGCTGCACCGCCTTGTCGGCGCGCCGGTAGAGCAGGGTACACAGCGCCGCCTGGCCGTCGCGGCCGGCCCGCCCGGCTTCCTGGTAGTAGGCCTCCAGCCCGGGGGGCAGCTGGTAGTGCAGCACGAAGCGGATGTCGGGCTTGTCGATGCCGAGGCCGAAGGCGTTGGTCGCCACCATGACCCGCACGGCGCCGTCCATGAAGGCATCCTGCGCCGCGTGGCGTGTGGCGGCATCCAGCCGGCCGTGGTACAGGCCCACCGATTCGTTCGCCGCCGCGAGCGCCTCGTGCAGCGCCTGCGCCGCCTTCACCGTGGCCGTGTAGACCAGCCCGCAGCCCTTAGCCTCGCGCACCAGCGCCACCGCCCGCGCCAGCTTGGCCGCCTCGTCGGCGACCTGTTCCACCTGCAGTGCCAGGTTGGGGCGGTAGGAGCCGGTGTGGACGATGCCGGTGCGCGCGATCCCCAGCTGCTGCGCGATGTCCTGCGCGACCTCGTCGGTCGCGGTGGCCGTGAGCGCCAGCACCGTGGGCTGGCCCAGCGCCTCGCGCGCCGGCCCGATCTCCAGGAAGGCGGGCCGGAAGTCGTGTCCCCATTGCGAGATGCAGTGCGCCTCGTCGACCACCAGCAGGCTGGTGGGGTGGCGCGCCAGCTCCTGCACGAAGCCGGGTTCGGCCAGCTTCTCCGGCGTGACCATGACGATGCCGGCGCTGCCGTCCAGGGCCTGCGCGAGCGCGGCCTTGGTGGCCTCGCCGTCCAGCGAGCTGTTCAGCTGCACCGCCGCGATGCCCCGCTCGCCCAGCGCTTCCACCTGGTCCTTCATCAGCGCGATCAGCGGCGACACCACCAGCGTGCGACCGGGCAGCAGCAGGGCCGGCAGCTGGTAGCACAGCGACTTGCCGGCGCCGGTCGGCATGATCGCCAGCGTGTTGCGGCCGGCCAGCACCTGGTCGATCACGACGCGCTGGCCCGGCCGCAGCCGGCGCACGCCGAAGCGGCGGCGCAGGGTTTCGGCGATGCGCCGCTCGCCCGGCGGATGGGATGCGGGCTTCAGCGGTCGGCCTCGCCGTCCGCTTCCGGCTCGCTGTCGCCGTCCAGGTCGGTGAATTCCTGGCTGTCGGGATCCGCTTCCGGAAAGCCCTCGCCGGATTCCACGTCCTCGCCGAGCGCCTCGTCGTCGCCGGCGCCCATGCGAACCACCCGGTCGGGCGCGATGTCGGCGCCTTCCTCGGCGTCGGCGCCGGCCACGCCGCCGCGCTCGCCGGTGCCGGGGCCGTCCGAATCGGCGTGGACCTCGCGCGTGCCGATGGCGTCGCTGCCGCTGTCCGAGTTGTCGCTCGGGCCGAGCGCGTCGCTGCCGCGGCCCGCGGGCTGGGCTGGCGCCGGGTCGGCGCCGAGGATGCTGCTGTAGGCCATGGGGTCCTCCTGTGGTCTGGCCGCAGTGTGGGTCCCGGTTCGCTGCTGTCGCGTAGTCGGCGGGGCGCGACTGCTGTCGGACGCAGCGCATAATGAAAAAACGACCCGCACACCAGTCGCTGGTGCAGGAGCATGCAAGCCGCGCAGCCCGACCCGTCCGGGGCCTCGCCCGACGATTCCGCCGACCGTCCCGGCCGCAAGGGGACCCCGCGCGTCGAGTCCCTTCCGGCGCGGCGCGAGACCCCGGCCGAGCTGCACCTGAGGCTGCTCGAACGGCTGGGCCCACCCTCGGTGCTGGTGGATGCCGGGCACGAGATCGTCCACCTGTCGCCCCAGGCCGGCCGCTTCCTGCAGTGGCGCGGCGGCGAGCCCACGCGCCGGCTGCCGTCGCTGGTCGATCCGGCGCTGCGGCCGGCGCTCGCCGCGGCGCTGCAGCAGGCGGCGCAGTCGCAGGCCGCGGTCCAGTCGGACCCGGTCGAACTGCAGGATGGCTCGGGGCCGCTCACGCTCACCGTGCGCGTGGTGCCGGCCCCCGACGTCGGTGCCGGCCTGCTGCTGGTGCTGTTCGAGTCCGGCAGCCCGGCGGTGTCGCCGACGCAGCCGGCCCAGGGCCCGCGGCCGGCCGAGATGGAACGCGCGGACCGCGGGCTGGTCGAGTTGCTGAAGGCCACCGGTATCGCCACCGTGTTCGTGGACACCGCGCTGCGGGTGCGGCACTACACGGAGTCCGCGACGCGCCTGTTCAGCCTGATCCCGGCCGACCGCGGCCGGCCGCTGACCGATCTGGCAACGCCGCTGGACTACCCCGAGCTGGCGGCCGACGTGCAGCGCGTGCTCGAGCGCCCGGAGCCGGTCGAGCGCGAAGTCGGCGACCGCGCCAGGCGCTGCTACCTGGTGCGCCTGCTGCCCTATCGCGTGGCCCAGGACGACCGGTCCGGCGTGGTGCTGTCCTTCGTCGACATCACCGAGCGCAAGCAGGCCGACCAGGCGCTGCGCTGGCTGTCCACCGTGGTCCACGCGTCGACCGACGCGATCACCAGCTTCTCGACCGACTTCACCATCCTGAGCTGGAACGCCGGCGCCGAACGCATCTACGGCTATACGGCGCAGGAGGTGGTCGGGCAGCCGCTGTTCATGCTGGCGCCGGGCCGCGAGGCGGAGTACCACGACAACATGCGGCGCATCCGTCAGGGCGAGGCGATCCAGTACGAGGCGGTGCGGCGGCGCAAGGACGGCACCGACGCGCACATCTCGGTGCGGGTCTCGCCCATCCATGGCCCCGGCGGCGAGGTCATCGGCGGCACCGCCATCGCGCGCGACATGAAGGAAGCGATGGAAGCGCAGCAGGCGATGGAGCGCAGCCAGGCCGAACTGCGCCGGGCGCTGGAGGAAATGGAGCAGGCGCGGCACGCGCTGGAGCAGGCCGACGCCAACAAGGATCGCTTCCTCGCCGTGCTGTCGCACGAGCTGCGCAACCCGCTGGCCTCGATCGCCAGCGCCTCCGAGCTGCTGCTGATGCCGCGGCTGCCGGAATCGGCGCGGCAGAAGGCGGCCGAGGTGGTGCAGCGCCAGGCGCGCGCCATGAAGTCGCTGCTGGACGAGCTGCTGGACGTCTCGCGGCTGACGCTGGGGCGGCTGAGCCTGACCCGGCAGCCGGTCGCCGTGTCCGCCTTCATCCAGTCGGCGCTGGAGGCGACCCGGCCGCTGGTGCAGGCCGCCTCGCACGAGCTGGTGGTGCGGCTGCCGCCGCCCACGGTGCAGGTCGACGGCGACCCGATGCGGCTGGCCCAGGTGGTCTCCAACCTGGTCACCAACGCCGCCAAGTACACGCCGGAGAGCGGCCGCATCGAGGTGTCGGCCGAGGTCTTCCACGACGAGGTGGTGATCGAGGTGTGCGACAACGGCATCGGCATGGACCCCTCGCAGATCGAGCGCATGTTCGACCTGTTCTCCCAGGGGCAGGGCTCGCTCGACCGTTCCAACGGCGGGCTGGGCATCGGCCTCGCGCTGGCGCGCAACATCGTCGAGCTGCACGGCGGCTGGATCATGGCCAGCTCGGCCGGGCTGGGGCAGGGCTGCCAGCTGCGCGTCGGCCTGCCGCTGCTGCCGGCGGAGGGCCGGGCGGAGGCGCTGCCCCAGCCGCCGGCCCAGCAGGCGCCCGAGCCGGCGCCGGCCGCGCAGGGCGAGCTGATCCTGGTTGCCGACGACAACGGCGACGCCGCCTGGGGCCTGGCCAAGCTGCTGGAGCTGTCGGGCTTCCGGGCCGTGCTGGCGCGCAGCGGCAACGAGGCCCTGCACGTGGCCGAGCAGCAGCGGCCGGCCATCGCCCTGCTGGACATCGGCATGCCGGACCTCAGCGGCCACGAGGTCGCGCGGCGGCTGCGCGCCACCGAATGGGGTCGCTCGATGATCCTGATCGCCGCCACCGGCTGGGGGCAGGACACGGACGTGCAGGAGTCGATGCAGGCCGGCTTCGACGCGCACCTGACCAAGCCGCTGAACGTGGGGCGCATCCGCGGCCTGATCGAGGAGCTGGCCGAGCGCCGGCGCCAGTGAGGGGCGGCCCGGCCGACACGCCCGGTAACCCGCCGCCGGGCAGAACGCCGCCATCATGGGTGGTCCATCCGAAGGAGCACCGAAGCATGGGAGAGAAGTTGCGCGCCGGCGAGGCCGCCGAATGGAATTCGCACGGCGGCATCGCCAAGGGCAAGGCCGGCCGCAAGCTGACCAGCCGCACCACCCTCAAGGGCCACCAGGTCGACACCTCGCCCGACCAGCCCGAGGCGTCCGCGGCGGAGGTCGACGAGGCTGCGCAGCAGGAAGCGCGCAAGCCCGATCGCACCGGCAGCTGAAGCGGCTGCGGCGCGGGCTGGCCCGGATGCCGGGCCGCCGCGGCTGCGGCTAGCATCGGCGGATGACCTACCTGCTCGCGCTCGACCAGGGCACTTCCAGCTCCCGCAGCATCGTCTTCGACCGCCAGGGGCGCATCGTCGCGCTGGCCCAGCGCGAATTGCCGCAGATCTATCCGCAGCCCGGCTGGGTCGAGCACGACCCGCTGGAGATCTGGCGCGGCCAGCTCGCCACCGCGCAGGAGGCGCTGGCCAAGGCCGGCATCACCGCGCGCGACGTGGCGGCGCTGGGCATCACCAACCAGCGTGAGACCGCGGTGCTGTGGAACCGCAAGACCGGCCAGCCGAGCCACAACGCGATCGTCTGGCAGGACCGGCGCGGCGAGCCGCTGTGCGCGCAGCTGCGCGAGCAGGGCCACGCCGATCGCATCCAGCAGCGCACCGGGCTGCTGATCGACTCCTATTTCTCCGGCACCAAGATCCGCTGGCTGCTGGACAACGTGCCCGGCGCCCGCGCGGCGGCCGAGCGCGGCGAACTGGCCTTCGGCACCATCGACAGCTGGCTGCTGTGGCAGCTCACCGGCGGCGCGCTGCACGCCACCGACGTGACCAATGCGTCCCGCACCATGCTGTTCGACGTGCACCGCAACCGCTGGGACGAGGACCTGCTGGCGCTGCTGCAGGTGCCGGCCTCGCTGATGCCGCAGGTGCTGCCGTCCAGCGCCGACTACGGCCGCACGGTGGAAGCGCTGCTGGGCGCGCCGGTGCGCATCGGCGGCGTAGCCGGCGACCAGCAGAGCGCGCTGTTCGGCCAGGCCTGCTTCCGCGAGGGCCTGGCCAAGAACACCTACGGCACCGGCTGCTTCCTGCTGATGCACACCGGGGCACGGCCGATTGCGAGCACCAATCAGCTGTTGACCACGGCGGCGTGCCAGTTGCCTGAAGCCCTCCCCCGTGAGGGGGAGGGTTTGGGAGGGGGCGGGCGTCAAGCCCACGCCACGCGATCCTCCAGCGCGTACGCGCTGGAGGGAAGCGTGTTTGTCGGCGGGGCGGTGGTGCAATGGCTCCGCGACGGCCTCGGTGCGATCCAGAGCAGCGCCCAGGTGCAGGCGCTGGCCGAGAGCGTGCCGGACGCCGGCGGCGTGATGCTGGTGCCGGCCTTCACCGGCCTGGGCGCGCCTTACTGGAAACCCGACGCGCGCGGCACCATCACCGGGCTGACGCGCGGCACCACGGTGGCCCACATCGCGCGCGCCGCGCTGGAGAGCATCGCCTACCAGAGCGCCGCGCTGCTGCAGGCCATGGCCCGCGACGCACAGGCCGCCGGGGTGGCGCCGGTCACCGAGCTGCGCGTCGACGGCGGCGCCTGCGTCAACGACCTGCTGATGCAGTTCCAGGCCGACCTGCTGGGCATCCCCGTGGTGCGTCCGGCCGTTACCGAGACCACGGCCCTGGGCGCCGCCTACCTGGCGGGCTTGTCGGCCGGCGTGTATGCGGGCACCGACGAACTGCAGGCGCAGTGGCAGGTGCAGCGGCGTTTCACGCCGGTGCTGCCGCGCGGGCAGGCGCTGGAAGCCATGTCGCGCTGGGAACACGCCGTGCGCCAGGCCACGCTGGCCTGAGCGGCGGGCGCGGACACAATCGGCGCGTTGTCACACAAGAGGAGAAGACATGAAGATCCTGCCGTATGCCCTGGCCCTGTCCACCGCCTGCGTGCTGGCGCCGGCCGCCGCCCAGACCACGCTCAAGCCCGGGCTGTGGGAGATCCAGCAGAGTTTCAAGGGCAACCCCGAGCTGGACGAGGCGATGAAGGAGATGCGCGAGCAGATGGCCGCCATGCCGCCCGAGCAGCGCAAGCAGATGGAAGCCATGATGGCGCGCCAAGGCGTGGGCATGTCGCCGGGCGGCCAGGGCATGCGCATGTGCATGACCAAGGAGATGGTCGAGCGCAACGACATCGCCGGCCAGCAGGGCGACTGCCGCACCACCCAGCAGCAGCGCACCGGCAACACGATGAAGGTGGTGTTCACCTGCACCAACCCGCCCTCGCGCGGCGAGAGCCAGATCACCATGAAGGGCAACGAGGCCTACACCGCCCGCACCACCATCACCAGCACCGACCGAGGCAAGACCGAGACCACGCAGATGGAATCGTCCGGCAAGTGGCTGTCGGCCGACTGCGGCAACGTCAAGCCGGTGATGCCGCCCGCGGCCCGCAAGTAGCGCGGCCGTCCCGGCGCGCCGCTTGCATTTCCAAACAGCGGCGCCCGCCCGGCGCGGCGCTGTGATGCACTCGGGCATGGGTGCGTCGCACGCGGGGATCTTCCCGACCTTCTTCCTGTCCGGCTTCGAGTGCTCGACCTTCCTGTGGAAGGACGGCCGGCGCCGCGACCTGGTGGCCGAGACCCAGCACCGCGAGCACGCGCTGGAGGACTACCGCATGCTGCGGGACCTCGGCATCGCCGTCGCCCGCGAAGGCATTCCCTGGCCGATGGCCGACCGCGGCGGCGGCCGCTACGACTTCTCGAGCATCGCGCCGATGCTCGACGCGATGCGGCGCACGCGCGTGACCCCGCTGTGGGACCTGTGCCACTACGGCTACCCCGACGACGCCGACCCGTTCCAGCCGTCCTTTCGCGAGCGCTTCGCCGGCTATTGCGGTGCCGTGGCGCGGCACGTCCGCGATGAACTGCCAGGCCCCTACTGGTTCACCCCGATCAACGAGATCACCTTCTTCGCCTTCTGCGGCGGCGAGTGGGGCTGGGTGGCGCCGTACGGCAAGGACCGCGCCACGCGCGAGCGGTTCCGGGTCGCGCTGTGCGCCGCCGCCATCGCCGGTGCGCAGGCGATCCGCGAGGTGCTGCCGCAGGCGCGGATGGTGCACGTGGATCCGCTGATCCAGGTGGTGGCGCCGCCGGACCGGCCCGACCAGCAGGAAGCGGCCGCGCACGAGACCTTCGTCGACAGCTTCCTGGCCTGGGACATGCTGTGCGGCATGGCCCACCCGGAGCTGGGCGGCTCGCCCGAGATCCTGGACATCGTGGGCGCCAACAACTACTCGTTCGGGCAGATGGAGTACCGCGAGCAGGGGCCGCACCAGGCCCTGCCGCCCGGCAGCCCGGGCGTCGTGCCTCTGTGCGACCTGCTGCGCCGCGCCTGGGAGCGCTACCGGCGGCCCATGGTCATCGGCGAGACCAGCGGCATGGGCCGCGGCCGGCCCGACTGGCTGCGCGACGTGATGCAGGAAGCCATGGCGGCGGTCAACCAGGGCATGGACCTGCACGGCATCTGCCTCTTCCCCGGCGTGGACATGCCGGACTGGCACACCGGCGAGTGGCTGCACAACGGCATCTGCGACCTCGTGCCGCGCGACGGGCGGCTGGCGCGGGTGCCGCACGCGCCCTATGTCGAGGAACTGCGGCGCTGGCAGAAGGAGCTCAATCGCGTGACCGAACTGGACGAGGATCCGTTCAGCGACCCGGTGGATCTGCAGGATGTCGTCGCCGCCGCCCGGCGGCTGGATCCGCGGCCTGACCGCAACTGGAGTTGAGGCCTCCGGTGCCGCTGCGTCAGCGGCGCGGCCGGCCGCCGAAGATGGCGGTCCCCACCCGCACCATCGTGCTGCCCGCGGCGATGGCCGCCTCCAGGTCCGCCGACATGCCCATGGACAGCGTGTCCAGCGGCAGCCCCTGGGCCTGCAGTTGCCGGAACAGGGCGGTGGCGCGGGCATGCACCTGGTACTGGGCGTCGAAGTCGGGCGCCGGCTCCGGGATGGTCATCAGGCCGCGCAGCCGCAGCCGCGGCAGCTGAGCCACCTCGCGCGCGAGCGCGGCCACTTCGTCGGGCGCCACGCCGGACTTGGTGGTGCCGCCATCGACGTTGACCTGGATGCACACCGACAGCGGCGGCTTGTCCTCGGGGCGCTGGTCGGACAGGCGCTGCGCGATCTTGAGCCGGTCCACCGTGTGGGCCCAGTCGAAGTGCTGCGCGACCAGGCGCGTCTTGTTGCTCTGGATCGGGCCTATGCAGTGCCACTCGAGCGGCAGGTCCTCCAGCAGCGCCATCTTCTCGACCGCTTCCTGGATGTAGTTCTCGCCGAAGGCGAGCTGGCCGGCGGCGTGCGCTTCGCGCACGGCCTCGGGGCCGAAGGTCTTGGACACCGCCAGCAGCGTGACATCGTTCACTGCGCGTTGCGCCCCGGCGCAGGCGGCGGCGATCCGCGCCCGGACGGTCTGGAGGTTGTCGTGAATCGTCGTCATAATCGGCCGGCGCTTTCCAATAGGCACGACGTCGAAGAGGGGACCCGGTGGATATTACCCAGCTGCTGGCATTCAGCGTGAAGAACAAGGCTTCGGACCTGCACCTGTCGGCCGGCCTGCCGCCCATGATCCGCGTGCACGGCGACGTGCGCCGCATCAACGTCGATGCGCTGGACCACAAGCAGGTCCACGCCATGGTGTACGACATCATGAACGACACGCAGCGCAAGCAGTATGAGGAATTCCTCGAGTGCGACTTCTCGTTCGAGATCGAGGGGCTGGCGCGCTTCCGGGTCAACGCGTTCAACCAGAACCGCGGCGCCGCCGCGGTGTTCCGGACCATTCCCTCCAAGATCCTGAGCCTGGAGCAGCTCAACGCGCCCAAGATCTTCGGCGACCTGGCGCTCAAGCCGCGCGGCATGGTGCTGGTGACGGGCCCCACGGGCTCGGGCAAGTCGACCACGCTGGCGGCCATGATCAACCACCTGAACGAGACCGAGTACGGCCACATCCTGACGGTGGAGGACCCGATCGAATTCGTGCACGAGTCCAAGAAGTGCCTGGTCAACCAGCGCGAGGTCGGGCCGATGACGCTGTCGTTCGCGGCGGCGCTGAAGTCCGCGCTACGCGAGGACCCGGACTGCATCCTGGTGGGCGAAATGCGCGACCTGGAAACCATCCGGCTGGCGATGACCGCGGCCGAGACCGGCCACCTGGTGTTCGGCACGCTGCACACCTCCAGCGCCGCCAAGACCATCGACCGGATCATCGACGTGTTCCCGGCCGAGGAGAAGGAGATGGTGCGCGCGATGCTGTCCGAGTCGCTGCAGGCCGTGATCTCGCAGACGCTGTGCAAGACCAAGGACGGCTCGGGCCGGGTCGCGGCGCACGAGATCATGCTGGGCACCTCCGCCATCCGCAACCTGATCCGCGAGGCCAAGGTGGCGCAGATGTATTCGGCCATCCAGACCGGCAACAGCTTCGGCATGCAGACGCTGGACCAGAACCTGACGGACCTGGTCAAGCGCAACATCATCTCGCCGGCCGAGGCCCGGTCCAAGGCGAAGATCCCCGAGAACTTCCCCGGATAACATGCCCCCCCCGAAGCGGCCTTCGGCCGCCTCCCCCCAGGGGGCGGCACCAGCGGCCCGGCAAAGCCGGTTCCGCGGTGTCCGCTTGAACGCCCCTTGCAAGGGCTCGTGCCTTGTGCCGCCGCGTGCCTCCGCCGCGTTGCGCCCGGCTGTCAACTAGGAGTCGTCATGGAACGCGACCAGGCCAGCAAATTCATCAACGACCTGCTCAAGCTGATGATCAGCCGCAACGGCAGCGACCTGTTCATCACCGGCGACTTCCCGCCGGCGATCAAGGTGGACGGCAAGGTCACCAAGGTGTCGCCGCAGCCGCTGACCGGGCAGCACACCCTGGCGCTGGCCCGCTCGATCATGAACGACAAGCAGGCGTCGGAGTTCGAGCGCACCAAGGAGTGCAACTTCGCCATCTCGCCGCCGGGCATCGGGCGCTTCCGCGTCAACGCCTTCGTGCAGCAGGGCAAGGTCGGCATGGTTCTGCGGGTGATCCCGCAGAACCTGCCCACCATCGACAAGCTGGGCGTGCCGCAGGTGCTCAAGGAAGTCACCATGGCCAAGCGCGGCCTGGTGGTGCTGGTGGGCGCCACCGGCTCGGGCAAGTCGACCACGCTCGCGGCCATGATCGACTGGCGCAACGAGAACTCCTACGGCCACATCATCACGATCGAAGACCCGGTGGAGTTCGTGCACCCGCACAAGAACTGCGTGGTCACCCAGCGCGAGGTCGGCCTGGACACCGACAGCTGGGAGGCGGCGCTAAAGAACACGCTGCGCCAGGCGCCTGACGTCATCCTGATGGGCGAGATCCGGGACCGCGAGACCATGGAGCACGCGATCGCCTTCGCCGAGACCGGCCACCTGTGCATGGCCACGCTGCACGCCAACAGCGCCAACCAGGCGCTGGACCGGGTGATCAACTTCTTCCCGGAGGAGCGGCGCGCCCAGCTGCTGATGGACCTGTCGCTCAACCTCAAGGCCATGGTCTCGCAGCGGCTGGTGCCCAAGCAGGACGGCAAGGGACGGCAGGCCATGGTGGAGGTCATGCTGAACAGCCCGCTGATCTCCGACCTGATCTTCAAGGGCGAGGTCTCCGAGATCAAGGAGGTCATGAAGAAGAGCCGCAACCTCGGCATGCAGACCTTCGACCAGGCCCTGTTCGACGCCTACGAGGGCAACGTCATCTCCTACGAGGACGCGCTGCGCAACGCCGACTCGGTCAACGACCTGCGCCTGCAGATCAAGCTCAACTCGCAGCGCGCCAAGACCCAGGACCTCGCGTCGGGGACGGAACACCTATCCATTGTTTAACTTCTGAATCGCTGCGCGATTCAGAAGTTGATCTTTCAATCAGTTGATCGAGGACCGGCGAAGCCGGATCCTCGATCAAAGGGTGTTCGCGCTGCATGTTATTCCGCGCGAACGGTCCGCGCCTGCGGCGCGTGAGGGGCCGGGTACTCCTTCCTCGGCCGTGGGCGCGCCAGGGTGAGGCGCGTGCGGCGCACGCCTTTTTCTAGAATGGGCCTGCTCAACCCCCTGCAATCACACACGAGGAGTTCCGACATGCCCAGCACCAATCCCCGCCCCTACGAATCCACACCCGCTCGCAAGGTCGCCTTCCTGGGCCTGGGCGTGATGGGGTTCCCGATGGCGGGGCACCTGGCGCTGGCCGGGCACGAGGTCACGGTCTACAACCGCACGGCCGCCAAGGCGCAGGCCTGGACCGGCGAGTTCAAGGGCCGCGCTGCCGCCACGCCGCGCGAGGCGGCGGCCGGCTGCGACATCGTGTTCTGCTGCGTCGGCAACGACGACGACCTGCGCTCGGTGGTGCTGGGCGAGGACGGCGCGCTGGCCGGCATGAAGCCGGGCGCCATCTTCGTGGACCACACCACGGCCTCGGCCAACGTGGCGCGCGAGCTGTCCGCCGCCGCGGCCGCCAAGGGCCTGCAGTTCATCGATGCGCCGGTGTCCGGCGGCCAGGCCGGCGCGCAGAACGGCCTGCTCACCGTGATGTGTGGCGGCGACGCCAAGGCCTTCGATGCCGTCAAGCCGGTGGGCATGGCCTTCGCGCGCGCCTTCACGCTGCTGGGCCCCAGCGGGGCGGGCCAGCTCACCAAGATGGTCAACCAGATCTGCATCGCCGGGCTGGTGCAGGGCCTGTCGGAAGCCATCGCCTTCGGCCAGCGCGCCGGCCTGGACATGGAGCAGGTGCTGGAGGTGATCGGCAAGGGCGCCGCGCAGAGCTGGCAGATGGACAACCGCGGCAAGACCATGATCGCCGACAAGTTCGACTTCGGCTTCGCGGTCGACTGGATGCGCAAGGATCTCGGGCTGTGCCTGGACGAGGCGCAGCGCAACGGCGCCCGGCTGCCGGTCACCGCGCTGGTGGACCAGTTCTACGCCGACGTGCAGGCCATGGGCGGCAAGCGCTGGGACACCTCCTCGCTGATCAAGCGGCTGCGCTAGAGGCGCTTTCTTTCGCCCATGGTCAGGCGCCGCGTCCACCGGCGCCCCGCGGTGTTGCCAACGCCGCCCCCGGCACTAGACTGCCGCGATGGATATCCGCATCTGCATCGACGTGGACGACCTGGAGCGCGCCATCGCGTTCTACACGCGGGGCCTGGGCCTGCGTGCCGGCCGGCGGCTGGGCGACGACTGGGTGGAGCTGATCGGCGGCTCCAGCCCGATCGACCTGCTCGCGAACGCGCCGGGGACGACGCCGCTGGGGCCGGCACAGCCGCAGCGGCGCGACTACTCGCGGCACTGGACGCCGGTGCACCTCGACTTCGTCGTGCAGGGCATCGACGAGGTGGCACAACGGCTGGTGGCGCTCGGCGCGGTGCTGGAGCGGCCGATCGCCGACCGCCGCTGGGGCCGGATGGCGAGCCTGGCCGACCCCTTCGGCCACGGCATCGACCTGCTGGAATTCAAGGGCCGGGGCTACGACGAGATCCTGCTGTCGCCGGCCGAGCCCGGGAGCGACGACCCGGACCAGGCGCCGGGTGAGGCGCGTGCCGCCTGAGCCATGCGCCACGTCCTCTACCTCGACTTCGACGGCGTGCTCCACCCGGCCACCTGCGAGCCGGACCAGCGCTTCTCGCGCGCCGCGGCGCTGGCCCAGGCGCTGGCGCAGTTCGATTGCGAACTGGTGATCTCCTCCAGCTGGCGCTTCGCCGTGCCGTGGCCGGACCTGCTGCAGTTGCTGCCGGCCGAACTGGTCCCGCGCGTCAGCGGTTGCACCGGCGAGGCCGTGATCGGCCGCCATGCGCGCGAACGGGAGATCCTGGCGCACGTGCGCGGCCTGAGCGGCGCGATCGACTGGCGGGCCCTGGACGACTGCGACTGGGATTTCGGCGACCGCACGCGGCTGATCGCGTGCGACCCCAACGCCGGATTCGGCGACCTGCAGGCCCGGGCGCTGGCGGATTGGCTTCGGGAGGCCGGCAGCGGATCGGTGCCGGGCTGAAGGCCCGGCGCCCGATGCCCGCCAAAGCCGTCAGCGCGCCGGGGCAGCCGGCTGCGCCGTGGCCTGCGGCGCGATCTGCTGCAGCTCCTGTTCCGAGATGAGCTCGAACAGGCGCACCACCCGCTGCACGCCGCCGACAGAGCGGGCGATCTGGGTGGCCTTGTCGGCCTCGCGCTGGGTCACGCGGCCCATCAGGTAGACGGTGCCGCGCTCGGTGACCACGCGGAAGGCATTGGCCGACAGCTCGCGGTCGTCGACCAGCGAGGCCTTGACCTTGCCGGTGATCAGCGTGTCCGAGGAGCGCTGGGTCAGGCTGGAGTTGCCCATCACGCCCAGCTCGTTGTAGATGCCCTTGACGTTCTCCACCTTGGAGACGATCAGCTCGGCCTGCTGCTTGTCGCGGTCGGTGGGCACCTCGCCGGTCAGCAGGACCTGGCGGTTGTAGCTGCTGACGTTCACGTGGGCGCGCTCGCCCATGGCCTCGCGGATGCGAGCGGCGGCCCGCAGCTCGATGCCTTCGTCCTCCAGCTGCGCGCCGGAGGTGCGCCGGTCCAGGGCGACCAGCGTCCCGACGGCGGCGCCGCCCAGCACCAGGGGCGCGCAGGCGGTCAGCGTGGCGGCCAGGGTGGCGGCGGCGAAGGTCGTGGCGGCGAAGCGAAGCAAGGCGTGGGTCATGCGGGGGGTTCCTGTTCTCCGAGCAACTGGGCATCCACGCCGTCGCAGATGCAGTGCAGGGCGAGGATGTGGACTTCCTGGATGCGGGCGGTGCGCTCGTGCGGCACGCACACGTGCACGTCGGTCTCGCGCAGCATCTGGCCGATCTTGCCGCCGCCCCGGCCGGTGAGCGCCACCACCGACATCTCGCGCTCGTGCGCGGCCTCGATGGCCGCGATCACGTTGCCCGAGTTGCCGCTGGTGGACAGCGCCAGCAGCACGTCGCCCGGCTGGCCGAGCGCGCGCACCTGCTTGGCGAACACGTGCTGCCAGGCGTAGTCGTTGGCGACGGCGGTGAGGATGGAGCTGTCGGTGGTCAGCGCGATGGCGCCCAGCTCGGGCCGCTCGCGCTCGAAGCGGCCGACGAACTCGGCCGAGAAGTGCTGGGCGTCGGCGGCCGAACCGCCGTTGCCGCAGGCCAGCACCTTGCCGCCGCTGGTCACGCAGGCCAGCACCGCCTGCACGGCGGCCGCGATCGGTTTGCTCAGCGCCTGCGCGGCCTGGTATTTGAGGTCGGCACTGTCGATGAAGTGCTGCTGGATCCGCTGTTCGAGCATGGTTGGGGATGATACCGCCGGCCCTATTGCACGCCTTCCGTGGCGGCCATCCGACGCGTACGCACAGCCTTGCCGGCCCCGTAGGCAAACGCCTTACGGAACGCAGGGCGCGCCTTCCTAGAGTCGCTGCCGGGCCGATCCCCGGCCCAGCGAACTTGCGAGAAAGCGCCATGTGCCCTGACCGACCTGCCCCGGCCGACGCCGACAGCCCCGCCCGCCTGCGGGCGCGGCTGGCCGCCGCCGAAGCCGAACGCGACGCCGCGCGCGAGGCGCTGCGCGAGCGCGAGGCCGCCCACCGGCTGCTGCTGGCCACGCTCGACGCCGCGAGCGACGGCATCCTGGCCGTGCGCCCGGACGGCAACGTGTTCTTCAACATCCGGGCGGCCGAGATCTGGTCGTTCCCCGAGCTGGAGATGGACCGGCTGGACAAGGACGCTCTGCGCGTGTGCATGGCCGCTCAGTTGTGCGACCCGGCGCGCTTCGACGAGCTCGTCGCCGCCCTGGACGCCGATCCCGGCCGGCGCGACGCCGACCTGCTGGATTTCAAGGACGGGCGGGTGATCGAGCGACGGGTGCAGCCGCAGTTCCTGCGGGGGCAGGCGGTCGGCAGCGTGGTGGTCTACCGCGACGTCACGGTGGCCGTGAAGCACGTGCGCGAACTGCGGTTCCAGAGCCGGGTGCTGGAGAGCTCGGGCCCCATGCTCTGGATCGACCGCGACAGCGGCGAGCTGGCCTGGGCCAATCCGGCCGTGCGTTCGCACCTGGGCTACTCCGACGAGGAGGTGGTGGAACTGTCGCAGGACGTGTTCGCCGCTTTCCACCGGGACCGCGCCGGCCCGGAAGCTCCGGAACCGGCGCCGGGCGGCACCCTCGCAGGGACCTGCCGCCACCGGCGCGGGGACGGCAGCTGGCGCGAAGTGGACTACACGGTCTTCCCGATCGAGCACCACGCACGCGCGATGCTCGTGATCAACCTCCAGGACAAGACCGAGACGCGCGCGGCCCAGCGCGAGGCGGCGCGCCAGCAGGCGCTGCTGGTCGCGCTGATCAACTCGATCCCGGACCCGATCTTCTTCAAGAGCCTGGACGGGCTGTACCTGGGATCCAACGCGGCCCATTGCCGCCGCCAGGGCCGGTCCCTGGAGCAGATGGTCGGCCGCACGGCCGAGGAGCTCTTCTCGCCCGGGCGCGCCGCGGCGATCCGGCGGCGCGACGCCGCTACGCTGGCCGCGATGGAGCCGCGCCTGACCGAGGAGTGGCTCGCCCACCCCGACGGCCGCGAGGTGCTGTACGAAACGCTGACCGCGCCGATGTGGGACCAGGACGGCGAGCCGATCGGCCTGCTGGGCGTGTCGCGCGACATCACCCAGCGCAAGCAGGTGGAGGAAGAACTGCGCGAGGCCAAGGAGGCGGCCGAGGCGGCGACGCGCGCCAAGTCGGACTTCCTGGCCAACATGAGCCACGAGATCCGCACGCCGATGAACGCCATCATCGGGCTGTCGCACCTGGTGCTCAAGACCGAGCTGGGGCCCCGGCAGCGCGACTACCTGCTCAAGGTGCAGTCCGCCGGCCAGCACCTGCTGCGCGTGGTCAACGACATCCTGGACTTCTCCAAGGTGGAGGCTGGCAAGCTCGAACTCGAGCAGGGCGAGTTCGACCTCGAGGAGCTGCTGGGCAACACCAGCAGCCTGCTGGCCGACGCCGCCGAGCGCAAGGGCCTGGAGCTGGTCGTCGAGATGGAGCCGGGATTGCCGCGCCTGCTGCTGGGCGATTCGCTGCGGCTGGAGCAGGTCCTGCTGAACCTGGCGGGCAACGCGGTCAAGTTCACCGAGCGCGGCGAAGTGTCCATCGGCGTCGCCGCGCTCGAGCGCGCGGGCGGCGAGGTGCTGCTGGAGTTCCGCGTGCGCGACACCGGCGTGGGGCTGTCCTCGCACCAGCTCGCGCGGCTGTTCCGCAGCTTCTCGCAGGCCGACATGTCGATCACCCGCACCCACGGCGGGACCGGCCTGGGGCTGGCGATCAGCAAGAAGCTGGCCGAGCTGATGGGCGGCCGCATCGGCGTGGAAAGCGAACCCGGCCAGGGCAGCACCTTCTGGTTCACGGCTCGGCTGGGCGTGAGCGACCGGCAGCTGCGCGAACTGCCGCAGGCGTCCGACCTGCGCGGGCGCCGCGCGCTGGTGGTCGACGACAGCTTCCATGCGCGCGCCGCGCTGGTGGACCTGCTGCAGGAGCTGGGGTTCGAGGCCAGCGAGGCGAGCGGCGGGCTGGAGGCCATCGACGCCGTGCGCACCGCGGCCATCCAGGGCCGGCCATTCGACCTGGTCTATCTCGACTGGCGCATGCCGGGCCTGGACGGCGTCGACACCGCGCGCCGCATCCGCGAGCTGGGGCTGCAGCAGCCGCCCATCCTGATGATGGTGTCGGCCTACAGCCGCGAGGAGCTGATGAAGGAAGCCGCGCGCGTGGGCATAGACACGGTGCTGGTCAAGCCGGTGCGGCCGTCGGCGCTCTACGACGCCACGGTGGACGTGCTGGCCAGGCAGCGCGGGCTGCACGCGGCCGAGCGCACGGTGGATGCACCGGACGCCTCGGAGCCGCCGTCCTGCCTCGCGGCGATCCGCGGCGCGCGCGTGCTGCTGGTGGAGGACAACGAGATCAACCAGCTGGTCGCGCAGGAGATCCTGGGCGAGGCCGGGCTGGAGGTCGCGATCGCGGAGAACGGCCAGGTCGCGCTGGAGATGGTTCAGAAGCACTGGTACGACCTGGTGTTCATGGACATGCAGATGCCGGTGATGGACGGCGTGACCGCGACGCGCGAGATCCGCCGCATCGGCCGCCTCGCCCGCCTGCCGATCGTCGCCATGACCGCCAACGTGATGGCGCAGGACCGCGAACGCTGCCTGGAGGCCGGCATGAACGACACCGTCACCAAGCCGATCGATCCCAAGGCGCTGTGGGCGGTGCTGCTGCGCTGGATCCCGCCGCAGCAGGCGGGAACCGAAGCGGCGGTGGCGACCCCCGGCGCGGGGTCTCCCGCCAACGCGGACTGGGACGGCATCGCCGGGCTGGATGCGGCCCAGGGGCTGGCGCTGGCGCGCGGCAACGGCAGGCTGTATCGCGAACTGCTGCTGCGCTTCGTGCGCAGCCAAGGCCCGGTGCCGGTGCAGATCCACGAGGCCCTGGCCATCGGTGAGATCGGCGAGGCCGAGCGGCTGGCCCACACGCTGAAGGGCGTGGCCGCCAACGTCGGCGCCGGCCCAGTGGCACGACGGGCGGCGGAGCTGGAAACGGCGCTGCGCAGCTATGAGCCGCCGGCGACCGTGCAGGACCGGCTGCGCGTGCTGGAGCGGGAACTGGCGTCGCTGGCCGGGGTGCTGGCGTCGCGGCTGCAAGCGGAGCCGGCGGCGGAAGCGGGCGCATGAAGGAGCAAGGAATGATGAAGACGGAATCGGACTGGTCGGTCCTGCCGCAGGACCAGGTGTTCGGCCTGAGCGGATCGGGGCGGCGCGAGCTGGGCGGCAGCGTCAGCACGCTGTCGGCCCGCGAACTGGAACTGCTGGTGCGCATGGACGGCGTCACCCCGCTGCGCCAGGTGCGCGCGGCCATGCCGTCGGTCGGCGACGCCACCTTCGCGGCGCTGTTCAAGGGACTGTGGCAGCGCGGCCTGCTGCGCGAGGAGCGGGCCGACGCCTTCGCGGCGGCCACGGACAGCCAGCTGCGCGTGCTGGCGCAGTCGCTGGGGCCCGAGGCCAGCCCGCAAGCCTCGCCGGTGAAGGCCTCGCTCTCGCTCGGGCTGGTGTGGCGCCGGTCCGGCGCCATCGTGCCGGGCGGCGCGCCCGACGTCGTACCCACCGCCGTGGTGGTGGAGGACGACCCGGTGCTGGCCCGCTTCATCCAGTGCTTCCTCGCGCTGGAGGGATTCCAGGTGCGGTTGGCCGCCAACCGCGCCGAGGTGGTGGCGGGCTTCAACGCACCCAGCGCGCCGCAGGTGGTGCTGCTGGACGTGACGCTGCCGGATGCCGATGGTTTCGAGGTGCTGCGCAAGGTGCGCGAGCACCCGCGGCTGCGGCACGTGCCGGTGCTGATGCTCACCAGCCGCGCTACCCGCGAAGGCGTGCTGCAGGCGCTGGCGGACGGCGCCGACGGCTACCTGACCAAGCCGTTCGATGCCGAGGCCTTGCTGCGAGCGGTGCGCGCCGTCACCGGGCTTCCGGATCCCGCCGGGACAGCCGGCACCGCCTTCGATCCGTGGACCAACGCCGACGCGACCGCCACCCGCGAGCGGCACGCCGCCTGAGGGGCCGGCGCTTCCGGGCTAATCGCCCGGGAGGTGCGGCGCGAGGGCGGCCAGCAGCCGGGACAGCGGCGGCTCCAGCCGGTCCAGCACGGCCTGCACGTCCTGTTGCGGCGCCTGCGCGCGCAGCGCCGCTTCCAGGTCGGCCGCCGGCTGTTCCACCGACTCCGCGCCCACTTGTGACGAGGACCCCTTGAGCGTGTGGGCCATGCGCTCGGCGGCAGCGTAGTCGCCGCGCTGCAGCGCGGCGCGGACCTGGTCGCCGAAGCCGGCGTTGTGCTGCACGTACAGGCGCAGCAGCGCGTGGTACAGCGCCTCCCGCCCGCCGCACTGGCGCAGCCCGCGCTGCACGTCCAGTCCCGGCAGGTCGGTCGGCAGCTGCCCCATCAGGCCAGGGCCGGCTCGCGCGCTTCGGAGGTGGCCGGGTCGATGACGGCCATCACCCGGGCGATGCTGTTGGCCGGAAAGCCGCCCCGCCGCGCGTGCTCGCGCACCAGTTCCTCGTTCTGTGCGTGGTAGACGCAGTAGATCTTGTCGCCGGTGACGTAGCTCTGGATCCACTGCACCTGCGGCCCCATGCCTTCCAGGACGTCGCACGACTTGCGCGACAGCGCCTGCAGTTCATCGGGCTTCATGTTGCCGGCACCGGGGAGCTCGCGTTCGATCACGTATTTCGGCATGGACGTCTCCTGCAATCGTTGGGGCACCGAACGCTACGCCCAAGCGGGGTAACCCATTGTGATGGATGGTGACGGTGGACGGCCATTGCGCTCAGGGTGCATCGAAGGCAGCGCGCAGCCAGTGCACGCCGCCCGCCTCCAGCGCCACCACGTCGAAGCGGCAGGGCGGCGGCGCCGCATAGCGCAGCAGGAAGTGGCGGGCAGCGAACACGATGCGGCGTTGCTTGCTGAGGCCGACGCTGGCGGCGGCGCCGCCGAAGTCGCGCCGGCCGCGGCGCCGCACCTCCACGAACACCAGCGTGGCGCCTTCGCGCATCACCAGGTCGATCTCGCCGCCGCCTCGGCCCGGCGTCCGATAATTGCGCGCCACCAGCCGCAGGCCGGCGTCCAGCAGATGGGCGAGCGCGCGGTCCTCGGCGGCGTCGCCCGCGGCCTTGGTCGTGGGGCCGGCCGCGCGGCCGGCTGCAGTCCTGAACATCGCGAGGTCCCCCTGTCCGCCAGCGCCCCTTCCTACGCCGCCGCCCGGCAAGCCGCCCGGGAGGCGGCTGGCGCCCAGGATTATCCGGAGGGGGCCCTGTACGTCGTGGCCACGCCCATCGGCAACCTGGCGGACATCGGGCTGCGCGCGCTGCACGTGCTCGGCCTGGCCGACCGCATCGCCTGCGAGGACACGCGCCACACCCAGTCGCTGCTGCGCGCCTACGGGCTGGAGCGCGCCGGCGGCAGCCTGCTGGCCGTGCACCAGCACAACGAGGCCGAAGCGGCGCAGCAGGTGATCGGCTGGCTGCAGGCCGGCGAGCGAGTGGCCTATGCCAGCGATGCCGGCACGCCGGCGGTGAGCGACCCGGGGGCCCGGCTGGTGGCGGCGGTGCGCGCGGCCGGGCTGCGGGTCGTGCCCATCCCCGGGCCGAGCAGCGTCACGACCCTGCTCAGCGCGGCCGGCTCGCTGCAGGACGGCGGCTTCGTGTTCGCCGGCTTCCTGCCGGCCAAGGCCGGCGAGCGCGAGGCCGCGATCGGCGCGCTGGCGCAGGAGGCGCGCGCCGTCGTGCTGCTGGAGGCGCCGCACCGCATCGAGGCGCTGGCTGCCGCGCTGGCCGCGCTGGGCGAGCGGCCGGTGACGGTGGGGCGCGAACTCACCAAGCAGTTCGAGCAGCTGGCCACGCTGCCCTGCGCGCAGCTGCCCGGCTGGCTGGCCGCGGATGCGCAGCGCACGCGCGGCGAGTTCGCGCTGGTGCTGCACGGTGTGCCGCAGGCGGCCGCGGCCGACGACGGCGAGCGCGTGCTGCGCCTGCTGCTGGCCGAACTGCCGGTCAAGACCGCCGTCCAGCTCGCCGCCGAGATCACCGGCGCGCCGCGCAACGCGCTGTACGAGCGGGCGCTGCAGCTGAAGAAGAGCCCGGGCTGATCCTCAGATCGCCAGCGGATCCACGTCCACCGCCCAGCGGATCAGGCCCTTGCAGCGTTGCGCGTGCAGGAGGGGCTGCCAGTCGGCGAGGAAGCGCTGTAGCGCCGGGCGCGAGCTGCTTTCGACCAGCATCTGGGCGCGCTCGACGTTGGCCACCCGCTGGATCGCCATCGGCACCGCCGGGTAGACGGTGACCTGCGGCGACTGCGCCAGTTGCTGCGCCGCCTCGGCGGCCTCGCGCAGGAAGCCTTGCGCGACTTCCTGCGTCCGCGCCTCGGCCCGCACCAGGGCCTGGTAGGCGAACGGCGGCATGCCGGCGGCTTCGCGTTCGGCCAGCTGCTGCGCAGCGAACGCCGGGTAGTCGTGGCGCTTCAGCGCCGCGAACAGGGGGTGGGCCGGCTGGAAGGTCTGCACCCACATCTGGCTGCGCTCGGCCCGATCGGCCTCGCGCCCGGCGCGCCCGGCCGCCTGCAGCAGCAGGGCGAACAGGCGCTCGGGCGCGCGGAAGTCGCTGGAGAACAGCGCGGAGTCGGCGTTCAGCGCGGCGACCAGCGTGATGTTGCGGAAGTCGTGTCCCTTGGTGACCATCTGCGTGCCCACCAGCACGTCCACCGCGCCCGCGTGCACCTCGCCGAGCTGCGTCTCCAGCGCTCCCTTGGCACGCGTGGTGTCGGCGTCGATGCGCGCCACCCGCACCGGCTCCCCGTCCGGACGCCGAGCATCGGCGAAGAGCTCGGCCAGCTGCTCTTCCAGCCGCTCCGTGCCGCGGCCCAGCGGCGCGATGTCCAGGTTGCCGCAGGACGGGCAGGCGCGCGGCACCCGTTCGGTGAAGCCGCAGTGGTGGCAGCGCAGCGTGCGGTCGATCTTGTGGAACACGCGGAAGGCGCTGCAATGCGGGCACTCGCTCTTCCAGTCGCAGGCGGTGCAGGCCAGCACCGGGGCGTAGCCGCGCCGGTTCAGGAACAGCAGCGACTGCTCGCCGGCCGCGATGCGCTCGCCGATGGCCGCCAGCAGCTGCGGCGCGATCACGGTGCCCCGGGGCTGCAGGTTCATGTCGAGCAGCCGGACCTGCGGCAGCCGCCCCTGGCCGATGCGCGTGGGCATGGCCAGCCGCGTGTAGCGCCCGCGCTCGGCGGCCTGCCAGCTCTCCAGCGAGGGCGTGGCGGAGCCCAGCACCACCTTGGCGCCGTCCAGCTTGCCGCGCACCAGGGCCAGGTCGCGCGCCGAGTAGCGGGCGCCTTCCTGCTGCTTGTAGCTGGGGTCGTGCTCCTCGTCGACCACCACCAGCGCCAGCCGGGGCAGGGACGCGAACACCGCCATGCGCGTGCCCAGCACGATGCGGGCGGCGCCGGTGTGGGCGGCCAGCCAGGCCTTGAGCCGCTGCGGGTTGGTCATGCCGCTGTGCAGCGAAACCACGCCGGCAGCGCCGAAGCGCTCGGTGAAGCGGGCCTGCAGCTGCGGCGTCAGGTTGATCTCCGGGACCATGACCAGCGCCTGCGCCGCCGGGTCGGCCGCCAGCACCTGCGCGACCGCCTGCAGGTAGACCTCGGTCTTGCCGCTGCCCGTGGCGCCGAACAGCAGGAAGGGACCGGGCTCGGCCGCGATCCGGGCCAGCGCCGCGGATTGTTCCGGCGTCAGCTCCGGCGCCGGGGCCGGAGCGGTGTCGGTCGGCGTCGCCCGCGCGCGCTGCAGCCGGCGCTGCCACTGCTGCGGGCTGAGTTCGCGCAGCTGCGGCGGCAGCGCCGCCAGGGCGACCTCGCCCAGGCTGCGCTGGTAGTAGCCGGCCGCGAACGCCACCAGCTCGCGCCAGCTGGGCGCCAGCGGCGGCAGGCCGTCCAGCACGCCGGCCACCGCCTTCTCCTCGCGCGGGGGCGAGGCGGCCGGCTCCCCGTCGACCGCGTCCCAGACCACGCCCAGCACCTCGCGCCGACCCAAAGGCACGCGCACCAGGGTCCCTCGCGCAAGCGGGAGCTCACTTCCGTAACTGAGGGGGCCGGCGACCGTGCTGTGGGCCGGCGTGGGGACCACGATGGCGAGGCGATGCGGCCAGGTACTCATCCTTTAGGTCGCATTCCTCAGGTCAGCCTGCGAAATACCGGCCAAGTCCTTGATTTGCAACAGCTTTGCCCTTTTTCAGGATTTCTGTGGATAACTTTGTTGATAGAACCCGCCCGCCCGCCGGCAACCCTCGAAAAATCAAGGATTTGGCTGAACTGCACGCAAAAGCGGCATCTTCACAACACCAGCAAAATCAAGCACTTAGCGCAGCTATCGGTTTCGTAGCACGGCTGTGTGTGACAACTCTCACTCGCTGCGCCGCAACACGGTTTTTGTGCATAAGTCAACCCTCGCGAGCCGCCCGCCGGCCCAGTCCACTGGGGAATGTCCCGATGACGTGGGCTCAGGCTGGTACTTGGCGGGCGGAATGCCGGTGCACCGCATCGACCAGCACCTGCACGTGTTCGGGCGGCGTGTACTGGCTGATGCCATGGCCCAGGTTGAAGACCTGGGTGGGTCCCGGGCCCGGCCCGGTGTGCGGGACGCCGAAGCTGGCGAGGCAGGCACGCACCGCTTCGTCGATGCGCTCGGGCGGTGCGAACAGCACGTTCGGATCCAGGTTGCCCTGCAGCGCCTTGCGGTCGCCGACCAGCGCCCGGGCCCGGCCCAGGTTGACGGTCCAGTCCACCCCCAGCACCTCGCAATCGAGCTGCGCCATCTCCTCCAGCCACAGCCCGCCGCCCTTGGTGAAGACGATGCGCGGGATCGCCTGGCCCTCGTGTTCGCGCTTCAGGCCGGCCAGCACGCGCCGGGTGTAGTCCAGGCTGAACGACTGGAAGGCGCCGTCGGCGAGCACGCCGCCCCAGCTGTCGAAGATCATCACCGCCTGCGCGCCGGCCTCGATCTGGGCGTTCAGGTAGGCGGCCACGGCGGCGGCGTTGACCTGCAGCACGCGGTGCATCAGGTCCGGGCGGCCGTACAGCATGGACTTGACCAGCCGGTAGTCGTCCGAGCCCCGGCCCTCCACCATGTAGCAGGCCAGCGTCCAGGGGCTGCCGGAAAAGCCGATCAGCGGCACCCGGCCGTCGAGCGCCCGGCGGATCGAGGTGACGGCATCGAACACGTAGCGAAGCTTGTCCAGGTCGGGCACGGCCAGCGCGTGCACGGCGGCCTCGTCGCGCACCGGCCGGGCGAAGCGCGGGCCTTCGCCGGCGGCGAAGTCCAGCCCCAGGCCCATGGCGTCGGGCACGGTGAGGATGTCCGAGAACAGGATGGCCGCGTCCAGCGCGTAGCGCTCCAGCGGCTGCAGCGTGACCTCGGTGGCGTAGTCGGGGTGGGTCGCCAGCCCCATGAAGCTGCCCGCCTTCTCCCGCGTGGCCCGGTACTCGGGCAGGTAGCGGCCCGCCTGGCGCATCAGCCAGACGGGGGTGTAGGGCGTGGCCAGCCGCCGGCAGGCACGCAGGAAGTTGTCGTTCTTCAGCGGAGCAAAGGGCATGGGGCCGATTGTCGCAGGGGGCCATGCCATGATCCGGCGCCATGGACGCCCGCTTCGAACAGGCCAAGGCCTTCTTCCTCCAGGGCCTGGCGCACTACCAGGCCGGCCGCTTCGAGGCCGCCAACCGCGATTTCGGCGCCTCCCTGTCGCTGCTGCCGGACCGGCCTTCCACCCTGACCAACCTGGGCGCCACGCGCCTCAAGCTGGGCCGGCCGGACGAGGCCGCGCAGCTGCTGCAGGAAGCGCTGCAGCAGGAACCGGACAACGCCGAGGCGCTGGGCCACCTGGCGGCCGCGCTGGCCGAGCTGGGGCGGCGCGAGCCGGCGCTGGAGGCGATCCGGCGCTCGCTGGCGCAGGCGCCCGCCAGCGGCGCCGGTTGGCTGCTGCGGGCCACGCTGGCCCGCGAGCTCGGCCTGCTGGACGAGGCCGCCGAGGCGTACCGGCAGGCCCTGGCCCACGGGGCCGATGCGGACCTCGTGCGCTTCGGCCTGGGCGGCGTGCAGGCCGAGGCGGCCCCGGACGCGCCGCCGCGGCACTACGTCGAGTCGCTGTTCGACAGCTACGCCGACGGCTTCGAGGCGCACCTGGCCGAGGTGCTGCAGTACCGCGGGCCGCAGGTGCTGGTGGGTGGGCTGGACCGCCCGCGCTACCGTGCCGGGCTCGACCTGGGTTGCGGCACCGGCCTGTGCGCGCCGCTGCTGCGCCCGCGCTGCGAGCGGCTGGACGGGGTGGACCTGTCGGGCCGCATGGTCGAGTGCGCGCGCGAGCGCGGGCTGTACGACGAGGTGGTGCAGGACGACCTGGTGGCCTTCCTCGGCCGGACCGACCGCCGCTACGACCTGCTGGTCGCCGCCGACGTGTTCATCTACGTGGGTGCCCTCGAGCCGGTGTTCGAAGGCGCCGCCCGCGTGCTGGAGCCCGGCGGCACGTTCTGCTTCTCGCTGGAGGCGGCCGACGAGCCGCACGACCTGGTGCTGCGGCCGAGCCTGCGCTACGCCCATTCGGCCGCCTACATCCGAACGCTGGCGCCGGCCTGCGGCTTCGAACTACAACGCATCGAGGGGCAGGCGCTCAGGATCGACGGCGGGCAAGCGGTGCCCGGGCTGTTCGCCTGGCTGCGCCGCGCCGCCCGCCCGGCCTAGCGCTCCTGCAGCCCGTCGCAGGCAGGAGCCTTGCCGGGCTGGCCCGCAGGACCCTTCTCCAGGGGGGAGAAGGCCGCGAGCCGGAGGACGCGGAGGTCGAACTGCCATGAGCCATGTCGCCCTGGAAGCCGAGGTGCAGGCGTGCGCCGAGCGCCCGCGCACGCCGGCCGCGCGCGAGTTCGAGCAGGTGTTCCACGCCTGGCCGCAGGCCGAGGCGCAGGCGCCCGGGCGCGTCCACCTGCTGGGCGAGCACGCCGGCTGCAACGACGGCCTGGCGCTGGCGGTGGCGATCCCGCAGCAGACCCGCGTGGCGATGCGGCCCAACGGCCGGCCGCAGTTCCGCCTGCACGTGGCCGAGCGCGGCACGACGGTCGAGTTCGTGCTGCAGCAGCCGCCCGCCGGGCACTTCGCCAGCTACCTGTATGGCTGCCTGCGCCTGGCGCAGGAGGAAGGCGCCGAGATCCCGCCGCTGGACATCCACGTGGGTTCGGACGTTCCGGCCGGTGCCGGCCTGTCGGCCAGCGCGGCGCTGGAGGTGGCGACCCTGCGCTGCCTGCGCGCCCTGCTGTCGCTGCCGCTGGACGACCTGCGCATCGCGCAGCTGGCGCAGCAGGCCGGGATGCAGTACGCCGGCATGCGCTGCGGCATGGTCGATCCGATGGCGTCCAGCCTCGGCGGCACCGGCACGGCGCTGCTGCTGGACACCCGCTCGCTGGAGCACCGTGCCGTGCCGCTGCCGGAAGGCAGCGCGGTGCTGGTGCTGGACTCGGGCCTGCCGCGCTCGGCGGCAGCCAGCGGCTCCATCCAGCGCCGCGCCGAGTGCGAAGAGGCGGCCCGCCGGCTCGGCCTGGCTTCGCTGCGCGAGATCGGGTCGCCGGATGCGATCGAGGAGCTTCCCGATGACGTGCACCGCCGGCGCGCGCGCCACGTGTTCACCGAGAACGTCCGGGCCCGGCAGGCCGCCGTGTGCCGCGATGCGCCCGCCTTCGGCGAGCTGATGAACGCCTCGCACGAGAGCCTGCGCGAGGACTACGAGGTCTCGACGCCGGAACTGGATTGGCTGGTGCAGCGGCTGCAGCAGCAGCCGGGCGTGCACGGCGCACGACTGACCGGGCCCGGCTTCGGAGGTGCCTGCGTGGCCCTGTGCGAGTCCGGCGCCGTGCAGCAGGCAGCCCGCGCCGTGTTGCGGGATTACGCCGCGGCGGGCCATCGGGGGCACCTGCTGGTCCCGGCGGCACAGTGAGGAGGCGATGCCATGAGCCATTCCACCCCCTTCCGTCTGCTGGCCCTGGCGGCGGCGCTCGCGTCGGGCAGCGCCGCGGCGCAGGTGACCCCGGTGGAGCCCTTCGGCGGGCGCCCCTTCGGTGCCAGCACACCCGCACCGGTCCCGGCCCAGCCCCGCAATGCCGCCGGGCAGGGCGCCGCGCCACCGCAGGCCGTCGTGGTGCAGCCCGGCGCAGCGCCGGTGGTGGTGCAACCGGGCACGGCCGTGGTCGTGCAGCCGCCCGCCGCGGCGCCGACGGCGACCATGGGGGCACCGGCCGCGGCGCCGGCTCCCGCCACCGGAGCGGCGCCGTCCCCGAACCCCGACGGGGCTGCGGCGAATGCACCGGCGCCTTCGACCCCGCCGATGCCCGGTGGCGCGCCGCAGGGCAGCGCGCCCGCGGCCCAGATGGGCGCACCTTCGGCCGCACCGGCGCCGGCGCCCACGCCCCGCGCCATGACGGCGCCCCCGCCCTCCCGCACGCCGCCCGCGCCGGCCGCAGTGCCGGCACCCGTCGCGCCGCCGTTCACGGGCAACCGGCCCACGGGTTCAGCGGCCCCTGCGGCCGCCCCGGCGCAGGCCGCGCAGCCGGTCAAGGGCCTGCCGGCCGATGCGCCGCAACTGGTGATCAGCGGCGCGGTCTGGTCGGCCAACCCGGCGCAGCGCCTGCTGATCGTCAACGGCCAGGTATTCCGCGAAGGCGCCGACCTGGGTTCCGGCGTGATGCTGGAGAAGGTGCAGCGGGACAGCGCGGTGCTGGGGTTCAAGGGCGAGCACTACGACGTGTTCTTCTGAGCGGAGGACGGTTCGTCGGCCGCGGCCTCGCCGCCGTCGAACCGCCACACCCGCCACAGGTAGCCGGCCACCAGGAATCCCACCACGCCACGCGTGATCCACTCGATGGTCTCCTTGGCCTGCCCGTAGCGCGACTCCAGCACGAAGCCGATGGACAGCAGCAATGCGCTCCAGGCCAGGGTGCCGACGGCGGACCAGAGCAGGAAGCGCGGCAGGGGCATCTGGCCGACGCCGGCCGGCATGGAGATGACGCTGCGCACCGCCGGTACCAGCCGGCCGAAGGCCACGGAGGAGGGGCCGTGGCGCTTGAACCAGTGCTGCGCGCCGTCGATGCTCCGGGGCGAGAGGGTCAGCAGGCGGCCGTGGCGCCGCGCGAACCGCTGCAGGCCGCCGTGCCCGAGCTTGCGCCCGGCGAAGTACCAGGGCAGGGCACCCAGCAGCGAGCCGGCGGCCGCGGATAGCAGCACGCCCAGCGGATGCAGCTGGCCGGTGGCGGCCACGTAGCCGGCGAAGGGCAGCACCAGCTCGGACGGGATGGGCGGGAAGACGTTCTCCAGCAGCATCAGCAAGGCGATGCCCAGGTACCCGCTGCGCTGGATGACGTCGATGATCCAGTCGCTCATGGATCGGACCTGCCCTTGCCCATGCATGCTCCTTCGCCGAGTGCGTCCCATTGTTGGAGCCGGGGCCGCCGGCGCCATCGGCCGGCCGGTTCGCCGTGCGTAGGACGGGCGCCCGGTAGCCGTGCGCCAGGCGCCGGCTGCTCGCCCGTCAGTGGCTAGGGCACCGCCTTGCGCAGCGCCTGGTCGATGTCCCAGAGAATGTCGTCCACGTCCTCGATCCCGACCGACAGCCGGATCATGTCGGCGCTCACGCCGGCCCGCTGCAGCTCGGCTTCGTCGAGCTGGCGGTGCGTGGTCGAGGCCGGGTGGATCACCAGCGTCTTGGCGTCGCCGATGTTGGCCAGGTGGCTGAGGAACTCGCAGGCGTCGATGAAGCGCTCGCCGGCGCGCGCCGCGTCGTCGGCCTTGATGCCGAAGGTCAGGATGCCCGAGCAGCCCGGCCCTCCGTCGATGGCGCGGAACTGCTTCTTCGCCAGCGCGTGGTCGGACGAACCGGGCAGGCCGGGGTAGTTGACCCAGCCCACCAGCGGATGCTCGCTGAGGAACTCGGCCACGCGCTGGGTATTGCGGCAGTGCGCCTGCATGCGCAGGTGCAGCGTCTCAATGCCCTGCAGGATCAGCCAGGCGTTCAGCGGCGACAGCGAGGCGCCGAAGGTGCGGTTGACCTCCATGCGCGCCTTCATGGTGTAGCCGAAGTCGCCGAAGGTCTCGTAGAACTTCACGCCGTGGTAGGCGCGGCTGGGCTCCAGCATCTCGGGGAACTTGTCGCGCGCGAGCGGCGAGCCCCAGTCGAAGCGGCCCGATTCCACGATCACGCCGGCCATGGTGGTGCCGTGGCCACCCAGGTACTTGGTGGCGCTGTGCACCACGATGTCGGCGCCGAAGTCGAACGGGTTGCACAGGTAGGGGCTGGCCACCGTGTTGTCGATCACCAGCGGCAGGCCGTGCTCGTGGGCGATGGCCGCCACCGGCTCGATGTCGAAGACGTTGACGCGCGGATTGCCCAGCGTCTCGCCGAACAGCGCGCGCGTGGTCGGCCGGATCGCCCGGCGGAAGTTCTCCGGGTCGCGCGGATCGACGAAGGTGGTCTCGATGCCGAGCCGCGCGAAGCCGACGCCGAGCTGGCCGACCGAGCCGCCGTACAGCGTCGACGCCGCCACGATGTGGTCGCCGGCCTTGAGGATGGCCAGCAGTGCGGTCATCTGGGCCGCCATGCCAGTGGCGCAGGCCAGGGCGGCGCGGCCGCCTTCGAGCGAGGCGACGCGCTCCTCCAGCACCGCCACCGTCGGGTTGCTGATGCGGCTGTAGACGTTGCCGAAGGTCTGCAGGTTGAACAGGCTGGCGGCGTGCTCGGCCGAATCGAACACGAAGCTGGTGGTCTGGTGGATCGGCGTGGCGCGCGCGCCGGTCACCGGGTCGGGGGTGGCGCCGGCATGGATGGCGCGGGTGCCGAAGCCGTAGTCGCGGTCCTGGGACATTGGGGGCTCAGTAGGGCAGTTGCTGGGGACGGCGGGCGGAGATCACGCGGGTGTTCACGCCGGCCCAGTTCAGGCCGCCGAACAGGCGGGCGTGCTCGATCTTCACGCAGCGGTCCATCACCACGTCCAGGCCGGCGGCGCGGGCCTGCTGCGCGGCCGCTTCGTTGACGACGCCGAGCTGCATCCACAGGCACCTGGCGCCGATCGCGATCGCCTCCTGCGCGATCGGCGGGATGTCCTCCCTGCGGCGGAAGCAATCCACCATGTCGATCGCCTGTCCCTGGGCCGCCAGCGCCTCGGCTGCCGCGCTCACGCTGGGGAAGCAGCGCTCGCCCAGGATCTCCTGCGCCATCGGGTTGACGGGCACGATGCGGTAGCCGTGCGCCTGCATGTACTTGGCCGCGAAGAAGCTGGGCCGGTGCCATTGCGGCGACAGGCCCACCACGGCCAGGGTGCGGCTGGTGCCCAGGATGCGCCGCAGATCGCTGATCGAACTCATGCGACGAGTGTAAGCACGCCCACGGTGGCGTTGGACGCGACGCCGTCCTACCCGACGGGCCGATGGCTCAGCCTAAGGTGACGCGCTCGAATGACGCGCACGTTTCCGTACCCCATCCGTCGCCGGCTGTTGCTGAAGCTGGCCGCCGCCTCAGCCGTGCCCATGCTGCCGGGCTGCCTGTGGCGCGACGGCGAAGTGCAGGCGGCGCAACTCGGGTTCAGCATAGGCACCAACCTGTCGGGCATGGAGTGGCCGCAGCCGGGCATCCGGCGCAGCAACAGCACGCTGCCCAACCTGCACTTCACGGTGCCGCGCCGCGCCGACATCGCCTGGCTGGCCGGTCAGGGCTTTCGCCGCAACCGCCTGCCCATCCTGTGGGAACTGCTGCAGCCGGTGCTGCACGACAGCCGGCCCGATGCCGCGGCGCGCGCGCTGGTGGGCGAGCCGGGCGAATTCCATCCGCTGTACGCGCAGCTGGTCACGGACGTGCTCGATGCGCATGCGGCCGCGGGCGCGACCTGCATCCTGGACCTGCACAACTACGGCCGCTACCGCGATTTCCGCTACCGGCCGGACGGCAGCGTGCCGGGGCTGCGCAAGGGGCTGACGCCGCTGCACCGCGCGTTCACCGAGGACCCGCAGGGCATCGTCGAGCGCATCTTCTCGCTGGCGCCGGGCGCCACGCTGGCGCAGGCCCACTTCGCCGACTTCTGGACGCGGGCGGCGCAGCGCTGGAAGGGCCACAAGGGCCTGGCCGGCTTCGGCCTGATGAACGAGCCGCACGACCTGCCGCGGCCGGGCAGCACCGAGCCCAGCGAAGGCGGCGGCGAGGACCTGGCGATCTGGCCCGCCTATGCGCGCGCCGCGATCGCCGCCATCCGCAAGGTGGACAGGGAGACGCCGATCTACGTCGGCGGCAACGAATGGAGCGCGGCCACGTCCATGGCGACGAGCAACCCGGGTTTCCCGCTGGCCGGCGAAGGGCTGGTCTACGAGGTGCACCTGTACCTGGATGCGGCCAGCAACGGCCACGCGTTCGACTACGACAGCGAACGCCGCAAGGGGTTCAGCGCCGGGCTGGCGTCCTGGTTCGGCGGCCGGCCGATCGATGCCGACACCGGCGCGAAGCGGCTGGCCATGGCCAGCGAGTGGGCGCGCGAGCACCAGCTGCAGCTGGCGCTGACCGAGATCGGCATGCCGGTCGACGATGCACGCTGGCAGCAGATGTTCCAGCGCACCTTGGAGCGCGCGGTCCGCGACGGCGTGGCGGTCTGCAGCTGGATGGGCGGCAACCACTGGCCGGCCCGCAACTACCCGATCCACCACGTGCCCGGCTGGTACCAGGACCGCACGCTCGCGCCGGCGGTGGCCGGGCCCATGCAGCAGGCGGCGGCGATCGCCCGCGCCACGCTGTACGACGAGGGGCCCGGCTGGGCGCCGGGCGGGAAGCCGGTGGAGATCACGCTGCAGGCGCGCGGCTGGCTGCGCGAGCCGCTGGCGATCACGGTCAGCGCCAGCGGCGGCTCGCTGTCGGCCACGCAGCTCGTACTGCCGGCGGGTGCCAACACCTCGGCGGCCTATCGCTTCACGCCCGAAGCGGGGAAGGTTGCGACGCTCAGCTACGGCGCTGCCAAGGGCTTCGCGCCGCCACCGCCGCGCAAGGTGTACGCCCTGGCCGACCCGGTCGCGCATGCGGCGCGCGACCTGGCCGAGGCCGCGCACGCCATCCTGGCGAAGTACGGGGCCAGCAAGTGGGAGATGGCCCACGCGCACACCGACTACGTGGGCGGTGCGCCGGCCCGCCCCGGGCAGCCGGTGCGGGCGGTGGCCGATTCGGGCTTCGGCTCCAGCACCTCGAACGCGATGGAGATGCTGTGCTTCATCAACACCGACAACCCCGACGCCGGCGCGATCCGGCCGCCGGTGCTGGTCGAGGCCGCGGGCCGCAAGGCGATCGACCTGTCGGCGCCGGGCTGCTGGGGCCTGTGGTGCAAGAAGCGTGCGCCCATGCCTGGCGTACAGCCGAACCCGCGCAACCGCGTGCCCTACGACCTGGAGGGCGAGTACTTCGGGATCGCCGTCATCCGCGCGGCGGATCCGGACGCCGGGGGGGTGGCGTTCCAGGCCTCGCGGGCCGAGGGGCGGCAGGCGAGCGAGCTGGCGCTCGAGGGCGGCCGGCCCCTGGCGCGCTGGACCGAGGAGAAGGGACGGCAGGTGGTGCTGCGCGCGCCCGAGCGGCTGGCGCTGGGCGCGCCGGCGGTGCTCACGCTCACCAGCGCACCGGGCGCGCAGTCGCTGCGGGTGGATGGGCAGGGCGTCGCACGGGGCACCTCGCGGTTCGCGCCGGCGGTGTTCGACCAGTTGCTGATCGGCTGGGGCTTTGTCGACCACTACCCGCGCGACACCCTGCGGGGCCAGGTGTTCGGTGCGATCACGGGCAGGGGCCGGCCCAGCGAGGCGGAGCTGGCGGTGCTGGAGCGCTACCTGCGATCGCTGGCCGCGTGAGCGTGCCCGCTTGCGCGAACTCGCGCCCGACTGGGCGCGCGTCTCACAGCGGCGACACGACGGACAGGACTTCCTCCACCCCCAGGACTTCGGACAGCACCACCGGCGCGCTGCCCTTTCGATAGAACACGTAGACCGGCACGCCGTTGCGGCCCAGCGCGGCGAGCGCCGCGGTGATGGCCGGGTCGCGCCGCGTCCAGTCGGCGCGCAGCAGCGCGACGTTCTCGCGCTTCCACGCGGCCAGCACCTGCTGGTTGGCCAGCGTGGTCTTCTTGTTGTACTGGCAGGTCACGCACCAGGCCGCCGTGAAGTCGACGAACACCGGCCGGCCCGCCGCCACGTACTGGTCGACCCGCGCCTGCGACCAGGGCTGCCAGTCGCCATCGGCCCGCACCACCTGCTGCTGCGCCGGCGGCTGCACCAGTTGCGGCACGGCCGCCCAGCCCAGCGCGACCAGGCCCGCCGCCGCGACGCCCGCCAGCGCGGCCCGCGTGCGGCCGCGCAGCGTCAGCGTCCACACCAGCAGGCTGAGGGCGACCAGCAGCGCCAGCAGCGCGCCGGCGCCGTCGATGCCGCTCTGCTGGCCCAGCACCCACACCAGCCAGACCACGGTGGCGAACATGGGGAAGGCCATCAGCTTGCGGAAGGTGTCCATCCATGCCCCCGGACGCGGCATCCAGCGTGCCACCGCCGGCAGCAGGCTGGCGGCCAGGTAGGGCAGGGCCATGCCCAGGCCCAGCACGCCGAACACCAGCAGCGCTTGCGGCGTCGGCAGCGTGACGGCCAGCCCGAGCGAGGCGCCCATGAACGGCGCGGTGCAAGGCGAGGCGACCGCCACCGCCAGCACGCCCGACAGGAAGGCGTTGCCCACCGGGTGCTTCACCTCCATCGAGGCCACCGAGGAGGGCAGCAGCGCGCCGAACTCGAACACGCCCGCGAGGTTCAGGCCGATCAGCGTGAACAGCGCGGCCAGCGCCGCCACCACCAGCGGCGACTGCAGCTGGAAGCCCCAGCCCAGCTGTTCGCCGGCGGCCCGCAGCCCCAGCATCAGTCCAGCCAGCGCCAGGAAGGACAGGACCACGCCGGCGGTGTAGGCGAAGCCGGCGATGCGGCGGGCGCGCACGTCGTCGGCATGCGCGGCGAAGCCGACCATCTTGATCGCCAGCACCGGGAACACGCAGGGCATGAGGTTGAGGATCAGGCCGCCGATGAGTGCGCCGAGCAGCGCGGCGGCCAGGCCGATGCCGGGGCCCGCCGGCTGCGTCGCGGCCGCGTTGTTGCGCAGGGCCTCGGCCAGCGCCGGCGAGACCGTGGCCGGGGCGGCGACGGCCGGCCAGGCGCCGACCACCTTCAGCTCGGTGCGCCAGCCGTCGGGACCCGCGGCCAGCACCACCGGCATCCGCTCGGGGCTGGCGCTGCGCTGGGCCGACAGCGGCACGCGCGCGGTCCAGGTCGCGCCGTCCCAGGCCTGGGTCCAGGCGCCGGCGGTTTCGATCACCTCCGGCGTTTCGGGCAGGAATTCGAGTTGCTTCCCCTGCACGGCAGCCGGCAGGCCCTGCACGCTGATCTCCAGCGCGCCGTCGGCGATCCGTGCCGAGTTGTCGCTGGCCGCGACCGGCTTGGGCTGCGCGGCGAGGGCCGCATCGAACGCAGGGCCGTGCAGGGCGGTGCTGCCGCGCAGCGGCAGCTTGAGCGTGAACTCGCCGTCTTCCGGGATGCACTCCTGCCGGCAGACCAGCCAGCTGGCCTTGAGCCTGACCTCGAGGTCCTGGGCCAGCGGCGAAGGCTTGAAGTCCGGCGCGATCTCCAGCGGCACCGGCAGCAGCACGGTGCCTTCGTAGCCGTAGTTGGCCAGCGTGCCGATCGGGATCTTCTTCGGCACCGGCCACTGGATCTCGCCGGCCAGCACGCCGGGCGGCAGTGTCCATTCGAGCTGGGTGGGCAGGCCGGAGTCGCCGGGGTTCTTCCAGTAGGTGTGCCACTGCGGCTGGTGGGCCAGCTGCAGGCCCACCCACACCGCCTTGCCGGGGCCCACGCCGTCCGGCGCGTGCGCGAGCAGTTCGGCCCGCACGCGCTCGCTGCTGACCACGGCCGTGCCGGCCGCCGACGCGTGCGCGGCCATCCCCATGGCGAGCAGGACGGCGGTCAGGAGCAAGCGCAGGAAGGCGGTCATGGGTCGTGGTGTCGGAGCGCGGCCGTAGGCGGAAGTTCCGGCGGCTCAGGCGAAGCCCAGCACCACCCGGCGCGTGCTGGCCGACTTCTTCTCGATCTTGCTGACCACCACCGCGCCGATCTCGGCGGTGTTCGCCACGTGCGTGCCGCCGCAGGGCTGGTAGTCGACCAGCTCGTCGCCGCCCACGCGGATGGTGCGGATGCGGCCGGTGCCGCGCGGCGGCTGCACCGACATGCTCCGGACCAGCGCCGGGTTGGCGTCCAGCTCGTCGTCGGTGATCGAGCCCACGGCCACCGGGTGCGCCGCCGCCACCAGCCGCGCGATGCCGGCCGTGAGCTGCTCCTTGTCGAGCGGGTCGGACATGTTGAAGTCCAGCCGCGCGTACTCCGGCGTGATCGAGCAGCCGTTGACCAGCTGCGGCACCAGGTGGCACAGCAGGTGGGTGGTGGTGTGGAAGCGCATCATCCGGTGGCGGCGCTCCCAATCGATGCGCGCCGTGACGCGGGCGCCCAATTGCAGCTGCGCCAGCAGCTCGTCCTGGCCCGCCGCCGGCACGTGCCAGATGCCACCGGTCGGCTGCCCCTGCTCGTCCTTGGCCTTGCGCGTGTCCGCGATCGCCAGCGTGCGGCCGTCGGCCAGCACCAGCGTGCCGCTGTCGCCGGCCTGGCCGCCGCCCAGGGGATAGAACACGGTGCGGTCGAGCACGATGCCGTGCTCGCCGACCGACACGATGCCGGCCTCGCACTCTCGCAGGTAGCCGTCGTCACGGAACAGCTCTTCGGTCATGCCCCGGATTGTCGCGGTTTGGGCCTACAGCGGTCCTGCGCAGGGACAACCAGACTCGCCGGCATGAACCGGTTGTTACCCTTTTTCCTGGCCGGTGCCGTGCTGCTCCCGGGGTGCGGCGAGATGGCGCGCCTGCCGGAATCGGCCACCGTGGGACCGAGCCCGCAGCTGCCCGAGCCGCGCACGGGCCTGCTGCCGACGGTCCACATCGCGCCGGCCGAGGGCTGGCCGCAGGGCCGGCAGCCGGTGCCCGCCGCGGACCTGCGCGTGACCGCGTTCGCCACCGGGCTGGACCATCCGCGCTGGCTGTACCTGCTGCCCAACGGCGACGTGCTGGTGGCCGAGAGCAACCAACCGCAGCCGCCCGAGGGGCAGGGCGAGCCGGGCATCAAGGGCTGGGCCATGAAAGGGGTGATGAAGCGGGCCGGCGCCGGCGTGCCGAGCGCGGACCGCATCACGCTGCTGCGCGATGCCGACGGCGACGGCGTGGCCGAGACCCGCTCGGTGCTGCTGCAGGGGCTGCATTCGCCCTTCGGCATGGCGCTGGTCGGCGGGCAGCTGTACGTCGCCAATGCCGACGGCGTGGTGCGCTTCCCCTTCACCCCCGGCGCGACGCGCATCACGGCGCCGCCCACGGCGGTGACCCCCTTGCCCGGCGGCCACAACCACCACTGGACCAAGAACCTGCTGGCCAGCCGCGACGGTCGCACGCTGTATGCCACGGTGGGCTCGAACAGCAACGTCGGCGAGCATGGGCTGGAGATGGAGGAGGGCCGCGCGGCGATCTGGACCATCGACCGGGCGTCCGGCGCCAAGCGCCTGTTCGCAACCGGCCTGCGCAACCCGAACGGCCTGGCCTGGGAGCCGTCCACCGGCGTGCTGTGGACCGTGGTCAACGAGCGCGACGAACTGGGCAGCGACCTGGTGCCCGACTATCTCACCTCGGTGCGCGAGGGCGCCTTTTACGGCTGGCCCTGGAGCTACTGGGGCTCGCACGTGGACGCGCGGGTGCAGCCGCCGCGGCCCGACCTGGTGGCGCGCGCCGTGGTGCCGGACTACGCGCTGGGCAACCATGTCGCCCCGCTCGGGCTGGCCTTCGCCGACGGGCGCCTGCCGCCCTTCGCACGCGGCGCGTTCGTGGGCCTGCACGGCTCCTGGAACCGGCAGCCGCTGGCGGGCTACAAGGTCGTGTTCATTCCATTCGAGGGCGGCAAGCCGGCCGGCCCGCCGCGGGACGTGCTCACCGGGTTCCTGAGCCCGGACGGCAAGGCCTGGGGGCGGCCGGTGGGCGTGGCACTGGACGCGCGCGGCGCGCTGCTGGTGGCCGACGACGTGGGCAATGCCGTCTGGCGGGTGGCGCCGGCACGCTGAGTGCGGCCGGTGCGCGCCGACGGTGCGGGTTTCACAAGGAGAGAGCCATGGGTCCATTGCGCACTGCCGTCCCCCTTGCCGCACTCGTGCTGGCCGCCTGTGCTTCGCCGCCCGGCACCGCGCCCGCGCCCGACATCGATGCCCTCACCGCCACGGAGGCCGCGAGCCTGATCTGCGCCGGCCGGCTCCGCAGCGAGGCGCTCACCCGCGCCTACCTGGCGCGTGCGCAGGCGAGGCCGGAGCTGAACGCCTTCATCACGCTCGATGCGGACGGCGCCCTGGCGGCGGCGCGGGCGGTCGACCAGCGGCGCGCGGCGGGCGCGCCCTGCCGCCCACTGGAGGGCGTGCCGATCGTGGTGAAGGACAACATCCACGTGGCCGGCCTGCCCTCGACCGCCGGCACCCCGGCCCTTCGGCGCTTCGTGCCGCGCGCCGACGCGCCGGTGGTGGCGAGCCTGCGCCAGGCCGGTGCCATCGTGCTGGGCAAGACGCACCTGCACGAACTCGCGTTCGGCGTGACCGGCTACAACCCGGCCTACATCGCGCCCGGCAACCCGGTGGGCGTGCGCAATGCCTACGACCCGTCGCGAGTGGCCGGCGGATCGTCCTCGGGTACCGCGGCGGCGCTGGGCGCGCGCATGGCGCCGGCCGGGCTGGGCACGGACACGGGCGGCTCGGTGCGCATTCCCTGCGCCTTCAACGGCTGCGCGTCGCTGCGACCGACCGTGGGGCGCTACCCGCAGGCCGGCATCGCGCCGATCTCGCACACGCGCGACACCGCCGGTCCGATGGCCGTGTCCATGCGCGACGTCGAACTGCTGGACCGCGTGCTGGCCGGCGCAACGGCGGCGGCGCCGGTGCCGCTGGACACGGTGCGGCTGGGCGTCGTGCCGAGCATGCTGGCCAACCTGGATGCGGACACCCGCGGTGCCTGGGACGCGGCGCTGGCGCGGCTGCGAAGCGCCGGGGTCACGCTGGTGCAGGTGCCGCTGCCGCAACTGGCGCAGCTCAATGCGGCGGTCAGCTTCCCGCTGGCGCTGTACGAGGCGAACGACGACATGGCGACCTACCTCGCGCAGTCGGGCACCGGCCTCACGCTCCAGCAACTGGCGGCCGGCATCGCCAGCCCCGACGTGAAGGGCACCTACGAAGGCCTGGTGGTGCCGCGCAAGCTGCCGGCGCCCACCGGCGGCGTGGTCGACGCGGCGCCGGTGTACCAGGCGGCGATGCAGACGCACCGGCCCGCGCTGCAGCGGCTCTACGCGGAAACCTTCGCCAGCCAGCGGCTGGATGCCTTCGTGTTCCCGACCGTGCCGGTGACGGCGCTGCCGGCCAACCCGCAGGCCAGCAGCCTGGAGAACTTCCTCCTGCTGATCCAGAACACCGATCCGGGCAGCAATGCCGGCGTGCCGGGCGTGCAGGTGCCGATCGGTTTCGGCGCCAGCACACGGCTGCCGGTCGGGCTGGAACTGGACGGGCCGGCCAACAGCGACCGTCGGCTGCTGGGCATCGCGCTGTCGCTGGAGCAACTGTTCGGGCGGCTACCGGCGCCGCGGGCGCCGGGCTGACGAGCGCCATCGGCCGGGGCCATGGCAACCGCTACCATCGCGCCATGGCCCTGCCTTCCCGCTTCTGGTCCGACCTCACGACACGCGAGTTCGCGCGGCTGCAGGCCTCGGGCGAGGCCGCGGACGTGGTCGCGGTGCTGCCGGTGGGGGCGACCGAGCAGCACGGGCCGCACCTGCCGGTCAGCGTGGACGCCACGCTGGTCGAGGGCATCGTGGTGGCCAGCCTGCCGCACCTGCCGGCGGAACTGCCGGTGCTGTTCCTGCCGACCCAGGTCGTCGGCAAGAGCACCGAGCACATCCGCTTCCCCGGCACGCTGACGCTGTCGGCCGAGACCACGATCCGGCTGTGGACGGAGATCGGCGAGTCGGTGGCGCGCGCCGGCGTGCGCCGGCTGGTGCTGTTCAACGCGCACGGCGGGCACGTCGCCCTCATGGACATCGTGGCGCGCGAGCTGCGCACCCGCTGCGAGCTGATCGTCTTCTCGGCCAGCTGGTACGACCTGCCGCTGGGCGACGAGGTCACCGGCCGCTTCCCGCCGGCGGAGCACCGCTTCGGCATCCATGCCGGCGACATCGAGACCTCGATGATGCTGGCCCTGCGCCCGCAGTGGGTGGACATGGCCCGGGCGCAGGACTTCCGCTCCAGCTCGCAGGACCGGGCGCAGCGCTTCGGCCTGCTGGGCAACGGCCGCAGCGCCAAGCTCGGCTGGCACATGCAGGACTACAACCCGCAGGGCGCCGCCGGCAACGCCGCGCTGGCCAGCGCCGACAAGGGCCGGGCCGTCGTCGAGGCGGCCGGGCTGAAACTGGCGCAGCTGCTGCAGGAAGTGGCGCAGGTGCCGCTGTCCACCCTGGTCGATCGCCCGCACTGGCCCGACTGAAGGGCGTCCCGGTCCGTCATTCACGTCCTACGGCAGCTTGCGAGGCGGACTATGGCGTTCGCCGCCGGGCTGCGTAGATTGGTCCGCAAGCCGGCGGCTGGCGCCGGCACCAACCAGGAGCGAACCATGGCAACCGTGGCCGACGTGATGACCCGCAACCCCCGAAGCATGACCCCGCAGGACACGCTGGCGGATGCGGCCAAGGTGATGGATGAACTGAACGTGGGCGTGGTGCCCGTGTGCGACGGCGAGCGCCTGTGCGGCATGGTGACCGACCGCGACATCGTGGTGCGTGGTCTCGCGCGCGACGTCGACCCGAAGTCCTGCAAGCTGGCCGACGTGATGAGCGGCCACGTGCGCACGGCGCGGCAGGACGACGACGTCGACGAGGTGCTGGTCGAGATGTCGAACGCGCAGATCCGCCGCATGCCGGTGGTGGACGGCCAGGACCGGCTGGTCGGCATCCTGTCGATCGGCGACATCGCCGCCAAGAGCCCGGCCGACGAGGAGGACGTGGGCCTGTCGCTCGGCGACATCTCCTCGCCCGCCGAGCCGGACCGTTCGGGCCGGCCGGCGTCCGGGCAGAAGCAGAAAGGTTGATCGGCCGCGGGCAGCTAGGCGCGCGGGCCGGGGACAATCGCGGCATGCTCCGCTACCGCACCGTCCCTGTCACGCCCTTCGCCCAGAACTGCTCGCTGGTCTGGGACGACCAGACCCTGGAAGCCGCCGTCGTCGACCCGGGCGGCGATCTCGACGTGCTGGAGCAGCAGGTCGCTTCACTCGGCCTTTCACTGAAGCAGATCTGGCTGACCCACGCCCACATCGACCACGCCGGCGCTGCCGGCGAACTGGCCCGACGGCTGCAGCTGCCCATCATCGGCCCGCACCGGGGCGACCAGTTCTGGATCGACGCCCTGCCGCAGCAAAGCAGCATGTTCGGCTTCCCGCCGGCCGAGGCCTTCACGCCGGTGCGCTGGCTGGAGGACGGCGACACCGTCACCCTGGGCGCGCACACCTTGCACGTGCGCCATTGCCCGGGCCATACGCCCGGCCACGTGGTGTTCCATTCACCCGAGCTGCAGCGCGCCTTCGTCGGCGACGTGCTGTTCGCCGGCAGCATAGGCCGCACCGACTTCCCCGGCGGCGATCACGACACGCTGGTCGCGAGCATCGTGGAGCGCTTGTGGCCGATGGGGGACGACACGGTGTTCATCCCGGGCCATGGCCCGGAGAGCACCTTCGGCCGCGAGCGCCGCAGCAATCCCTTCGTCGGCGGCACCTGAGGCCACCGAAAAAAAGGGCCACCCTGCGCGGGCGGCCCCTGGTTCGTGAGCCGCTGCGCGGCGCACCGTCGCAGCCGATCTACTGCGCACTCCGCTTGCGATTGGCGCTGCGCGCCTGGCCCCCCTTGCGGCCGGCCTCGCGGGCTTCCTCGGACGTGAACTCGTGGGCGGTCCCCTTTTCATGGGCCGCCTTGCCGCCCTCGCTGGCGATCTGGCGCTGGCGCTCCGGATCCATCGATGCGAAACCGCGGTTCGACTTGCCACCGGCGTTGCCTTGATTGTTCGATGCCATCTGGGTACTCCTGGAAAAAGCTTGGGAAAGAGATGCATGGGGGCCGCACACCCGCCATGACCCCGGATTGGGCTTGCAAAGCAGAGAAACGCTCGTCAGGCCCTTGAGCCGCGCGGTGTAGGAAGGGACCTTGCGGGGTTACATCCAGACAAGGCCTGTATCGGCTGCTAGCTTTTTCGGAGCACGGCGGCCTGCAGCCGATGCAGCAGCGCGCTCGCTTCCGGCGCGGTGGCGGGCGCCGCGCGATCGCCGGACAGGAGGGTGTCGAGCAGCCGTCCGACCTGTGCCTGCGAGGGCTGCACCGGTCCGAAGAAGCGGGCCTGGGTGCCGTGCCCGACCAGCAGGGTGGGGAAGGTCTCGATGTCCACGTCGCCCATGGCGTCGGCTTCGTCCTCGATGTCCACCCACGCGAACCGGGCCTGCGGATGGGCGGCGGCGAGCGCATCGAAGACGGGGGCCCATTCCCCGCATGCGCGGCACCATGCGGCGCACAGGCAGATTACCTGCCAGGGGCTGTCGTCCGGGCTGCCGCTCGCGCTGCTCATGCGGGCAGTCTAGGCCAAGGCCCGAACCCGCTGCTTGCGCCGGGTCACGGCCGCGGCCGCACCATGATCGCTGGCTCAGGCGTAGGAGATCCAGCCGCGCAGGTCCGGCGCGTCCAGGTGCGGCAGGCAGTTGAAGCTGACCAGCGAGTGCCGCTTGGGGGTGAAGGCGAACTCGGTCACTGCGGTGTTGCGGATGCGCATGTTCAGCTCGATGGTGGCCTGCGGCGAGGCCCCGAGCACGTGCCCGACCGCGGTGGCGATCGGACCGCCGCTGGTGACGACCAGCACGTTCTGCCCGTAGTGGTTGGCGCGCACATGGTCGAGCGCGCCGGCCACGCCGGCCAGGAAGTCGCGCCAGGTCGGCATGCCGGCGGGGTTGGCGGCGCCGGCCATCCACTGGGCCAGGCCGTCGCGCAGCAGGCGGAAGTGGTGCCGCGCCTCCTCGGGCGTGCGTGGCCGCTCGCGCGGTCCGGGATGGATGGCGGCGATCACCGCCTCGCTGTCGTATTCGTTCAGGCCTTCCCAGGCGAGGTGCTCGCCGGCCCGGTTCATGCCCTGCAGGATCCCGGCCAGCGTCTGCTTGTGGCGTTGCAGCGTGCCGGCGATCAGGCCGTCGAAGTGGATCCCCTGGTGCGCGAAGTACTCGCCCAGCCGCACGCTCTGCCGCCGGCCGAGCTCGCTCAGCTGGTCATAGTCGGCCGCGCCGAAGGAGGCCTGGCCGTGCCGCACGAGGTAGAGGGTTCCCATGCGCGCGATTCTGGTTCGCCGCCCGGAACCCGCCGGTCCCGTGCGTGACGCCCGGCGGCCGGGATCAGCAGGCCGCGTGCAGGGTGGGCGACGTGCTGGGGGCCGTGCCGGCCGGCAAGGACGCGTTGGCGCGAATGTGGCCGGCGGCGATCAGTTCGGCGCTGGCCATCGCGGCCTCCGGCGTGTCGAACAGCCCGCCGCCGCAGAGGTGGGCGCAGCAGCCGGGCTGCTCGCACAGCGTCGCCAGCCAGAAGCTGCCTGGCCGGGTGCAGCAGACCTTGGCGAACCCCAGGTAGCGCCCGCTGCCGGCACCCATTTCGCTGGCGGAGCTGGCGACCCAACGGCCGTCGAACGGCCCCGTGACTCGATCCATGGAAGTCTCCCGCGCCCGCGCGGCGCGCGGGATCACTCTAGGCGGGCGCTGCCGCCGGCCGTGTAGGACGGCACCGACGGGGCTGACAGCACCCGGGCGAACAGCGCGCTGTCCACGTTGCCGCCGGTGATGGGCAGGCCCACGCTGCGCGCGGCGCGGCGTCCGCGTTGCTGCAGCGCCGCCGCCAGGCCGGCCGCGCCGGCGCCCTCGGCCACGTTGTGCGTGTCGTGGAACAGGATGCGCATGGCCTCGCCGACCTCGTCGTCGGTCACCGCCACCACGTCGGCGGCTTCGCGCCGCACCACCGCCAGCGCCTCCTCGTCGGCGATCCGGCAGGCCATGCCGTCGGCCAGTTCGGTGCTCACCGGGGCGGCCATCACCCGGCCCGCGCGGAACGAGTCGAGGTAGGTGGTGGCATGGGCCGAGACCACGCCGACCAGCTCGCTGCGCGCGCCGGTGTGGGCGCGGGCGGCGGCCGCGGCGCAGAAGCCCGAGCCCTGGCCGATGGGCACGTAGACCACGTCGGGCTCGCTGCCGCGCGCGAAGCTCTCGAAGAACTCCAGCCAGTAGGTCATCACGCCGCGGATCAGCTCGCGATGGAAGGAGGGCACCATGAGCAGCCCCCGCTGCCGCCCCAGCTCGATGGCGTGCTCGCGCGCGGCCTGGAAGTCCTCGCCGTGCTCCAGCAGTTCGACGCCGAGCGTTCGCATGGCCGCGTTCTTCTCGGTGGAGTTGCCGTGCGGCACCACGATGGTGGCCTGCAGGCCGTGCAGCCGGGCGGCATAGCCGACCGATTGCCCATGGTTGCCGCGCGTGGCGCTGATCACGCCGCGCACCTCCGGCCGCGAACGCGCCAGCGCGTCGAACCAGGTCAGGCCGCCGCGCACCTTGAAGGCGCCGACCGCCGTGTGGTTCTCGTGCTTGACCCACACCTCCAGCCCCATTCGCTGGCGCAGCATGGGCCAGGCGTACTGCGGCGTGGGCGGCAGCCGGGCATAGACGATGCGGCGGGCGTCGTCGATTTCGGTGGTGGTGAAGCGCATGGTCAGAGTCCCGAGGATTCCAGGCGCACGGCGCCCTTGGGCGTCCGCAGCGTGGCGCACAGGTTGGCCGGGCCTTCGGCCACGGCGACGCGGGCTATGCCGATCGCGGATAGCGCGCGGCCGAGCAGGCCGGCTTGCGGATGTTGCAGGGCCAGCGCGTGCAACGCGATCCCGCTCTCGGGCATGTTCGCCGCCGGGTGCGGCCCGGTCCACTCGATCAGCGTGGGAAGGCAGCCGTCGAGCAGGCGCTGCCCGTCCGGCCGCACGCCGATGCGCCAGCGCAGCAGGCCGCGCGCCGTCTCGCGCGAGGCAGCGATGGCTTCGCCGCGGTCCAGGCCCAGCCGGCGCCAGGCGGCGAGTGCGGCATCCAGGTCCGGCACCCGCGCCACCCAGTGCACCAGCCGCGGACCGTGTTCGCGCACGGCCGACTGCTGCGCCGGCTGGTCCATGTCGAACCAGCGGGTGCGCCCGGGCGCGGTGGCCGCCGGGTTGCGCGCAATGATCTCGAAATAGGCCTGCGGGTGGTCGACGGTGGCGATGCGCAGCAGGCGGTTGTGCGTGCCCATCAGCGGGTGCTCGCCACCGGGCCCCGGCGTCACGCCCAGGGTGCGCTCGCACCAGTCGGCGCCCTGGACCAGCGAGTCGGCCACCACCACCAGGTGGTCCATGCCCGGCACCGCGCTCACAACCGCACCTCGCCGGCGATGCAGGTGACCGAGTGGCCGCCGATCCAGGTCGTGCCGTCGGGGGCGCGCTCCACGTGCACCCGGCCGGCCCGGCCGAGCGCCGTGCCCTGCGAGGCGACGTAGCGCTCCGGGGCCAGCCCGGCGCCGACCAGCCATTGCGCCAGCGCTGCGTTCAGGCTGCCGGTGACCGGGTCCTCGGCCATGCCGTTGTTACCGGGAAAAAAGGCGCGGACCTCGAACGCGCAGTCGTCGCCGGCGGCGCGCGGGCCGGCCACGCCAACCTTGCCGCGCGGGCCGACCACGCCGACGTCGAGGCCGGCCAGCACCGCGGCGTCGGGCCGCAGCGCCAGCACCTGCTCGCTGCTGCGCAGCATCACGCCGCGCCAGTTCGGCCCGTTGTCACACCAGGCATGGGCCACGATGTCCGTGCGGGCGAGGCCGAGTCCGCGCGCGATCAGCTCGACCTCGGCCTCGGGCAGCGGGCCGCTCTTGCGCAGCGGCGGCGCGGCGAACGCGAGCTTTCCGGACGCGGCGTCGCGGCGGATGCGGACCAGGCCGGCCCCGCATTCCTGCACGATGTGTTCGCCCTGGGGCCGGCCGCCGGCGCCCAGCCAGGCGTGGCAGCTCCCGAGGGTGGGGTGGCCGGCGAACGGCAGTTCGCGGCCCGGGCAGAAGATCCGGACCTTGTAGTCGGCCTCGGGGTGCTCGGGCGGCAGCAGGAACGTGGCCTCGGACAGGTTGGTCCAGTTCGTGAACGCCTGCATCTGCTGCGTGGACAGGCCGCTGCCGTCGAGCACGACGGCCAATGGGTTGCCGAGGTAAGGGGTCGCGGTGAAGACGTCGACCTGCTGGAAGGGGCGCATGCGCATGGGAGTTTCCGTTGGCAGTAACGATGCGGCGGATCAGCCGGTGGCTTGGCGGATGACGGCGGCGAGGGCGGCGATGCCGCGGTCGATCTCGGCGACGCTGGCCGTGACGAAGGACAGCCGGAGGGTGCGCTGCGCCTCGGGGTCCTCGCTGCCATCGGCATAGAAGGGCGCGCCGGGCACGAACGCGACGCCGGCCTCCACGGCGCGGGGCAGCAGTTCCAGCGCGTCCAGCCCGTGCGGCAGCCGCGCCCACAGGAACATGCCGCCGTCGGGCACGTTCCACTGCAAGCCCAGCCCGGCCATTTCACGCTCGAGGGCCGCCAGCATGGCGTCGCGCTGGCTGCGGTAGAGCGCGCGGATGCGCGGCACGTGGCGTTGCAGGAAGTCGCCCGCCATCACCTGCGCGGCCATGCGCTGGTTGAACCCGGGACTGTGCAGGTCGGCCGCCTGCTTGGCCTGCAGCAGCTTGGGGTAGAGCGCCGGCGGTGCCACCAGGAAGCCCAGGCGCAGCCCCGGGGCCAGCACCTTGGAGAACGAGCCCAGGTACAGGCAGCCGTCCGGATGACGAGCCGACAGTGGGGGCGGTGGCGCACGATCGAACCACAGCTCGCCATACGGGTTGTCCTCCACGATCGGCAGCCGCAGCTCGGCCGCGAGTTCGGCCAGGGCGGCCCGGCGCGCCTCGCTCATGCTGCGCCCGGTCGGGTTCTGGAAGTTCGGCAGCAGGTAGAGGAAGCGGGCCCCTTCGGCCTTGGCCCTCAGGTCGTCCAGTTGCACGCCCTCGTAGTCGCTGCGCACGCCCAGGATCTCCGGCTCCATCGGCGCGAAAGCCTGCAGCGCGCCCAGGTAGGTGGGCGTTTCCACCAGCACGCGCGAGCCGGCATCCACCAGCACCTTGGCCACCAGGTCCAGTCCCTGCTGCGAGCCGGTGGTGATCAGCACCTGGTCCGGGTCCACCGGCCAGGGCAGTCCGGCCGCCACCTGCTGGCGCAGGGCGGGGAAGCCTTCGCTGGCGGCGTACTGCAGGGCGGCCGGTCCGTCTTCCTGCAGCACGCGGGCGCTGGCGGCGGCGAACGCATCGACCGGGAAGGTGCTCGGCGAGGGCAGGCCGCCGGCGAAGCTGATGACGCCCGGGCGTTCGGTGACCTTGAGGATTTCGCGGATCGCCGACGGGTTCATGCGGCTGGCGCGGCGCGCCAGCACCCAGGTCGAGGGCAGGTCGTAGGGGTTCATGCAGGCTCCGGTTGGGAACGGGGGTGCACCGGCATCTTGCGGCCGATGAAGACGGTGGCGATGACGGCCAGGCCGAATCCGAGCGTGGTGGCGTCGATCGTCTCGCCGAGCAGGGGCACGGCGAACAGCATGCCGAGGAAGGGCTGCACCAGTTGCACCTGGCTGACGCGTACGGTGCCGCCCAGCGCCAGGCCGCGGTACCAGGCGAAGAAGCCTAGCCACATCGAGAACACGCCGACGTAGGCGAAGGCCCACCAGGCCGAGGCGGGCAGCGTCGCCTGCGGGCGGGTGACGAGTGCGAGCGGCAGGGTGAGCGGCAGCGAGATCAGTAGCGCCCAGCAGATCACGTGCTCGGCGCGCATGCGCTGCGACAGGCGGGCGCCCCAGCCGTAGCCCACCGCCGCGCACGCCATGCCGGCCAGCAGCAGCAGGTCGGCCACGTGCAGCGTCGTGCCGCCGCTGCGCAGCAGGGCGAAGGCCACGACCAACGCGCTGCCCAGGGCCGCGCAGGCCCAGAAGCCAGGGCCGGGCCGCTGCCGGTGCAGCCAGGCCCCGACCGCAGCCGTGGCCAGCGGCAGCACGCCCACGATCACGCTGGCATGCACCGCTTCGACGTAGCGCATCGCGACCGACGTGAGCAGAGGAAAGCCGAACACCACGCCGGCCGCGGTGATCGCCAGCGGCAGCCAGTCGCCGCGGCGCGGCAGCGGCGCCCGGCTGGCCAGGAGGAAGGCCGCGGACAGGGCTGCGGCTACGACCGCGCGGCCGAGCGCGATGAACACGCCGGACATCTGCGGCGCCTCCGGCGTGCCGACCGCCAGCCGCGTCATGGGCAGGGTCAGCGCGAAGACGGCGACGCCGATGAAGCCGAGCCAGAGCCCGCGGATCTCCTGCGGCCTCATGTGCGCGCTCCGGCGTCGGCGCGCTTTGCGAGCGAGTCGTGCAGGGCCATGGCTTGTGGGTGCATCCAACCCACTGTAAGCTCGCGAACCAATACACCACCAGTACAGTTGCCCGGTTCAGATGCCGATCTGTATCGGTCCGCCGGGCAGTACACGAAAGCTCCCATGCTGACCCGATCCTCCTCCCTGTCGCTCACCGAGCAGCTGTCGGGCCGCTTCGCCCAGCGCATCCGCGATCGGCTGCTGGCGCCCGGCGCGCGCCTGCCGTCGGTGCGGCTGTGCGCGCAGCAGCAGGGCGTGAGCCCGGCCACGGTGGTGGCCGCGTATGACCAGTTGCTGGCCCAGGGGCTGGTGGAAGCGCGCAAGAACCGCGGCTTCTTCGTGCGCGAGCTGGCCCTGCGCGAGCCGGCCACGCGGCCGTCCGCCGCGCGTCGCGCCGAAACGTCCGCTGCCACAGCGGCCGAGCCGGCGCCCTCGCCGGTCGACGCCACCACGCTGATCCGCGGCATGTTCCATGGACTGGGCGGCAAGCCGCAGCCGGGCATGGGCGCTTTCCCGCCGCAATGGATGGAATCGACCTTCATGCCCGCGGCCGTGCGCAAGGTGACCGGCACCCGGGCCCTGCAGGCGTTCTCGCTGCAATACGGCGAACCGATGGGCGACGGCGCGCTGCGCCTGGCGCTGTCGCGCAAGCTGGCCGCCATGAACGTGCACGCCGGCCCGGACAGCATCATCACCACGATAGGGGCGACCCACGCGCTGGACATCGTCAGCCGCGCCCTGCTGCGCCCCGGCGATCCGGTGATGGTCGAGGAGCCGGGCTGGGCGGTGGAATTCGCGCGCCTGACGGCCATGGGCATGCGGCTGCTGCCGGTGCCGCGGCGCGTCGACGGGCCGGACCTGGCGGTGATGGCACGCTACTGCGAGGTGCACCGGCCCAAGCTGTACGTGAGCGTCAGCGTGCTGCACAACCCGACCGGCTACTGCCTGTCGCCCGGCAGCGCGCACCGCCTGCTGCAACTGGCCAACCAGCACGACTTCCACGTGGTCGAGGACGACACCTACAGCCACATCGCGCCGGAGCACGCCACCCGGCTGTGCGCGCTCGACGGCCTGCAGCGCACCATCCATGTCGGCGGCTTCGCCAAGATCCTGGCGCCGAACTGGCGCATCGGCTTCCTCGCCGCGAACCCGGCACTGGTCGAGCGGCTGCTGGACACCAAGCTGTTGTCGACGCTGACCACGCCGGCGCTGCTGGAGCGGGCGCTGGCGCTGTGCATCGAGCAGGGGCAGTTGCGGCGGCACTCCGAGCGCATCCGCAGCCGGCTGGATGCGGCGCGCAGCCGCAGCGTGAAGCTGGCCCTGAACGCCGGCTGCCGCTTCGCGGCCGAGCCGGCCGGCCTGTTCGGCTGGGTGGACACCGGCGTGGACACCGACGCGCTGGCCCAGCGCATGCTGGACGAAGGCTACCTGCTGGCGCCCGGCGCGCTGTTCCATGCCGAGCGCAAGCCGAGCACGCTGATGCGGATCAACTTCGCCACCACCCAGGACGCGGCGTTCTGGAAGAAATACGCCGAGCTGGTGCGCCGGATGTAGCGCGCCGTCAGAGCATCTCGTCGGGCGCGATCGGCGCGAGCAGGTCGACCAGCAGGCGCAGCCGCAGCGAGGCGTCGGGTTCGTGGGTGGCGTCGCCGAACGGGGCGCCGGGCGGCGCGCGCCAGAGCAGCTCGTCACCGGCCAGCTCGACCCGGTAGGCGCCATGGGCGAAGGTGCGCTCGATCAGCCGGGCCCCGGCGTCGGCGAGCTTGCGGCTGCGGATCAGCAAGGCGACTTCGCTGTTCTGCTTCTGCGAGCGCAGGTCCAGGTTCATGGAGCCGATCACCGACAGTCGCCGGTCGATGATCACGGCCTTGGAGTGCAGGCTGGCGCGGGGCGCGGCGCCCTTGGACCCTCCGGCCTGGCTGCCCAGCCCGAAGCCGGAGCGGCTGGCGCCGGCACTGCCTTGCGCGGCGTCGACAGGCGAGTCGGCGCGCATCTCGTGCAGTTCGACGCCCAGCGCGAGCAGCTCGCGCCGGTAGCGTCGATAGCCGGCGTGGGCGGCCGGCGCGTCGTTCGACGCGAGCGAGTTGGTCAGCACGCGAACCGCCACGCCGCGCGCGCGGGCCTGCGCGAACACCGCCATCATCTGGGGCCCGGGTACGAAGTAGGGCGAGATGATCAGCAGCTCGGTGCGGGCCTGCTGCATCAGCTGCAACAGCCCGTCCACCACGGTCTCGCCGGCGTCGGCTTCGTCGTCGCCGGGCGCGATCTTGCCGGGCTCGTCCACCAGCAGGGCGGCGGGAGCCCAGACCAGCGGCACCTGCTGCAGGTCCATGGGCGGGCGCCGCGTCGAGGGCGGCGGGGGCGTGTTGCGTTCGTTGGGGAGCACCTTGTCGCTGCTGCCCGGGGCGGCCCTGGATGAGGCAGGGGCGACGACAGTGGCGCCAGTGGAAGTCGAGGCGGGTTGGAGGCCGGGACTGGAGGCAGCAGGGCCGGCAGGCGGTTCCTTGCGATCGTCCTTGCGCAGCCGGTCCAGGTCCTCTTGCTCCAGCAAGGCCTGCACCGGATAGGCCAGCTCGTCGTTCCAGAATCGGTCGAAGCTGGCGGCCATCCGCTGCACCACGGCACCAGCCGCCAGCACGTCGAGATCCACGAAGGCGCCGTCGGGGTCGCCGCCGAAGTAGGCGTCGCCGAGGTTGCGTCCGCCGGTGATGCCCCAGGCGCTGTCGGCGATGAACAGCTTGTTGTGCATGCGCTTCTGGATGCGATCCACATCCGGCAGCGAGCCGAGGATGCGGGTCAGCAGCGAACGGCGCGAGCCAGTCAGCGGATTGAAGAGGCGGAGCTCGATGCCGGGCACGAAGGCCAGGCGCAGCACCTGGGCGTCCGGCCCGACGGAGTTGAAGTCGTCGAGCAGGATGCGCACCCGCACGCCGCGCGCGGCGGCGCTGCGGATGCGCTCCAGCAGCACCGCGGTGCTGGCATCGGCGTGGATGGCGTAGTACTGCAGGTCCAGGCTGCGCTCGGCGCGCTCGACCAGCGCCAACCGGCTGCTGAACGCCGAGTCCACGCTGTCCAGCAACAGGAAGCCGGAGGCGGCGCGCGTGCCCGCCTGTGCGCGCCGCGCGGCCACCAGTCGGCCCAGGCTGGTCTGTTCCGGGGCGGCGAATGCGCGCGACGCAGTGCGCTCGACCTGGCTCGGCAGGCCGGCACAGCCGGTGGTCCATCCCAGCAGCAGCAGGCAGGTGGCGAGCCGCCAAAGCCAGCCCTCGGGTGCCGGCCGCGACAAGCCTCGGAAGTGGGGCAATGGCATGCCCGGACACTGTAGGTGGGCCGCGTGCCCTGCGCGGCTGCCGAAAGGTCAGCCGTGGCCGCCAGATGGCGACAGCCGCGCCCTACAGGCTGCCGAGCGTTTCCCAGCGCTCCAGCGCCGCCATCAGTTCGTCTTCGATTTCGCTGCTGCGCACGGCCAGCCGGGCGGCGCGCTCGGCATCGCGTGCATAGAGGCTGCCGTCGGCGAGTTCGCTGGCGATCGCGGCCTGTTCCTGCTCGAGGGCGTCGATCTGCCCCGGCAGCGCCTCCAGTTCGCGCTGCTCCTTGTAGCTGAGCTTGCGGCGCGGGGCTGGCGTCGCTTGTGGTTTGGCCGGGGCCGGAGCGGCGGCGGGTGCGGCTGCCGGCGAGAGACTGGGTGCGGGCGCCAGCGAACGGCTGCGCTGCGATTGCTGCAGCCAGTCCTGCACGCCGCCTTCGTATTCGCGCCAGCGGCCATCGCCCTCCCAAGCCACGATGCTGGTCACCACGTTGTCCAGGAACGCCCGGTCGTGGCTGACGAGGAACACCGTCCCCTCGTAGTCTTGCAGCAGGTCTTCCAGCAACTCGAGCGTGTCGATGTCCAGGTCGTTGGTCGGCTCGTCCAGCACCAGCACGTTGGCCGGACGCGCGAACAGCCGTGCCAGCAGCAGGCGGTTGCGCTCGCCACCCGAAAGCGAACGCACGGGGGATGTCGCGCGCGCCGGCGAGAACAGGAAATCGCCCAGGTAGCTCTTGACGTGCTTGCGCTGTCGGCCGATCTCGATCCACTCGCTGCCGGGGCTGATGAAGTCCTCCAGCGTTGCGTCGAGGTCCAGCGCCTCGCGCATCTGGTCGAAATAGGCCACCTGCAGGTTGGCTCCTTGGCGCACCTTGCCGCTGTCCGGTGCCAGCTCGCCGAGGATGAGCTTCAGCAGGGTGGTCTTGCCGGCGCCGTTCGGCCCCACCAGGCCGACCTTGTCGCCCCGCAGCAGGGTGGCGGAGAAGTCGCGGACCACCGACTTGCCGTCGAAGGCCTTGCCCACGCCCTCTAGCTCGGCCACCAGCTTGCCGGTGGGCGCCCCGGCCGCCACTTCCATGCGCACGCGCCCGAGCGCTTCGCGCCGGGCGCTGCGCTGCTCGCGCAGCCTCTGCAGGCGGTTGATGCGGCCCTGGGCACGCGTGCGCCGGGCTTCCACGCCCTTGCGGATCCAGACCTCTTCCTGGGCCAGCAGCTTGTCGGCCTTGGCGTTGACCACCGCCTCCTGTGCCAGCTGTTCTTCCTTCAAGGCCTGGTAGCGGCTGAAATTGCCGGGATAGGAGCGCAGCTGTCCCCGGTCCAGCTCGACGATGCGGGTCGAGGTGCGGTCGAGGAAGGCGCGGTCGTGGGTGATGGTGACCACGCTGCCCTTGAAGTCCAGCAGCAGGCCCTCGAGCCACTCGATGGCATCCAGGTCCAAGTGGTTCGTGGGCTCGTCCAGTAACAGGACGTCGGGGCGCGTGACCAGCGCCTGCGCGAGAGCCGTCCGCTTGCGCACGCCACCGGAAAGCGTGGTGATGCGGGCTGCAGGGTCGAGATGCAGGCGATGCAAGGTCTCGTTGACGCGCTGCTCCCAGTTCCAGCCGTCTTCGGCCTCGATGCGGGCCTGAAGCGCATCGAGGTCGCCCATGCCGTGGCTGTACTGGTCGATGAGGTCGAGGACGGGGCGCAGGCCGCTGCGAACCACTTCGAAAACCGTGGCCGAGCCGTCGAGCACGGGCTCCTGTGCCACATAGGAGATCCGGATTCCTTGCTGCAACTGAAGGGTGCCGTCATCCGGCCGCTCGAGCCCGGCCAGGATCTTCAGAAGAGACGACTTGCCCGCGCCGTTGCGACCGATGAGGCCCACGCGCTCACCCGCCTCGAGGGCGAATTGGGCATGGTCCAGCAGGGGAACGTGGCCATAGGCCAACTGGGCTTCGAGCAGGGTGATTAGGGCCATGGAACGGTCGATTATGGGTAGCCGGCTCCACCGGAGGCGGAGCGCCGCAAGCTACAGGCAGCAGCTCTAGTGCTGTGCAGAGAAGGCCCCGTCGAGAACGGGTGCCGCGCCATCGGCATGGCCCACGTAAGAAAGTGCATCCGTGTTGTCGGGCTCGTTCGCGGAGTGCTATAGTCGCGGGCTCCGCAGACGAGACGCCACCGCAAGGTGAGGTCACCGAAGCGGGGAAGAAAAAAGAGTCGATGAGTTGGCCGGAGCGAAAAATCCGGTATAGAATTCAAGGCTCTGCTGAAGACGAAGCGCCGAGGCGGCCTAGCGGCAACCGAAGCAAAGCGGAATCAGCAAAAACCCTCGGGTTTGACAGGTTTTTAAAAAGTCTGCCATAATCGAGGGCTTCGCCGAAAGCGATTTGCAAAAGCTTCGACAACGAAGCGAAGGCAAAAGAAAACGGCAAACAGCTTGACAGAGCTTAGAAAAAACTGTCATAATTCAAGGCTTCGCTGATCGCAGCGAACGCAGGCAAGACAGGCGATGAGCCGGTGGCGCCAAGAAGGTTCGTTAACAACATACAGCCGATAAGCGTGGGCGTTTGATGGCGATTGCCAAGTTCTTCGGAACAACAAACGCTCACTGAAGAGAAGTGAAGTTCACTTCGATTCCTTTTGAGCGGCCCCGCAAGGGGCAACAAATCAAGATCGAACTGTAGAGTTTGATCCTGGCTCAGATTGAACGCTGGCGGAATGCTTTACACATGCAAGTCGAACGGCAGCACGGGGGCAACCCTGGTGGCGAGTGGCGAACGGGTGAGTAATACATCGGAACGTGCCCAGTCGTGGGGGATAACTACGCGAAAGCGTAGCTAATACCGCATACGATCTCTGGATGAAAGCGGGGGACCGCAAGGCCTCGCGCGATTGGAGCGGCCGATGGCAGATTAGGTAGTTGGTGGGGTAAAGGCTCACCAAGCCTGCGATCTGTAGCTGGTCTGAGAGGACGACCAGCCACACTGGGACTGAGACACGGCCCAGACTCCTACGGGAGGCAGCAGTGGGGAATTTTGGACAATGGGCGAAAGCCTGATCCAGCCATTCCGCGTGCAGGATGAAGGCCCTCGGGTTGTAAACTGCTTTTGTACGGAACGAAACACGCCGGGCTAATACCTCGGCGTAATGACGGTACCGTAAGAATAAGCACCGGCTAACTACGTGCCAGCAGCCGCGGTAATACGTAGGGTGCAAGCGTTAATCGGAATTACTGGGCGTAAAGCGTGCGCAGGCGGTGATGTAAGACAGATGTGAAATCCCCGGGCTCAACCTGGGAACTGCATTTGTGACTGCATCGCTGGAGTGCGGCAGAGGGGGATGGAATTCCGCGTGTAGCAGTGAAATGCGTAGATATGCGGAGGAACACCGATGGCGAAGGCAATCCCCTGGGCCTGCACTGACGCTCATGCACGAAAGCGTGGGGAGCAAACAGGATTA
>NZ_DASPLW010000011.1:0-125371 GCF_035627355.1 Ramlibacter sp.
GCACCCGCACCCGCACCCGCACCCGCACCCGCACCCGCACCCGCACCTGTCGCTGCGCCGCCGTCCGCCACCGTGCAGGTGCAGGCCGTCGCGAGGGAGCCCGCGAAGTCCCCCGAACTGCAGGGTGCGCCGCCCGGCGCACCGCCCCTCGCGGTCAGCGGGGGTGTGTGGTCGCAGAACCCGGCCCAGCGCCTGTTGATCGTGAACGGCCAGGTATTCAACGAGGGCAGCGAGCTTGCGCCCGGCGTGCGACTGGAGGAAGTGAAGCAGCACCGCGCGGTGCTGAGCTGGCGCGGCCAGCGCTACGCGGTACCTTACTGAGGCTCAGTGCGCCAGCGGCGGCTGGAAGACCGACCAGCGGCCGTCCTTGAACAGGTAAAGCGCCGACGACAGCTGGCGCCGCGACGACCCGGCATACAGCGCCGTTGCGCTGAAGCGCAGGGTGGCAACGGCATCCTCGTCGTCGGCCGGGGCATAGAGCAGGCCGCCGCGCACCGGAACGGCAGCGACCAGGCCCTGCGGATGCCGCTCTTCCAGCGAACGCCAGAAGGAACGGTCGAGGAAGTAGCTGCTGTTGAGATCGTCGGCGCGCCCCCGCACCTGCATCAGCCCGCCTTGCCAGGGCTGGACCAGCGGCTCGCCGTAGGTGCGGCGCATGTTCTGCACCGCCAGTTGCAGCGCCTGTTCCGGCGCCAGTTGCATGCGCTGCAGGTCATCGGGCGATGCGCTCTGCAGTTCCGTGCGGCTGTCGAACACCAGCCGGATGTGCATGTCGCCGACGTAGCGGAACCAGCTCATCTCCAGCTCGACCACGCGCCCGTCGGGCAGTTCGGCCCGCAGCCGGCCGTACGGCTGCAGCGTCTCCTGCGGCTGGTTGTCGCCGTCCGACCCGCGCAGCACCGCCAGCAGGTTGCCTGTGTCGGTGTCGAATTCCTGCGGTGCGCTGGCCTGGGCGTTGGCGCCCAGCGCCACCAGGGCCAACCAGGCCGCAACGAGCTTGCGTGCGTGTCGGTTCATCGAATGCCTCCTGCTGGACCGCATCCTGCTCATCCGTTGCAGGCTCCGCAACAACTGTTACGAGATGTGTTGCAGTGACGCCGCTGGGCCGTGGCATGTAAACAGTTACCGAACTTGCCTCAGCAGGGATGCGTGTAAGCAAGCCCATCCCTAGCATTCGTGACTCATCTACACCACCGAGGAGTTCACGCGATGGCACTGCAGTCCCCCTTCTTCAACAACAACAAGCGCGACAACGACGTGCGCCCGGGCACGCCCAACGCTGCCGCGCTGGCCGCCGCCACCGCGCCCATTCCCACCGCCCCTGCCGCCAACAGCGCCACCTCCAACGTGCCCGGCGGCGAGGCCAAGCTGACCGTCGGCCCGAACATCAAGCTCAAGGGCGTCGAGATCACCGATTGCGACACCCTGGTCGTCGAAGGTTCGGTCGAGGCCACCATGGACTCGCGCATGATCCAGATTTCCGAGCGCGGCTCGTTCAAGGGCTCGGCCGAGATCGACGTGGCCGAGATCCGCGGCGCCTTCGACGGCAACCTGACGGTGCGCCAGAAGCTGGTGATCTACTCGACCGGCAAAGTGACCGGCCGCATCCGCTACGGCAAGGTGGTGATCGAGGAGGGCGGCCAGCTCTCCGGCGAGATCGAGTTCGGCGCCGGTGGCAGCACCGCGGCCGTGCGTCCGCCCAAGCTGCAGGTGGCCTGAGCCCCCAGCCTTTTCGGCACCCCAAGGAAGCGCGGCCTGGTCCGCGCTTTTTTTCGCGCAGCCGACTGGGGAGTGACCGAGTTCTCACCGTCGCGCTCCAGGGCCGGCGCGGATAATCCGCGGGACCTTTCACTAGCCGTTTCCCGTCCAGTCCCCATGACCCCTGACACGCCCCGACTTGCCGGCCACCTGATCGTCGAATGCCTGGTGGAGCAGGGCGTGAGCCACGCCTTCGGGGTGCCGGGCGAGAGCTACCTGGCCGTTCTCGACGGCTTCCACGCGTTCCGCGATCGCATCCGCTTCGTCGTCAACCGGCAGGAGGGCGGGGCCGCCTTCATGGCCGAGGCGGTGGGCAAGCTGACCGGCCGCCCGGGCGTGTGCTTCGTCACGCGGGGCCCCGGCGCCACCAACGCCTCGATCGGCGTTCACACCGCCTTCCAGGACTCGACGCCCATGGTGCTGTTCGTGGGCGACGTCGCGTCCGACCAGCGTGACCGCGAGGCCTTCCAGGAGGTCGACTACGCCAGCTTCTTCGGACCGAGCACCAAGGGCATGGCCAAGCGGGTCGAGCGCATCGACGATCCCGACCGCATTCCGGAAGCGATCGCGCGCGCGTTCGCGACCGCCATGAACGGCCGCCCCGGCCCGGTGGTGCTGGTGATGCCCGAAGACATGCTCACCCGCCGCACGGCCGCCCGGCCGTTGGCGCGGGTGGAGCCGGTCCAAGCCGGCTGCGATCCGCACGCGATGGAGCGGCTGAGCGGCCTGCTGCTGGCGGCACGGCGCCCCTTCGTGATCGCCGGTGGCGGCGGCTGGACGCCGGCGGCCGCGCAAGCCCTGCAGCGCTTTGCGGAGCAGTGGCAGCTGCCGGTGGGCAACGCCTTCCGCTTCCAGGACACCTTCGACAACCACCACCCGCTCTATGCCGGCGACGTCGGCATCGGCATCAACCCGAAGCTGGCCGCGCGCATCCGCGAGAGCGACCTGGTGCTGGCGATCGGCCCGCGGCTGGGCGAGATGACCACGAGCGGCTACACGCTGCTGCAGCCGCCGCGTGCGGCGCAGCTGCTGGTGCACATCCACGCCGGTGCCGAGGAGCTCAATCGCGTCTACCAGGCCGACGTCGCGATCAACGCCGGCATGGAAACGGCAACGACGGCGCTGCAGGCGCTGGCCGCACCCGGGCAATTGCCCTGGGCCGAGTGGGCCCGCGCCGCGCACGCGGACTACCAGGCCAACCTGGTGCCGCAGCCACTGCCCGGCGAGATCGACATGCCGGCCATCCTGGCCGTGCTGCAGAAGCACCTGCCGGCCGATGCGGTGCTGACCAACGGTGCCGGCAACTTCGCCAGCTGGCTGCACCGCTTCCATCGCTACCACGGGCTGGCGAAAGGCCTGAAGACGCAACTGGCCCCGACCTCGGGTGCGATGGGCTACGGCGTGCCGGCGGGCATCGCCGCCAGCCTGGTCAGCGGCCGCACCGCCTTCACCATCGCGGGCGACGGCGACTTCCTCATGACCGGCCAGGAGCTGGCCACCGCGGTGCAGTTCGGCGGCAAGAGCATCGTCGTGCTGCTGAACAACGGCATGTACGGAACCATCCGCATGCACCAGGAGCGCGAGTACCCGCAGCACGTGCACGGCACGCAGCTGCACAACCCGGACTTCGCTGCGCTGGCGCGCGCCTACGGCTACGCCGGCGTGCGCATCACGCGGACGGCGGAGTTCGAACCCGAACTGCTCGCCGCGCTGGAGCGCGAGCAGGGCACGCTGATCGAGGTGATGCTGGATCCCGAGGTGATCACCACGCGCGGCACGCTCAGCGCCATCCGCGAGGCGGCTTTGCAGCGCGCATCGGCCGAATGAACCAGGGCCGCACGCAGCGGCCCTTCCCATCGACAGGCAAAAGAAAAGGGCCGCTGCGAAGCGGCCCTTTGTTCGTCGACTGGCGGCTTACTTGACGTGCTTGCCGATCAGGCCGGCCATCTCGAACATCGAGACCTGTGCCTTGCCGAAGATCTCGCGCAGCTTGGCGTCGGCGTTGACCATGCGCTTGTTGACGGAGTCCTGCAGCTTGTTCTTCTTGATGTAGGCCCACAGCTTGCTCACCACCTCGGTACGCGGCATGGGGCTGGTGCCGACCACGGCCGCCAGCTGGGGGCTGGGGGTCAGCGGCTTCATGAACGCGGCGTTCGGGGTGCGCTTCTTGGCGGGCGCCTTCTTCGCGGCGGCCTTCTTGGCCGGAGCCGCCTTCTTCGCCGCCGCCTTCTTGGCGGGAGCCGCCTTCTTCGCCGGTGCGGCCTTCTTCGCCGGGGCCTTCTTGGCGGCAGCCTTCTTGGCCGGAGCGGCCTTCTTCGCGGGGGCCTTCTTCGCGGCCGCTTTCTTCGCAGTTGCCATGATCTTGTTTCCTTCTAGAAGTGGATCGATCGCCAGCGGCTACGGCTGGCCACCACTGGCAGAGCGGATGCTAAAGGAGAAAAAACGCGTTTCCAAGGGGAAAACGGCTTTTTTCACTGGGGGCTGTCGCTTTTTTGGCGGGGCGGATCGCCCCCGTGCGCGACCTGCGGCGCACGGTCGTTGCCGTGCTTCAGGCGCTCGGTCGGCCCTGCCTGCCGCGCACGATCAGGACCACCCCGGCCAGGATGACCCCGCAGGCGCTCCATTCGGCAGCGCTGACCACCTCGGCGCCCAGCGAGACACCCAGTGCCAGCGCGATCACCGGATTGACGAACGCGTAGCTGGTGGCCAGGGCGGGAGAGGCATGCCGCAGCAGGTACAGGTAGGCGCTGAAGGCCACCAGCGAGCCCGCCAGCACCAGGTACAGCCAGGCCGCCGCGGCCATCGGCTGTGGCGGCCATTGCGGCTGCTCGCCCAGCGCCAGCGAGGCGGCGACCAGGACCACGCCGCCGCACAGCATCTCGCTGGCGAAGCCCGCAGCGCCGGGCGCCAGCGGCAAGCGCGTGGTGGACAGCACCGACCCGAGCGACCAGGCCAGGGTGGCGACGGCGATCCCGGCCAGCGCCTGGGGCGAGCCACCGAAACTGGCGCCCCGCACCAGCAGGAGCACGCCAACCAGGCCGACCGCCATCCCGGCCACCTCGAGCCTGCCGGGCCGCTGGCCGAAGAGGAGCCCCCACAGGCCGACCAGCATGGGCACCACGGCGATGAAGGCCGCCACCAGCCCGGACCCGACGTGCTGCTCCGCACTGGCGGTCAGGCCCATGCCCAGCCCCAGCATCAGGGCGCCGACCACGGCGGCGTGGGCCCACTGGCGGGCCGTCGGCCAGGTGCCGCCGCGCAGCGTGATCCACCCGAACAGCAGGATGCCGGCGACCAGGAAGCGGCTGCCCATCTGGAAGAAGGGCGGGAAGCTGGCCAGGGCCAGCCGGATGGCGAGGTAGGTGGACCCCCACACCAGGTAGCAGGCCAGCAGCGCGGGAACGAGCAGGCTGCGCGGGCGCGCGATGGACAGGGCGGCGGTGTTCATGGACAGCGATCGTAGGTGGCCGGAAGTCCGCTTTACAGGCACACTTCAAGGCAATCGAACCCTGTTGCCTTGAGAATCAAGGTTGAATTCCATGACGACCGAAGTTTCCGAGATCGACGCCTACGACGCCCGCATCCTGGCGGAACTGCAGCGCGACGCGCGCATCAGCATGGCCGAACTCGGCCGGCGCGTGCACCTGAGCCAGCCCGCCGTCACCGAGCGCGTGCGCAAGCTGGAACTGCAGGGCGTGATCAAGGGGTACCGCGCCGTGCTGGACTACCAGCGCCTGGGCTACGGCATCCGCGCGATCGTGCGCGTGGGCCGGGTGGAGTACGCGCGCGTGGTGAAGCTGATCGAGCAGACGCCCGAGGTGATCAATGCCTTCAACGTCACGGGCGAGGACAGCTGGATCCTGGAGATCGCGGTCATCGACGTCGAGCACCTGGACGCCGTGGTCACGCGCTTCTGTATGCTCACCGAGACCTCGACCTCGATCGTGCTGAACATGCCGCGCGAAAACGCCTCGGTGCTGCCGGCCCGTCGAGAGAACATCAAGCCCGCCATCAAGAAAGTGACCGGTCGATGAATCCGCCCGACTTCAGCACCTGCGACCTGTGCGACGCGCACGAGAAGGACGCCATCCCCATCCTGCGGGCGCTGCCCCCGGTGTTCCGGGAGTTCGGCAGCGTCGCGCGGTTCTGCGGGCCGGTGGCCACCGTGCGTTGCTTCGAGGACAACTCGCGGGTCAAGGAAGCCGTCGAATCCCCGGGGGAGGGCCGCGTGCTGGTGGTGGACGGCGGCGGTTCGGTCCGGCGTGCCCTGGTCGGCGGCAACCTGGCCTCCGCGGCGGCGCGCAACGGCTGGGCCGGCATCGTCGTCGATGGGGCGGTGCGCGACAGCCGCGAGTTGCAGGCCGCAGGCATCGCCGTCCGCGCGCTGGCGCTGATGCCCCAGCGCTCGGTCAAGCGCAACGAGGGGGAGCGCGACGTCCCCGTGCTGATCCAGGGGGTGCCGGTACGACCGGGCCACTGGCTCTACGCCGACGAGGACGGCATCGTCGTCAGCGAACGGCCCCTGGCCTGACCGGCAGCGTCGCCAGCAACACGCCGGCCAGCGCCAGCGCGAACGCCGAGGCCTGCAGCAGGCCGAACGGCTCGCCCAGGACCAGCACGCCCACCGCTGCCGCCGAGACCGGCAGCATGACCGTGAAGACGCCGCCCAGCGCGGCGGGGAGGGTGCGCAGCCCGGTCATCCACAACCAGACGCTCCACACGCTGGCTGCCAGCGAATAGAACAGCAGCAGCGCCCAGGTGCCGGCGCCCGGGCTGCCGAAGTCGAAGGTCCACGCCTGCCAGAGGCCCAGTGGCGTCATCAGCGCCAACCCCCACAGGTTGACCACCGCGGTGATGCGCCGCGGCCCGATCGCGCCGGTCAGCTTCTTGCCGATCACGGCATAGGACGCTTCGCACAGCACGGCGCCGACGATCAGCAGGTTCCCCAGCCAGGATTGGCCGCCCGCGGCGCCCGCATCGGTACGGCCCAGGGCGAGCAGGGCGATGCCGCCGGCAGCGCAGGCCACCGCGGCCCACACCCGCGGGGCCACCCGTTCGCGCAGGAAGGCCCAGCTCATGACGGCGACCACGGCGGGGATGGCGGCCATGATGACGCCGGCCGACACGGCGCTGGTCATGCTCACGCCATAGAGCATGAAGATCGAGAACAGGAAGTTGCCCAGCAGCGATTCCAGGAACAGCAGCCGGCGCACGTGCGGCGTGGGCGGTGGTTCGTTGGTCGGGCGGCGCAGCCAGTGCGGGATGGCGAGCGCGCCGATCGCGAAGCGCAGCCAGGCCAGCAGGAACACCGGGATGGCGGCGACCAGTGGCTTGGACAAGGCGACGTAGCTGCCCACCAGGGACATGCTGAGCGCCAGGCACGCGCAGGCGAGGACGCGGGAAGGACGGGCGGCGGACACGAGGAGCGAAAAGCGCGCATCTTGCCCGAGCCGTGTGCCATGGCTTCCGCCACCCTGCCAGAGCGCATTTCGTTTTCGCGCAAAAGCCTTCCACGATGCGGAAACATGGTTTGTTGCGATGCGGCAAATTTTCCCAATATGAGAATCGAAGATTCGCTATATGAAAAACGATACGCATGCCATTGAAAAACAAGGAGAAATTTTTTGGTCTTCTATAAGACACAAGATGCGCGCCAAGTCTTCTACAAGACTTAAAGTCTTCTCCATGGCGGACGAAGCCTTCGCCGACCGGCCTTGCAACAACCACGGAGAAAGACCATGAGCAACTGGACGCACCTGAGCCGCGAGCAGCAGATCGCGCAACTGGAGAAGGACTGGGCGGAGAACCCGCGCTGGAAGGGCATCAAGCGTGGCTACAGCGCCGCCGACGTGGTGCGGCTGCGCGGCTCGCTGCAGATCGAGCACACGCTGGCCAAGCGCGGCTCCGAGAAGCTGTGGAACCTGATCAACACCGAGCCCTTCGTCAACTCGCTGGGCGCGCTGACCGGCAACCAGGCCATGCAGCAGGTCAAGGCCGGCCTGAAGGCGATCTACCTGTCCGGCTGGCAGGTGGCCGGCGATGCCAACAGCAACGGCGAGATGTACCCCGACCAGTCGCTGTACTCGGTGGACTCGGTGCCGAAGGTGGTTCGCCGCATCAACAACACCTTCCAGCGCGCCGACCAGATCCAGTGGAGCGAGGGCAAGGGTCCCGGCGACGAGGGCTACGTCGACTACTTCGCGCCCATCGTGGCGGATGCCGAGGCCGGTTTCGGCGGCGTGCTCAACGCCTTCGAGCTGATGAAGTCGATGATCGAGGCGGGCGCCGCGGGCGTGCACTTCGAGGACCAGCTTGCCGCGGCCAAGAAGTGCGGCCACATGGGCGGCAAGGTCCTGGTGCCCACCCGCGAGGCGGTGTCCAAGCTGGTGGCGGCGCGCCTGGCGGCCGACGTGATGGGCACCCCCACCGTGCTGCTGGCCCGGACCGACGCCGAGGCGGCCGACCTGGTGACCAGCGACGTGGACGCCAACGACCAGCCCTTCTTCACCGGCGAGCGCACGGTCGAGGGCTTCTACCGCAGCCGCAACGGCCTGGAGCAGGCCATCAGCCGCGGCCTGGCCTATGCCGAGTACGCCGACCTGATCTGGTGCGAGACCGGCACGCCGGACCTGGCCTTCGCCAAGGCCTTCGCCGACGCCATCCATGCGAAGTTCCCCGGCAAGCTGCTGGCCTACAACTGCTCGCCGTCCTTCAACTGGAAGAAGAACCTGGACGACGCCACCATCGCCAAGTTCCAGAAGGAGCTGGGCGCCATGGGCTACAAGTTCCAGTTCATTACCCTGGCCGGCTTCCACAGCCTCAACTACTCGATGTTCAACCTGGCCTACGGCTATGCCCGCAACCAGATGAGCGCCTTCGTCGAGCTGCAGCAGGCCGAATTCGCGGCGGCCGAAAAGGGCTTCACGGCGGTCAAGCACCAGCGCGAGGTGGGCACCGGCTACTTCGACGCGGTGACCACCACCATCGAGAAGGAAGCCTCCACGGCCGCACTGAAGGGTTCGACCGAGGACGCCCAGTTCTTCGACGAGAAGAAGGCGGCCTGATCCGGCGGCAAGGGCCGGCAAGGCCCGGAGGCCCGGTGGCCTCCGGGCCTTTTTGCCTTTTCTTCACCTGCCGGGGATCCGGGGTGCGCCGTTCGTCCGCCCCAGCCTGTGCCGCGCAGCAGCGGGGTAGCATTCATCGCGAGTCGCTGCTGCCTCCCGCGCTGACGTGTTTGCACCCCCCGAGTCCGCTCCCCGCTCCGATGCCGATGCCGTGCGCAAGCGGTCGCCGTGGCTGGCGCCGGCCGTGGTGTTCGGGCTGGCGCTGGCCATCACGGCCGTCCTGCTGCTATCGGTCACCCGCACGATCGAGCAGCGCGACCAGGCCGCGTTCGAGGCCGAGGCCACCCGGACGGCCGACGCGATGCGGGAACGCGTGGACACCACCATCACGCTGCTGCACGGTGTGAGCGGACTGTTTGCCGCCAGCCGCAACGAGGTCTCGAAAGCCGAGTTCGCTGCCTACATCGCGCAACTGGGCCTGAGGGACCGCTATCCGGGCATCCTGGGCATCGGCTACACGATGCGGCTCCAGCCCACCGAGGTACCCGCGCTGGAGGATCGCATGCGGACCCGGGGCGGCGAGCCCGGCTTCCGGGTGTGGCCCAAGGACCCCCGACCGGAATACCACTCCATCCTGTTCCTGCAGCCCCTGGGGGAGCGCAACCGCGCGGCCATCGGGTACGACATGGCCACCAACCCGGTCCGCAAGGCCGCGATGGAACGCGCGCGCGACCTCGGACGGCCGGCCGCCTCCGGCAAGGTCACGCTGGTGCAGGAGATCGACGAGCACAAGCAGGCCGGCTTCGTCATCTACCTGCCCGTGTATCGCGGCGACCGCCCGCCCAGGGATCTTGCGGGGAGGCGGCAGTCGCTCCAAGGCTTCGTCTATGCGCCGCTCCGGGTCGGTGACCTGTTGGCGGGCGTGCGCGGCAGCAGCATCCGCCAGATCGATTACGAGCTCTACGACGGCGAGCAGATCGGGCCCGAGGCATTGCTGCTGTCGACACGCGAGCCAGGCGCCCATCCCGCGGAGTACCGGACGATGCGGCGGCTGGACGTCGCAGGCCGGCCGTGGCAGCTGGTGATGACCAGCCGGCCGGCACTGGAGTCGCTGTCGCAGCGTCGGCTCGTCCCCTGGCTGGCCGTCCTGTCGGTGGCGGTGTCGGCCCTGCTGGCCTGGATCACGCTGGTGCAGGCCCGCGCCCGTCGTGCCGCCGAGGCCGCGGCCCGACAGCGCGAGCTCAACGAACTGGCGCTGCGGGCCAGCGAGGAGCGCGCCCTGGAGCGGGCCCAGCGGCTGGAGCAGCTCTATGAGGAACAGCGCGAGGGCGACCGGCGCAAGGACGAGTTCCTCGCCGTGCTGGCGCACGAGCTTCGCAACCCGCTGGCCCCGATCCGCAACTCGCTGGAAATCCTCAACCGCGCCCCCGAGGGCGAACTGGCCAGCCGGGCGCGCGCCATCGCCGAGCGCCAGGTCAAGCAGATGGTGCGGCTGATCGACGACCTGCTCGATGTCTCGCGCATCTCGCGCGGCAAGATCGTGCTGCAGGTGCGCAGGATGCGGCTGGCCGAAGCCGTCGAGGCGGCCGTCGAGACCAGCCGGCCGTTGATGGAGGAGCGCGAGCACCGGTTGCACACCGGGTACGTGGAGCCGGACATCGAGCTCGATGCCGATCCCACGCGGGTGGCGCAGGTCCTCACCAACCTCCTGAACAATGCGGCGAACTACACGCCGCCCGGCGGCGACGTGTGGCTGCAGGTGAGCACGCCCGACCCGGGGGAGGTGCGTATCTCGGTGCGGGACAACGGCATCGGCATCGAACCGCAGCGCCTGAACCAGGTGTTCGAGCTGTTCATGCAGGTGAACCGGTCGCCGGCGGGGGGTGGGCTGGGCATCGGCCTGAGCCTGGCGGCCCGGCTGGCCGAGATGCACGGCGGCCGGATCGAGGCCCACAGCGAAGGCCCGGGCCGCGGAGCCGAGTTCGTGCTGGTCCTGCCACGGGCCGGCCACGGCCCTGCGATCGACCCGGCTGCGAGTCCCGGGGCGGCCACCCACGCCAGCTGAGGCCGGGAAGGGCCTCTTTGCGCCGCGGCCGCCCGCCGCTAGAGTGGCCGACTGCCCCAGCAGGAGGATCCATGGCCGACAACAGCGAGAGGACGGGTGTCTTCGATGAGCGCCAATTGGGCCAGCAGCGCTGTCCCGACTGCGCCGGTTCCGGCGAACTGCGCATCGAGAGCGAGAACATCAACGAGCACTTCGAGGTGGAGAAGCAGGTCGTGATCGCGCCTTGCACCCGGTGCAACGGGTCGGGTTTTGCCCCGGCGGGGTAGAATCGGTGCTTCTTCCACCAGCAAGAACCGGGAAAGGCAGCTTCGGTTATGACACCGCGAACTACCTCGCAAGGAACGGCCCGCTAGCGGCCGGGTAGTCGCGCACGCACTGAACGCATCCCTTCCCGATGTCCAGCAAGAGCGCGGCTACAGGCCGCGCTTTTCGTTTGTCCCGCTGGAGTTACAGCCGCCCATGATCCAGATCACGCTTCCCGACGGCTCGCGCCGTGAGTACCCCGCACCGGTCACGGTGGCGGAGATTGCCGCATCGATCGGCGCCGGCCTGGCCAAGGCCGCGCTCGCCGGCAAGGTCGACGGCAAGGTGGTGGACACCGCGTACACGGTGGACCGCGACGCACCCGTCTCCATCATCACCGCCAAGGACCCGGAAGGCCTGGAGGTGATTCGCCATTCGACGGCGCACCTGCTTGCGTACGCGGTCAAGGAGCTGTTCCCGGAGGCGCAGGTGACCATAGGCCCGGTGATCGAGAACGGCTTCTACTACGACTTCGCGTACAAGCGCCCCTTCACGCCCGAGGACCTGGCTGCGATCGAGAAGCGCATGGCCGAACTGGCCGCCAAGGACGAGCCCGTGGTGCGCCGCGTGCTGCCGCGCGACGCGGCGGTGGAGTACTTCAAGGGCCTGGGTGAGCACTACAAGGCCGAGATCATCGCCAGCATCCCGCAGAACGAGGAAGTTTCGCTGTACCGCGAAGGCGGCTTCGAGGACCTGTGCCGGGGCCCGCACGTGCCCAGCACGGGCAAGCTGCGGCACTTCAAGCTGATGAAGGTGGCCGGCGCCTACTGGCGCGGCGACCACCGCAACGAGATGCTGCAGCGGGTGTATGGCACGGCCTGGGCCAGCAAGGACGACCTGCAGCAGTACCTGACCATGCTGGAGGAGGCCGAGAAGCGGGACCACCGCAAGCTCGGCCGCGAGCTGGACCTGTTCCACATCGACGACGTGGCACCCGGCGTGGTGTTCTGGCACCCCAAGGGCTGGGCGATCTGGCAGGTGGTCGAGCAGTACATGCGTCAGGTCTACAAGGACACCGGCTACCAGGAGGTCAAGGGCCCCCAGATCCTCGACAAGAGCCTGTGGGAGAAGACCGGCCACTGGCAGAACTACCGGGAGAACATGTTCACGACCGAGAGCGAGAAGCGCGACTACGCCCTCAAGCCGATGAACTGCCCGGGCCACGTGCTGATCTTCAAGTCGGCGCTGCGCAGCTATCGTGACCTGCCGCTTCGCTATGGCGAGTTCGGCCAGTGCCACCGCAACGAGCCGTCGGGCGCGCTGCACGGCATCATGCGGGTGCGCGGCTTCACCCAGGACGACGGCCACGCCTTCTGCACGGAGGACCAGATCCTGCAGGAGTGCGTCGACTACACGGCCAAGCTGCAGCAGGTCTACAAGGACTTCGGCTTCACCGACATCCTCTACAAGGTGGCGACGCGGCCGGAGCAGCGGGTCGGCTCGGACGCCTTGTGGGACAAGGCCGAGCACGCCTGCATGGAGGCGCTGCGCCGATCCGGGGTCGAATTCGAGGTCTCGCCCGGCGACGGCGCCTTCTACGGGCCCAAGATCGAGTACACGCTCAAGGACGCGCTGGGCCGGCAGTGGCAGTGCGGCACCATGCAGGTCGACTTCAACACGGCCGAGCGCCTGGGCGCGGAATACGTCACGGAGACCAGCGGACGCGCCCACCCGGTGATGCTGCACCGGGCCATCGTCGGCAGCCTGGAGCGTTTCATCGGGATGCTCATCGAGCACCATGCCGGCGCGCTGCCGGCGTGGCTGGCGCCGGTGCAGGTCGCCGTGCTGAACATCACGGACGGGCAGGCCGACTGGGCCCGGGAGGTTGCAAAAAGTCTGCAGAATCAAGGCTTTAGGGTGGAGCTCGACCTGCGCAACGAGAAGATCACGTATAAAATACGGGAGCATTCGATGCAAAAGCTGCCTTTCATCCTGGTCGTGGGCGACAAGGAGAAGGCGGCTGGTGCCGTCGCAGTGCGCGCCCGGGGCAATCAGGACCTCGGCGCAATGCCCCTGCAGGCTTTCGCCGAAAGGCTGTCCCGGGACATTGCCGGCAAGTGCTGACCTTCAACGAAGTACAGGGCTTGGCGTCCGCGCGTACCGCGGCGGTTTTGCTGCTGGTGCAGCCCATTTGTTTGAAGGATCCAGACCATCGCTACTGACTTCCGCGACCGCCGCCACCGCGAGGAACGCAAGCACCGCCTGAACCGGGAAATCATGGCCCCGGAGGTCCGGCTCTCCGGGCCGGACAACGAACCCCTGGGAATCGTCAGCCTGCAGGAAGCCCTGCGCATGGCCGGCGAACTGGACGTGGACCTGGTGGAGATTGCCGCCACTGCCAATCCGCCGGTATGCCGGCTGATGGACTACGGCAAGTTCAAGTACCAGGAACAGAAGAAGGCCGCGGAAGCGAAAGCCAAGCAGAAGGTCATCGAGGTCAAGGAAATCAAGTTCCGCCCGGGAACCGACGACGGCGACTACAACATCAAGATGCGCAACATCCGGCGCTTCCTGGAAGAAGGCGACAAGTGCAAGATCACGCTGCGCTTCCGGGGCCGCGAGATCACGCACCAGGAGATCGGGATGGCGCTGCTGCAGCGCATCCGCGACGAGCTGGGCGACGCCATCCTGGTGGAGCAGTTCCCCAAGCTCGAAGGGCGGCAGATGGTCATGATGATCGCGCCGGGCCGCAAGAAGGCGGCCCAGGCCAAGCCGGCGACCGAAACGGCCGCGGCGTAGAGAGGAGTTCGGCGCCTGCCGGGTTTGGTCACCCGGCCGGTGCGACAGGCGGCGGGCCCCCGTGCCCGCCGCACAAGTGGCTCGGGGCCATCAAGACGCGAAGGATTCGCGGCGCCTCACGAGCACAAGGCAAGAAGGAGCAGTCACATGCCCAAGATGAAGACCAAGAGCGGGGCCAAGAAGCGCTTCCGCGTGCGTCCGGGTGGCACCGTCAAGCGGGGCCAGGCTTTCAAGCGCCACATCCTGACCAAGAAGTCCACCAAGAACAAGCGCCAGCTGCGCGGTGCCGTGAACGTCCACGAGACGAACCTCGGCCACATGGCGCAGATGCTGCCGTTCGCCGGCCTGTAACCCGCAGACGAAAGAAGGAGAAAGCACATGCCTCGCGTCAAACGTGGTGTCACGGCCCGCGCCCGCCACAAGAAGGTGCTCGCCCTTGCCAAGGGCTTCCGCGGCCGCCGCGGCAACGTCTTCCGCATCGCCAAGCAGGCGGTGATGAAGGCGGGCCAGTATGCGTACCGCGACCGCCGCACGAAGAAGCGCGTGTTCCGCCAGCTGTGGATCGCGCGCATCAACGCGGCCGCGCGTGAATGCGGCCTGACCTACAGCCAGTTCGCCAACGGCATCCGCAAGGCCGGCATCGAGATCGACCGCAAGGTGCTGGCGGACATCGCCGTGCACGACAAGGCCGCCTTTGCCGGCATCGTGGAGCAAGTCAAGGCCAGACTGGCAGCTTGAGTTCCAAGGCCGGTGCCGCTCCTTGGCGGGACCCGGTGCAACCCACTCGATGAACAGGGCTAGGGCTGGCAGGCACTAGCCCTGTTTTCCTTTCGCATGACCGAAGACTTGCAATCCATCGTCGAAAGCGCACGCAGCGCATTCGCCCAGTCCGCCACCCCGGCGGAGCTGGAGAACGCCAAGGCCCGGTACACCGGCAAGGCCGGCCGCATCACCGAGCTGATGAAAGGCCTGGCGGCCTTGCCCGTGGAAGAGAAGAAGTCCCGGGGGGCGGCGATCAACGTGGCCAAGCAGGCCATCGAGGCGGCGCTGGCCGAGCGGCGGCAGGCGCTGGCCGATGCCGAGCTGGCCGTGCAGCTGAAAGCCGAGGCGCTGGACGTCACGCTGCCCGGCCGCGGCCGGGAGCCGGGTGGCCTGCACCCGGTCAGCCTGACGATGGAGCGCATCGAGCTGATCTTCGCCAGCATGGGCTTCGACGTGGCCGACGGCCCCGAGATCGAGACCGACTGGCACAGCTTCACCTCGCTGAACAATCCGCCGAACCACCCGGCGCGATCGATGCAGGACACGTTCTACGTGGACATCGACGGCGAGGACGGCATCCCCTACAACCTGCGCCCGCACACCAGCCCGATGCAGGTGCGCTACGCGCAGCAGCACGTGAAGAAGTACGCCGGCCGCGAGATGCCCGAGATCCGCGTCATCGCCCCCGGCCGCACCTACCGCGTGGACAGCGACGCCACCCACTCGCCGATGTTCCACCAGTGCGAGGGCCTGTGGCTGGGCGAGAACGTGAGCTTCAAGGACCTGAAGGTCGTCTTCACCGACTTCTGCCGCACGTTCTTCGAGAGCGACGACCTCGCGCTGCGCTTCCGGCCGAGCTTCTTCCCGTTCACGGAGCCCAGCGCGGAGATCGACATCCAGTTCCAGAGCGGGCCTCTGGCCGGCCGCTGGCTGGAGGTGGCCGGCTCGGGGCAGGTGCACCCGACGGTGGTGCGCAACATGGGCCTGGATCCCGAGAAGTACATCGGCTTCGCCTTCGGCATGGGGCCGGATCGCCTGACCATGCTGCGCTACGGCGTGAACGACCTGCGCCTGTTCTTCGAAGGCGACATCCGCTTCCTGCGCCAGTTCCGCTGAGACCGCAAGCCGAGTTCAACAGACATGCAATTCCCCGAGTCCTGGCTGCGCGAGTTCTGCAACCCGCCGCTGTCAACCAAAGAAATCGCCGACGTCCTCACCATGGGCGGGCTGGAGGTGGAAGACCTGCACCCCGTCGCCCCGCCGTTCACCGGCGTGGTGGTGGGCGAGATCAAGGAAGCCGTCCAGCATCCCAACGCCGACCGCCTGCGCGTCTGCCAGGTGGACGTGGGGCAGGGCGCCTTGCTGAACATCGTGTGCGGCGCGCCCAATGCCCGTGCCGGCATCCGCGTGCCGTGCGCGAAGGTGGGCGCCGAACTGCCGCCGGGCGATGACGGCAAGCCCTTCGCCATCAAGCTGGGCAAGCTGCGCGGCGTCGAGAGCCAGGGGATGCTGTGCTCGGCGCGCGAGCTGAAGCTTTCCGACGACCACGGCGGGCTGCTGGAACTGCCGGCCGACGCGCCCATCGGCAAGGACGTGCGCGAGGTGCTGCAGCTGGACGACCAGGTCTTCACGCTGAAGCTCACGCCCAACCTGGCGCATGCGCTCAGCGTGTATGGCGTCGCGCGCGAGCTGTCGGCGCTCACCGGTGCGCCGCTGAAGCAGCCCACCTTCCGGCCGGTCGAACCGGCGCACGACGGCCGCCTGCGCGTGAAGGTGCAGGCCCCCGACCTGTGCGGCCGCTTCTCCGGCCGTGTCGTGCGCAACGTCGACACCCAGGCGAAGACGCCGCAATGGATGGTCGACCGGCTGGCGCGCTGCGGGCAGCGCAGCGTCACCGCGCTGGTGGACATCTCCAACTACGTCATGTTCGAGTTCGGGCGGCCCTCGCACATCTTCGACTACGACAAGATCCACGGCGGCCTCGACGTCCGCTGGGGGCGCGCCGGCGAGCAGCTCAAGCTGCTGAACGGCAACACGATCACGGTGGACGAGAAGGTCGGCGTGATCGCCGACGACCGCCAGGTCGAATCGCTGGCCGGCATCATGGGCGGCGACGCCACTGCCGTGTCCGACGACACGCGCAACGTCTACGTCGAGGCCGCGTTCTGGTGGCCGCAGGCCGTGCAGGGGCGCTCGCGGCGCTACAACTTCTCGACCGACGCCGGCCACCGCTTCGAACGCGGCGTCGATCCCAGCCTGACCGTGGAGCACATCGAGCACATCACTAGGCTGATCCTCGACATTTGCGGCGGCGAAGCGGGCCCGATGGACGACCAGGTGCTCGCGCTGCCCGAAGGCAAGCCCGTGACCCTGCGCGTGGCGCGCGCCGCCAAGGTGATCGGCATGCCGGTCTCGGGCGAACAATGCCTGGGCGCTTTCAAGCGACTGGGCCTGCCGGCGAAGGCCGAAGGCGGCAACGCCATCGTGGTCACGCCGCCGCCGTATCGCTTCGATCTGGCGATCGAGGAGGACCTGATCGAGGAGGTCGCGCGCGTCGTCGGCTACCAGCGCCTGCCGACCACGCCGCCGCTGGCGCCCGTCACGCCCCAACTGCGGCCTGAGAACCGTCGCTCGCGCTTCGCGGTGCGCCGCCTGCTCGCCGCTTTGGGCTACCAGGAGACGATCAACTTCAGTTTCGTCGAGGAGCACTGGGAGAGGGACCTCGCCGGCAACGCCGAACCGATCCGGCTGCTCAACCCGATCGCGAGCCAGATGAGCGTGATGCGCTCGTCGCTCATGGGCTCGCTGCTGCAGGTGCTGCGCCACAACCTGGACCGCAAGGCCGAGCGCGTGCGCGTGTTCGAGCTCGGCCGGGTCTTCCTGCGCGACGCCTCGGTGCAGACCGGGGCCAGCTCCGTGCGCGGCGTGCGGCAGCCGATGCGCGTGGCCGGCCTGGCCTATGGCGAACCCGATGGCCTGCAGTGGGCCCGCAAGTCGCCGGGCACCGACTTCTTCGACGTCAAGGGAGACGTCCAGGCCCTGCTGTCTCCCCACGGTGCGGTGTTCACCGCGGCCGAGCACCCGGCGCTGCATCCCGGCCGCTGTGCCCGGATCGCCATCGGCGGCCAGGACGTGGGCGTGCTCGGCGAGCTGCACCCGCGCTGGCGCCAAGCCTGGGACATGCCCCAAGCCCCGGTGCTGTTCGAGGTCGATCTCGACGCGGTGCTGGCCCGCACCGTGCCGCAGCTGCAGCCGGTGCCGCGCTTCCAGCCGGCGCAGCGCGACATCGCGGTGATCGTGTCCGAATCGGTTTCGCACGACGCCCTCATGACGGCGATCCGCTCGGCCGACACCGGTGGCCTGCTGCGCGATGCCTTCCTCTTCGACGTCTATCGGCCCCGGCAGGCCGGCGGCGGCATGGCCGAGGGCGAGAAGAGCCTGGCCGTTCGCTTGACGCTGGCCAACCCCGAAGCCACACTGACCGACGAGCAGATCGATGCGGCGGTGCAAGCCGTGACCGCACGCATCGCCGCCCAGCTGGGCGGGCGGCTGCGCGGCGCAGGAGGTTGAGCGTGCTCACGACAACAAGGGACAAGGCGAGCATGGATTTCACGGTCGAGAGCCTGGAAACCCCGGCACTGACGAAGGCGCAGCTGGCCGAGTTGCTGTTCGAGCAGATCGGGCTGAACAAGCGCGAGTCCAAGGACATGATTGACGCGTTCTTCGACCTGATCGCCGGCAGCCTGGTCGACGGCAAGGACGTCAAGATCTCCGGCTTCGGCAATTTCCAGATCCGCACCAAGGCGCCGCGCCCGGGCCGCAACCCGCGCACCGGCGAAGCCATCCCGATCCAGGCGCGCCGCGTGGTCACCTTCCACGCCAGCCACAAGCTCAAGGAGCAGATCCAAGGTCACGGCGCCGCGCCTGCCGACGCCGAGTGAACCGAACACGCGCGGCGTGCGGTGTCACCGCTTTGCACCCGCGTGGTCTTAGAGTAACCTTGCAGCTTTCTCTCCTAGCGCATTGATTTCAGTGGAGAAAGCACTCCCCGCCATCCCCGCCAAACGCTACTTCACCATCGGTGAGGTCAGCGACCTGTGCGGCGTCAAGCCGCACGTGCTGCGCTACTGGGAGCAGGAGTTCACGCAGTTGCGGCCCATGAAGCGCCGCGGCAACCGCCGCTACTACCAGCACCACGAGGTGCTGATGATCCGGCGCATCCGGGACCTGCTGTACGACCAGGGCTTCACCATCAGTGGCGCACGCAACAAGCTGCAGGAACTGGTGCAGCTCGAGCGCGACAAGCGCCGTGCCGGGGAGGTCATGCTGGACGGCGTGGAGGTGATCGAGGTCGAGGATTCCCGCCTCGAGGACTTCGAGGACAGCGCGCCCCCGCACGACAGCAGCGCGATTTCCGAGAAGCTGCTGCTGGTGCGGCGCGAACTGTTCGAAATCCGCGACCTGCTGTCGGCCGGCCACTGAGCGCCGGCTATAATGGCAGGCTCGGCGTGTAGCGCAGCCTGGTAGCGCACTTGCATGGGGTGCAAGGGGTCGCGAGTTCGAATCCCGCCACGCCGACCAGTCAACCTGGCCAATAAGGGGTTGCGGCTCACGCCGCAACCCCTTTCTTCTTTGGTGCGGCGCCGCGACGCAGGCAGGGCGCCCGCCGCGCCTGCTGCTTCTTTCCCGCTGAGCTGGCGCATACAATCGTTGCCACATGGCCACCGTCGTTTTTGCTGATCTCGTCGGGAGCACCGGCATCTTCGAGCGGCTGGGCGACGAGACGGCCGGCCGTTTCGTCACCCAGCTGACGACTGCGCTGTCGCGCAGCTTCGAGCAGCACCGCGGGCGCGTGGTCAAGCTCCTGGGCGACGGCCTGTTCGTGGTCTTCCCCGACGAGTCCGACGCCATCGCCGCGTGCGTCGGCATCCAGAAGCGCCTGCAGGAGACGCCGGTCTATCCCGGCGGTTCCGGCAAGCCGGTGCAGATGCAGATGGGCGTGGAATCCGGCGAAGTCGTGGAGATCGAGGGCGACTGCTACGGCGATGCCGTCAACAGCGCCGCGCGGCTGGCCGACCTGGCCGGCGCCGAGCAGATCCTCACCACCAGCCGGGTGCGCGAGTCGCTCAATCCCGAGCTGCGCGGCAAGCTGCGCAGCCTGGGCCCTATGTTCCTGCGCGGCAAGAACGAGCAGACCGAGGTCTGGCGGGTGCAGTGGCAACCCGAGCGGGACGTCGACGCCACCATGATGGGCGCCTCCATGTTCAAGGCGGTTGCCAACGGGCACCTGGAGCTCACCGCCAATGGCCAGACGTTGCGCTTGGATCCGCACGGCTCTTCGCTAACCCTGGGCCGCGCGACCACCGCCACCCTGTCGATCAACGATTCGCGCGTTTCGCGCGTCCATGCCACCGTCGACTGGAAGGGCGGTCATTTCATCCTCAACGACCAGTCCAGCTTTGGAACCTGGGTCTACATGGGCGGGGGCAACACGCCCCTGGTGCTGCGCCGTACGGAGTGCTACCTGGTGGGCAACGGGTTGATCACGCTCGGCTGCGAGCGCGAGGCCGAGGCCGCGCCGCGGGTGGAGTTCGCCGTGGTGGCCTGATCCCAGGCGGGGCCTGACGTGCATCTGAAGAAGCTGGGCCGCTACGAGCTCGTACGGGTGCTCGGCAAGGGCGCGATGGGCGTGGTCTACGAAGGCCGCGACCCGAACCTGGACCGCAGCGTCGCCCTCAAGACCATCATGGTCGACGACCTGTCGCCCGACGCGGCGGCCGAGTACGAGACCCGCTTCCGGACCGAAGCCCGCTCGGCGGCGCGACTCCAGCATCCCAACATCGTCAGCGTCTACGACTCCGACCGCGATGGCGGCACCGCCTTCCTGGTGATGGAGTACGTCCAGGGCCGGGACCTGAAGCAGCGACTGGACGGAGGCGAGCGCCCTTCGCTCGGCGAGGCCCTGCGCCTGTTGGGCGACCTGCTGTCCGCGCTCGATTTCGCCCACCGCCAGGGCATCGTGCATCGCGACGTCAAGCCGGCCAACCTGCTGGTGGAAGCCGACGGCCGGCTCAAGCTCACCGATTTCGGTGTGGCGCGCATCGCGGGTGAAGCCACGCGCACCCAGGGCAGCATGATCGGCACGCTGAAGTACATGGCGCCGGAGCAGATCCAGGGCCTGAAGGTGGATGCGCGCGCCGACCTGTTTTCCGCGGGCGTGGTCGCCTACCAGCTGCTCACCGGCGTGCGGCCGTTCGACGGCGACAACGATTTTTCCGTGATCCACCAGGTGATCGGACACACGCCTCCGCCGCCCAGCACGGTGGCGCCGCAGCTGCCGCCTGCTGTGGATCCGGTCCTTGCGCGCGCGCTCGAGAAGGACCGCGAAGCCCGCTTCCAGTCCGCGGCGGAGTTCCTGCAGGCCCTGCGGGAAGCCTTCGCCGGCCTCGACGAAGGCGCGCTCGCCGCGCTGCGGCCGCCGGCGCCGGTGCCCGCGTCCTCGGCCTCCGCCGATGCACCGACTGTTCCGATGACCCGGCCCGCCACCACCGTGCCGAACGGCCCCATCACCCACGAACTGGAGCTCGAATACTGGCGTGACGTCCGGGATTCGAGCGACCCGCGCGACATCGAAGGCTTCCTCGCGCGCTTCCCGCAGGGCATCTATGCCGACCTGGCGCGCGGCCGCTTGCAGCGCCTGTCCGGTGCCGGTGGCTCCCCGGAGCCGACCGTGCCGACCGGGATCACCCTGGCCCCCGCACGCGCGCCCGCCGAAGCGGGTGCCGGCCTGGACACCGTGCCTACGCTGCCGCTCGATCCGACTGCGCCGCAGCCAGCGCCGGCGGGCGGTGCGGCCGTGTCGGCAGCGCCGGCAGGCGAGGTGGCGGTGTCGACGCAGCCTCCGGTCGCATCCGGCGCGGTTCCCGCGGACCGGGCCCGCCTGCCGCGCCGCAACCTGCTCTGGATCGGCGCTGCCGCGGCGGTCGCCGGCTTCGCCCTTGCCGTGGCCTTGATGGGCGGGCGGGCCGGTGGTCCCGGCGAGGCCGAGGCGATGACGCCTATGTCGCCACCGGCCGTCGATGCAGCGGTGCCGGCCGCCGATCCACTGGGCCAGGCCGCCGCGCCCGCGCACGCCGGCGGCGATGCTGCGGCACCCGCGGCCCATGCCGAGCCGAACTCCGCGGCGGCGAAGAGACCCAGTTCCGGGTCAGCGTCGACGGCCCGCCGAAACTCCGTCCCGGTCGCGATGCCGACGGTGGCGCCGGCGGCAACCCGGGCGGAGCCCGCGAAGTCGGAGAAGCCGGAGAAATCCGAAAGTGCCGTAGCCGCGGTGCAAGCCACCCGTTCGCAAGCCCAGCGGCTGGTGCCGCCCGCCGAAACCTGCGGCGACAAGTTCTTCCTGGCCAAGCAGTTCTGCCTGCAGGCCGAGTGCGCCAAGCCCGGCTACCAGAATTTCCCGGCCTGCGTCACGCTGAGGGAACAGGCACGCCTGCGCGAAGAGAGCAAGGTGCGCAACTGAGCGCGTGCGGCTACAGCACGTCGAGGTTGTGGACCTCGAAGCGGCCGCGGCGTCTATCCTCGAAGTAGCACAGCAGGGTCTCGCGCACGGTCCGGAAGGCGATCTCCTCCCACGGGATCTCGCCTTCGGTGAACAGGCGCGCCTCTATGGTCTCGTGGCCGGGGTCGAAGCGATCGCTCAGCAGGCGCGCCAGATAGTAGAGGTGCACCTGTCCCACCCGGGGCACGCTGATGACGGTGAGCAGGTTGCCCATCTCGATCTGGGCGCCGGCTTCCTCGTCCGTCTCGCGCGCAGCACCCTGCACGGTGGTTTCGCCCAGTTCCATGAAGCCGGCCGGCAAGGTCCACTTGCCCCAGCGCGGCTCGATGTTGCGCTTGCACAGCAACACCTTGTCGTCCAGCCACGGTACGGTGCCGACCACGTTGAGCGGGTTCTCGTAGTGGATGGTGCCGCACGCCGGGCAGACGGCGCGCTCGCGCGTGTCGCCGTCGTCGGGCACCCGCAGGACCACCGACGAGCCGCATTCGCGGCAGTACTTGATCGGGTTGCGGAAGGCGGTCACGCTGGCTGGAGGAAAGGATCCCGGGCGCAGAAAAGGGCTCCCGAAGGAGCCCTTTGGTACGGGAAGGCCGGTCGAGTTTAAGCCTTCTTGGGCGCCGGCGTGGTCTTGCCGTGCTTCTCGATCAGGGCCTTGGCGGTCTCGAGCAGCTTCTTGCCGTCGAAGCCGCGCTTGTTCATGTCCTCCACCCATTCGGCTTCGACGCGGGCGGAGCGCTTCTTGAACTCCTGCGCGTCGGCGGCGGGGATGGTGTAGATGGTCGCGCCGGCATCGACGGAGACCTTGCGGCCCGGGACGTCGTTACCCTGCTGCACCTTGCCCAGCCAGCCCGAGGTCTCCATGCCGGAGTTGGCGTCGATCACCTTCTTCAGCTCGGGCGACAGCGACTCGTACTTCGCCTTGTTCATCGCCATCACGAAGGTGGTCGTGTAGAGCGCGCCGCCGGCCGGATCGAACTCGCTGTGGTACTTGGTCAGCTCGTGCACCTTGACCGAAGGCACCACTTCCCACGGGATCACGCAGCCGTCGATGGTGCCCTTGGACAGGGCGTCGGGGATCTGCGGCAGCGGCATGCCCACCGGGATGGCGCCCAGGTAGCCCAGCATCTTGGTGATCTGGCGGGTCGGGCCGCGCAGCTTCATGCCGCGCAGGTCATCCGGGTGCTTGATCTGCTTGTTCTTGGTGTGGAAGAAGCCGGGGCCGTGGACCTGCAGGGCGATCGGGTGCGTGTCCTTGAACTCGTCCTGCGCGACCGTCTGCACGTACTCCCAGTAGGCCTTCGAGGTGGCCTCGGCGTTGTTCATCATGAACGGCAGCTCGAACACCTCGATGCGGGGGAAACGGCCCGCCGTGTTGCCCGGCAGGGTCCAGACCACGTCGACCACGCCGTCCTTGGCCTGGTCGTACAGCTGCACCGGGGTGCCGCCCAGCTGCATGGCCGGGTAGGCCTCGAACTTGATCTTGCCGCCCGAGTCCTTCTCGACCTTCTCCATCCAGGGCTTGTGCATGCCCAGCCACACGTTGGACTGGGGGGACATGAAGGTGTGGAACTTCAGGGTGACGGCCTGTTGCGCCAGGCCGCTCAGGCCGGGCGCGCCGAGAGCCACTGCCGCGGCAGAGGTCTTCAGCAGTGTGCGTCGCTGGATCATGGCGGGTTTCTCCGAGGAAGAATTTGGGACTTGACGAAAGTACAACAGGGGTCGGGTGAAGGCTACGGGGCTTTCCCTCAGCGGCACTCACCCGAGGAACTGCACCACCCACAGGGATATGGGCGGGAAGAACAGCAGCAGCAGCGTGCGGATCACGTCGCTGGCCAGGAAGGGCATCACGCCTCGGTAGCTCTCGCTGATCGGTATGTCGCGTGCCATGCCGTTGACGATGTACACGTTCAGGCCCACCGGCGGTGCCAGCAGCCCGAAGCCCACCGTCATCAGCACCATGATGCCGAACCAGATCGCCACCGATTCCTGCGGCATGCCGAAATCCAGCCCCATGACCATGGGGAAAAAGATCGGGATCGTCAGCAGGATCATGGACAGTTCGTCCATCACGGCGCCGAGCACGACGTAGAACAGCAGGATGGCGGAGACCACGGCGACGGGCGACAGGCCCCAGCTGCCCACCACGCTGGCCAGCTGCGCGGGCACCTGGGTCAGGGCCAGCGCGGCGTTCATCAGGTCGGCCCCCAGGAAGATCATGAAGATCATGGCCGAGCCCTCGGCCGTGGCGTAGAAGCAGTGCTTGAACTTCGTCCACGTGATCTCGCGCTTGAGCAGGGCCGCGATGAAGGTGGACGCAGCGCCGACGGCGGCGCCCTCGGTGGGCGTGAAGAAGCCTCCGTAGATGCCGCCGAAGACCAGCAGGAAGATGATGGCGATCGGCAGGACCCCGTACACGGTCGACAGGGTCAGGCGCGGTGCATCGTCGGCGTCGTGGTCCGGCGCGTGGCCGGGCACCAGCCGCACGTAGATCGCGATCGCGATGATGTAGCCGGTCATCGCGATGATCCCGGGGATCATCGCGGCCGCGAACACCTTGGCGATGTTCTGCTCGGCCAGGATGGCATAGATGATCAGCGGCACCGACGGCGGGACCAGGATGCCCAGCGTGCCGCCCGCCGCCAGCGTGCCGGTGGCCAGCCGGCCGGAGTAACCGTGCCGCTTCATCTCGGGCAGCGCCACGGAAGTGATGGTGGCGGCCGTGGCGACCGAGGATCCGCAGATCGCGCCGAAGGCCGCGCACGCCATCACGGACGCCATCGCCAGCCCGCCGCGGAAGCGCGACATCACCGCACTGGCGAACTCGAACAGCGCGCGCGACAGCCCGCCCTGGGTGGCGAAGTGGCCCATGAGGATGAACAGCGGAATGACCGACAGGTCGTAGCTCGCGAAGCGCGCGAACGATTGCGTGTTCAGGAAGAAGGCCAGCGGCAGCCAGCCCGCCTGCAGCACGTAGCCGATGGCGCCGGCGGCGAACATGGCGATGGCGATCGGCGTGCGGATCGCCATCAGCAGCAGCATGATCCCGAAGATCAGCGCGGTGAGGGCCAGCGGGCTCATTCGCGCACCTCCGGTCCGAAGCCGAGCACCGCCTGCCACAGGCCGATCACCGCCGTCAGCACCAGCGGCGGGACCATGCAGGCATAGACCACCCACACGGGGAAGCCCAGCATCATGGTGCCCGACTGGCTCTCGAACGCGTTGATGCCGCCCAGCACCGTGCGCCATGACAGCAGTGCCATCGCCGCCCCCAGGAGCAGCGCGCCGAACCGGTCCAGTGCCGCATTGGTGCGCTCGCTCGCGCGGGTGGTGAAGAAGTCGACGATGATGTTGCCGCGGCGGAGCTGGCACCAGGGCATGAACATGGCGATCGCCGCGCCGGCGGCCACGCCGGTCAGTTCGAAGTCGCCCACCAGGGTGATGCCGACCGTGTTGCGGCCGATCAGGCTGGCGCACGTCATCAGGGTGATGGCGGTCAGCAGCAGCCCGGCAGCCACGGCGCACAGCTTGGCCAGGGGTTCCAGTACGCGCAAAGCGGTCTCTCCTCGTTCGTTCTTGTCCGCGGGCCGGCACCCGCGGCTGCCACCGGCGCTGCGCGCACCGGTGGCGGATTATGGTCGTGCCGGGCACGGCGCCCCGGCCCATGCCGGACGGCGATCAGCCGATTCGCACGCGCAATTCGCCCAGCCCCCCGACACCCCCGACCAGCGTGTCGCCGGACACAACCGCCGCCACGCCTTCGGGCGTGCCGGTGAAGATCAGGTCGCCGGGCGCCAGTTCCCAGGCGGCGGACAGGTGCTCGATGGTCTCGCCGATGTTCCAGATCAGCTTGGACACCTTGCTGCGCTGGCGGTTCTGGCCATTGACCTGCAGCCAGATCTCGGCGTTCGCGACATCCGCGGCCTGCGCCGCCGGCGTGATCGGGCCCACGGGGCCGGACTGGTCGTAGCCCTTGCCGATGTCCCACGGCCGGCCCTGCTTCTTCATCTCGCCCTGCAGGTCGCGGCGCGTCATGTCCAGGCCCACGGCGTAGCCGAAGATGTGCTTGTGCGCGTCGGCGGCCGCGATGTTGCGCCCGCCGGTGCCGATCGCCACCACCAGCTCGATCTCATGGTGCAGGTTCTTCGTGAGCGTGGGGTAGGGGATGGTGCCCGTCTCGCCCTGCGGCACCGGCACGATCGCGTCGGCGGGCTTGAGGAAGAAGAAGGGCGGCTCGCGGCCGGTGAAGCCCATTTCCTGCGCGTGCTCCACGTAGTTGCGGCCCACGCAGTACACGCGATGGACCGGAAACCGTTCCGCGCGGCCGAGCACCGGCACCGAAGTGACCGCGGGGGCCGGGAAGACGTAGCTCATGACAACCTTTCTTCTCTGTGGATGGCCAGTGCCTGGTGCACGGGCCGGTCGGAAAAACTGAACAGCACGCAGCCGTCCTGCGAGGCGAGGCGGGCGGTGTGCCAGGACGGGACCACGAAATGGTCGCGCGGTCCGAAGTCGAAGTGCCAGCGCTGCCCGCCGGCCTCGATGTCCACGCTGCCCGTGCCCTCGACCACGCTGTAGACGGCGCCATCGGTCTGCCGCCAGCCCTTGCCCGAAAAGCCGGCCGGCAGCTTCTGCATGAAGGTGGCCATGGTCGGCATCGGATGCCCGCCCGTCAGCGGGTTCACGTATCGCAGCTTGACGCCGTCCCATGCGTCGATCGGCGCGTCGCGCTCCAGTTGCTCCAGCGCCTCGCGGCTGCGCGCGTAGGGATAGCTGAAGATGGGCGAGGTGGCGCCGAACGGGGCATCGTGGCGCACCGGCGCCATGTTGTGGCCATAGCGCGCGAAGCTGCTGCCTTCCTTGCGCGTGACCTGCTGCGAGCGCGAGCTGTCGTTCTCGGCGAAGCCGGCATCGAGGAAGCGCACCATCGGGATGTCGAGGCCGTCCAGCCATACGACCGCTTCGCCGCCTTCGTTGCCATGGTCATGGAAGGTCCAGCTCGGCGTGATGATGAAGTCGCCCGGGTGCATGGTGGTGCGCTCGCCGTCGACGGCGGTGTAGGCGCCGCTGCCCTCGACGATGAAGCGCAGCGCGCTCTGCACGTGCCGGTGGCTGGGCGCGACTTCGCCCGGCAGGATCAGCTGCAGGCCGGCGTACAGCGACTGGGTGATGGCGGACTGGCCGCGCAGCGCCGGGTTCTCGAGGATCAGCACGCGGCGAACGGCCTCTTCGGCGGTGATGGCCTCGCCCGCACGCATCAGGAAGGGGCGCACCGCCTCGTAGGTCCAGTGCGCGGGCACGCAGGGCGTGCGCGGCTGCGGCGGCACCAGCGCATGCAGCACCTCCCACAGCGGCGTGAGGTGGTGCGGATCCATGTCGCGGTAGAGCTGCTGCCGCGCGTGCAGGGTGGTATCGGGCGTATCCATGTGGCGATCTTGCAGTGTGGCTAGAGCCGGTTCAATCTTCGCGGCCGAGCCAGGCGCCGCGCGCGGCCAGGCGCGCCTGCAGCGCGCCCAGGTCCACGACGGCCGCCGAAGTACCCGCCGACAGCGCCAGGTCGGCGGCCGTGCCGGCCGCTTCGCCCATGACGAAGCAGGCGCCGGTCACGCGGGCGGCGGACTGGGCCTCGTGCGACATCGAGGCGCAGCGTCCGGCCACCCAGAGGTTGTCGATGCCTTGGGGCACGACCATACGGTAGGGCAGGTGGTTGAAGCCGCGGCTCTGCGGGATCGGTGGCCAGCGGAACTCGACGTCCCCCTTGAGGTGCAGTTCCAACGGCCAGCCGTTGACGCCTATGGTGTCGTCGAAGCTGGCGCAGCCCAGCACGTCGGACTCGGTGAGCTGGTACAGGCCCCGCACGCGACGCGTCTCGCGGATGCCGACCTGGGGCGCGATGTCGACGATGTAGCTCTGCTCGAAGCCGGGCACCTCGCGCAGGAAGCCGGCCACGCTGGCGATCTGCCGGCGGCCCTGCAGTTCGGCTTGGGTCAGTTCGTCGGCATCGGTGCCGTCCAGCGCATCGCCGCGTTCGTTGGCCAGTTGCGTGAGGTTGACGCGCCACTCGATGCCGCTCTTCTGCGGCCGCACGATGGGCGTCTTGCGCGGGAAGCGGTGCCGCCCCTCGGCTTGCGCCTGCAGCATCAGCCGGGGAATGGTCTCCCAGGCCTTGCCGGCGCGCTGCGGATCCACCCCATTGATGCGGAACATGGTGGAGGGATAGAGGAAGTTGCCGGCGCCGTCGCCCTTGTCGTACGGCACGCCGGCCCAGGCGGCGAGATCGCCGTCGCCGGACGCATCGACGAACGCGCGTCCGAGCACGGCGCGGCGGCCCGACTTCGTCTCCACCAGCAAGGCGCCGATGCGGTCCGGCGCATCCATGACCACGCCCGCTGCCAGTGCATGGAACAGCAGTTGGACGCCGGCAGCCTGCATCAACTGGTCGGCGGCGATCTTGTAGGCCGGCGTGTCGTAGGCCTGGGCCACTGTCTTGCCGAACAGGGCATGCGGCGCATTCAGCCCGCCCAGGGCATCGATGCGCGACAGCAGGTCGGCGGCGACCCCGTGCACCACCTGCCGGATCTCGCCGTGCACGTTGGCGTGCAGGCCGCAGAAGTTGGTGACGCCGGCAGCCGTTCCCATGCCGCCGAGAAAGCCGTAGCGCTCCACCAGCAGGGTGCTGCGACCGGCCTGCGCGGCCGCCACGGCCGCCGCAATGCCGGCCGGCCCGCCCCCGAGCACGACCACGTCGTACTCGCCGTGGACCTCGGTCTGGCGGCTGGGCTCGGTGAGGCTGCGCGGCATCGGGGAAGGCGTGCGGACGGCGGGTCGGACCCGCCAAGCTTGACAATTGCTAAGCGTACATACTATCAGCACGCTGGCCTATCAGGGTTCACCCGCGCGCAGGCCGATTGCAGCACGGCCCCAGCCTTGGCAGGCATGGCGGAGCGCTTCCGCGGGTACGAGCAGCCCCGGACCGTTTGCGGGATTTTTCCTGCACGAATCGTTGACTCCGGCGTGCACGCTGTCCCGGTCCGCGGCAGTGAAGTGGGGGGAAAACCATTGCGGAGGCGCGTCATGCACAACAGCACCCGAATTCCCCATACCGTCCTGCTGGCGGCCGCTGCTGCCGTCGCAGTGGCCGGCTGCGCCGACATGAACATGCCGCAGATGAGCCCCACGGCACGCAACACGGCCATCGGCGCCGGCATCGGTGCGGTGGCCGGCGGGGTCATAGGCCGCGACGCGGGCAGTGCCGCCGTCGGGGCCGGGCTCGGGGCCCTGGGCGGCTATGTCTGGTCCACCCAGATGGAGCGCAAGAAGCAGGAGATGCAGCGCGCGACCGTGGGCACCGGCGTGACCGTGGCGCAGACGCCCGACAACCAGCTCAAGCTAGAGATCCCGAGCGACATCTCCTTCGACACCGGGCGTGCGGACATCAAGCCGAACCTGCGCCCCATCCTCGACCAGTTCGCCACCGGCCTGTCGAACCAGCCCAATACCGAGGTGCGGATCGTCGGGCACACCGACAGCACCGGCAACGATGCCATCAACGATCCGCTCTCGCAGCGCCGCGCGGATGCTGCACGCACCTACCTGGCGGAGCGTGGGGTGGATCCGCGGCGCATCGTCACCAGCGGACGGGGCAGCCACGAACCGGTGGCCGACAACAACACCGAGGCCGGCCGCGCCAGGAACCGGCGGGTGGAGATCTTCCTGGGCGAGCGGGCCGAGGTGGCGGGTGGCCCGCAGCAGCCGGCGCCGTCCAGCCCTGGCATCCCGGCGACCCAGGTGCGCTGAGCGCCGGGGCTGTCGTCAGGTCTGCGTGGCGGGCAGGTCGACCGTCAGGCCGTCGAGCGCCGGCTCCAGCCGGATCTGGCAGGACAGCCGGCTGTTCGCCTGGCGTGGCGATGCGGTGAACTCCAGCATCCCGAGTTCGTCGCTGCCCGCCTGCGGGAGCATCGCGGCGAACGGCTCGCGCACGTAGACATGGCAGGTCGCGCAGGTGAGCAGGCCGCCGCATTCGGCTTCGATGCCAGGTGCGTTGGCCGCCACGGCCGCCTGCATCAGGCTCTGGCCGGGCTTGCCCTCGAGGGTGATGGGTGCGCCGCCGCCGGCGGGCACCAGGTGGACCTTGATCATCGGGTCTGGGATTCAGAAGCGGCTGAAGTACTCGCGCCGCTGGAAGTCGGCGTTGTCCTCGGCCTGCAGGTGGCGTTGCAGTTCGGACTGCTTGACGGTGCAGAAGTAGTCCACGAAGGGCTGGCCGAAGCCTTCCACCATCACCGGGTCGGCCTGCAGCGCTTCGAGCGCGTCGCCCAGGCTGGTCGGGATGCGCTCGCCCGAACCGCCGTACGGCGAGTCGGTGGCCGGCGGTGCCTTCAGGTGGCGCTCGATGCCGTCCAGCCCGGCATGGATCTGCGAGGCCATGTACAGGTAGGGATTGGCGGCGGGCTCGCCGATGCGGTTCTCGATCCGGGTGGCCCGGTCGCCGCACTGGCCCACCACCCGCAGCATGGCGCCGCGGTTGTCGCGCCCCCACAGCACCGATTGCGGTGCCAGCGCGTTGGGACGGAAACGGCCGAAGCCGTTCACTGTCGGCGTGCAGAACACGGCCATGGCGCGGGCGTGCGACAGCAGCCCGGCGAGGTAGCTGGCACCGACGTCCGACAGGGTGTGAGTGGCATCGGCCGGCGTGGTGCCCGGTGCCGGCGACTCGCGCAGGAAGGCGTTGCGGCCGGTCTGCGCGTCGACCAGCGACTGGTGCAGGTGCCAGCCGCTGGACATGATGGTGGGGAAGGGCGGGCGGCACATGAAGGTGGCGTGGTAGCCAGCCCGTCGCAGCGCCTGCCGCACTCCGTTGCGGAACAGCACCATGTTGTCCGCGGCGGTGAGGGCATCGGTGACGTCGAAGACGGCCTCGACCTGGCTCGGGCCCAGCTCGATCTCCAGCGACAGCAGCGGTAGCCCGAGGGCCTGCGCCGTGTGCTGCACGATTCGCATCGGCTCCTCGGCCAGGTCGTACCAGTTCTCCGCCAGCAGGTTGTAGCCGGGATGGATCAGGCTGACCGCCGGGGGCAGGCCCGGCCAGGCCGCCAGCTCGGGATCGAGCTGCGCCTTGGTGTCCTCGATCCGGTAGATGTGGAACTCGATCTCCAGCCCGCAGCGCATGCGCCAGCCGGCGCGCTCCAGCCGCTGCAGGGCCCGCTGCAGCACCCGCCGGGTGTCCAGTTCCACCGGCTGGCCGTCGAGGAACCAGGGCTGCGCGCGCAGCCAGCCGCTGCCGGGCGACCACGGCAGTTCGCGCAGGCTTTCCGGATCCGGCAGCAGCAGCAGGTTGTTGGCGAAGCCGAAGCCGGGCAGGGTGGCGGTGCCGCCGGGCTCGAACACCTTGTAGGCAGTGCGGTCCGAGGTGTCCTTGAGCATCAGCGTGCTGACCATGCCGACGCCCTCGTCGAAGGCGCGGCGCGCGGCCGAGGCCACCAGCGTCTTGCCGCGGGTCACGCCATGCAGGTCGCACCAGGCGACCCGCACCAGTTCCAAGGCGTCGGCGCCGATCTGGCGGGTCGCGCGCTGGGTCGCTTCCTCGCGGGCGGCGTCGTGCAGGCCGCAGCGCTGGGCGAACGTCGTCATGCGGTCTCCGCGGCGGCAGTGGCCTTGGCGATCCAGGGCGCGCCCTCGCGCTTGGCCTGCACCCGGGCCTGCCACCAGCCCGGCCACTCGCCGGCCGGTGCGATGCCGTCCACGGTGTCGGGTCCGACCATCTGTGCTGCCAGGGACGCGTCGGCGACGCCGGGTGCGGTGCCGCCGGCCTGCACGGTCTCGATCGCCTTGAGCAGCATGCGGCGGTTGGCCATGATCACCTTGTCGGTGGTGCCCAGGTGCTCGCGCGTGCGGTCCTGGATCGGGCCCATGCTTTCCACCGCCCACTGGTCGTGCACGTTGATGTCTTCCTCGCCCATGCCCAGGTAGGTCTGCGAGCGCTGCTCGTCGGGGTTGAAGCCCCAGTTGTTGTGGCGACCCGCCTTGGGAATGTAGTCGGGCAGCGAGACGAACTGCAGCCGCTGGTTGCGCATCGCCTCCTTGTCCACCGGGCCCGCGAAGCTGGTGAAGATGGAATACCAGTAGGTGTGGGTGTCGTCCACCGGCACGTGCATCTGGGTGATGGTGAGCGTCTCCGACAGCGGGATCACGAAGGTGTGCGGGAAGATCGCGTTGGTGATGCGCACGTGCGTGAGCTTCGGCGTCATCGACCGCAACGCCGTCAGCCGCAGTCCCCAGGGCATGGGCTCGAAGCTGATGTCCGGCTGGCAGAACTCGCGCATGATGCGCGTCATCGGCCAGCGCTCGCCGCCGGCGGCCTCGCCCGCGCTGGCGCTGCGGAACTGCTTGCCGGCCGGGTTGTCGCCGATACCCTCCAGCGGCGCGTCGTTCAGGAAGCGGTGCAGGAACGAGGGGTGCGCCGGGTCGATGCCGACCTCGAACGCCTGCAGCCAGTTGGCGTGCCACAGGCCCTTGAAGGCGAAGGTGTGGGTCGACGGCGCGGCGAAGCAGTCGAACTGGGGGAAGGGCGGCGGCTCGCTGCCCGGCTCGCCGAACCAGCCGAACAGCACGCCGCTCTTCTCCACCACCGGGTAGCTGCGCTGGCTCACCCGCTCGCACAGCCGGCTGCCGGCGGGCTCGCCGGGCGTTTCCAGGCAGGCGCCGGCGGCGTCGAACTTCCAGCCGTGGAAGGGGCAGCGCAGGCCGTCCCCCTCATGCCGGCCGAACGACAGGTCGGCGTTGCGGTGCGGGCAGTCGCGATCCAGCAGGCCCCAGCGCCCCTGCTGGTCGCGGAACAGCACCAGGTCCTGGCCCAGCACGCGCACGGCCTTGAGTGGGCGGCCGGCCATGCGCGGGTCCAGGGCCGGGTCGAACTCGTCCACCAGCGCGACCGGCTGCCAGTACTGGCGCATCACCGCCCCGCAGGGCGTGCCGGGCCCGATGCGCGTGACGAGTTCGTTCTGTTCTGCCTTCATGGCCGTCCTTTCAAAAACGGTATCCCAAATTTGAAGTTCAGTGTACAGTCGCCCGCCATGAACCTGCAAGAGACGGTGCTGATGCAGCTGCGGGACCTGATCCTGCGGGGCGAGTTCGCCCCCGGCCAGCGCTTGGCGGAGCAGCAGTTGGCCGAGCGCATGGGGGCCTCGCGCACGCCGGTGCGCGCGGCGCTCGTCACGCTGGAGCAGGAGGGCTTGCTGGAGGTCAGCGACACCGGCAAGTACCTGGTGCGGCAGTTCACCCCGCGCGAGGTGGCCGACGCGATCGCGGTGCGCGGCCACCTGGAAGGCATGGCGGCGCGGCTGGTGGCCGAGCACGGCGTCTCGCGCCAGCTGCAGCTGGACCTGGAAGCCTGCCTGGCGGACGGCGACCGCCTGCTGGCCGCCAATCCCCTGGGCTACGAGAACTACGCCGGCTATGCGGCCATGAACGACCGCTTCCATTCGCTGGTGCTCGAGGCCAGCGGCAATCGGGCGCTGCAGCGCGCGGTCGCGATGAACAACGCGCTGCCTTTCGCGCCCGCGTCGGCGATGCTGCCCATGATGTCGACGGCCGAGCAGGATCGCGAATGGATGCTGTACGCCCACAGGCAGCACCACATGCTGTTCGACGCCATGCGGCGCGGCGAAGGCGCCCGCGCGCAGGCGCTGGCGGTGGAACACACCGAAGTCGCGCAGATGAACATGCGGCTGGCGCTGGAGCGTCGCAGCGAGACCGAGCGCGTGTTCCCCGCGATCCGGCTGGTCGTCGGCCGCTGAGGGTGCCCGCGCGAGGAGCCGGCGGTATGCTCGCCGCATGAAGCTGCACAACTACTTCCGTTCCTCCGCGTCGTTCCGCGTGCGCATCGCGCTCGAGCTCAAGGGGCTGTCGTACGACTACGTGCCGGTGCACATCGCCAAAGGCGAGCACAAGCAGCCCGGCTACGTGGCGGTGTCGCCCTCGATGCTGGTGCCGACGCTGGAGACCGACACGGGCGAGCAGCTGGGGCAGTCGATGGCCATCATCGAATGGCTGGACGAGACGCACCCGAACCCGCCGCTGCTGCCGCCGGAGCCGCTCGCCCGCGCGCAGGTGCGGGCGCTGGCGCAACTGGTGGCTTGCGAGATCCACCCGCTGAACAACTTGCGCGTGCTCAAGTACCTGGTGCACGAACTGAAGGTGGGCGAGGACGCCAAGAACGCCTGGTACCGGCACTGGGTCCGCGAAGGCCTGCTGGCCTTCGAGCGCGAACTGCAGCGGCTGCCGCGCGGCACCTACTGCGACGGCGACACGCCGACGCTGGCCGACTGCTGCCTGGTGCCGCAGATCTTCAATGGCCAGCGCTTCGGTGCCGACTTCGCCGGCCTGGACCGCACCATGGCGGTGTTCGACGCCTGCATGCGGCATCCCGCCTTCATCAAGGCGCAGCCGTCGAGCTGCCCGGACCACGAAGCTTGAGGCGCCGACAGCAGGGAGGGGCGGGGTGATCGTTCCCGACTGGCCGGTGCCGCCGATGGTGCGCAGCCTGTTGTCGCTGCGCGAGGGCGGCGTCTCGCGCGCCCCCTTCGACAGCCTCAACCTCGGCGACCACGTGGGTGACGACCCGGCGGCCGTCGCCGAGAACCGCCGGCGCTACGCCGAGGCCACGGTGGCGCGCCCGGTCTTCCTCAAGCAGGTGCACGGGGTGCACTCGGAGCGGCTCGACTGCGACAGCCCGGATGGACTCGAGGCCGACGCCTGCTGGACCCGCGAGCCCGGCGTGGCCTGCACCATCATGGTGGCGGACTGCCTGCCCGTGCTGCTGGCCGACCGCGAAGGACGCGCGGTGGCTGCGGCGCACTGCGGCTGGCGCGGCCTGGCCGGACAGGAAGGGCGCGGCGTGCTCGAGTCCCTGTGGGAATCGTTCTGGCCGCAACTGGCCGCCACGCCGGCCGAGGCGGCCGCACGCACGCTCGCCTGGCTGGGACCGTGCATAGGGCCGGGCGCCTTCGAAGTGGGGACCGAGGTGAAGGAGGCCTTCGAGGCGGCATCGCCCGGCGCCTCCATGCGCTTCCGGCTCGCGCCCGGCGGCAAGTGGCTGGCCGACCTGCCCGGGCTGGCACGCGACCGCCTGCGGGCACTCGACATCATCCGGCTGTTCGGCAACGACGGCAGCGCCGACTGGTGCACCGTATCGCAGCCCTCACGGTTCTTCTCGCACCGGCGGGACCGGGCCAGCGGCCGCTTCGCCGCCAGCATCTGGCTGGCCTGAGGCGGCGGGCTCCCCTTCCTTGCGCGCCGCAAGCTCGGCCTGTTCACGCGCCTTGATCGCCCGCTTGCGGGCCGGCGTCGCCATCAGGTAAATCACCAGCGCCACGGGCAACACGCCATACAGCAGGAAGGTGAAGATGGCACCCAGCACGGTGCCGCCGCTGTTGGTGGCTTCGGCCACGGCCATCATCAGGGCCACGTACAGCCAGCCTATGACGACGATGTACATGCGCCCTTCTTCAGGATTTTGTTGCGGTGCAACATCAATGATGGAATACTCCGGGATAACCCGGACACACTGACAAGAACACAGGAGACAGGCATGCATTCTCAGACAGACTGGCTGGCCCTCGCGCAAGGCTTCAACCAGGGCCTGGGCGAGAGCTGGAAGAAGGCCATGGAGGCCTTCGGCGGCGGCAAGGGCCTGGAGGCGTTCTCCGGCCTCGGTCCGGGTTTCGCCAAGGGCCAGCCGGTGCCGCAGATCCGCTTCGACCCCGAGAAGCTGGCCGCGCTGCAGGCGGCCTACCTGAAGGAAGCCGCCGAACTCTGGAACCACGGCCTGGTGGGCGCTGCCGCCGGCGACAAGCGATTCAGTTCCGAAGCCTGGGGCAGCAACCCGGTCGCCGCCTTCAGCGCGGCCGCCTACCTGCTGAACGGCCGCACCCTGCTGGGCCTGGTGGAGGCCGTGGAGACCGACCCCAAGACCAAGGCCCGCCTGCGCTTCGCCGTCGAGCAATGGATGGCCGCCTCGGCCCCCAGCAACTTCCTGGTGCTCAACGCCGAGGCCCAGCGCAAGGCCATCGAGACGCGCGGCGAAAGCATCGCGCGCGGCATGCAGAACCTGCTGAACGACATCCAGCAGGGCCACGTCTCGATGACCGACGAGAGCCAGTTCGAGGTCGGCCGCAACGTCGCCACCACCGAAGGCGCCGTCGTGTTCCAGAACGAGCTGTTCCAGCTGATCGAATACAAGCCGACCACCGCCAAGGTCTTCGAGCGGCCCTTCCTGGTGGTGCCGCCCTGCATCAACAAGTTCTACATCCTCGACCTGCAGCCCGACAACTCGATGGTGCGCTACCTGGTCGAGCAGGGGCATCGCACCTTCGTGGTGAGCTGGCGCAACCCGGACGAGTCGATGGCCGACACGACCTGGGACGACTACGTGGGCGAGGGCGTGCTGGAGGCGATCCGCGTGGTGCGCGAGATCGGCGGCGGCAAGCCGATCAACGCCCTGGGCTTCTGCGTCGGCGGCACGCTGCTGGGAACGGCCCTGGGCGTGCTGGCCGCGCGCGGCGAGAAGCCGGTGGCCAGCGCCACCCTGCTGACCACGCTGCTGGATTTCAGCAGCACGGGCATCCTGGACGTCTTCATCGACGACAACTTCGTGCGGATGCGCGAAGCGCAGATGGGCCAGGGCGGCCTGCTCAAGGGCCAGGAACTGGCGTCCACCTTCAGCTTCCTGCGGCCCAACGACCTGGTGTGGAATTACGTGGTGGGCAACTACCTCAAGGGCGAGACGCCGCCGCCCTTCGACCTGCTGTACTGGAACAGTGATTCCACCAACCTGCCGGGCCCCATGTACGCCTGGTACCTGCGCAACACCTACTACGAGAACAACCTGGTCAAGCCCGGCAAGGTCACCGTCTGCGGCGAGAAGCTGGACCTGCGGAAGGTGGACATCCCGGTCTACATCTACGGCTCGCGCGAGGACCACATCGTGCCCATCGACGGCGCCTACGGCAGCGTCAACGCACTGCCGGGCAGGAAGCGCTTCGTGATGGGCGCCTCCGGCCACATCGCCGGCGTGATCAATCCGCCGGCGAAGAACAAGCGCTCGTACTGGACCAACGACAAGCTGCCCAAGAGCCATGCCGCGTGGCTCGAAGGTGCCAAGGAGCACCCGGGCAGCTGGTGGCCCGACTGGATGGCCTGGCTCAAGCCGCACGCGGGCAAGCCGATTGCCGCGCCCAGGCGGTACGGCAAGGGCAACACCTACAAGGCCATCGAACCCGCGCCCGGGTCCTACGTGAAGAAGAAGGCCTGAGCGCGGCGCAGGCCGTCATCCCGCGGGCAGGAATCCATCCCAGGGGGCAGCAAAGCAAGGGCGTCCATGCGAAGGCGGTGGACCCGGCAACAAGGAGATCCCATGCAACACGACATCGTCATCGTCTCGGCCGTCCGCACCGCGGTCGGCAAGTTCGGCGGCTCGCTCGCCAAGACCCCCGCGACGGAGCTCGGCTCCATCGTGATCCGCGAGGCGCTGGCGCGCGCCCGCGTGGAGCCGGCCCAGGTCGGCGAGGTGATCATGGGCCAGGTGCTGGCCGCCGGCGCCGGGCAGAACCCGGCGCGCCAGGCCTCGCTCAAGGCCGGCCTGCCCAAGGAAGTGCCGGCCATGACCATCAACGCCGTGTGCGGCTCGGGGCTCAAGGCCGTGATGCTGGCCGCGCAGGCCATCGCCTGGGGCGACAGCGAGATCGTCGTGGCAGGCGGCCAGGAGAACATGAGCGCCGCACCGCACGTGCTGCTGGGCTCGCGCGAAGGCCAGCGCATGGGCGACTGGAAGATGATCGATTCGATGATCGTCGACGGCCTGTGGGACGTCTACAACCAGTACCACATGGGCGTGACGGCCGAGAACGTGGCGCGCGAGTACGGCATCGCCCGTGCCGCACAGGATGAGCTGGCGCTGGCCAGCCAGAAGAAGGCTGCCGCGGCGCAGGACGCCGGCCGGTTCAAGGACGAGATCGTGCCGGTCGCCATTCCCCAGAAGAAGGGCGAGCCCGTGCTGTTCGATGCCGACGAGTACATCAATCGCAAGACCAGCGCCGACGCGCTGGCCGGGTTGAGGCCGGCGTTCGACAAGGCCGGCAGCGTGACGGCCGGCAACGCGTCGGGCATCAACGACGGCGCCGCCGCGGTCGTGGTGATGTCGGCGCAGAAGGCCGCGGCGCTGGGGCTGCAGCCGCTGGCGCGCATTGCCGGCTTCGCCACCGCCGGCCTGGATCCGGCCACGATGGGCATGGGCCCGGTGCCGGCTTCGCGCAAGGCGCTGCAGCGCGCCGGCTGGAACGTGCAGGACGTCAACCTGTTCGAGCTCAACGAGGCGTTCGCCGCCCAGGCTTGCGCGGTCAACAAGGAACTCGGCCTGGACCCGACCAAGGTCAACGTCAACGGCGGCGCGATCGCGCTGGGCCATCCCATCGGCGCGTCCGGCTGCCGCGTGCTCGTGACCCTGCTGCACGAGATGCGTCGCCGCGAAGCGAACAAGGGCCTGGCCGCGCTGTGCATCGGCGGCGGCATGGGAGTTTCCCTCGCCGTCGAACGCGCCTGATTCGATAGAGTGGTCCGCAAGCCGCCCCGCACCGGGGCGGCGCTGTCGCACATCCAAGGAGAGAACGAATGGCACAGAAGGTGGCGTACGTCACGGGCGGCATGGGCGGGATAGGCACCGCCATCTGCCAGCGCCTGCACAGGGAAGGCTTCAAGGTGATCGCCGGCTGCGGGCCGACGCGCGACTACGGCAAGTGGCTGGACGAGCAGAAGGCGAAGGGGTTCACCTTCTACGCGTCGGTGGGCAATGTCGGCGACTGGAACTCCACCGTGGAGGCCTTCAGCAAGGCCAAGGCGGACCACGGTCCCATCGACGTGCTGGTGAACAACGCCGGCATCACGCGCGACCGCATGTTCCTGAAGATGACGCGCGAGGACTGGGACGCGGTGATCGAGACCAACCTCAACTCCATGTTCAACGTCACCAAGCAGGTGGTGGGCGACATGGTCGAGCGGGGCTGGGGCCGCATCATCAACATCTCGTCGGTCAACGGCGAGAAGGGCCAGGCCGGGCAGACCAACTACTCGGCCGCCAAGGCCGGCATGCACGGCTTCACCATGGCGCTGGCCCAGGAACTGGCCAGCAAGGGCGTGACGGTCAACACGGTCAGTCCCGGCTACATCGGCACCGACATGGTCAAGGCCATCCGGCAGGACGTGCTGGACAAGATCGTGGGCACCATCCCGGTCAAGCGCCTGGGCGAGCCCAGCGAGATCGCGTCGATCATCGCCTGGCTGGCCTCGGAGGAAAGCGGCTACTCGACCGGCGCCGACTTCTCGGTCAACGGCGGCCTGCACATGGGGTGAACGGAGCTGGCGTCCGCCCGCGGGCGCCGGCGCTTCAGGCCAGGTCCTCGATCACGAGCCGGCGGTAGCGCTGCGCATGGGAGGGCCGGTGCCTTTCCAGCGCCTTCATCACGCGTTCGGCCGCCTCGTTGTCGGGCGCATGGATCAACAGCGCCCACTGGCCCTGCGCGGCGAGGTGGGTGAACCGTCGGATCGTGTCGCCTTCGGTCCCGGCCGACGGCAGCGGCATGTCGCCGCTACCCACCGTGCGCGCCACGTCGCCCATCATCTTCTCGGGCGTGATCAGGCTCAGTTCGGCGGGGTCGATCCCGCCGGCGACCAATGCCTGCCCGGCGGTGCGTGCCGCCTCCTCGCCGGGAAACATGGCCACGATGTGGCCGGTCGGGTAGAACTGGCCCCGCAGGTTCAACAGATCCGGGCCGAGCTCAAGGTACTTCATCCGCGCCTCCGTGTGCTTCTGGCGAACGGAACCATTGCACCAAGGAGGGCTCGGCCGCGGTGTCGGCATGCGGGGCCCGCCACTGTAGGAGCGCGCGCCCCGTGCCGCTGGGACGTGTCACTGCCGCGGCGACGGCACCGCGAGGCTGCCCCAGCCGCGCCGGCCCAGCTCGAAGGAGCCGCTGTCCTCGCCGTAGAGCGCCGCGGTCTTCATGCGGTCCTGCAGGTAATCGTCACGCACGGCGCTGCGGCTCATCGCCGCCGAGCCGCCGCTGCTGGCCTGGGCCTGGGCCTGTCCCGGCGCATAGGTACCCAGCGAATACACGCGCGAGCCGGCCGGTTCGAGGTTGCGCTTGGCCGGGATGCCGTTGGCTTCGCGTGCGACTTCGGCGCGGGTGCGCGTGCCTTCGAACGCCAGGGCCCGGTCGCCGCCATAGAACTCGTCCGCCATGGCGGACGACGCCGCGAGGCCGGTGGTGGCACCCATCAGGGCGCATGAAAGCAGCGGGAGCAATCTTCGGTACAGCATGGCGCTTCCTTTCGGCAAGGGGGAAAGTGACGCCTGTCGGACAACCCTGTCGGACGGCGCCGCGCCACTGTAGGAGTGCGCATCGGCGGGTGGAACGCTACGCACCGCATGCCCCCGTTGCGGAATCCGCAACGATGCCGGCCCCCTCAGTGCGCCACGCCGGCGAAGGGCTGCGCGCCGTGCAGCATGCTGTCGCGCGCGTGCGCCACGAGGAAATCGAGGAAGGCACGCGTGCGCGAGGGCAGGAACTTGCGGCTCGGCAGGACCGCGACCAGCGCCAGCCGTGCCGTGATCCAGGGCTGCAGCAGGACCTGCAGTCGGCCGGAGGCGATCAGCGGTGCCAGCAGGTCGTCGGGCTGGCTGCTGATGCCGGCGCCCTCCAGGGTGGCGCCCAGCAGCGTGTCGGTGTGGTTGGCCGTCAGGACCGGCGTGACCTCCACCTCCTGGGCGGCGCGCTGCCCGCTCGAATCCAGCAGCCGCAAGGGTCCGGGCCGCTGGCCGGGCAGCCGCAGCTGGAGGAACCGGTGCGCCGCCATGTCGGCCGGCTCGCGCGGCTCGCCGTGGCGCTGAAGGTAGTCGGGCGAGGCGCAGAGCACGCCGTGGCTCAGCAGGATGGGCCGGATGATCGCGTCGGGATCGATGTGCACGGAGCCGCTGAGCACTGCCAGGTCGTAGTCCTCGACGGCCGGATCGGGCGAATCCTCGACCTGGACGTCCACGGCCACCGCCGGGTGCATCAGCTGGAAGCGCGCCACGGCGGGGCCCAGCAGGTGGGTGGCCGCCACGGGTGGCGCCAGCACGCGCACCGTGCCGCTCATGCTGCTGGTGTGGACCTGTACCAGCGACTCCGCCTCGTCGATCTCGCCCAGGATGGCCTTGAGGCGCTGCAGGTACTCCTCGCCGGCGTCGGTGAGCGCCAGGCGCCGCGAGGTCCGCTGCAGCAGCCGGACCCCCAGGTGCTGCTCCAGGTCACTGACGAGCCGGGTGACCACCGCCGGTGCCAGGTCCAGCTTGCGGGCCGCGGCGGCGAAACCGCCCAGCCCGACCACCTGCTGGAACACCCTCATCGATTGCAGCCGATCCATTCGCCCTCGCGGGAAGTCCCTATGGCGAGCCATTATTCGGAAAAGGCCTGGGTGGAACCGCTTTGACGGAAGTCGAAACGCGCCTGACATCCGTGTTGCGCGAGGCCGTGCTGGCGTCAACGCAGCCGATGGGCAGGGCCGCCGCCTTCACCGGGGACAATGGGTCCTTCCATGAACTTTGCTGCCAATTCCCTGGACCACGCGAGGCGGGTGTGCGTCGCTCCGATGATGGATCGGTGCGAGACCCCAGCATCCATGCGGGTTGCAGGGCCATCGTGTGCAGCAGGTGTGCAATTGCGCGCGGACCGGCTCCCGCGCCCCAGCTGTTCGATGGTAAGTGGCGTCCAACTGGCGCGCGCCGGTGCGGGTGCGCGGGCAGCCTGATGCACATGGCTGGCTGGCGCCAGCCCGTCACCCATACCGCACCCATGGAGCAGGGCGGCCGGCCTAGCTCAACTGCAACCGAACGTTACGTCCGCTGCGGTCTAATCCTTTTTGGCTATGAACGTGTAACGATGACGTTACTTTTTGACGCACTCATCATTGCCGTCCGATAGCGCAGTAGGTGGCGTCCTACGTAGACTTGCTGAGCCTAGAGGGCCAAAAAAAAACCACACCGCGCCTTCACGCGGTGGGTTCTCGAAGCACTGGAAGCCGGCGGCGCCGCAATCTTGGCGGACTAGGCGCAGCCGGGTTGTTCTTTTCCGTGCGGGCCGGAGTATATCGGCGCCAGCCTACGGCTGAGCAAGTCGGGTATTCCCACCCCCGCGCGGCTTTTCTGAAAGCAATCTATGGCTGCGCATCGATCCCGCCTGCTGTCCCCCAGCGGCACCTCCACCACCACGACCAGCGCCGCGTGCGCGAAGGGAGAGCGTCATGCATAACGACCTCTCCTGGCCGGTTGTCGGTCCGCTCAACCCGGCCACCAAGCGCGTCGTCTACGGCGTGCTCGACACCGTCGCGCGCTCGCACGAGCTCACGGCAAAACACCTGGAGCGCCTGGAATCCTCCTACCAGGCCACCAGCGACGCCATCGCCGCGTCGCCGGAGTTGGGGGACGACGTGACCGAAATCCACGCGCAGGGCTCGCGCGCGCTTGGCACCAGCGTGCGCCCCATAGGCAAGCATGGCTTCGACATCGACAGCATCAGCCACCTGCGCGCTGGCGCCCGGGCCAAGTACAGCGGCGACGGCGGCGCCGAGCGGCTGCTGCAAGCACACTTCACCGTGCTCAAGCGCCACGGCGACCGCCACGGGTTGAAGGTGAGACGCAAGACGCGCTGCATCCAGATCGAGTACACCGCCGAGCTGCACGCGGACATCACGCCGTTCTTCGAGGATCCGTGCCCGGGTCTGCGCTGGGGCGAGCACCACGGCGTCGTGCCCGACCGTGAACTGCGCAGCTACTGTGCCTCCAACCCGGTGGGCTACCGCAAGTGGTTCGACACGGCGGCGGCTATCCGCCCCAACCTGGCCATGCGGGTGATCGTGGCCAAGTCGCTGGCGGCCGAAGGCGTCGATGTGGTCCCACTGCCCGCGGCCGATGAGGTGTTTCCCAGGTTCCTGTGCCGGCTGGTGCAGGTGGCCAAAATTCACCGCAACACGCTGTTCGCCAACGCCCCGGAGCTGGCGCCCACCAGCATCTTCATCACAACCCTGATCGCCACCGCGTACAGCAATCTCGCCCTCGTGCAGCACGGCGATGAGCTGGACCTGATGCTGAACATCGTCAAGGCCATGGCCAGTTCGTTCCAGCGGCGATGGCTGCCGGACGGGCAGGAAGAGTGGGTGTTGCTCAACCCGACGACCCACAACGAGAACGTTGCGAGCCGGATGAACACCCCCGAGCGCCAGAGCGCTTTCCGCCAGTGGCTCGCCAAGTTCTTCGAGGACCTGTTCCTGCTCGCGTCCAGTGCTGCACGGGCCGAAGGCGGCGACCAGCGACTGGTCCTCGTGGAGTCGGCGTTCGGCGCGCAGGCGGCCCGCCATCTGCGCACCGAGACCATGGCGTTGGTGCAGGCTCGAAGGGCATCCAGCTGGGCGGCTGCGGCCGTGCCGACGGGGCAGGGGCTGGTCCTGCCCAGCCGCTCGCACACCTTCCACGGGAGCCAGTCCTGATGCGGCCGCCGGGGGCGCGTCCGCCGACGCTGGCGCAGCGACTGGTTGAACTCAAGGCGCTCGGGCTGGGGAACCCGCAACACCGCCTGACGACAGCGGCGCTGACCTATGAGTTCTCGATGGGCCCGCCGGGCGGGCGGATGTACCGCTGCCGCCTGGTGCTGGAGCGGGGTCCGGCCTGGCCCGAAGTGCTGGTGCTGTCGCCCGACCTGTCGCAGCTGGCGGGTGGCCGTGAGCTGCCGCACACCTATGGTCGCAAGGGCTTGGCCACCCGGCTTTGCCTGTGGCGGCCCGATTCGGGTGAGTGGACGCCGATGCGCAGGCTGGGCGACACGGTGATCGCCTGGACCGCCGAGTGGCTGGCCTACTTCGAGGACTGGCTGTTCAGCGACGAGTGGTTGGGCGGCGGTGTCCACGCCGGCATCACGACGCCGCCGGGGTTGCCATGCGCCGCATCCTGAGCCTGGGCGGCGGCGGCATCAAGGGCGCGGCGACCGCCGCCTACCTGGCCCACCTGGAGGAGGCGAGCGGCCGGCGCATCGCCGACTGCTTCGACCTGATCGCCGGGACCTCCACGGGCGGCATCATCGCCATCGCCTTGGCATCGGGGGTGAAGGCGTCTGACCTGGTCGAGTTCTACATCGAAGACGGCCCCGCGATCTTCCCCAAGGACCGGCCGACGGCGGGGTGGTGCGGCTTTGTCTCGCGCCTGCGGCGAACCAAGTACGACCCCACCGCACTGCGCGAGGCACTCACCCGGCGGCTGGGCGAGCGGCTGCTGGGCGGGGCCTCCACGCGCCTAGTCATCCCCGCCGTCCAGCCCGCGCGCGCGGAGATGTACCTGTTCAAGACGCGCCACCACCCGCTGTTCCGGCACGACCACCGGCTGCATGCCGTGGACGTGGCGATGGCCACGTCGGCTGCACCCACCTATCTTCCACAGCACCTTGTGCCCAACGGGGGCCCATTTGCTGATGGCGGGCTGTGGGCGAACAACCCGGTCGGCGTCGCGGTCGCCGAAGCGGTGAGCTATCTGGACTGGGCGCCGGAAACGCTGAGGGTGTTGAGCATCGAGACGCCGCAGGAGCCGCAGGTGATACCGGACAAAGGCCTGCTCGCGTGGAGCAATTCCTTGACCGTTCTCGACCGGCTGGGAGCACTGCAATCGTCGGCGGCGCGGGGTACAGCGCTGGCGTTGATGCGCGACGTGGGCAACATGCCTGGGCCGCAGCGGTTCATGGAAGGGATGACCGGCGGTTTCCCCAAGGGCTACTTCGGTTTGGACGAAACGGAGCAGATCAAGCACTTGATTGGCCTGGGCGCAGCTGAGGCCCGCAAGCACGGGAACCGGATCGGCGAAATGTTTCTGTCCACTAGCAAGGCGCCGTTCACGCCATGCCCGTGATGCCGCGGCGCGCCGGGTGGAAGGCCTCGCAAACGCGCCGTGCGCGTGGCGGCTGCGCGCTGGGCGACCCGCTGGTTAGTAGGGCACTTGCTCGCGTCACGCTACGGTCACGCCGTCATCGTGACGAGCGTGACCCACCATAGGGCAGGGCGGCGGCTCGCGGCCCATACGACCAACACGGAGCACCCTGACTGAGCCGTGCCGAACGGCAACCGAGGGATTATGAGACCCGCGCCGGACTCCGCGCCCCTCCACGCTACTCCGAATCGCACCACAAGAAAATCGGTCCACCGGCGGTCTTGCAGGCGACCTTGGTCCCGCCGCAGCCGAGGCTGACCTGACACCGGCCGGCCGCCTTGCCCGCGTAGCACTCAGCCGGCGGCGTCGCGGCCTTCGATTCGCCTTCGCAGTGCGCCGGAGTGCTCCAACAAATGGCCGCGGCGGGCGGGGCAGTTCGCCGGCCGATGCGGGCAGCGGCTGCGTCGGGCGCGGTCCTTCTTCGCCCCGCTCTTCTCGGCGAGCCCCTACACCGCTCGTATTCCAGCTGCAGGCTACACTTTGCGGGTCATGGTTGGACAGCGCGCCCGTCGCCTCACCACCACGGTCTTCGTGGTGGTGGCGCTGCTGTTTTCGCAACTGGCGCTGGCCAGCTACGCCTGTCCGCCTCAGCCGGTCCAAGCGGATGCCATGCCGATGGCGGGCGGCGAGCCATGCGAAGGCATGGACATGCAGGTGGATGAGGGCCAACCCGTCCTGTGCCACCAGCACTGCGTGAACGCGCCGCAGTCGTTCGAGCCCATCCACCTGCCGACCCTGAGCTTGCCGGCCATCGTGCAGGTGCTCGTCGTCCAGCAATTCGTGGGTGGCACGCCGGACGAGTCGCGCCTGCATGCCGATACCGGCCAGATGCGACCACCACCGGACCCGCTATTCCTCTCGACCCTGCGCCTTCGGGTTTGACCCGCTTCACCGATTGAACCGGCGCTGGACGGGCTTGCCTGCGTCCAGCCTTTCTCGTTCGTCGTGGAGCTCCCATGTGTTCGTTCGTTTCGCGCGCGGCCGTCCTGGCTGCCATTTCGGTCCCGCTGGCCTGCGCGGCGGCGCCCATCACGCTGCCGGAGGCGCTCCAGCTCGCAGTTCAACGCTCCGAAGCTGCGCGCGCTGGCCGCGCCAGCGTGGTCAGTGCGGGTGAAGCGGCCCAGGCCGTAGGGCAATTGCCCGATCCCGTGCTGGGCCTCAGCCTGGAGAACTGGCCGGTGACGGGGCCTGATCGCTTTACCACCACCCGCGAGAACATGACGATGAAGCGCATCGCCCTGTCCCAGGAGTGGGTGTCGGCGCAGAAGCGGTCGCTTCGCAGTGGCGCAGCCAATGCCTTGGTGGCGCGGGAGGCAGCTGGCGTGGCCGCAGCCACGGCAGATACCAGGCTGCAGGCCGCGCTGGCGTACATCGACGTGTATTACGCGGCCGAGGCCGTCAAGCTGGGCGTGCTGAACGAACGCCACGCCCGAGAAGCGCTGGAGACCGCCCGAGCGAGGCTGTCGTCCAGCGCGGGCAGCGCCACGGATGTCCTGGCATTCTCGTCGTCGCAAGGCATGGCCGAGGATGACACGGCAGACCTGCGCCAGCAGCTGGCGTCGTCGAGCATCGTGCTGGCCCGCTGGACTGGCCGCACGACCGAGGACCTGAGCGCCCCGAACGTCCCTTCCGCGCCGCCTGAGCAGGCGTTCCTCGACGCCCATCCCGTCGTCCTCGCCAAGCAGCGCGAGCTGGAGGCGGCTCGCCAGGATGCAGCTGTAGCGGCCTCGAACCGCCATCCCAACTGGACCTGGCAAGTGGCCTACGGGCAGCGCACCGGGTTCTCCGACCTGGTGACCTTGGGCGTGAGCATCCCGCTGCCGGTCGCACCGGCGGCCCGGCAGGACAGGGACACGGCGGCCAAGCTGGCGTTGATCGACAAGGCGGAGGCCGAGCTGGCTGAGGCGACACGCGCCGCACAGGCGGAGTACCGGCAACTAGCCAGCGAGCAGCAGCACCATATCCACCGGATTGTGCGCTACGAGGCCACTGTGCTCGCGCCGGCCGTCCAGCGAACCGCGGCCGCGGTGGGCGGCTACCGATCCGGCCAGGGCAGCCTGGGGATGGTGTTCGAGGCCCGGCATGCGGAACTGGAGGCCCGCCGCAAGCTGCTTGGCATGCAGCGGGACATCGCCCGCATGCAGGCCCAGCTGGCGTTTCGGCCCGTGCGGCAGGAGGACTTGCAATGAAGCGAAGCGCAATGGTCGCGGCCGCAGTGGTGGTGGCCGCGCTGGTTGCCGCCAGCGCCTTCTACGCCGGGCGCATGAGTGCGTCACCTGCACCTGCGGCTGCCGGTTCGACATCCCCACCGCCGGGCGAGCGCAAGGTGCTGTACTGGCACGACCCCATGGTCCCGGGCCCGCGGTTCGACAAGCCAGGCAAGTCGCCCTTCATGGACATGCAGCTGGTTCCCGTCTACGCCGACGAGGCCAACGAGAGCGGCGTAACGGTCAGCCCAGGCGTGCAGCAGAACCTGGGCATCCGCACGGCCCCCGTGAGGAAGGCGCAGATAGCGCCGGCCTTCGACGCGGTCGGGGCTGTGCAGTTCGACGAGCGGCGCACTGTAGCGGTGCAGACGCGCGTGGCCGGCTACGTCGAGCGCCTGGCGGTCCGCGCGCCGATGGAGCGGGTGCGGAAGGGCCAGGTGCTGGCCACCCTCTATGCCCCGGATTGGCTGGCGCCGCTCAACGAGCTCGTCGCGCTCCAGCGCGCGGGCGCCTCGCAGGAGCTGGTGCTGGCGGCACGGGAGCGCACGCGCGCCTTGTCGATCCCGCAGGACCTTGTTCGCCAGGCCGAGGCAGGCGGCAGCGTCACGGGCCGCTACACGCTTACCGCGCCGGCCGGCGGGGTCGTCGCCGAACTGGGCGTGCGTGAAGGGGTGGCCGTGTCGCCCGGCATGAGCCTGTTCCGCATCGCCGGCCTGGACAAGGTCTGGGCGGTCGCCGAGATCCCGGAGACCCACGCCGTTCGGCTCGTGCGCGGCCAGAAGGTGAGCGCCGCGTTGCAGGCCGACCCGGGCCAGGCGTTCGCGGGCGAGCTCAAGGAAATCCTGCCGGAGGTCAGCGCCACCACGCGCACGCTCAAGGCTCGCTTCGAGGTGGACAACCGGGGCGGCAAGCTGATGCCGGGAATGCTGTTGCGCATCCGGGTCGAAGCACCGGCCACCGAGCGGCTGGTCGTGCCCGCAGAAGCGGTGATCCGCACCGGCACCCGTGCCGTCGCCATCGTGCGCAAGCAGGACGGCACGTTCCAGCCGCGCGAGGTGAAGCTGGGTGTCGATCTCGGCGACCAGCTGGAAATTGCGCGAGGGCTGAACGAAGGCGACGAGGTCGTCGCCAGTGGGCAGTTCCTGGTGGATTCCGAGGCCCGTCTGCGCTCCGTGCTGGATGGCATGGCCGCCGTCGGTTCGGCCGTGCCCGCGGCCTCTGCACCATCCACGGCCACGCCCGCTCCAGCCGCCAAGGGCGTCTACCGGGCGGAGGGCAAGGTCGAGAGCGTGGAACCCGACGGCATCACCATCTCGCACGGACCCGTGCCGGAACTGCGGTGGCCCGCCATGACGATGGGTTTCGGCAAACCCGACCCCAAGGCCTTCTCCGCCGTCAAGCCGGGCGACATGGTCCGCTTCGAGTTCAAGCAGGGCGGCGCGATGGGCTACGAGCTGGTCAACGTCCAGCCGTCAGGGGCAGGCAAGTGATCGCAGCGCTCATCCGCTGGTCGATTCGCAACCGCTTTCTGGTGCTGATGGCCACCGCGTTCCTGGTGGTGGGCGGGATCTGGTCCGCCAAGGGCATGGCGCTGGATGCACTGCCGGACCTGTCGGACACCCAGGTCATCGTGCGCACTTCCTACCCGGGCAAGGCGCCCCAAGTGGTGGAGGATCTGGTCACCTATCCGCTGACGACCACGATGCTCAGCGTGCCGGGGGCCAGGACGGTGCGCGGCTACTCGTTCTTTGGCGATTCGTTCGTGTACGTGCTCTTCGACGACAAGACGGACCCGTACTGGGCCCGCTCGCGGGTCGTCGAAGCCTTGAACCAGGTGCAGGGCCGGCTGCCGCCAGGCGCAACCGCCGCGTTGGGACCGGACGCCACCGGGGTGGGCTGGGTCTACGAGTACGCCTTGGTTGACCGCACCGGCCGGCACGACATCTCGCAGTTGCGCGCGCTCAATGACTGGTTCCTGAAATTCGAGCTCAAGACGGTGCCCGACGTGGCCGAGGTGGCGAGCATCGGCGGCATGGTGCGCCAGTACCAGGTCGTGCTGGACCCGGACCGCATGCGGGCGCTGAGCATCACCCAGGCGAGCGTGATGGACGCGCTGCGCCAGGCCAACCAGGCTGCCGGCGGCTCGGTGGTGGAGCTGGCCGAGGCGGAGTACATGGTGCGCTCGCGCGGATTCCTCAGGACACTGGAGGACTTCCGAACCATTCCGATCAAGCTGTCGGGCTCCACTCCGGTGCTGCTGCGCGACGTGGCGACCGTGCAGGTCGGCCCGGAAATGCGGCGCGGCATCGCCGAGCTGGATGGCCAGGGCGAGGTGACGGGAGGCGTGGTGGTTATGCGCTCGGGCAAGAACGCGCGCACGACCATCGAGGCGGTCAAAGAGAAGCTGTTCGCCCTGCAGGGCAGCCTTCCGCCGGGGGTGCAGGTGGTCCCGACCTACGACCGCTCGCTGCTGATCGACCGCGCCGTGGACAACCTGCGCTGGAAGCTGGTGGAGGAGTTCGCGGTGGTGGCGCTCGTGTGCGCGGCGTTCCTTTTCCACCTGCGCTCGGCGTTCGTGGCCGTCGTGACCCTCCCGGTCGGGGTGCTGGCCGCCTTCATCGTCATGCATTGGCAGGGCGTCAGCGCAAACATCCTCTCACTCGGCGGGATCGCCATCGCCCTTGGCGCCATGGTGGACGCCTCCATCGTCCTGATCGAGAACGCGCACAAGCATCTCGAAGCGTTCGAGCACCGGCACGGCCGCGGCCCGACCCTGCCCGAGCGGTGGGAGCTGGTCACCGCTGCGGCCATCGAGGTCGGGCCGGCGTTGTTCTTCTCACTGCTGGTTATCACCCTCTCATTCATCCCGGTGTTCACGCTGGAGGCGCAGGAAGGCCGGCTGTTCTCGCCCCTGGCGTTCACCAAGACCTATGCCATGGCCGCCGCCGCGGGCCTGTCGGTGACGCTGGTGCCTGTCCTGATGGGCTACTTGGTGCGCGGGCGCATTCCCCCTGAGGCCGCAAACCCGTTGAACAGGTGGTTGATCGGCTTGTACCGGCCGGCACTGGAAAGCGTGTTGCGCTGGCCGAAGGCGACGCTCACTGTGGCGGCCGTGTTGTTTGCGCTGACAGTCGTGCCGGTGCTGCGGCTGGGGGGCGAGTTCCTGCCGCCGCTGGACGAAGGCGACCTGCTGTACATGCCTTCGGCCCTGCCGGGTTTGTCGGTGTCCAAGGCCTCCGAACTGCTGCAGCAGACCGACCGCCTCATCAAGACGGTGCCAGAGGTCGAGCGCGTCTTCGGCAAGGCCGGCCGGGCGGACACGGCCACCGACCCTGCGCCGCTGGAGATGTTCGAGACCACCATCCAGTTCAAGCCGCGCGCGCAGTGGCGACCTGGAATGACGCCTGACAAGCTGGTCGAGGAACTGGACCGCGTGGTCAAGGTGCCGGGCCTGTCCAACGTGTGGGTGCCGCCCATCCGCAACCGCATCGACATGCTGGCAACCGGCATCAAGAGCCCGGTGGGCATCAAGGTCGCGGGCGCCGACCTGGCGACCATCGACCGCCTGACCGGCCAGATCGAGGCCGCGGTGAAGAAGGTGCCCGGCGTTTCGTCGGCCTTGGCCGAACGGCTCACGGGCGGGCGCTACATCGACGTGGACGTGGACCGCCTGGCGGCCGCCCGATACGGCCTGTCGGTAGCCGACGTACAGGCCATCGTGTCCACCGCTATCGGCGGCGAGAACGTCGGCGAGGTGATCCAGGGACGCGAGCGGTATCCGATCAACGTGCGCTATCCGCGCGAAATCCGTGATTCGCTGCAGCGCCTGCGCGAACTGCCGTTCGTGACGGACAAGGGCGCGCAGCTGCAGCTGCAGGACGTGGCGCGAGTGGCCATCCAGGACGGGCCGCCCATGCTGCGCAGCGAGAACGCCCGACTCTCGGGATGGGTGTACGTGGACGTGCGCGGGCGCGACCTGCGCTCGGTCGTGCACGACATGCAGGGCGCCCTCGACCGCGAAGTGAAGCTGCCGGCCGGCTATGCGGTGTCCTGGTCCGGGCAGTTCGAGTATCTGGAGCGCGCCACGCAGCGGCTAAAGCTCGTCGTGCCGGCGACTCTGGCAGTGATTTTCGTGCTGCTGTACTTGCTGTTCCGCTCGTTCCGCGATGCCGCCCTGGTGATGGCTGCAGTGCCGTTCGCCCTGATCGGCGGCTTCTGGCTGGTGTGGGCCCTCGGGCACAGCATCTCGGTGGCCACCGCCGTGGGCTTCATCGCCCTGGCCGGCGTGGCCGCCGAGTTCGGCGTGGTGATGCAGGTGTACTTGCGCAACGCCTACGCCAGGCGCCTAGCCCAGGGCGAACCCGACAACGAGAGCACGTTGCTGGACGCCATCCGCGAAGGTGCCGTCCTGCGCGTTCGACCCAAGGCGATGACGGTGGCCGTCGTCATGGGCGGGCTGCTGCCCATTTTGCTGGGGGGCGGCACCGGCTCGGAAGTGATGACCCGGATCGCGGCGCCGATGGTCGGCGGCATGGTCACGGCGCCGCTGCTGAGCATGCTCGTGATCCCGGCCGCCTGGTATCTCCTGCACCGTCGTCGTCCACGAACGGTGGCAACACCCAATCAATCGCCCGGTTTTTCCAGCCCGCACCCCACCCCTTGAAAGGAGCTCGTATGAATAGATTGCTGGGATCGGCTTTCGCTGTAGGTGCAGCCTTTGCCCTTGCGGCCTGCGCGCAGCAGCACCCGACGATGGAGCACAGCATGATGATGGGCCACATGCCCATGATGATGGGTGGCTCGCAGACACCCTCCGCCGACATGGGAACCATGATGGCGGCCTGCATGGAACACATGCAAGCGACAGCGGGGTCGCACCTGAACGGCGACAACCGCCCGGGCGGGCGCTAGTCAGGCCACTTCAATTCCGATGCCCCCGAAAGTATGTATGAAGAAATTTATCCATCTGGTCTCCGCGTTGCTGCTGGTCGCCACTGCCGGCGCCTACGCGCAGGGCATGTCCATGCCAATGCAGCCCGCGGCATCCGCCGGCTCCAAAGCAGCGATGCCCTTGGTCAACGGGGAGATCAGGAAGCTGGACGCCAAAACCGGCCTGATCGTGCTCAAGCACGGGGAAATTGCCAACCTGGGCATGCCGCCCATGACGATGGGCTTCGATGTCGCCGACAAGTCGATGCTCAAGGGCCTGAAAGTGGGCCAGAAAGTCAAGTTCCAGGCCGAGATCGTGTCTGGCAAGGCGACCGTGACGGAACTGCATCCGACGCGATAACGGCGCGGGACAAAACTACTGATCGGCGCCGCGGCTGACGCCGCCAAATTCGCCGCCAAACGAGTGGCCAAGAAGCAGGCCGACAAAGCCGCCGACCACCTGCGACGCGATGAAGGCGGTGATCGAGGCCGGCGCGATGCCCGCGAAACTGTCGCTGAACATCCGCCCGAATGCCGCCGCCGGGTTGGCGAACGACGTGGACGAGGTGAACCAGTAGGCTGCGCCGATGTAGGCCGCAACGAGTGCGGGCGCGCGGCCAGCAGCAGCGCGGGCGATCACCAGCACCAAGCCGGCGGTCGCCACTACCTCGGCGAGCCATTGCCCCGGGCCGCCTCGAGCCTTCGCGGCCCACTGGACGGCCGGTAGGTCGAACATCAAGTTGGCCAGCATCGCGCCAGCAGCAGCGCCGGCGAGCTGTGCGACGATGTAGAGCAGCACGTCGCCGCCGCTGAGCGCGGCAGTGCGCCGGAAGACGACGGTCACCACAGGATTGAAGTGAGCGCCGCTAATCGGCCCGAACACTTCGATCAGCACGAACAGCGCGAAAACCGTCGCCACCGTGTTCGCCAGCAACGCCACGGCAGCGTTGCCGGCAGCCAAGCGCTCGGCCATGATGCCGGACCCGATCACAGCCGTGAGCAGCAACATGGTGCCCACGAACTCCGCCAGCAGCCGACGGATAGCGAGTGCCGGCATCACTTGCCGGACAGCTCGCGGGCGGTGGCCTGCAGGCGCAGCTTGTCCAGGCGCTCGGCCGGCAGGTTGACCAGCATCTCCAGCCGGCTGCGAATCGCGTGCAAGGTTGCCTTGAACGCCGCCTTTCGCTGCTCCTCGGGACCCTGCGCCTCGCTCGGGTCCGGGTAGCCCCAGTGCGCTGTCGCTGGGTGCCCTGGCCAGACCGGGCACACCTCACCGGCCGCGTTGTCGCACACGGTGATGATGAGGTCCATCTTTGGCGCATCGGTTGCGGCGAACTCGTCCCAGCTCTTGCTCCTCAGTCCCGCAACGCCGTAGCCAGCGTCCTGCAAAACTGTGAGTGCCAACGGGTTGGGCTGCTGGTTGTCGCGGGGGTTGCTGCCTGCGGAATACGCTCTGAACCGGCCTTTCCCGATATGGTTCAGCGTGGCCTCGGCCAAGATGCTGCGGGCGGAGTTGTGTGTGCAGAGGAACAGCACGTTCAGGGCAGCGCTCTCCATCACCATCCCTCAGCAGCAAGCCTTGGCGTCCGACTTGACCGCGGACTTCGGCATGAACTTCACGGCCGCGCTCGTCGGTGCAGTGGCGCAGCACGCCGCATCTGGTGCCGGGCGCGTCTCGCTGAACACGGGGATCAAGTCCAGGGTCTGGAACTGCTCCCACGCGATGCCCTGCGGGTCGGTGATCCAGTACTTGTCGCTCTTGGCGTAGCAGCAGGTGGTCTGCCCTTCGTCGAGCAGCGCCATGTCGGCCTGGACGGCATTAGTCTTCATCGCGGCCAGTTCCTCGGGCGTCTCCACTTGGATGCCGAGGTGATCCACGCCCGGAGCGTTGCCCCGGGTGGAGATGGCGAAGTTGACGGGCGGATCGGCCAGCATCCACTTGGCGTAGTCGCCCTCGGTGCGGGCCGGCTGCTGGCCAAACATGGCGGTGTAGAAGGCGATGTTCTTGTCGAGGTTCTCGACGTGGACGTGGACATGGAATCGCTTCATGGCTTTTTCCCTCAGCAGGTGGTGCAGCCGGCGGCTGCGGGATCGAGACACTCAGCGCCCTGGCAGCAGTGCGCCGTCAGGTAGCTGAGCACGGCATTCATCTGGTCGTAAGCGGCGCGGTAGACGATGTTTCGGCCGACCCGCTCCTGGGTGGTCAACCCGGCGTGGACCAGCTCCTTGAGGTGGAAGGACAACGTCGCCGCCGGAAGGGACAGCGCCTCCGCCATGGTGCCGGGCGTCAGGCCCTGCGGGCCAACCACGACAAGGGCGCGAAACACTTGCAGTCGGGCTGGGTGCGCGAGTGCGGCGAGGGCACGGACGACTTCATTCTCTTCCATATTTCCATCATAATCGAATCAATCGAGAGCATATTCCAGCCGACAAACTTCCGTTTTCAAGCTCGACCGATTCCCGCTCCCCTCGTACCCGTCTGGTGAACGTACATTGCCGAGTGGAGGTGGGGTCATGAGAACAGACGATGGGGAAGACGCAGGCGGTGCACTGGAGCGTCTTCGAGCTACCTTGGAGGGCACCTACGTGCCGCCGAGAAAGGACGCGTTCGACATCGGCACGGATACCCTCTACGGGGCCATAGGCGGCCTTGAACTGCACTGTCCTCACTTTGACCTTCTGCCCGGTTTGCGACTGCGGAGCACGTTCTGCCGGGTCATTGCGCCTTACCTCATGGCGTTCGCGCCTCCACCCCGCCCGGGCCTGCCCCACCCCAACCCATGGGTGGCGCTCGGAGAGGGTGGGCTTACCGTGCTCACCGAACTTGAACTCACAGCGGACGCCGAAGCGATTGGCTTCGACCGGTTGAACACCGTTTGGTTCGTCGTCGCGCTGCTGCGCTTGCGCTTGGGACAGCCGCTGCAAGTTCCTGTCATCGCCGATCGACCGTTCTCCGTGGTCAAGAGTGCGCCGGAGTCCGCCAACATCATCCCCGTTGAACTCGGAGCCCCGCTGGTACGAACGACACCTCATCGCGGCGCTACCCAGTCCGACCTCCAGTGGATCCAATCGCACCTCAGGGCGGCTGCGGCCCTGATGCAGGACCCCATCTTTAACCGTGCGCTGCAGACCTTTGACCGCGCCGTGGCAGTGCCATACCCAGGGGCTGGAATCGTCATCGCGTGGGCATCAATCGAGTCGCTGTTGCGCCCCGGGCAGCAGCGCATCACGGAGAGGTTATGCCGGGCGCTTGCCACGCTTCTCCACCCGCCCGGCAGCACGCGCGACCGAGCATTCACGGAAATTGCGGCCTGCTATGAAGCGAGGGGTGGTGCCGCGCACGCCGGCCACATGCCGGACACCAAGCAATTCACTAAGGCCTTTGACCTCGCCCGAGCCGCCCTCATGGCAACCATTGAACAGGGCCGTTTGCCATGCAGGGATGAGCTCCTGCGGCGTTGGTCCCAAAAGCTGTAGCCGTGTACGAAAGCGTCCGCTTTCGTACACCTTGGTACGACAGGTACGAAAACTAGCTCCAACCTGTTTTGGACATGGCGCAGGATCTGGACGGCCATTTCGTACAGAGGTCACACCATGCCCCGCACCTTCGCCTATTGCCGCGTCTCCACCTCCGACCAGACCACCGACAACCAGCTGCAAGAGGTCATCCAGGCCGGCTTCGCCGTGGACCCGCGGCGCGTGGTGGCCGAGACCATCTCCGGGTCGGTGCCGACCAGCGAGCGCCCCGGCTTCAACCGGCTGGTGGACAAGCTGGAGGAAGGCGATGTCCTGGTCGTCACGAAGCTGGACCGACTGGGCCGGAACGCCATGGACGTGCGTGCCACGGTGGAGGCGCTCGCCGGCCTGGGCGTGCGGGTCCACTGCCTGGCACTCGGCGGCATCGACCTGACCAGCGCCGCCGGGAAGATGACCATGGGCGTGATCGCCGCGGTGGCGGAGTTCGAGCGGGACCTGCTCATCGAGCGCACGCAGGCAGGCCTCGCCAGGGCAAAGGCTGAAGGGAAGTTGCTGGGGCGGCCCTCAGCGCTGACGGACAAGCAGCGGCATGAGGTTCGGGCCCGCTTGGCCCGGGGCGAGTCGGTCGCGGCCGTGGCGCGCGAGTACGGAACCAGCAGGCAGACCGTCATGCGCACCCGGGGTACAGCGGCGCATGGCACGGCGACAGGTGCCTGACGAGGAAGAGCGAGCCGGCCGCGTGGGGGCGACCGGGTTGGCACCCGAAGCGCCGAAACGACCGGGACGGCGTACCCAGCTGCGCCGGGCCGTCGGCACGATGGAGCGCAAGATGAGCGACGCCTTCCACCCGCGATAGCTCGCCTGGCCCCTGCGCTGACCCCTGGCAGGGGCGGCAGGTGGGCGACACGCGAGTTGGTGTTGTTGCGGCGCCGTGACGGCGATGTCGCAGTGGCCGTCACGGTGATGTCACGCCAGGGTCGTGACAAGCGCGTGACGCGCCGCGAGGCGCGGTGGGCAGTTCTACACGTCAACCTCGTCCTCAATGCGCTTGTGGGGTGCTGGCGCGGTCGTGTAGTCGGCCGCCGCGCGTCAGACTCCAGCTCGCTCCAGCATCTTGACGAACTCCTGCGGCGTCGCGGCCCCGGGCAACAGCACCAGACCCTGCCGCAGTTTTTCGGGCCACTCGCCGGTCATCCGATCCTGCTCGGCGCATGCGAGCCAGGTATCCAGAAGCGCGTGCACCTCTTCCAGGGTTTCGGCCAACCCTGATGACAAGGACGACGCGACGATCTGCCCCAGCGGTGCCGCGGGCCGCTTCACCAGATAATCCGGCCGTGGGCTGTAGGTGCCGATGTAGTCCGGCGCGGTGGGGTCCGGCACGAGCAGCAGGCCTTCGTCCGACTGCGGGTAGGTGGATTTCCGACCGCTTGCTGGCTTCGGCACTTGGAACCCCTCTTGCACCGGCCTGTGCTGCGCGCACACCCTACGCCGGCAAAAGCGCTTGCGCCATCGCAAACGCACGGTCCTTGAGCAGGGCGCCTTCGCCGAACCAAGCAGCATCCAGCCCGGTCTCGCGGGTGGACCCGCGCTCGAAGTCAACGAACTGCGTGACCGCGTTGACGGCGCCCCAGAGGGTCTTGCCGGCCATGGCGGAGCCCATCGCCTGGCCGTTGAACAGCGCGGTGATGCGCCGGTAGGCCTTGGTGTTGCGGGCGACCGCGATGGCCGGCGCGTCGCCGCCGTCCACGCGGTACAGCTCCAGCAAGAACGCATCCAGCCGGTCGGCGTCGATCTTGGCTGCGGCCAGCCGCCTCGTTTTGATGAGGAACTCCTCCCAGGACGAGGTGGCAATGGACAACTGCTCGCGCACGGCCTGCGCGTCGAACTTGCTGGCGTGCGGGATGCTCACGCGCGGCTCGTAGGTGCGCCCGCTGGAGCCGTGGTCGCCGACGGCCGCGGTCAATGTGTTGTTGCAGACGACGCGGACGGCCGTGAACTGCGCCGTGGTTGCAACCGAGCGGTCGTAGCTGGTCGCCAGCAGCAGGTAGGGTCGCACCTTGTCGCCGTCCACGACGTTGGCGCCCTCGCCGACCCTGGCCAGCGCCCAGATGCGCCTGCCGCCGCGCAGGCTGCCGGCCGTCTCCAGGGTGAAGCCGTTGCCCTTCACCAGCTCCTCGAAGAAGCCCAAGACCTCGCCGGGCTGGACCACCTTGTACCGGCGCGACACGATGGACAGCGGGGCGCGGGTGTCGCTGCGCAGGAGCAGCTTGTGGTCGGACACCAACCGCAAGTTGCCGGCGCCGCGGCGGGGCCGGTACAGCACTGGTTGCGCTTTGACGGACCACTCCAGGCCGGCGGCCTTGCGCCAGGTGAGAAGGTCCGCGCCGGCCGGGAGTTCAGAACCCAAGGTGTGCCAAGGCGCCTTGCCGATATAGGCCATGTTCGCGCGGCCATTCGAGAAGTCGAGCTCGTGCGCCATCGCTGCCTCCTTTGCCCCGTCCAGTGACGGTCGGGTGGACCGCCGGCCGAGCCCGTCACGAGGCCCCAGCCGGGCACGCCGCCAGCCTACACGGCTTTGGCGAGGGCAACCATGGGGGCATCGGGTTTCCAAGCCAGTTGCACGATCAGCCCGCCCCCCACCACTGGCGTCGCTATGAACGAGCGGCTGAGCCTTGGCAGCTAGACTTGTCGAGCTACCAAAATCCTCCGGCTGAGGGCCCATGACCGCACTGCAACAAATCCTCGAATCCTTCCGCCAGACGGCCAAGACGGAGCGCGAAAAGGGCAACTACTTCGAGAACCTGGCCAAGCTGTACTTCACCCATGAACCCAAGTTCGCCGAGCTGTACAGCCAGGTGTGGCTGTGGGAGGACTGGCGGGCGGACTGGGTCAAGGCCGGGCACACCGACCCCGGCGCGGACACTGGCATCGACTTGGTGGCCAAGACCCGGGGCACGGACGAGTACCACGCGATCCAGGCCAAGTTCTACGACTCCGACAGCACCATCTACAAGAAGCAGGTGGATTCGTTTTTCACCGCTTCGGGCAAGAAGCCCTTCGCGCAGCGCCTCTTGATCCTGTCCACCGACAAGATCAGCCCGCACGTTGACGCGGCGATGCAGGGGCAGCACATCCCCTGCCAGAAGATCACGCTGGCGGACCTGGAGCTGAGCGCCATCGACTGGGCGGGCACGTTCAAGAAGCACGCCGTACAGCTCAAGGCGCGCAAGGAGCTGCGGGACTACCAGAAGGCTGCCATCGCGCAGGTGGTCGAGGGCTTGGCCCAGGCCGACCGGGGCAAGTTAATTATGGCGTGCGGCACCGGCAAGACCTTCACGGCGCTGCGGCTGGCCGAGCAGATGGCCGGAGCGGGCGGGCGGGTGCTGTTCCTGGTGCCGTCGCTAGCGCTGCTGTCGCAGTCGCTGACCGAGTGGACGCAGGAAGCCGCCACCCCCATGCACAGCTTCGCCGTGTGCTCGGACAGCGACGTGGGCAAGAAGCGCGACAAGGACGACGACTACCAGATGCTGGTGCACGAGTTGCAGTACCCAGCCACCACCAACGCCACGGCGCTGGCCCACGAAATCGGCAAGCGGCACGACGCCAAGCACATGAGCGTGGTGTTTTCCACCTACCACTCGATTGATGTCATCTCGCAGGCGCAAAAGCAGCACCACCTGGCTGAGTTCGACCTGATCGTCTGCGACGAGGCCCACCGCACCACCGGGGCCACCTACGGCGACGTGGACGAGTCCGCGTTCGTCAAGGTCCACAGCCAGCACACCATCAAGGCCAAGCGGCGGGTGTACATGACTGCCACGCCGCGCATCTACGGCGAGCTGGCCAAGGCCACGGCGGAGAAGGACAACGTGGCCCTGTTTTCGATGGACGACGAAGCTGTCTTCGGCAAGGAGCTGTACGTCATCACGTTCTCGGAGGCGGTGCGGCGCGGGCTGCTGGTGGACTACAAGGTCATCGTGCTGGCGGTGGAAGAGGCCCACGTCAACCGGCGCCTGCAAAACATTCTCAAGGACGACAACAACCAGCTGCGGGTGGACGACGCGGCCAAGATCGTCGGCTGCTGGAAAGCTTTATCGAAACAGGAGCTGGAGGGGGCCAAGGACCACGACCCCATGAAGCGGGCCGTCGCGTTCTGCCAGGTGATCGAGGTGCAGAAGGGCGCCAAGACCCACAAGGTCAGCTCCAAGAACATTGCGGGCATGTTCCAGGCCGTGGTGGATGCGTACCAGGAATCCGCTGATGCCGACGAGCAGCTGGCCACGCTCACCTGCGAGGCCGAGCATGTGGACGGCGGCATGAACGCCAGCCAAAAGGAAGCGAAGCTGAATTGGCTGAAAGCCCCCACGCCCGACAACACCTGCCGCGTGCTCAGCAACGTGCGCTGCCTGTCCGAGGGCGTGGACGTGCCCGCGCTGGATGCCGTCATCTTCCTGACCCCTAGGAATTCCCAGGTGGACGTGGTGCAGTCCGTGGGCCGCGTGATGCGCAATGCGCCGGGCAAGAAGCGCGGCTACGTCATCCTGCCGGTGGTGATTCCCGCCGGCCTTGAGCCGCACGAGGCTCTGAACGACAACAAGACCTATGCCGTGGTGTGGCAGGTCTTGCAGGCCCTGCGCTCGCACGACGACCGCTTCGACGCGATGGTCAACAAGCTCGACCTGATCGGCAAGGACACCAGCAAGATGGAAGTCATCGCCATCACCGACAAGCTGGCGAAGAGGCCCACCAGCAAGGGCACTGGCGCGAACAATGGGCAGGCCGGCAAGGGCTCGTTCGTCATTGGCGGGGCAGCGCCAAAGCCCCCGGCAGGCGACCAAGCCCACCTGCCCTTTGAGATCGGCGAGATCGAAAAGGCCATCTACGCCAAGCTGGTGCAGAAGGTGGGCAATCGGCACCACTGGGAGGACTGGGCCAACGACATCGCCAAGATCGCCCGCACCCACATCGACCGCATCACTGCCATTGTCGAGAACCCCGCCAACAAGGCGGAGCGCCAGGCGTTCAACAGTTTTGCCGGCGAGCTGCGCGACGACCTGAACCCCAGCATCGACAACGGCGAAGTGATCGAGATGCTGGCGCAGCACCTCATCACCAAGCCGGTGTTCGATGCGCTGTTTGCCGACTACAGCTTCGCGCAGCACAACCCCATGTCCAAGGCCATGCAGAGCGTGCTGGACGCGCTGCACGAGCACCGGCTGGACAAGGAGGCTGACACGCTGCAACGCTTCTACGACAGCGTGAAGATGCGCGCCGAAGGCATCGACAGCGCCAGCGGTAAGCAGAAGATCGTTGTGGAGCTGTACGACAAGTTCTTCCGCAACGCCTTCCCCAAGATGACCGAGCGGCTGGGCATCGTGTACACGCCCGTGGAGGTCGTGGACTTCATCATCCACAGCATCGACCACATCCTGCGCGCCGAGTTCGGGCAGACCCTGGGCAGCCAGGGCGTGCACATCATCGACCCCTTCACCGGAACCGGCACCTTCATCACCCGGCTGCTGCAAAGCGGGCTAATCGCTCCCGCCGAGCTGGCGCACAAATACAAGCACGAGATCCACGCCAACGAAATCGTGCTGCTGGCCTACTACATCGCGGCCATCAACATCGAGGCTGCCTACCACGGCATGGTCGGTGGCCAGTACCAGCCCTTCGAGGGCATCTGCTTGGCAGACACCTTCCAGATGTACGAGAAGGAAGACTTGATTGACGCCCTCCTGGTGGATAACAGCGCCCGTCGCAAGCGGCAGAAGAAGCTGAATATTCGGGTGATTGTGGGAAATCCACCTTATTCCGTGGGCCAGAAGGACGACAACGATAACGCGGCGAATATCAGATATCCGCAGCTAGACGCGCGACTGCAAAGCACATATGTTGCACGCTCTACCGGAAATCCACGCAGCTTGTATGACAGCTACATCCGAGCCCTTCGTTGGGCATCGGATCGTATCGGTGATGCAGGGGTGATTGGGTTCGTCACAAATGCCGGGTACATCGACGGAAAAGCAGCCGATGGACTGCGCAAGTGCTTGGCCGACGAGTTCAGCAGCATCTATGTGTTCCACCTGCGAGGGAACGCGCGCACCTCGGGTGAGCTGCGGCGCAAAGAGGCTGGCAACGTCTTCGGGCTGGGCAGTCGCGCCCCTATCGCAATCTCCATACTTGTGAAGGACCCGAAGGCAGCGCAGCATGGTCAGATTTACTTCTACGACATTGGTGACTACCTGAGTCGGGAGCAGAAGCTGGAGAGGGTCGGCGCATACGCCAGTGTGGCGGGCATTGCCGCCACAGGTGAGTGGCGCACCATCGTGCCAGACGAACATGGTGACTGGATAGCGCAGCGCAAGGCTGGTTTTGAGCTATTCATGCCCATGGGCGATAAAGACAAACAGGTGCCTGCAATTTTCTCTGCATTTTCCAATGGGGTTAAGACTAACCGCGATAGCTGGGTTTACAACGCATCGCGCGCGACACTTATCCGCTCCATGCGGTCAATGATCGACTTCTACAACGAGGCGGTGTCAGGTGAAGTCTTGGGGGATCTGAATGATTCTTCAAAGATCGGATGGTCGTGGGTTCTTCGGGAACGCTTTGAAAAAGGGAAGCGCGGTGTCTTTTCGGAAAAGAAAGTCATAAAAGCCGTGTACAGGCCATTCGAGCGACGGTGGATGTACTACGACGGGTTCTTCAACGAGAACCGCTATCAAATGACCAAAGCCTTCCCGACAGGAGAAGAAGAAAACTTGATGATCGTTGTCAAGCAGCGATGGTCAGGCCATGGACAGTTTGCATTGATGGTCCAAAACGTGATCGATGTGCAATCGGACGGTGGCACGCAGTGCTTCCCCTTCTATATCTATGACGAAGGAGCCGGGGTTCAAGGAAATACGGGGGAGCTGTTTTTCGAGCAGACGGCAGCACCGCGCAAGGGCCGCGACGCAATCACCGCAGAAGGTTTGGCCCACTTTCAGAGCGCGTACCCCGGCGAGGTCATCGGCAAGGAAGACATCTTTTACTACGTCTACGGCCTGCTGCACTCGCCCGAGTACCGGGAGCGCTTCGCCGAAAACCTGGCCAAGGAGCTGCCGCGAATCCCCTGCGTCAGGGGGGCTGCGAGCTTCTGGGCTTTCAGCCAGGCCGGCCGCAAGCTGGCCGATCTGCACCTGAACTATGAAACCGTGTCGCCCCATCCCATCACCATCGACACGGGCGGCAAGAAGCTGACCGATGCGGATTACCGCGTCGAGCAGATGAAGTACGGCAAGAGCGGCAAGGAAAAGGACCTGAGCACGCTGCACTACAACGCCAAGATCACGCTGCGCGGCATCCCGCTGGAAGCTTATGAGTACGTGGTGAACGGCAAGCCGGCGCTGGACTGGGTGGTGGAGCGCCAGCGCGTGAAGACCGACAAGGACAGCGGCATCGTCAACGACGCGAACGACTGGGCGGTTGAGACGATGGGCAACCCGCGCTACCCGCTGGAGCTGTTCCAGCGCGTCATCACCGTGAGCTTGGAGACGATGAAGTTGGTGCGCGCCCTGCCGGCGCTGGACATCGCGGAGTCCCCGGGCTCGGCTGGCGAGCGCCTCGACCTGCTGGCGGCTGCCGCTTAGGCCAATACTTGAGCATTCCGAGTGCCAGGCGGACAAGCAGGAGCAGGCGACCGAGGCGGTGCAGCGGCTGGCGAAGTCGGTGTGGCTGCTGGTGCAGTCGCCCAGGGCACCCTGGCCCCCAGCCCTTCTTGGTGTAGCCGGGTAGCTATGCGGGCCCGCGTGGTGCTCGTCGCCTGCTTCCTCGTTGCTGCTACGGCCACCGCCGCGGCTGCCGCCGACGCCACCATCAGCGGCTTGGTCGTGGGCGTCGCCGACGGGGACACCCTCACGGTGCTGGACGCCCAGTACCGACAACACCGGGTTCGCCTGGCCGGGATCGACGCGCCTGAAAAGCGCCAGGCGTTCGGCCAGCGGGCCAAGCAGAACCTGTCGGCCATGACGTACCTGCGGCAGGCCGACGTGCAAGGCGGGAAGTTCGACCGCTATGGCCGGATCGTCGGCAAAGTCACGGTCGGCGGCACCGACGTGAACCTGCGCCAGGTCGAGGTCGGCCTGGCTTGGCATTACCGGCGCTACGCGCGCGAGCAGTCGCCGCTGGACCGCGAGGCCTACGCCGCTGCCGAAAGCGCCGCTAAGGGCGCATTGAGGGGCTTGTGGGCCCTGCCCAGCCCCACGCCGCCATGGGAGTTCCGGCGCCGCGGTGCCCGGTCACGGCGGTGACCAGGCGAGCTGCGTGTCTGCGGCCAGGGGTGCTGCCGGGTGGCGCCCGGTGGCGGAGGGTCGGGGTGCGACGACATCCTCGCCTACGCTCCCCGCGCCTATACGTTCTCGTCACGGGGAGGGTGCGTGCACCACTGCCGGATTATCCTGGTCGCCAGCCACGCCGCGCTGTGTTGGCGGGGCCCCTGTGCGTGCTGTTGTGCTCCATGTGAAACATCTCGCAGTCGGTGCCGCACACAAGGAGAAAGCGGAGGCCTACAGCAGCCTCGGTGCTCGGCTCGATAAGGTGCGACATGGCCGCCCCTGCACCCAGCCGAGCCTTGTGGAAGGGCAGCATCAGCTTCGGGCTGGTGTTCATCCCCATTGCGCTGCACTCGGCAACCGTTGAGATTCGCCCGAAGATGCGGATGCTCGACGCCGACACGGGCGCACCCGTTGGCTACCAGAAGGTGGACAAGAGCACTGGCCAGGCCGTCGCCCAGGCCGACGTGGTCAAGGGCGTCGAGGTGGACAAGGGGCAGTTCGTCACGCTCACCAAGGATGAGATTCGGGAGGCGCTGCCCAAGACGACCCAGACCATCGAAATCGAGGCCTTCGTCAAGCTGGCGGAGGTGCCGACGGTCTACTTCAACAAGCCCTACCTGACCTCGCCGACCGGCAAAGCGGGCAAGGTGTACGCGCTGCTGCGGGAGGTGCTGCGCCGTACCGGCCGAGTCGGCGTGGGCCGCGTGGTCGTCACCAGCAAGCAGCACTTGGCCCTGGTGGTTCCGCACGGCGACGGCTTGGTCGTCAACCTGCTGCGCTGGCACGAGGAAATCCGCGACCAGGCCGGCCTGCCGCTGCCCGGCGACGCCAAGCAGGAGGGGCTGTCCGAGCGCGAGTTGAAGATGGGCGAGCAGCTGGTGCTCGACCTCGCCGACGACTGGCATCCCGAGCGATTCCACGACGAGTTCGCGGCGAAGGTGCAGGCGCTGATCGAGGCCAAGCGCAGCGCCGGCGAGGTCAAGCAGGTCGCGGAAATCATGGGGGCAGAGGTGCTGCCCTCCAGCGCCGAGGTCGTGGACCTGACGGAGCTCTTGCGCCGCAGCTTGAAAGGTGCCGATGCAGCGGCCGGCGCGGCAGCTGGGCCGGGAAAGAAGGCTGTCAAAGGGCGAACCGGCCCCACCAGCCGGAAGGCCGCCAACGACGAGCGAGAACGTGCTGCTGCGGCACTTAATTCGGGAGGCCAGTCCCGCTCGTCCACGAAGCCGGGAGCGAAGCGGAAGTCCGGGTAGAGCTGGCCATGCCGAAGCGCGCGGGGTACTCTCGGTCGGCCGCTGTGGGTGCAGGTTCAGCCCGCAGGGCGTAAGAAGAGCCCGCCGAAGCGGGCTTCGATGAAGCGAGTCAGTTCGGCGGCAACGCCGGTCGGCCTGCGCTGCGGGCGCGCGGCAGAAACTGACCTCGCGGCGTGCGCTTCTTCACTGGCGCCGAGTTTTCGAGCATCAGCATCTTGTCCAGCGCGGCGAGAGCCTGTGGGTCGCGCTGCTTGAAGTATTCGACCGCTTTTGTAGGAAACCACTCGGTCGAGAGCAACTGCAAGAAGTCCCCTAGGAACTGCACCGGGTACAGGTTGGCCTCGACCTCACGGCCGTCGGGAAAGGTGTGCAAGTACACAGGCAGCGCGTCCGTGTCCACGCCACGGCGCTCACGGAGGAACTTGCACAGCATGCGGCCATGCGCGATGTCGGGCATCATTGATTCGGGTAGGCGGTAACCTTGCGCTTCCATCGGCGCGACGAGCCGGTTCGTCATCTCCTGCAGCACCGAGAAATAGCCGGTGGGGATCTTGTGATAGTTCAGCATGTGCCGCTCGATGTGGTACGGCAGCTTGCTCGGGGTGAGTTTCCCCGTCATCCAGTCGTGAACCCACTCCGTCACCTGTACGGCGAAGTCCGCGGACAACCACTGCGCCAGGTGCAGGGCGACCTTCGGGTGGACCCAGGTGCTCGGCACGCCGTCGGGCGTTCCAGCGCGCACCTCCTGCACGAGGTCCAAAACTCGGATCTGAGTTTTGGCCTCTAGCGCCCGCAGGAACTTGCCCGTGGTCTCCAGTCGGTGGAAGTTGTACCAGCGCTTGCCCGCTGCGTTGCACAGCTGGGTGGCGTTGATGTACCCGTCTTCCGCGCGCTGCTGAATCAGGCTTTCGGCCACCTTGTGGTCAATGAGAGAGAGTGAGAATTGATGCGAAGGCACGGATAACCCTTTCAAGTGCCTTGCGTCGGGATTACCCGCAGTTGCATTGCTGCAATGCAGCACATATAATCACCGACGCGGTTCAGAAAACCGTCGCGCTTGATATCTTGGCGGATGCGGCGCGGCGGAACGAAGGCCCAAACCAATACCGGCACATCGAGAGGTGATGCCGGTTTTCTTTGGGGCTTTAGGATTATGGCTGAGTTTGCATCCAGTAGTCATCCGCAAAAACCGCGAGCTGCGGTCTTTATTTCTGACCGATCAGTCATTAACTGCTCAGTTCGCCTTCCGGAACCTCGCCGGCGAACTGGGTAGCCCTCTTGCGGCCGAACTTCGTCACCTGGTCCGGCCGGCTCACGACTGCCCTTCCGCCGCAGGCGGCCAGCACCGCCACCGCGGCCAAACCTCCAGGCTGATGAGGCGTGGACGGCTTCTCGCACATCGGCATGCGGTGAAATGTGGCTGTGGTCAAGATCCCGCCCCCCATGCGCGCGCTGGGCAAGCTGCACCAGCCCTTCACCAGCCGCAGATGGATCGTCCAATTCGAGAGCGACAGCCACGGCTGCTTCGCCTTCATCGAAGCCGACAACGGCGCGCGCCCCAGAACGCGCATGGAGAGGGCCACCATCGCCGCCCTGCGGGTGGACCTCAAGACCAAGCTTGGTGTTGATTGCAGCGTCCTGTTCCCCCAGGTGACCGACGCCCTGGCCATGCTGCCGGGCGGCCCGCATGTCATCGACGGGGAAGTTGGCGTGATGCCCCCGGACGACACCAGCAACTTCGACTTGGTCCAGCCCTCTGCGCATAGAAACCACTACTTCCCGGGCGGCCCACGGGCCGTCTACCGCGCTTGCGACCTGCTGGTGCACGACGGCAAGAGCGTGACGGCGTTGCCGCTGATCGAGCGAAAGGCCCTGCTGGAGCAGCTCTTGTCCAACGCGCCCAAGAGCACGATATTCGTGGGCGACTTACCGGCCGAGGTGGGCCTGTACCGTGCCATGGCCCCCGGGCAGGTCGAGGGGGCTGAGGCCCACCTCGCCATCTACAAGTCGTCGGCGTCTGGCTGGCCGGCGGGTCGGCAGTCGGTTGCGACGCCGCCGTGTTCGAGGTGCTGCGCCGTGACCCCGAGAAGCCGCTGCGGATGAGTGCTTCATGTGAAACACTCATCCGTTCGCGCACGGCGACCGGCACCATCAGGCACTCGTAGCCGCCGGCCAGCGCCTTGTCATCGAGCTCCAGCAGCACCGGCGCGCTTGGCGCCGGAGTTCGGAACCGCCACCATCTGGGCCGGCCCGCCCGCGCTCGTCGGCAAGGCGGGCTTCTCGCGGCGGCGCTCGTTCATCAGGCGGCTGCCGATCTGGCCCTTGACCCGGGAAGGCACCTCGCGGCGCTCCAGCGCGTGCATCTGCTCGACCAACGAACGCTCGGCGCGCGCCAGGCGATTGCGGACAAGCCTCGCGCAACGACCCGCAAACCGGCGAGCTGCCCGAGCGGGCGAAGAAACCCACTGGGTTTTCGGCGGAAACCAACTGGGTTTCGCCGCCTACACCGGGCTAGGGCCGGACCAGCAAGCGCCACGCAGCTGTTACGCCTGCGGCGCGTAAGCCCCACTCGGTGGTCACGCCCAGCTAACGCCAGAGCTAACGGTGAGGTAACGCGCGGCGCGTTACCACTCCCGGTCGATCAAAGCCCCGCGAGGCCGTGAACCGGACTTGGACGTCGGGAGGGCACCGAGGAGACCTGGGTGCGCAACGGTGCGCAGCTGCGCACCAGAGTGCGCACTGACAAAGAACTTGGCCGAGTGCTCTTGCGCGAACGGCGGGCGACCCAGCTGCTTCTCGACCAGCAGGCGCCCGCCTGGCATCCGCAAAGCGTCCGCAAAATTTCCGCATTGGATGCGGACAGCGAGCAGCCGGCGCTGGCCGACCCAGAGGGGTGGCCCATGGGAAGCACGATTCCAGCGCCTTCGGCCAGCGGCGCTTGAGTCTCCTTTGTTGGTTGGGGTTGAGGTTGGGGCTGCTTGAGGTACTTGGCCGCCGAGTCGTCGGGGAAGACATACACGGTCACAGCTGACCGCAGATGGCATGCTCTAGATGGTGTCCGTCAGCCGGTCAAGGCGCGGCCTCGCCCAGGGTCTCGACTGCACCGGTTGCCGGACCAATAGCCCGGCCCTGCTGTCCGCCATCCGGTGCAATGGCGCGGTCCATGTGTCCGGGAGCCGGACAAGGCTTTGCGTTTTCCATCAGCCGCGGCGTTTTCGCGTAAGCGCCGCGCCGGAACAGGAGTTCAACACCGGCGTCGTAGTGGGGGTGGTGGTCCAGCTTGAGCCAGGTGAGGGCGTACCAGCTTGCGCGATTCGGGCGCTGGCCCTTGACGGTCTCGAAGATGAACCCGCCATCGAGCAGTTGCTGTTTGGCGCGCGCGATGACATCCACGCTGTTCCAGCCGCGGTCGCCCAGCCGTTTCCTGCTGATCATCAGCTGGCCGTTGTTGTGGCCGCTGTACTGGCGCGCGATCTCCAGCAGGAGGCTGCGCGCCGGGTAGCCCAGGTCCTGGAAGGCGGCGCTGTCCATGACCACATGGGGCACGAGGACGAAGCGGTCGCCATCCCGGCGCGACTCGCCGATCCTGCGGCGCAGGCGCGCGTCAAGAGCCATCTTGAGCCTGCGCCAAGCGGCCACCGCCGCCGATGCCGTAGTGCTGCTGCACGGCTTCGAGACTGCGGTGCCGGAGCAGGTGGCCTTCGCGCTCGGAGATGAACTGCACGGTGCCGTCCTCCGCGTCGGTGCGCCACAGCGCCACGCCCGTCGCCGCCAGCTGCGTGCGCAGCCGGCCGAAGCAGGCCTCGGCACGCTGGCTGGTGGGTTGGTCGAGATCGTTGCGGGTCTCGGCCCCGAGCTCGTCAAGAGCCTCGCGCAGCTTTTCGATGGGCACCTCGCGGGTCCATGCCCCGCGGGACAGAATGATGGTGGGGCGGCCGTGCTCGTTGTGCGACGGCTCGGCGGCGATGCCCTGGAGCGCGGCGTCGGCGCGGGCCGTCACCAGGGCCTTGTGGGAGGGCCGTGCCATTACAACAGGCTCCCGGCCGCAACTTCGGGGTGCTCGCGCAGCTGGCGCTCGATGAACTTCGCCAGCTGCGCGCGCGGGTACAGCACGCGGTTGCCCACAACGGCGTAGGGCGGGGCGCGGCCACGCTTGCGCCAAGCGACGGCGGTGCCGGGCTTGATGTCGAACAGGGCGCACAGGTCCGGCTCGGTCAGGCAGTCCAGCAGCTGCGCCAGCGCGCTGGCGGCCTGTGCCGCTTTGACCTGCTGCACCAAGTCGGAAAGTGCCGGCACACCGGCCTGCGGCCTGCCGTCGGCGTCCGGCTGGGCAACGAGGGGATCAGCAATTTCGGTGGTCATGGGTCTTGTCGGGTACATCGACAAGACCACTCTGGACTACTTCAGGTGTACGGACTAGCGCCATGCAGCGCAGGCTACGTACTCTGCGCCGCAGAGTACGGGTAATCAGCCGGCAGAGCGCCGTGGCTGCTGGCCATTCGCCTTGCCCTTCCACACGCGGCACCAGCGGGTGATGACCTGGCTGCTCTGCAACACAGTGAACTCGTCGAGCATGTCCCGTGCGAACTGCTCCGCGCTGCTGTACTTGGTCGGGTTCAGCTGCCACTCCTCCCAGCGCTTCTTGACCTTGCCCTTGGCGTGATGCTTGGGGTCCTGCGCGTGGCGCAAATCTGCCGACTTCGACTTCCTCTTGCTGCGCAGCCGAAAGAAGTTGGCGAGCCGCGCTTGGTCGCCGGCGTGAATGAAGGCGACCATCCCCAGCGCGCGGGCGAGCTGGTCGATGCACGGCTCGGCTTGTCCGAGCCGGTGCTTCCTGTGCGCCTGTTGCAGATGCCAGAAGAAGGTGCTGTAGTGGAACGCGAATGCCCCATCGGCGATCCACTGGTCCGCGCGGCCGGCCAGATCGGATGCCATCAGCACGCGCTCGCCGGCGTCATGCAGCGCTTGCAGCGACGCGAACCGGCGCCTGGCCTCATCGCGCACCGCGTGCACCGTCCTGCGGATCGAGCCGCGCCAGCCGGCCTGTGAATCGTCCGGGCCGACGATGGGGCTGGCAAAACCCTCGAAGTTGACGGCCTGGGGCAGCACGCCGAACTCCGGGATGACGAGCCAGTTGTCGGGGTCGTTCTGGCGATCTTCCCAGGGCTCCTCCGCGCTGGCGGCCAGTTCCTCTTCAGGCTCCCAGTCCGCGGGGGGCGGCTCCGGCGCGGGAAGCGCTGCCAGTTGCGCTTCCAGCCATTGAAGTTTCCTTTTCGTGTTCATCCGTACCTCACCAATTGCCATCCGTCGGCAGCAGCGCTCGCCCTTGGCAACAGCCGGTCGGCCACTGCCACCCGCACGCAGCCCGCGTTAAGCTGCTGCTTTCGCATCGCCGCTGCGCACCAGCGCGGCGTGCACGTCGGCCGGCTTGATATCGGTGTAGCGGCGCAACATCGACCAGGTGCGGTGCCCGGTGAGCAGGGCCACGCGCGGGATGTCCAGCCCCATGCGGAAAAACTCTGCGGTAGCGCGATGCCGCAGGTCGTGAAAGCGCAGGTCGGCAATCGGCGGGTCCAACGCCGCGCAGGCGCGGGTGAACGCGGTGGACACCGAGGCGGCGCGCACGCCGAAAATGCTGCCCTCGGTGCGCTCGGCCACCAGCGGCTCCACGATGGCCCAGGCGTCGGCCAGCAGAGGCACCACCTGGTCGTTGCCGTGCTTGTTGTTCGGGTCCTTGCGGTCGCGGATGACCACGGTCTTGCGCTCGCGGTCGAGGTCTTCCACCTGGAGCGAACAGATCTCATCCTGGCGCATCCCAGTGGCCAGCGCGAAGCGGCACAGCGTGACCATGTCGATGCGCTGGCGCGGCCGGGCGTGCCAGTGCTCGTACAGGCGGCGCAGTTCCTCGTCCGAGGGCTCCCGGGCGCGTTGCCTGGAGCGGGTGCTCAGGCCCCGGTATTTGAGGCTGGCGCGCGCCTCCAGCGCGAGCCGCTCGGGGATGTCCAGCTGGCGGGCATGCCGGCCCCACTTGAGCACCGACGACAGGAACGACAGGTCGGCGGCGATGGTGACGCCGCCGGCGCCGGCCTTGAGGCGCCGGTCGATGAAATCGCGCAACACGCCGGCGTTCAGGCTGGCCAGCTTGACCCGCCCCAGCTCGCGCGAGAGCATGGTCAAGGTGACATCCTTGGTCTTGCCCAGGCTGCGGCGCAGGTTTTCGCGGTACTTGTCGATGAGGTCGCCGACGGTGGCACCCTTGGGCACCGGCATCACTCCGCTGGCGGCAAGATGGTGGGCCTGAGCCTCGGCTTCCTGCCCCCAAGCGCGCGCCTCCCGCTTGGTGGCGAAGGTTTTGCCGCGGTAGAGTCCGCCCTTGCGTACCTGCACACACCACTTGCCGCTGGGGATCTGGAAAACCGTCGGCATGTGCACCCCGTGTGTGTCCGGTCGTGCACCCATTATGTACCCCAGCCCCAGCCGTGTGCACCCCGTGTGCACCCCGATGCGCAAACGGGGCCTGAAAGCACCAGCGAGTGACCGAAAAAACCGTTGAAAATCAACTAGATAGGTCGAGGCGAATATCTGTCGCTCCGATGATGGACTGGACGGACCGCCACTGCCGGTATTTCCACCGGCTGCTGAGCCCCCACGCCTTGCTCTACACGGAGATGGTGACCACCGGCGCGCTGCTGCACGGCGACGTGCCGCGGCACCTGGACTTCAACGGGGAGGAGCACCCGGTGGCCCTGCAGCTGGGCGGCAGCGAGCCGGCCGAGCTCGCCAAGTGCGCGCGGCTGGGCGAGCAGTGGGGCTATGACGAGATCAACCTCAACTGCGGCTGCCCGAGCGAGCGGGTGCAGCGCGGCGCCTTCGGTGCCTGCCTGATGGCCGAGCCGGCGCTGGTGGCCGACTGCGTCAAGGCGATGGTCGATGCGGTGGGCGTGCCGGTGACGGTGAAGCACCGCATCGGCATCGACCGCGAGGAGCACTACGGCTTCGTTCGCGACTTCGTCGGTGCGGTGGCCGAGGCGGGTTGCCGGGTCTTCATCGTGCACGCGCGCAACGCCTGGCTCAAGGGCCTGTCGCCCAAGGAGAACCGCGAGGTGCCGCCGCTGCGCTACGAGGTGGTGCACCGGCTCAAGCAGGAGTTCCCGCAGCTGCAGATCCTCGTGAACGGCGGGATCACGACGGACGAGCAGGTCCGCGAACAGCTGGCGTACGTCGATGGCGTGATGGTCGGCCGCGAGGCCTACCACAACCCCTGGTGGCTGGCGTCCTGGGAACGGGACTTCTTCGATGCGCCGCCGCGGGCGCACAGCCGCGACGACGTGGAGGCGGCCATGGCCGCCTACATGGCGCGGCAGGCGCGCGAGCACGGCACGCCCTGGAGCGCCATCGCCCGCCACATGCTGGGGCTGCGCAACGGCCTGCCGGGTGCGCGTCGCTGGCGCCAGGTGTGGAGCGACCACCGGATCAAGGACCTGGATCCGCGCGAGGTGATGGACCTGGCGCACCGCCCCGCCACCCTGGCAGCCTGACGGCCAGCGCCGGGTCGCCGCCCGCAATTCCGCGCTTGCGGTCGCGCCCAAATGCTTTAAACTTAAATTATCCAGGCTTGGAGTATCCGGATGAAGATCGTCTGCATCGGCGGCGGCCCAGCGGGGCTGTACTTCGCCCTCCTGATGAAGAAGCAGGACCCGCGCCACGACATCACCGTCGTCGAGCGCAACAAGCCCTACGACACCTTCGGCTGGGGCGTGGTGTTCTCCGACCAGACGCTGGGCAACCTGCAGGCGGCCGACCCGCAGACCGCCGGCGAGATCCTGGGCGCCTTCAACCACTGGGACGACATCGAGGTCAACATCCGTGGCGAGCGGATCCGCTCGGGCGGCCACGGCTTCTGCGGCATCGGCCGCAAGCGCCTGCTCAACATCCTGCAGAAGCGCTGCGAGGAACTGGGCGTGAAGCTGGTGTTCGAGCAGGACGTGCAGGGCGAGGAGCAGTACCCCGACGCCGACCTCATCATCGCCAGCGACGGTCTGAACAGCCGCATCCGCACGAAATACCAGGCGACCTACCAGCCCGACATCGACGTGCGCCAGTGCCGCTTCGTCTGGCTGGGCACGCACAAGCTGTTCGAGGCCTTCACCTTCGCCTTCGAGGAGACCGAGCACGGCTGGTTCCAGGCCCACGCCTACCAGTTCGACGGCGACACCTCCACCTTCATCGTGGAGACGCCGCAGGACGTCTGGGAGAAGGCCGGCATCGACCGGATGGAGAAGGAGGAGTCCATCGCCTTCTGCGAGCGGCTGTTCGCGAAGTACCTCGACGGCCACAAGCTGATGTCCAACGCGGCCCACCTGCGCGGCTCGGCGCAGTGGATCCGCTTCCCGCGCGTGGTATGCAAGACCTGGGTGCACCACAACGGCCGCCAGCCCGTCGTGCTGATGGGCGATGCCGCGCACACCGCGCATTTCTCCATCGGCTCGGGCACCAAGCTGGCGCTGGAGGATGCGATCGAGCTGGCGCGCTGCATCGGCAAGGCGGGCGGCGACCTGAACCGCGCCCTGTCCGACTACGAAGCGGTGCGCAGCGTGGAAGTCCTGAAGATCCAGAACGCGGCGCGCAACTCCACCGAGTGGTTCGAGAACGTGGCCCGCTACGTGAACCTGCCGGCGCCGCAGTTCGCCTATTCGCTGCTGACCCGCAGCCAGCGCATCAGCCATGAGAACCTGCGCCTGCGCGACAAGGGCTACGTGGAAGGCTACGAGGACTGGATCGCCCGCGCCTGCGGCATCCAGCGCGCCCCCGCGCAATCGCCGGTGCCGCCGATGTTCACGCCGTTCCGCCTGCGTGGCACGGAGCTGAAGAACCGCGTGGTGGTCTCGCCCATGGCGCAGTACCTGTGCCAGGACGGGCAGCCGGCCGACTACCACCTGGTCCACCTGGGCGCGCGCGCCATGGGCGGTGCCGGCATGGTGGTGGCGGAGATGACCTGCACCTCGCCGGATGCGCGCATCACCCCCGGCTGCCCGGGCCTGTGGAACGAGCAGCAGCAGGCGGGCTGGAAGCGCATCGTCGACTTCGTCCATGGCTTCTCCGACGCGAAGATCGCGATGCAGCTGGGGCACGCCGGCCCGAAGGGCTCGACCCGCGTGCCCTGGGAAGGCGAGGACCAGCCGCTGGAAGCGGGCAACTGGCCGCTGCTGTCGGCGTCTCCCGAGCAGTACATCGACGGCGTGAGCGACTGGTCGCGCGCCATGACGCGCGCCGACATGGACCGGGTACGCGACGACTTCGTGCGAGCCGCACGCCTTGCCGCCGGCGCCGGCTTCGACTGGCTGGAGTTGCACTGCGCCCACGGTTACCTGCTGTCCAGCTTCATCTCGCCACTCACCAACCAGCGCACCGACGACTACGGCGGCCCGCTGGAGAACCGGCTGCGCTATCCGCTGGAGGTGTTCCGCGCCATGCGCGCCGTCTGGCCCGAGCACCTGCCGATGTCGGTGCGCATCTCGGCGCACGACTGGGTGGAAGGCGGCATCACGCCCGACGACGCGGTCGAGATCGCCAGGGCGTTCAAGGCGGCCGGTTGCGACCTGATCGACTGCTCGTCGGGGCAGGTGAGCAAGAAGCAGAAGCCGGTGTACGGCCGCATGTACCAGACGCCGTTCGCCGACCGCATCCGCAACGAAGCCGGCATCGCCACCATGGCGGTGGGCGCCATCACCGACGCCGACCAGGTCAACAGCATCATCGCTGCCGGCCGCGCCGACCTGTGCGCCATCGCGCGTCCGCACCTGGCCAATCCGGCCTGGACGCTGCTGGAGGCCGCCAAGCTCGGCTACGGCGACGTGAAGTGGCCGGTGCAGTACCTGTCCGGCAAGGCGCAGCTGGAGCGCAACCTCGAGCGCGAGAAGGCGATGGCCGCGCAGGCCGCCGGCCTGTCGCCGCTGGAGCAGGCCAACCAGGCGCAAGGCGTCTGACCCCCGATTCACAGGAGACACCATGACGAACGACACGCAGGACCGCGTCGACCCGGCGCTCGTCGCCGGCAACCAGAAGGCGCTGGCCGGCTACCAGGCCAGGCACTTCGGCTGGTCGGTGCAGGGCAAGGTGGCCACCATCACGCTCAACCGGCCCGACCGCAAGAACCCGCTCACCTTCGATTCCTACGCGGAACTGCGCGACCTGTTCGGCCAGCTTCGCTACGCCACGGACGTCAAGGCGGTGGTGGTGGTGGGCGCCGGCGGCAACTTCTGCTCGGGCGGCGACGTGCACGAGATCATCGGCCCGCTGGTGCGGCTGGAGGCGCCCGAGCTGCTGATGTTCACCCGCATGACCGGCGACCTGGTCAAGACCATGCGGGCCTGCCCCCAGCCCATCGTGGCGGCGGTGGACGGCGTCTGCGCCGGCGCCGGCGCCATCGTGGCGATGGCGTCCGACCTGCGCCTGGGCACCGCGCGCAGCAAGACCGCTTTCCTGTTCAACCGGGTCGGCCTGGCCGGCTGCGACATGGGCGCCTGCGCCATCCTGCCGCGCATCATCGGCCAGGGCCGCGCCAGCGAGCTGCTCTACACCGGCCGCTCGATGTCGGGCGAGGAGGGCGAGCGCTGGGGCTTCTTCAACCGCCTTTGCGACCCGGAGGCCGTGTTGCCCGAGGCGCAGAAGCTGGCCGCCGACCTGGCCGACGGCCCCACCTTCGCCAACGGCATCACCAAGACCATGCTGCACCAGGAATGGGCCATGACGCTGGAACAGGCGATCGAGGCGGAAGCCCAGGCGCAGGCCATCTGCATGATGACCGAGGACTTCAAGCGGGCCTACCACGCCTTCGTGGCCAGGCAGAAGCCGGTGTTCGAAGGGAACTGAAGGTGGCCGACCGCGACTACCTCGACTGGCCCTTCCTCGAGCCGCGCCACAAGGAGCTGGCGCTGGCCCTGGACGACTGGGCCACGCAGAACATCGCGCACGCGCACGGGCCCGACGTCGATGCCGAGTGCCGCTCGCTGGTGAAGGCGCTGGGCACCGCCGGCTGGCTGCGCCACGCGGTCGGCGGCGGCTTCGGCGCCGCGCCGGCCATCGACACCCGCGCCATCTGCCTGATCCGCGAGACGCTGGCCCGGCACAGCGGGCTGGCCGACTTCGCCTTCGCCATGCAGGGGCTGGGTTCGGGCGCCATCAGCCTCCAGGGCACGGCCGACCAGAAACAGCGCTACCTGCCGCGAGTGGCGGCCGGCGAGGCGATCGCCGCCTTCGCGCTGTCGGAGCCCGACGCCGGTTCGGACGTCGCCGCCATGCAGTGCAGCGCCCACGTGGACGGCGACCACGCCGTGCTCAATGGCGAGAAGACCTGGATCTCCAACGGCGGCATCGCCGACTTCTACGTGGTGTTCGCGCGCACCGGCGAGGCGCCGGGCGCCCGCGGCATCTCGGCCTTCATCGTGGACGCTGGCACGCCGGGTTTCGAGATCGCCGAACGCATCGAGGTGATCGCGCCTCACCCGCTGGCGCGCCTGCGCTTCACCGATTGCCGCGTACCGCTGTCGCAGCGCATCGGCGAGGCCGGCGAAGGCTTCAAGGTGGCGATGCGCACGCTGGACGTGTTCCGCACCTCGGTCGCGGCCGCCGCGCTCGGCTTCGCCCGCCGGGCTATGGACGAGGCGCTGCAGCGCGCCACCAGCCGGAAGATGTTCAACCAGGTACTGGCCGACTTCCAGCTCACCCAGGCCAAGCTGGCGCAGATGGCGACCACCATCGACGGCTCGGCGCTGCTGGTCTATCGCGCCGCCTGGCAGCGCGACCAGGGCCGGAACGTCACGCGCGAAGCGGCCATGGCCAAGCTGACCGCCACCGAAGGCGCGCAGCAGGTGATCGACGCCGCCGTGCAGCTGTTCGGCGGCCTGGGCGTGGTCAGCGGGCAGCCGGTCGAGACGCTGTACCGCGACATCCGCGCCTTGCGCATCTACGAGGGGGCGAGCGAAGTGCAGCAGCTCATCATCGCCCGCCAACTGTTGAAGGGAGATCGGAAATGAGCCACCAGGTGGTGTTGCCGGCCGGCTGGCCGCGTCCCAAGGGCTATGCGAACGCGGTGATCGCCACCGGGCGCCAGCTGTACATCGCCGGCATGATCGGCTGGGACGCCGACCAGCGGTTCCACAGCGACGACTTCGGCGCCCAGGCCCGCCAGGCGCTGCAGAACATCGCCGACGTGCTGAAGGAAGCGGGCGCCAAGCCCCAGCACATCGTCCGCATGACCTGGTACGTGACCGACAAGCGCGAGTACCTCGCTGCCGGCCGCGAGGTCGGCCAGGCCTTCCGCGACTGCATCGGGCACTACGACATCGCCATGACGGCCATCGAGGTCAAGGCCCTGATCGAGGACCGCGCCAAGGTCGAGATCGAGGTAACGGCGGTCATCCCCGACTGAGGACGCCCCCCTCGCGCGCGCCGGCGCACTCGTCGAGCAGCCACTGCCGCAGCTCGGCCACGGCCGGGCTCTCGACGCGGTCGGCGGGCGTGACCAGGTAGTAGCCGAGGTTCGCCAGGGCGTGCTGCACCGGAACGACCAGGCGCCCGGCGTCCAGCTCGGCCGCCATCAGGTAGTCCGGCATCAGCGCGACACCGAGGCCGGCCACCGCCGCCTGCAGGGAGAAGGAGAACAGCTCGTAGCGCGGCCCGGCCAGTGCGTTGGCGTCGGTGACGCCGGCCGAGGCGAACCACTCGCGCCAGGCGTACGGGCGCGTGGCCTGCTGCAGGAGCGGCAATTGGGCGAGCTTGCGAGGCGTGACCTTGCGTGCCGGCGCGATCAGTGCCGGGCTGCAGACCGGCACCACGCGCTCGGGCATCAGGAAGGTGGCCTGGGTGCCGGGCCAGGGGCCGGTGCCCGCGTAGATCGCGGCGTCCAGCCCCGAGTCCTGGAACAGGAAGGGCCGGGCCCGGCTGGCCAGGTGGACCGTCAGGTCCGGGTTGCGCTCGCGCAGCCCGGGCAGGCGCGGCACCAGCCACTGCGTCCCGAAGGTGGGGACCACGCCGAGTTCGACGCTGCCGCCGCGGCCGCGCCGCCCCTGCAGGTCCAGCACCTCGCGCTCCATGTCGTCGAGCGCGCGGGCCACGTGCCGGTAGTAGGCGATCCCGGCGTCGGTGAGCGCGATGCCGTGGCGGGTGCGGCGGAACAGCGGCACGCCCAGCAGGTCCTGCAGGGCCGCGACCTGCCGGCCGACCGCGCTCTGCGTCAGCGCCAGTTCGGCGGCCGCGGCCGTGAAGCTCTGGTGGCGTGCGGCCGCCTCGAAGGCGGCGAGCATGGCGGTGCCGGGCAGCTTGCGTCGCATGGGAGTTCCTCCAGTTCTGCAATTCTTGCAGAACTGCGTGCAAAACCCTCATTTGCCGTGGGAACCACTGGCGACTAGAGTTGCCGTGTCCCAAGACTTTCCTGCACATCTGAAATGAGCCAAGCCAAAGCCAAGGCCGCCTTCAACTGGGCCGATCCACTGCTGCTGGACCAGCAGCTCACCGACGACGAGCGCGCCGTGCGCGATGCCGCCCACAGCTATTGCCAGGACAAGCTGGCGCCGCGCGTGCTGGAGGCGTTCCGCAGCGAATCCAGCGACCCCGGCATCTTCCGCGAGATGGGCGAACTGGGCCTGCTGGGCCCGACCATCCCCGAGCAGTACGGCGGCGCCGGCCTCAACTACGTCTGCTACGGCCTGATCGCGCGCGAGGTCGAGCGGGTGGACTCCGGCTACCGCTCGATGATGAGCGTGCAGTCCTCGCTGGTGATGGTGCCCATCTTCGAATTCGGCAACGAGGCCACGAAGCAGAAGTACCTGCCCAAGCTGGCCACCGGCGAGTGGATCGGCTGCTTCGGCCTGACCGAGCCGAACCACGGCTCCGACCCGGCCAGCATGATCACCCGCGCCCGCAAGGTCGATGGCGGCTATCGGCTCACCGGCAGCAAGATGTGGATTTCCAATTCGCCGTTTGCGGACGTGTTCGTGGTCTGGGCCAAGGACGATGAGGGCGCCATCCGCGGCTTCGTGCTGGAGAAGGGCTGGAAGGGCCTGTCGGCGCCCAAGATCCACGGCAAGGTCGGCCTGCGCGCCTCGGTCACCGGCGAGATCGTGATGGACGAGGTGTTCTGCCCCGAGGAGAACGCCTTCCCCGAGGTGCGCGGCCTCAAGGGCCCGTTCACCTGCCTGAACTCGGCCCGCTACGGCATCGCCTGGGGCGCGCTCGGCGCCGCCGAGGACTGCTGGCACCGGGCCCGCCAGTACGTGCTGGACCGCAAGCAGTTCGGCAAGCCGCTTGCCGCGAACCAGCTGATCCAGAAGAAGCTGGCCGACATGCAGACCGAGATCACGCTGGGCCTGCAGGGCTGCCTGCGCCTGGGCCGCATGAAGGACGAGGGCACCGCCTCGGTGGAGATCACCTCGATCATGAAGCGCAACTCCTGCGGCAAGGCGCTGGACATCGCGCGCCTGGCGCGGGACATGATGGGCGGCAACGGCATCAGCGACGAGTTCGGCGTCGCCCGCCACCTGGTGAACCTGGAGGTGGTCAACACCTACGAGGGCACCCACGACATCCACGCGCTGATCCTCGGTCGCGCGCAGACGGGCATCGCGGCGTTCTGATCCGCGGTGGTGGGGCACGGTCAAGCATGAAGTCTGCTGCCGGGCGCTTGGCGATCAGCACTGGATCGTGTTGCGGCAGAACCGCTCCAGTTCGCGCACCACTGCCTGTTCGCCGACCGGGTTCACCGCCCGAGCCCCGACTTCCAGGCTGAGCTTCATTTCGTACTTGCGGAAGAACTCGCCGAACAGCTCCCCGCCCAGGGTGGCGAAGGCAGTGAGGGTGTCGGCCTTCGGATCGTGCTCGAGCAGGACGGCGCACAGCGGCTGCTCGGCCGGCCCCGACAGCACGCGCGCACCCTGCGCGGGGTCGTACTGGCTGTTCTCCGAGCAGCAGTGGATCAGTTCGTCGCGCACGCCCTTGGCCGCGCGCGTGCGGCGGAAGCTGATGAAGCTCACCTGTCGGGTCGGATAGACCAGCCGGTGCGCGCAGATGGCGCAGAACGCCACGATGCTGCGCCTGGGGCCGACCCCGCCGGGCCATGCGTAGCTGTCGTGCTCCTTCGTGGCGAGGGTCGCCGGGGGAGCCGCCTTGCCCAGGTCCAGCAGGAAGGCGGGCGTCGCCTCGTACGGGTAGTGGAAGACGTAGTTGGTCAGCGGCCGGAGGCTGGAAGCCTTGAAGGGCCGGCGTTGTTCGTCGACCAGCAGCGCCCTCGAATACGCCTTGGGCCGCGCGTCGGCGGCCCAGGCCTGCGGCAGCGCCGCCGCTGCCGTGGCGCAACCCAGCCGGGCGGCACAGGATTCGATGAAGCTGCGACGGTCCATGCGGGACTCCTTGCGGGCGACGTGCGGAGCCGCAGCGTACATCCGATCGCCGCCGGGAATGGCTCGTCCGGGAGGCGCCGGCGGGCGGACCGCAACGGGCCCGCCCCGGGCGTCCGTTCGACCCGATCAGCGCGTCGCAGGCGTGGCCGGCGCAGGCGAGGGGCTGCCGCCCATGGCGCCGGTCGGCTGTCCGCTGTCGCGCATGCGGGCGAAGGTCTCCTGCGACACCAGCCGCGCCTGGCCGTCCTGCATGACCAGCGCCACGGCAGGGGGTGCGGCATTGCCGGTACCGACCAGCATGCCGTTCGGGCCGGCGGTCACCACCGCCAGCGGGTGGCGCTCGTCCCAGCCGAGCGTGGGCATGTACTGGTGGCGGTCGTGAAGCGACGTGCGGTTCCAGTCCACCGGTGGCGGCGAGGCGCAGCCGCCCATCGCGAGCAGCGCGGCGCCCAGGAGCGCGAGACGGGCCGGGGCCAATCGGGGCTTGTTCATCGGGACCTCCCTGCGGACCGCGCGACGTGCGCGGACTCCCGCTCAGCCAATTAGAGGTTCGAGCCGCGGCCGCCGTGTGTGTGCGCGTGTTTTAGCTGTGTACGGCTGTGGCATCCGGGAGCAGCAATGCGTGCGGCAGGGCACCGTCGGACTCTGGGACACTCGGACCGTCGATCACTTCACGCATGACCGCCATGACCATGAACCTCCCCCAAGACCCCCAGTTCCAGGCCGGCCTGGCCACCCGCCGCAAGGTGCTCGGCGACGAGTACGTGCAGGGATCGCTGGACAAGGCGACCGACTTCACCGCGCCCCTGCAGGAGTTCGTCACCCGCAATGCCTGGGGCAACACCTGGCAGCGGCCCGGGCTCGACCTGCGCACGCGCAGCATCGTGACCCTCTCGCTGCTGCTGGCCCGCGGGCAGATGCACGAGTTCAGGATCCATGTGCGCGGCGCCCTGAACAACGGCGTCACGCCGGCCGAGCTGCAGGAGATCATCCTGCACGCGGGGGTCTATTGCGGCGCGCCGACGGCGGTGGACGGCTTCCGCACGGCCGCCGAAGTGGTCGGCAAGACCTGAGCCGGGCGGTCCGGCCATGTCCCGATAACACCTTTGGCCGCACCCTTAGGGCTGCGCCCGACGCCCTCGCGCCGATTGCCTAAGGCCGCTACGGATTCTCCGGCGAGCCCCCCGGAACATCCTGTCGCGCCCTAGGCGCTTGGCTACCGTGAATCGCCGAGCCGGTTCGCAGACTGCTCTCCAGGACAACGAAGTCCGGGAGAAGCAGGATGAAGGCCAGGCAGTCGGTGGTAGTTGCAGCGGTGATGCTCGCCGGATGGCTGGGCTGGGCCGGCTTCGCTTCGGCGGAAACCACCTGCGAACCCACCGCGCAGGCGGGCGTGGAACGGTGCGTCACCGGCCTTCCCGCCGAAACGGCGGCCGCCATGTCGCAGACCCAGCGCGCCAGCCGATGGTGCTGGGCGGCCAGCATCAGCATGGTGCTGCGGACCTGGGGGGTGGACGTGCCGCAGGAACAGATCGTGCGCCAGCACTTCGGCACCGCCACCGACCTGCCCGCGGAAGGCGAGGACATCGCCCGGCTGCTCAACCGCACCTGGCGCGATCGCGCGGGCCGCTCCGTTTCGGTGTCGGCTGATGCCCTGCCGCTCGGGCCCGCAACCATGGGGCTGGCCGCTCCCGAGCTCCTGCAGGACCTGGACGACGAGCGTCCGGCGGTCCTGGTGCTGCCGCGGCATGCGGTCGTGCTGGTGCAGCTTGTCTACGAGCGCCCCATCGGCCAGCCCGGCGAGGTGAAGCTGCTCGATGCCACGGTGCTGGATCCAGCGCGGCCGGAGGTGCTGCGCAGCCTGAAGCTGGCCACCGACATCGTCCACCTGACCCGCGTGCTGGCGGCCAGCGGCACCGAAGTGGCAGCCGCCGGCTCGTCGACGACCTTGCGCTAACCGCGGGGCAGGGCGCCCGTCGTCGGCGTCAGTGCTGGCCGACCGTGCCGCGCCAGCCGCCCGTTTCGGCGCCGCGCGATTCCACCAGTTCCTTGAAGCGCTGCAGGTTGCCCTTGGCCGTGACCTTCACGCCGCCGACGGCATCGCCGACCTTCTCGGCCAGCGATTCGGGGCGGTAGTCCATCTGCATCATCACGCGGGTCCGGTTCTCGCCGAGCCGGTGGAAGGTGACCACGCCCGAGTTCATCGGTCCGCTGGTGCTGCGCCAGGCGATGCGTTCGTCCGGGATCTGCTCGGTGATCTCGGCGTCCCATTCCTTGGTCTTGCCGGCCACCACGGCCTTCCAGTGCAGGTGGGTGTCGTCGATCTGACGCACTTCCTGCACGCTCGCCATGAAGCGGGGGAACTCCTCGAACTGGGTCCACTGGTTGTAGGCGGTGCGCACGGGAACGTCGAGGTCGATCGACTCTTCCACGGTGGACAGCGAATAGCCGTGCCGGCCCGCACGCCTGCGGTTCGACAGCAGCATGCCGCCCAGCGCGACCGCCGCGGCGGCGGCGAGCAGGGTGCCCGTGTGGTGTTGCCCGTGCAGGTGACCGTCGGCATGGCCGTCGTAGAAGAGCTCGGGGTCATGGCGGTGTCGCATCCGGTTGGACAGCAGCAATCCGCCGGCAGTCAGCGCGGCTAGGGTCGGCAAGGTGGCTCGCATGGAGGGTCCTTCAGGTCTGGATTGGGTGGGCAGATACACGCTGGGTACCTGCCGTCCATGCTCGCAAGTTGCCCGCGCGCCGTGGGCAACAGAGTGAAAAAGGACCGTCGCGGTGCCTCACTCCAGCGGCGCCGGCCGCGTCTCGCGCGCTTGCCGAAGGTAGGGCCCCAGGCTATCCGTGCCCTCGCCGCTGCGCTGGCCAGGCGGGGCCAGCCGGGCCGGTGCCGGCCGCAGCTTGTCGATCAGGCGGCTCACGAGGCCGCTGGCCCCGCCCTTCGGCGGCTTGGGCGGCAGCTCCACGGCCCTGTGCTTGGTCTTCATCACCGTTCCTCCCCGGCTCGGTCTGGTGTGAAGGCTCAGCTTCCCGTGAACGCCGCAGTCGATCAAGTGCGCGCCTGAAACAAGCCCATGCAAACGTAACGGGCTGCCGGGACCGCGAGCCGGTCCCGCCGCGGCGCCGCAGCCCCGCACAATCGTCGCAGCCCCGGCACGGCCCTCGCATGCGGCCGGCCTGACGCGGCCGATCTGATGCCTGACATGGACTCCCTGATGGCCCTGCTGCAGTCCCTGCAGGGCGCACCGGCCTACCTGCTGCTGTTCGCCGTGCTGGTCGGCAGCGGGGTTGGGCTCCCGGTCAACGAGGACCTGCTGCTGGTCGCCGCCGCCGCGCTCACCTTGCGGCACGTGATGGAGCCGGTGCCGCTGGTGGCGGTCGCCTGGTGCGGCGTGCTGTGCGCCGACGGGTTGATCTTCCACTGGGGACGGCGCTTCGGGCCGCAGTTGCTGCGGCACCGGCTGACGGCCCGGGCGTTGCCGCAGCGGCGGGTCGATGCGATGCAGCACGCCGTCCAGCGCTGGGGCCCGGCCTGCATCTTTGCCGTCCGGTTCATGCCGGGCCTGCGCAGCGCGCTGCTGTTCGCCGCCGGCTCCCTGCAGATCCGCTACCGGCACTTCTTCCTGTTCGACGGTGCCGCCGCGCTGGTGGAACTGCCGCTGCTGGTCTGGGCCGTGCGCCGGGTGGGCGGGAACTGGGAGCAGATCCTCGACCTGGTGCAGCGCTGGCGGGCCGTGCTGCTGCCCGGCGTGGTGCTGCTCGCGGCGGCCGCCTGGCTGACTGTGCGCTGGCGCAGTCGCCGTCGCAACGGATGAGCTTGATAAAGCGCAACAGGAACCGGGGGCAGAGCAGGCAGCATCCGCTGCGTGCATGAAAACCACAACGCGCAGACGGTTTCTCCCTCCCTCCCCGTCGCGCGCATCGTCTATGCCAGCCAGGCGAACATCTGCGGCCCGGTGTACGCGCAAATGGAGAGCATCCGGGCCTCCGCCGTCCGCCACAACGAGCCCAAAGGCGTCCATACGGCACTGCTGCACCAATCGGGCTGGTTCGTCCAGTGGAAGGAAGGCCCCGGCCCCGCGCTGCGTGAGCTGATGGAGCGGGTGGCCAACGACGTGCGCCACCACTCGCTGCGCATCGTCCACGCCAGCCGCGGACCGAGGCTGCTGTCCGGTCCCTGGTCCATGGCCATCGTGCAGTGCGACGACGGGCCGCAGGACATGACCCGGCGGGTCGAGTTGCTGCGCAAGAAGATGGACGCCGGCCGCCAGTACTCGCCGCCGGCCGTCTGGCGCCAGTTGTCCACGCCGCTGCGCCATCCGGGCGCCGCGCAGCAGGCCGATCCCGAGGCGTTCCAGCGGGTGCTGGTGTGCTCGGCCCGCGGACTGGCGGCGTTCCAACTGGTGCTCTGGCTGGCGCAGCGCAGCGGCCAGGAGGTGGTGCACCGCCGCTTCGCAGGGGCGCAGGACCTGGACGTCGCCACCGACTACGTCGACTTCGTCGAAGGGTCGCGCATCATGCGCGTGATCGCGATGGCGCGCCGCGGCCTGGCGCTGCCGCTGACTCGCGCGTTCGTGCCGGACTACTCGCATGTGGTGGTGCTGCTCTCGGGCGAGCCGGCGGCCGACATCCGCCTGCTGCACAAGGCAGCACTGGCCTGTGCGCATGCCCCGGTGCGGCCGGTGCTGCTGGGCGTGTCGGCCCGTCCCGACGCCCATGCACCGCTGGCCCAGCTGACGTGCGAGCTGGACCTCGACTACGAAGCCGTGACCGCTGCGCCCGATGCGGCCGCCTCGGTGTGGGCCGCGATCGAGCCGCACCTCGCCCGCGGGCGCGAGGCGGCCAACAGCAGCGCTGCCCAGTCACTGCAAGGCGTGCTGGACGACTGAACCGTTCGCCGCGCCACCCCCCGATTCGAAACCACCAAGGAGCCCACCATGTCCCCCGTCGAGCTGTTCCGGAACAGGGACCACGCCTGCCTGATGTTCACCGACCTGGTCGAGGAGGACGGCCAGGCGGTGCAGGCCAACCAGTTCCTCATCGTGGACCACGGCCAGGGCGCGCTGATCGACCCGGGCGGCAACAACGGCTACAACGAGCTGTACCTGGCGATGTCGCGCTTCTTCCCGCCGCAGAACCTGAGCTACCTGATCGCCTCGCACGGCGACCCGGACATCATCGCGTCCCTGGACCGCTGGCTCACCTCGACCCGGGCGCGGCTGGTGATCTCGCGGCTGTGGGAGCGCTTCGCCCCGTACTTCACCAAGGCGGGCAAGACCACGGAACGCATCATCGGCGTACCCGACGCCGGCGGCCGCCTCCCGCTGGGGAAGACGGAACTGTGGCTGCTGCCGGCGCACTTCATGCACGCCGAAGGCAACTTCCACTTCTGGGATCCGGTCAGCCGCATCCTCTTCACCGGCGACCTGGGCGTGTCGCTGGGGAGCGGGGCCGACGCGCAGAAGCCCGTGCGCGAACTCGCGCCGCACATCCCGAAGATGGAGGGCTTCCACCGCCGCTACATGGTGTCCAACAAGATCCTGCGCATGTGGGTGCGCATGGCGCGGCAGCTGCCGGTGTCCATGCTGGTGCCGCAGCATGGCGCGCCGATCGAGGGCAAGGCGGCGATCGGCGACTTCTTCGACTGGATCGAGCAGCTGTCGGTCGGCGTGGACCTGTTCGACGACCGCAACTACCAGCTGCCCCACTCGCAGATCGACGTGCAGAGCGGGCAGCTGCGGCCGGTGCTGCGGGCGGTCGGCGGCTGACGCGCGGGCCACCCGCGGTATACGCCCGGGCCGGCCGCGCGTGGGGCCGTTGCAAACTTCCGCCCGGCTGCTGCGGATAAGATGCGTGCCTTGGGGGGCGACCGGCCCGTCAGCGGAATGCGGCGACGATCGCAGCGCTGTCACATACAAGAGGAACAAGGTTCCATGGCAAACATCGGCACCGTCCTGAAAGAGGAAATCGCACGCGTGGCGCGCAAGCAGCAACGCGCCGAGCTGGCCCAGCTGAAGAAGTCGGTCGCGCAGTACCGCAGCCAGATCGCCCAGCTCAAGCGCCGCATGGAGGCGCTCGAACGGCAGGTGCGCAAGCAGGCGCGCAGCGCTGGGCGCGCGGCGCCCGCGGCGCAGGCCGAGGAGGACAAGCCGGCCCTGCGCTTTTCCGCCAAGGGCCTGGCGGCGCAGCGCCAGCGCCTCGGGCTGTCGGCGGCTGCCGTCGCCAAGATCCTCGGCGTGTCGGCCCTGTCGGTCTACAAGTGGGAGAGCGGCAAGACCCGCCCGCGTCCGCGCCAGCTCGAGGCCATCGCGTCCCTGCGCAAGATGGGCAAGCGCGACGCGATGGCGCGGCTGGCGGCCTGACGATGCCCTTGCCCGAACCCGCCCCGCGGCGGCACCTGCACACCCGCGCCGTCACCTACCGGGGATTCCTGCGCGACGACGGCCTGTGGGACATCGAAGGCGAACTGTCCGACACCAAGACCTACGGCTTCCAGCGCTCCGACGGCACCGACATGCCGCCGGGCCGGCCCATCCACCAGATGGCCATCCGCGTCACCGTGGACGAATCCATGACCATCCGGGCGATCGCCGTCGCCATGGACCACACCCCATTCGGCGAATGCATCCAGGGCGAGGATCCGATGCAGCGGATGGTCGGCGCGCGGCTGGGTCCCGGCTGGCGGCAGGCCATCGAGCGGGCCCTGGGCGGGGTGCGCGGCTGCACCCACCTGCGCGAACTGCTCTTCAACATGGCCACCGCGGCCTACCAGACCATCTTCCCGTGGCAGGAGCGCGAGCGGCGCCTGGCGGGGCAGGGCGGCGAAGCGGCGACCGAGCCGCCCTACCATCTGGGCCGCTGCATCGCGTGGGCACCCGACGGCGCCGTGACGGCGCGCTACTACCCGCAGTTCTTCGGCCAGCCGCTCAAGCCGCTGCGCCGGAAGGATCCTCCGGCTTGACCCAGGTGAACACCCGCACCGGCGGGACGTTGATCCACTCCCAGCGCTTGTCCGGTTGGCCGAGGTAGGGGGATGCGAAACCGGCGACATGCGCGCGGACCTGGTAGGCCACGAAGCGCCCGCCCGGCCGCAGCACCCGCGCGATGGCCGCGGCGACACGGTCCGACACCTCGGGCGGCATGGTGGAGAACGGGATGCCGGACACGATCGCGTCCGGCGCGGGCAGCCGGCGCGCGGCCAGGATCTCGTCCAGCCGTTCTGCACTGCCCAGTTCCAGCAGCAGCCGGGAATCGTGCAATGAAGCGCACAGGTGGCGATGGAAGGTCGGGTCCAGCTCGATCGCCAGCAGGCGAGCGGCGGCTCCCATGGCCTGCAGGAAGGCGGCCGTGGTGCCGCCCGTTCCGGGGCCCAGCTCGACCACGGTGCGTGCCTCCCGGATGCCTGCGCTGCGGACGAGGCGCTGCTCCAGCCGGTGCGAGCTCGGGACCACCGAGCCGACCTGGGCCGGATGGCGCAGGAAGCCGCGCAGGAACTCGATGCGGTCGCGTCGCGTCCCCGACGGGGCCGGTCCGGCAGGCAGGACGTTGGATCCGGCCGCCGGGCCGGCGCGGGGATCGGAGGGCGCCATGGGTGTTGGAGTTCTCGTGGGTGTGCGGCGATTCTGGTGGTCGCGCGCAGCAGCCCGTGTCGGACAGGGTCGACAAGGCTGCACTCGACCCGGTCCTTCGTCAAGCGGAAAGTGCCGCGGGTCGTGCCCCGCGGGGCGCTGCGGTCCTACAAAGGGGGGCCGCGGGCGGCCCTAGATTGGGACCATGAACCCGGCCATGCGGCAGGGGCTGGCCGTCGCGGCGGCGTGGCTGCGGGCTGGCGTGCGCGCCTTGCGGCGCCACCCGTGGCGGGCGGCGCTGCTGCTGCCTGCGCTGGTGCTGCTGTACGTGCTGCTGGTGGTGCCGTTCACGCCGGGGATCGCCAACCTGCGCAAGGCCAAGGTCGAGGCGCCGGCGGTGCTGGTGTCGGCCGACGGCGTGGTGCTGGCGCGCTACCAGCGCGTGCACCGCCGGTGGGTGCCGCTGGACCGGGTGGCCCCCGCGGTCGTGCAGGCGCTGATCGCTACCGAGGACCACCGCTTCTGGGAACACCACGGCATCGATCCGTACCGCACCGCCGCGGCGATGTGGAACACCCTTCGCGGCGACCGGCAGGGCGGATCGACCATCACCCAGCAACTGGCGCGCAACCTGTACCCGGAGGAGATCGGGCGCTCGCCCACGCTGCACCGGAAGGTCAAGGAGGCGATCACCGCGCTGAAGATCGAGGCGGTCTACAGCAAGCAGGAGATCCTGGAGACCTACCTCAATACGGTGCCCTTCCTCTACAACGCCTTCGGCATCGAGATGGCCGCGCGCACCTACTTCGACAAGTCGGCCAGCGAGCTGGACCTGCTGGAGAGCGCGACCCTGATCGGCATGCTCAAGGGCACCAGCTATTACAACCCGGTGCTCAATCCCGACCGGGCGCGCCAGCGCCGCAACGTCGTGCTCGCCCAGCTCGCGCGCCGCGGCAAGCTGCCGGCCGAACGCGCGCAGGAGCTCTCGAAGCGGCCCCTGCGTATCGACTTCGAGCGCCAGCAGGAGCCGCTCGGGCCGGCGCCGCACGTCGCGCAACAGGTGCGCAAGTGGCTGATCGCCTGGGCCGACCGCAAGGGCTACGACATCCACGCCGACGGGCTGGTGGTGCGCAGCACGCTCGATACGCGGCTGCAGAAGGCCGCCAACCAGGCGGTCGCGCGCCAGCTCGCGCAGCTGCAGCCGCTGGCCGACCGCCGGCGCAAGGCCGGCCAGGAGCGCGAGCGCCTGGAGGCCGGCTTCATGGCCATGGACCCGCGCAACGGCCACGTGCTGGCCTGGGTGGGCAGCAGCGACTTCCGGGTGGACCAGTTCGACCACGTGAACCGCGCCCGGCGCCAGCCCGGATCCACCTTCAAGCCCTTCGTCTATGCGGCCGCATTCATGGAAGGCTGGCGGCCCACCGACACGCTGCTGGACCAGCCGGTGGCGCTGCAGGGCGAGGACGGCCAGGTCTGGAGTCCGCGCGACGCGACCGCGCCCACCAACCGGCCCTGGTCCCTGCGCGAGGGCCTGGTGCATTCGCGCAACTCGATCACGGCGCAACTCATGGCGCGCGTGGGCCCGCAGAAGGTGGCGCAGCTCGCCCGCGACATGGGCGTGCTCGACAGCGAGCTGCAGGCCGTGCCGTCGCTGGCGCTGGGCACCAGCCCCGTCACCCTGCGCGAGATGGTCTCGGCCTACGCCACGCTGGCCAACAACGGCCGCTGGATGGACCCGCTGCTGGTGCTGCGCATCGAGGACGCCAGCGGCAAGGTGCTCGACGCCTTCGTGCCGCCGCAGTCGAAGCAGGCGATGCCCAAGCCGCGCGCGCTGGCGCTGGTCAACGCCATGCGCGGCGTGGTGGACGAGGGCACCGGCAGTGCCATCCGCAGCCGCTACGGCATCCAGGCGGACGTGGCCGGCAAGACCGGCACCACCCAGGACAACACCGACGCCTGGTTCATCCTGATGCACCCGCAACTGGTCGCCGGTGCCTGGGTGGGCTTCAACGATGCGCGCGTCACCATGGCCGACAGCTGGGGCACGGGCGCGCGCAGCGCGCTGCCCATGGTGGGCGACTTCTTCCAGCAGACCCTCAACCGCAAGTGGATCGATGCCGGCGCCGAGTGGGACATCCCGCGGCCGCGGCCCAAGCCCAGGCAGCCGCCGCGCGATCCGGTCGAGCAACTGGTCAAGGACGTGATCGACCAGGTGCTGAAGATCTTCCAGTGATCGCCCGTGCCATCGGACGGGACACGCAGCAACGAAAAAGCCGGGCCTTTCGGCCCGGCTCCGGTCGCCCTCCCTGAAGGGTGACAGCGGTGAGGACGCTTACGGGCGGCTTCCTTCCGACACGTAGATTCCGCCGGTGACGTTGTCGATGAACCGCCCGGCGGCCACGGCCATGCGGGTCGCATCCGCGGACATGGTGATGGAACGCCAGAAGGCGTCCGTGACCGGCGTGCCGCCCACGCTCACCGTCACCGGGGCGAAGGTCGTGCCGCCGTTGCTCGACATCAGGATCTGGCCGGCGCCGGCAGCGTCGGCATTGTCCGAATGCGTCACCGCGATCACGCCGCCGTCGGCCGACATCGCGATGCCCGAGTAGTCGGCGACCAGCGTGTGCGCCAGCGTGAAGGTCGCACCCTGGTCCTTGGAGACGTAGATGCCGTCACCGGAAGACCCGCCGAAGCCGTTGGCGACCATGACGATGGTGTTGCCGTCGCCGGACACCTTCACGCGGTACCAGGCCTGGTTCGTCACGGCCACGGGCGGGGTGCCCACGGCCACCGGCATGGCGGCCCAGTTCACGCCGCCGTCGGTCGAGATGGAGGCCACGGGGTCCTGCCCGACGGCCACGATCACCTGGCCGTTGTTCGAGCTGTCGATGGACCGCCAGCCGGCCGTGGGCGCCGCAGTGGTGGGGGTGACCCAGGTGACCGTGCCGGCCCCGTCGACGTTGCCGACGATGACGGGACCGTTCATCGCCACGGCGGCGATGCGGCTGCCGTCCTGCGACATGGTGACGCCCTCGAAGTCCGGCGACACCACGCCAGCGGGCAGCGGAACGGCGTTGAAGGTGGCGCCGCGGTCATTGGACAGGAAGATGCCACCCGCCAGGTTGACGACGACGATGCGGTTCCCGTCGCCCGAGACGTCGGAGGCGATCCAGATCGCACCCGGGAGGCCTGCGGGATCGGACCAGGTCTGGCCGCCGTCGGTGGACAGGCTCAGCATGCTGTTGGGGATGTCGCCGGCCTGGGCCTGTCCCGCCACGATCACCTGGCCATCGTCGCTCGACGACAGCGAATGCCACACATCAGTCGGGCCGGGCGCGGTCCAGTTCAGGCCGAGTGCCGGAGCCGGGGCCGGAGCTGGCGCCGGGGCGGGGGCCGGGGCCGGGGCCGGTGTGCCGGCGGCCGGCGGGTTCGGTGCCGCGGCGGTGTCGTCGCCACCGCCACCACCCCCACCGCATGCGCTGAGCCACATGGCGGCCACTGCGGCCGTCACCACGACTCTGGTTCTCGTCGATCCCTTGTTCATCTGGAGCCTCCAAGTTGCGTTGATGACGCGGTCGAAACACGTCGAAACGGATGCTCTGCGCACTCGAATGGCTGCGCTTGCCGGTTTGGAGCGTGTCCGTGTAGGAGAACTTCCTTGCCAGAACTCTGCCGATTGCAAGTTGTGTCAACGCCTGGCCTGACGGAGCCATTGACCCCCGCATGGGGCGTGCGGATGCCGCGGTCCGGTTACCCGCTTGCAATCCGATGGGCAGGCCCTACGTGCGCGAAATGAATGACACGCTGCACGTCGTCTGCCCCGCCTGCCGGGCTACCAACCGCCTCCAGGCGGCGCACCTGGACCGGTCGCCGGCGTGCGGGCAATGCGGGCAGCCGCTGTTCCAAGGGCGCCCGCTGGAACTGGACGAAGCCGGCTTCGAGCGCCAGGTGCAGCGCAGCCAGGTCCCGGTGCTGGTCGACTTCTGGGCACCCTGGTGCGGCCCGTGCCGCGTGATGGCGCCCGCTTACGAACAGGCGGCGGCGCTGCTGGAGCCACACATGCGCGTCGCCAAGGTCAACACCGAGGATGCGCAGGCGCTTGCGGGCCGCCTGAACATCCGCAGCATTCCCACGCTCGCGCTGTTCATCGGCGGTCGGGAAGTGGCCCGCCAGCCGGGGGCACTGACGCGGGCCGAGGACATCGCGCGCTGGGCCCGGGCGCACGCCTCGGCCGTCGCGGCGCCGCACTGATCAGCCAGGGGGGCTTTCAGCACGTTGCGTGCGACGACAGCTTGTTACGCCCCCCTCCTACACGAATGGCCGGCGCGCACCGCCTACGCTGCGACGGATGCGCCATCAGGCGTCCAGGGAGCAACGGAATGCAGGACGGACAGCCCAGCCAGCGGTCGGCCGAGCGCTTCGGCATCGCACTGCCGATCACCATGGAAGGCGAGGAATGCGCCAGCCATGACATCAGCGCGACCGGGGTGCTGCTGGAATGCCCTGCGGCGCCCGTGCTGGGCGCCCTCGTTTCCCTGACGCTGCAATACCGGGCCGGAGACCGGGACTTCTGCCTGGACTGCCGCGGCGAGGTGGTGCGGGTGGAGCGGGCCGGCGAGAACTTCAACATCGCCGTGCGCCTCAGCGAGCCCCTGTTCCGTGACGCGGTGCCGCAGGAAGGCGGCACCGGCTGAGGCCAGGGGCGCGCGATGGTGCCGACTTCGGACGGCCAACGGGAGAGCAGAACATGGCAACGAGCGAACCCAGGGTGGTGGTGCCGCTAGGCCGGCTCCAGGAGAAGCGCGGCGCCGAGCGCTTCGAGATGGAACTGCCGATGACGGTGGGGCAGGGACAGGCCGGGATCACGCGGGACGTGAGCGTCAGCGGGCTGTCCTTCACCTCGCGCCAGCCCTACGCCGTCGGCGAGCGCATCGACCTGACCGTGGAGTACCTGCTGGACGGCCACAACTACCCGCTGCGCTGCGAGGCGGTGGTGGTGCGCTGCGCGGCCTGCGCGGGCGGCTTCACCATCGGCGCCCGGCTGGCGACGGCGTTCATCGATGAAGGCCCTGATGGGCCGGAGGAACCGGGCGCGTGATAATGCGCCCACCATGGGGCTGCTCGACAGGTTGTTGAAGACGGAACCGCGCAGCGGTGCGCCATCCGTGCCGCCGTCCGCCACCGCTTTCCAGGACAGCGGAGGCGGGCCGGATTCCGACCCGGCCGCCCGCACGGCCGTGCGCCGCGAGCTGGTCCAGGTCACCCTGCGCGAGACGATGCGGCGCCATGCCGTTCCGTCCGACTGGCTGGAGGTGCGCATGCTGCCGGTGGTCTCGCGCCGCAAGCGCAGCGGCCTGCACGTGCAGCTGGTCGTGCGGCAGGGCCAGGGCAGCCTGCTGACCTACATCCCGTCCTTCCAGTCCAGTTTCATGGCCGAGATCGAGAAGTTCGATCCGCGGGCCTGGGAATGGCTGCTGAGCATTTCCTGGCAGTTCGCCGCCATCACCTCCACCAGCGCCGGCGAGATGCCCAGCGCGAGCGACTGGCGGGTGACGGCGCCCGGCGCCGCCCCTGCCGCGGCCCACGAGGCACCGCGGGCCGCGGCCGCATCCGGCCCCGCGCCCGAGGACGACGTGGAGGAAGACCTGCAGGCCTTGTTCGCGATCCGCGATGCGGCCCTGCAAGGCACCCCGGCCGCCGAGGACGCGCAGCCCGACTTCGAACCCACCCAACCCGGCGCCGAAGACCGGTAGCGGCAGGCCGACCGCGACCTGGGCGCCAGCGCGTGATCAGGGCAGGAACTCGATCTGCTCGGCCAGCAGCACGTCGTCGACCACGCGCGAGCCGCTCACCTGGACTTGGCGGCCATTGGCCAGGTCCGCGGCCGAGCCGTTCACGTAGAGCACGTCCGCCGAACCGGCATCGATCTGCTGGCCCCGGACACGGAAATCGGCCGGCGAGCGCAAGGCGCCTATCGGTCCGCTCGCGCTGAAGGGGGCCTCGGCCGGCGCCGAGGGCGCGTGGCGCAGCTTCAGCCGCGTGGCCACCAGCACGCCGTCGCGCAGCGTCCCGGCGACCTCCACCCGGGCCCCGGGCAGCACTTCGCGGGCAGGACCGCCTGAGATGCGGGCCGCGGAGGCATCCACCGGCACGCCATCGACCTGCAGGTCGGCCAGCCCGGACGCCCGGGTGATCACGCCCCCGAGCGAGAACCGGCCAGCTGCGCTCGCGGGCAAGGGGTACAGGAGCTCCACCGAGGTCGCTTCCAGCGGATCGCCGGCGCTGCGTGCGCGAACCCGCACCGCCTGGCCCTCGGCCAGGCCGGTGGCCGGCCAGACCCCGAGGAAGTCCGCTGCCGCATAGCGCACCCGCTGGCTGCCGATGCTGAACGTGCGCTGCGCCGTGTCGAGCGCCTGCACCGGTCCGGACAGCACCGGCGGCGCGTCGGTGGCCAGCAGCTCGATCCGGGTGGCGCGCAGCTGCGAGCCGAGGCCGGGCATGCCGTGCACCTGGACGGCATCGCCGGGACGCACGTCGGCGAGCGAACGCAGGCCGCCGGCATAGACCGTGGACGGGTCGGTGGCCACCGGCACCGACAGCACGCTGAAGCGGCCGGCTGCGGCGTCGAGGTCGGCGACGCGGCCGCGCAATTCGGCGGCCGACAGCACCAGGCTGGCCGTGCCGGTGGCGAGATCGGCACTGAGCGTACCGGTGACCCGCACCGTCATGCCCAGCCGCAGGGACGGCGCATCCTCGAGCAGCAGCTGGGCACTGTCGATCTCGAAGCGGGTGCCGTTGACGATGATGCTGCCGAAGCCGTCCACCGAGCCGATGCTGCCGCCGTCGGCCACCGCGCCGGTGCCGCCGGAGCCCACGCCCTCACCCGAGATGCCGGTGCCGCCGGAGCCGATGCCGGTCCCGCCCGAGCCGATGCCGGCGACGCCGATGCCGCCGTCGCCGCCCGTGCCGCCGGCAGGCCCGCCGGGGCCGCCGCCGGCCCCCTCCATGAAGACGCCGGGCAGCGTGCCCGATCCGCCGCCGCCGCAGCCCGGGATGGCCAGCAGCGCCGCGAGCAGCAGCGCGAACAGGGAACGGCCGGCGCGCGTCATTCGGCCTCTCCTTCGCGCTCGGCGTGATAGACGTAGACGCCCACGCGCAGGCGGCGCGACCCCTGCGCGCCACTGCGGGTGAGGGCTTCGCTCAGCTGGCTGACCAGGTCACGGTGCAGGGCCGCCCAGCGCTCGCGCATCCACTGGTGCACGGCGTCGCAGTCGGCCTCGCCCAGGCCTTCGGCGAAGACGGCGCGTTCCAGCAGCAGCGGCGCCTCGCCCAGGGCATTGGAGACGGCCGCCGCCGCGTGGTCGCGCAGGTTGTCGCCGAGGAACGCCAGCGTGGTCTGCAGGTCCGCGGTGGGCACGAAGCCTTCGGCGGTCAGTTCGACGTGGTTGGCATCGGCCTTGGCGACCATGCCCAGCCGCATCAGCTCATCGAGCACGGCGCGGTGGTGCACGTCGCCGCGGCTCGCCTCGCGCGCCACCTCCTCGAAGGACAGGCCCTCGTCGCCGCCCGCGATGGGCAGCCGCAGGAGGGCCGGATCGCGGCTGGCCAGCTGCAGCCAGCGCGTGAAGGTCTTGGCCGCCGCGGAGAGCTCGGTATGGGGCAGGGGATCGGCGGGCCGGCGCACCCGCGCCGTCACGTCCTTGCGGTTCAGGCCCGTGGTCACGGCCAGCTGGCTGATGTTCGGCGCCGCGACCCCCTGTTGCTGCCACAGGCGCGTGGCTTCGTCCAGCAGCAGGTCGCGCAGCATGCTCTCGAGATGGGGGTGCTTCAACCCCATCCCGAGCGCGAGTCGCACGAGAGGGCGCATGACGCGCGCGCAGGCTGACTGGGCCCAGGAAATCCGGTCTTGCATGGAGGCGGACCGCAGGCGCCGTTCACTGCCTGGCGCGCTGCGTCCCGTGAGCGTTTTTCCCATGCATGGGGCCCTTCCGGGGGCCTGCATAGTCCGAACGGGCCATGAAGAGGCGGGAACTGCCGAGGCAGGTTCACGGATGGGCGTAGGACCGCAGCACTTCATAGCCGCGCGCCGGGCTGCTGCGCACCAGCACGTAGCCCCTGTCGGCGTGCCACCAGGCCGGCGCCGGCGCGCCTTCGGATGGCGGCCGTGCGCCCGCCGCGCGCCGGGCCAGGGTCACGTGCGGACGGTAACGCCGCGACTCCACCGGCCAGCCCAGCCCCGTCAGCGCATCGGCCAGCGCGGCATGCAGCCGCAGCAGTGCCGGTGGCGGTGCGAACTCCAGCACCGCGAGGCCCCCTGGCCACAACCGGGGCGTCGCACCGGCTAGGTCCAACGCGAGCGGCTCAGTGGGGACGTCCAGCGCGTGCGCGAACGCGTCGAGCCGCTCCAGGGGCACGTTGCCGAGGAAGTGCAGCGTCAGGTGCAGCCTGTCGGCGCGCACCGGTGCTGCGCGCGGGGGCCAGGACCAGCCCTGCTGCAGGGCCTCCAGGCGCAGCCGGACCTCCGGTGGCGGCCACAGGGCCAGGAAGAGACGTGCGGTGGGAACGTCCGACGCCATGCGATTCATTCCACGGATGAGCCCACAAGCAGAGCTTGAATTGTTAGAGTCCCCGGCTTCATGTCAGTCCCTTCACCCATGCCGGTCCCGTGACCCAGCACGACCTGCCCGCGGACTTGCGGCGTTTCATCCTCACCAGCATCCCGTCGGTCCCCTACCTGGAGGCCGTGCTGCTGTTGCGCGGCGATCCAGCCCATGAGTGGAGCGCGGCCGACGTCGCACGCCGCCTGTACCTGCCGGAGCAGCGTGCGGCCGAGTTGCTGCAGCAGTTGTCCAGCGCCGGCATCGCAGTCGCCGGCGCGACGGGCGGCTGCCAGTACCGGCCGGCGACGCCGGAACTCGGCGAGATGCTCGACCGGGCGGCGGCCCAGTACGCCGCCGACCTGGTCGGCGTCAGCGGGCTGATCCATTCGACGGTCGACAAGAAAGCCAGGCAATTCGCGGACGCGTTCCGCTGGAGAAAGGACGATTGAGATGGCCGCGGTCGTATATGCACTGTGCGCACTGACCAGCCTGACCTGCTTCGTGCTCCTGTTCCGGGGCTGGAAAGGTGGCGGCCACCGGCTGCTGTTCTGGGCGGCGCTGTGCTTCGCCGGGATGACGCTGAACAACTTCATGCTGGTCGTGGACAAGGTGGTGTACCCGACCGAGGTGGACCTGAGCAGCTGGCGCCTGTGGGCCGCGCTGGCGGCCGTGCTGTTGCTGCTGTTCGGCCTGGTGTGGGAGGAGGAGTAGGGCATGGACCAGATGTTGATGGGCGCCATCGCCATGGGCTCGCTGGTGGCGGGCCTGTTCTTCTTCCGTTTCTGGCGCACCACCCAGGACACCTTCTTCCTCTGGTTCGCGCTCTCGTTCTGGCTGGAGGCCGGCAACCGGGTGGCGCTGGCCCTGCTGTTCGCGGCCAGCGAACTGGAGCCGCTCTTCTATTTGCTTCGGGTGGTGGCCTACGGGCTGATCGTCGTCGCCATCCTGCAGAAGAACCAGCGCCGGCGCGCGAAGTGACTTCGACCTAGAGCTTCGGAATCCGCAGGGTCTTGCTCACCATCAAGGTGCCCGACAGCACGAACAGCAGCGCGAGGGGGTGCAGCTCCCACGGCCCCAACCGCGTGGAGCCGCCGTACAGCGAAGGGCCCAGCCGGTCCTGCCAGGCGGCCCAGGCCAGCACGGCCGTGAGCAGCACGCTGGTGGGAATGGGCGTGCCCTCGAAGTAGGCCACCTTGCCGCCGGCCCCGGACATCGATTCGGCGGTGACGTTGTAGCGGGCCAGCCGGCTCACGCCGCAGCAGACGAAGTAGATCAGGGCCACCGCGTCCCAGCCGCCCTGCAGGCCGGCGGCGAACCCCAGCGCGGCCGGGGCGACGCCGAAGGAGATCACGTCGGACAGCGAGTCCAGTTCGCGGCCCAGCGGCGAATGCTCGTGGCGGGCCCGCGCGATCCGGCCGTCCAGCACGTCGAAGGCGAACGCGGCCGGCGCCAGCGCCGCCGACGCCAGGAAATGCGTGCTGTCGCCCGTGGCGAGGTACAGCATGGCCAGGAACACCGCCCCCACGCCGCAGGCCGCGTTGCCGAGGGTGAAGAAGTCCGCGAGGTGGAAGCCTCGCAGCATGGAGAAGTGGCGGACGGTCTGCTGCATGGCGGGGGAGCGGGCTGGCTCCACCTTAGGCGGCGCTGCCGCCGGGGCCGGTCGTCCCCCGGCACGGGACCTTGTAGTCAGTGTCCGACGGAGTGCCGGGGTCGGCCGCGCTACTGGCGGATCCGGCCGCTGCCGCTGATGATGGACAGCTCGACGAAGCGCGAACCGGTGCGCATGCCGGGCTTGAAGCCGATCAGGTAGCCGCCCAGGTCCACCCGGTCCATGCCATCCAGCGCCGTGGCCATGCCCTCGCGCGAGGGCCGCGCGCCCTGGCGCCGCACGGCCTCGACGATCACCTTGGCCGTGATGAAGCCTTCCATCATGGCGTAGCTCACCGGCACCTCCAGCTTGGGCGTCTTCTCGACCAGGTCGGTGAACTCCTTGGCGAGCCGGTTGGAGATCTTGTACGGGCTGGGCGTGACCTGCGCGATGGCCACGCCCTGCATCTGCTCCTCGCCCAGGCGCTTGGACATCTGCTCGATGTCGGCGCCGGAGTGCGCGAACAGCTGGGCCGTGCCGCCGCTGCCGCGGTACTGCTCGATGAAGGCCGCCGCGGCGGCGCCGCTGGACACCATCAGGATGGCCTGCGGCGTCTGCTTCAGGAGCTGGTCCACCGCCGGGCCCACGGCCGCCCCGCCGGGCGCGTAGGACCCGCGCGCGATGATCTTCACCTTGGTCTTGGCGGCCGCCTCGTCGGCTGCGGCGATCAAGGCCGGCGCGCCGGGCCCGTCCTCGTAGAACAGGCCGAGCCGGTTGATGCCGATGGTCGCGAGGTGCTCGGTGAGCTTGTTCAACTCGTCGCGCAGGCCGGCCCGCACGCTGTACACCCAGGGCTTGTCCGGGCGGATCTCGGCGGTGCGGTAGCCGACCAGCGCGATGCGCTCCTTCTCCAGCAGCCCGGACTGCAGCAGCTCGCCCACGTTGCGGCTGCCCATGTAGCCGGCCAGCACCATGGGCTTGTCGTCGGCCAGCAGCTGGCGGGTGGCGGGGACCGTGTCGTCGGCCCGGCCGCCGTCGTCCTTGCGCACCAGGGTGAAGGCGTGGCCGTTGACGCCGCCGGCGGCATTGACGCTGTCGAACGCGAGCTGCATGCCCACCGCGTAGGCGCGGCCCTGGCTGGCCTCCGGTCCGGTCATCGCGGCGACCTGGCCGACGACGATGGGGGCGGCGTGCGCGAGCGGGGCTGCGAGTGCGAGCCACGCGGCAATGGCGCGCAGTTTCTTCATGGCGTTTTCCTTCTCCGTACTGACCCGGTGAAGATAGCAAAGCCCTGCCGTCCGCTATCGTGGAAACTGCCTACGCGCGGAGCCCGCCTGCGCACTATGCCGCGTCGGTGTTCCAATCCGCGGATGGACCGAACCGCCGCCCTGGGCCTGCCCTCCGCTTCCGCCCGCCACGCCGTCGAATCCCCCTATGCCTGGTGGCGCCTCGCCGTCTCGCTGCTGCTCATGACCATAGGCGGCTCGGGCATGTACTCCGTCACCGTGGTGCTGCCGGCCATCCAGTCGGAATTCGGCATCGACCGGGGCGCCGCTTCGCTGCCCTACACGCTGACCATGATCGGCTTCGGCATCGGCGGCGTGCTCATGGGCCGGATGGCCGACCGCTTCGGGGTGCTGGTGCCCGTCGCGGTCGGCGGGGTCGCGCTGGGCGCGGGCTTCATCGCCGCCGGCCTGGCGCCCGGGCTGTGGACGTTCGGCCTGGCGCAGGGGGTGTTGATCGGGCTGCTGGGGACCTCGGCGACGTTCGCCCCGCTGGTCTCCGACACCTCGCAGTGGTTCGACCGCCGCCGCGGCACTGCGCTGGCGATCTGCATGAGCGGCAACTACGTGGCCGGCGCGGTCTGGCCGCCGGTGATGCAGCACTTCATCGACGGCGTGGGCTGGCGCCAGACCTACGTCGGCATGGGCGTTTTCTGCCTGCTGACGATCCTGCCGCTGGCCTGGTTCCTGCGGCCGCGGCCGCCCGCGCCCGAGCCGGTGCAGTCGCACGCTTCCGAAGCAGCCGCAGCGGCAGTGGCTGGCACCAGCCGGCCGATGGGCCTGAGCCCGGCGACGGCCCAGGCGCTGCTGTGCGTGGCCGGCGTGGCCTGCTGCGTCGCCATGTCCATGCCGCAGGTGCACATCGTCGCCTACTGCACCGACCTCGGGTTCGGTGCCGCGCGCGGTGCCGAGATGCTGGCGGTCATGCTGGGCATGGGCGTGATCAGCCGGCTGGCCTCGGGCTGGATCTCCGACCGGATCGGCGGCCTCAAGACGCTGCTGCTCGGATCGGTGCTGCAGGGGATCGCGCTGCTGATGTTCCTGCCGTTCGACGGGCTGGTGTCGCTGTACCTGGTGTCGGCGATGTTCGGCCTGTTCCAGGGCGGCATCGTGCCCTCGTACGCGCTGATCGTGCGGCAGCACTTCTCGCCGGCGGAGGCGGGCGCGCGCATGGGCACCGTGCTGATGGCGACGCTGTTCGGCATGGCGCTGGGCGGCTGGATGTCGGGCGCGGTGTTCGACCTGACCGGGTCCTACCGCGCCGCCTTCCTCAACGGCATCGGCTGGAATGTGATCAATCTCTCGATCGTGCTGTTCCTGCTGCACCGGGTGCACAGCCTGGCCCGCGCGCGGGCCGGCTGACGCCGCCGCTGGCGCCGCGGTGCCCACCATCCGTCCGGCGGCCTTCGCGTCGCCCGGCGCGCCACCGACGCGTTGCTATAGTGGCTCGGCCATGCGCGCTGGTTCCGACCCGGATCGCCGACTGCTCCTGCCGCTTGCGCCCTGGGGCGTCCCTGGGATCTGGCGCTGGTGCTGTGCGCTGGCCTGCCTGCTGTTCGCGATGGCTACGCCGGCCAGGGCGGTCGACCTCGTGCTGGGCGGCGGCGAGAGCTACGACCTGTCGCCGGTCTTCCATTACCTCGAGGACCCCTCGGGCCAGTTGCGCTTCGACGACGTCCGGGAAGCCGCGGCGCAATCCCGCTTCCAGCCGGTCCCGGCCTCGGGCGTGGGAGCCAACTTCGGCATGAGCCGCTCGGCCTGGTGGCTGAAGGCGACCGTGCAGGTCCCGCTGGGCGCCCCGCGCGACTGGCTGCTGGAGGTGGCCTACCCGCCGCTGGACCGCATCGAGGTGTTCTCGCCCGACCTCGCATTCGGCTACGAGCGCGCGGCCGGCGGCGACAGCGTGCCGTTCGTCGCCCGCGCCGTCGCGCACCGCAACCACGTGTTCCCGGTGCGCCTGCTGCCCGGCACCTCGGCCACCCTGTACCTGCGGGTGCAGTCCGCCGGAACGGTCGTCGTGCCCGCGCGGCTGTGGCAGCCGGCCGCCCTGGCGCAGTACGACCAGGGCGCCTATTCGCTGCTGAGCCTCTACTTCGGCCTGCTGCTGGGGCTGCTCCTGTACAACCTGCTGCTGTTCGTCTCGGTGCGCGAGCCGGGTTACCTGTACTACGTGGCCTTTGCCGCCGCCATGGGCCTGGGGCAGGCCGCCCTCAGCGGTCTGGGCGCGCAGTACCTGTGGCCCGGCGCCGGTTGGTGGAACGCCGTGTCGGTGCCGGTCGGCTTGTCGGCCGCCGCCATCTTCGGCCTGCTGTTCGCGCGCGATTTCCTCTCCAGCGCCGCGCGCATGCCCAGGCTGGACCGGCTGATGCTCGCCGAACTGGCGGGATGGGGCCTGGCCCTGCTGGCGGCACTGGTCCTGCCCTACGTGGTGTCGGCCTACATGGTGCTGGTGCTGGCGGTGGTCAGCGTGGTCACCATGGCCGTGATCGGCTGCATCAGCATCCGGCACGAGTTCGCCGGCGCGCGCTGGTTCTTCACCGCCTGGGCGCTGCTGCTGCTCGGCGTGGGAACGCTGGCGATGCACGACACCGGGCTGCTGCCGTCGAACGCACTGACCTCCAATGCCCTGCTGATCGGATCGGCGCTCGAGATGGTGCTGCTGTCGTTCGCGCTGGGCGACCGCATCAACGTGGCCCGCCGCTTCAAGGCGGCGGCGCAGGCGCGCATCGCCGCCGAGCATGCGATGGTGCAGTCGCTGCAGCAATCGGAGGCCCGCATCAAGGAGGCGCTGCAGGAACGCGAGATCGTGCTCGAGAACTCGATCGTGGGCATCGCCTTCCTCACGCCGGAAGGCCGGCTCAAGTGGGGCAACAAGGCCATGCTGGACATGTTCGGTGCCGGCAAGCGCAAGGTGACCTCGATGGAGCCCTTCTACCTGTCGCGCGAGCAGTACCTGGAGGTGGGCGGGGATTCGGCCCGCGCCGTGGCACGCGGCGAAACCTTCGAGCGCGAACTGCAGGTGCAGCGCTTCGACGGCACGCGCATCTGGATCCACCTGTCGGGCAAGGCCGTGAACGGGCGCGACCTGAGCGGGGGCACGGTCTGGGTGATCATGGACATCACCCAGCGCAAGCAGCTGCAGGAGCAGCTGCGCGTCACCATGTCGGAGCGCGAGGCCGTCCTCAACAACGCGGTGGTCGGCATCGTGCTCTCGGTCAACCGGCAGCACGAGTGGGTGAACGAGAAGTTCGCCCGCATGATGGGCTATCCGCGGCAGGTGCTGATCGGCCAGTCCTCGCGCTACCTGCACGCCGACGACAGCGGCTGGGAGCGGTTCGGTGAAGTGTCCCGCGCCGCGCTGGTCGCCACCAACGCCTACATGTGCGAGCACCAGGTGCGGCGGCGCGACGGCGAGCTGCTGTGGGTGCAGATGGGCGGCAGCTGCGTGCGCGCGCACGACCCCGATTCCGGCGTCGTCTGGACCTTCCTGGACATCACCGAGCGCAAGGCCTGGGAGGCCGAGGTGCGCAGCGCGCTCGACCAGCAGCGCAAGCTCAATGAGCTGCGCGCCCGGGTCGTGGCCGTTGCCAGCCGGGAGTTCCGTAGCCCGCTGGCGGCGATCCGCTCGGCCCAGGCCCGCTTGCGCGACGACAGCCTGGAGGCGTCAGCCCGGCGGCAGGCGCTGGATGCGATCGGCGCCGCGACCCAGCGCATGTCGAGCCTGCTCGACCGCGTGGGGGTGCTGGCCCGGGCCGATGCCGGCCTGCTGGCCTTCAACCCGGTCGAGGTGGACCTGCACGCCCTGTGCCGCCAGCTCGTGGAGAAGGCGAGGGCCCAGCACCCGGAGCGCGCCTGCGAGGTCGACCTGGAGTGGGGGGAGGACGCGGGCCGCGGGGTGTTCGATCCGCACCTGCTGCGCCACATCCTGGCCAACCTGCTTTCGAATGCCGTGAAGTATTCCCCGGCGGGTGGCCGGATCGGGTTCGCGGTGCGCCGCGAAGGCAGCGAGATGGTGTTCGAGGTGCGCGACCGCGGCATCGGCATCCCGCCGCAGGAGATGGAGGACCTGTTCGGGTCCTTCCATCGGGCCAGCAACGCCGGCGCCATCCAGGGAACCGGCCTGGGCCTGGCGATCGCGCGCAGCGCCGTGGAGACCCACGGCGGACGCATCGAGGCGGCCAGCGAACTGGGGGTGGGCACCACCTTCACGGTGCGCCTGCCGCTGCAGATGGAAGCGGCCGAAGCCGCGGCCTGAAGGCCCCCGGGCCCGCCGGGATCAGCCGAAGACTTCCAGCAGGCGGTCCAGCCCGCCTTCGTTGATCTGCACCATGGCCTGCTCGCGCACCTTGGGCTTGGCGTGGTAGGCCACCGAGAGGCCGGCCTCGCCCATCATCGGGAGGTCGTTGGCGCCGTCGCCGATGGCGATCGCCTGGCGCGGGCTGATGCCGAGCTGCTCGCAGGTTTCCAGCAGCATCTTGCGCTTCTCCGCGCCGTCGCAGATGTCGCCCCAGGGCTGGTCGACCATGCGGCCGGTGAGCTGGCCGCAGTTGGGGCCGGACTCGACCTCCAGCACGTTGGAACGGGTGAAGTCGATCCCCAGACGGTCGCGGATGCGGTCGGTGAAGAAGGTGAAGCCGCCCGAGACCAGCAGCGTCTTCAGGCCGGCCGCCTTGCAGGCCTGGACCAGCCGCTCGGCTCCCGGGTTGAGCTGCAGCCGACCGGTATAGACCAGCTCCATGTCGGCGATGGTCACGCCGCGCAGCAGCTTCACGCGCCGGCGCAGGCTTTCCTTGTAGTCGGTGATCTCGCCGCGCATGGCCGCCTCGGTGATGGCCGCCACCTCGTCCTTGAGGCCGACCGCATCGGCGATCTCGTCCACGCATTCGATGTTGATCAGCGTGGAGTCCATGTCGAAGACGGCGAGCTTGAAGTCGCTGAGCTTCAGGGGCGGCATGAAGCCCTGGATGGCAAGGCCGGGTGCGAATTCTCGGGTGCTCATGATGGGGCGATTGTCCCATCTGTGCGGCAACGGCCCGGATCGCTGCCGAGCCGCCACGGCCGCGGCGCGGTCATCGGTTGTCGGTTTGCAACCGCCCTTGGCAGGGCCTGCCGGCAGGCGGATGATGCGGCCGCCCGGGCCGCCTGCACCGGCCCGCAAGGAGCTGCCATGACTGCCCACCATCCCGCCGAAGCCCGCGCCGTCGCCCTGGCCGGCAAGCTCAGGGGCCTGGCCAGCGGCGCCCGCGAGATCGACGATGCCGGCGTGGCCGTGCGCGGTTCACTGCCCGACTGGCTGCGCGGCGACCTGCTGCTGAACGGCCCGGCCCTGTGGGACCTGCCCGACGGCAGCTACGCGCACTGGTTCGACGGGCTGGCCATGCTGCACCGGGTGCGCATCGCCCCGGGCGGTGCCAGCTACCGCAGCCGCTTCCTGCGCAGCCGCGACTACCTCGAGAGCCTGGAAGCGGGGCACCCCGCGTATGGCGGATTCGGCTCCCCGGAGCCGCAGCCCTGGTGGCAGCGCCTGCGGCAACTGCGCCAGCCGCGCGTCACCGACAACGGCGCCGTGGTGATGTCGCGCATCGACGGCCGCTGGGTGGCCCAGACCGAGACGCCGTTGCTGACCGAGTTCGATCCGGACACGCTGGAGACCGTCGGCCGCTTCGCCTTCGAGGACCACGAGCCGCTGCACCTGATGTCCGCGCACGGCATCACCGAGGCCGACGGCACCTACTGGAACGTGGGCGCCGAGTTCGGCCCGCACTGCAGCTACAAGGTGTTCCGCGTGCGGCCGGGCAGCCGCCGCCGCGAGGTGCTGGCCCGCATCCCGGTCGGCAAGCCGGGCTACCTCCATGCCTTCGCGCTGACGCCGCAGCACGTGCTGGTGTGGGAGCCGGCGTTGCGCGCGCACATGTTCCGGTTCATGTTCAGCGGCTCGCCGTACATGGACAAGTTCGCCTGGGAGCCGGAGGGTGGCTCGCGCATCCACCGCATCTCGCGCGCCGATGGCCGGGTGCAGACCTGGACGGTGCCGCCCATGATGGCCTTCCACGCCGTGCAGGCCTGGGAGGACGGCGACGACACCGTGCTGGACCTGTGCACCTGGGGCGACGGCATCTTTGCGGACCTGCGCCTGGACCGCCTGCGTGCGGGGCGGCCCCCCGCATCGTCGCTGGAGGTCGTCCGGTACCGGCTGGCCGCCGGCGCCACAGCGGCGTTGCCGCAGCGGCTGGCGGAAAGGGTCGAACTGCCGGCGGTGCACGGCTCGCGCTATAGCCGCAGCCGGGCCCGATTTGCCTGGGGCGCAGGGCTGGATCCGGCCGGACAGGCGCCGATGTTCGATCGCACGGTCAAGCTGGACCTGGATGGCGCGAGCGTCGCCGGCACCTGGCAGCGCCCCGAAGGCGCGGTGCAGATGGAACCGCTGATGGTCGATCGCCCCGGCTCCGGCGACGAGGAGGATGGTGTCCTGCTGGTGCCGACGCTGGCCGATGGTGACGCGGGCACGGTGCTGGCGGTGCTGGACGCCGCATCGATGCAGTGCCTCGCCACGCTGGAATTGCCGCAGGTGGTGCCGTTCGGATTCCACGCCGCCTGGAACGGGCCGGCCTGAGCCCGCGTCCGCCGGGACGCCTCAGCGTTCGGGCGCGCCGGGGAGCCCCTTCAGCAGCGGACCGATCAGTTCCACCGGCAACGGAAAGACGATGGTGGAGTTCTTGTCGCCGGCGATCACCGTCAGCGTCTCCAGGTAGCGCAGCTGCAGGGCCTGCGGCTGCGCCGCCAGCACCGCGGCGGCCTCGGCCAGCTTGTGCGAGGCCTGCAGCTCGCCCTCGGCGTGGATCACCTTGGCTCGGCGCTCGCGTTCGGCCTCCGCCTGCCGCGCGATGGCGCGCACCATGGTGTCGTTCAGGTCCACGTGCTTGATCTCCACGTTGGTGACCTTGATGCCCCAGGTGTCGGTCTGCGCGTCCAGGATCTTCTGGATGTCGAGGTTCAGCCGCTCGCGCTCGGACAGCATGTCGTCCAGGTCGTGCTTGCCCAGCACCGCGCGCAGGGTGGTCTGCGCCAGCTGGCTGGTGGCCTCGAGATAGCGCTCGACCTGGATGATGGCCCGCTCCGGATCGACCACGCGGAAGTACAGCACCGCGTTGACCTTGACCGACACGTTGTCGCGCGAGATGACGTCCTGGCTGGGGATGTCCATCACCACCACCCGCAGGTCCACGCGCACCAGCTGCTGGATGCCGGGAATCAGGATCACCAGGCCCGGCCCCTTGACCTTCCAGAAGCGACCGAGCTGGAACACCACCCCGCGCTCGTACTCGCGCAGGATGCGCAGGGCGCTCGCCAGGAACGCCACGACCAGGACCACCACGAGGCCGAAGCCGATGCCGCCAGCAATCATCCCGTTCTCCTTCCCGGCTGGCCGGCTTCAGGCCGGCACCACGTCCAGCACGCCGTCGTGCAGGCTGCTCACGCGCACGCGATCGCCCACCCGCAGCTGCGGCGGGCCGCGCACCTTCCAGTGCTCGCCCTGCACCAGCGCCCAGCCCTGGCCGTCCGCGAACTCCACCAGCTCGCCGCCGGCGCCGACCAGCGTCTGCACGCCGGTCACGACCGGTTGGCGCCGTGCGCGGGCGGCCATGCCGACGACCAGCAGGACGAAGGCCGCGGTCATCACGGCCAGCCCGCCCACCAGCGGCAGCGGGATGCCCCAGCCGGGCGAATCGCTGTCGATCAGCATCACGCAGCCGAACGCGAAGGCCACCACGCCGCCCAGCCCCAGCACGCCGAAGCTCGGCAGGAAGGCCTCGGCGACCAGGAAGGCGATGCCCAGCGCGATGAGGGCCAGCCCGGCATAGCTGATCGGCAGCATCTGCAGCGCGAACAGCGCCAGCACCAGGCAGATCGCCCCAACTACGCCCGGCGCCACCATGCCGGGGTTGGCGAACTCGAAGATCAGCCCGTACACGCCGACCATCATCAGCAGCAGTGCCAGGCTGGGGTTGGTGATCACCGAGAGCAGGCGGCTGCGCCAGTCCTCGTCGAAAGTCACCACCGGCGCGTCGCGCGTGTGCAGCTGCTTCACCGCAGCGCCCATGCGCACTTCTCGGCCTTCGAGCTGGCGCAACAGGTCGGGCAGGTCGGTGGCGACCAGGTCCACCACCTTGAGCTGCAGCGCTTCCGGGGCGGCGAGGCTGAGGGCCTCGCGCACCGCCTTCTCGCCCCATTCGGCGTTGCGGCCGCGCAGTTGCGCCAGGCTGCGGATGTAGGCGGCTGCGTCGGAGATGCGCTTGGCCGCCAGTGCATCCCCGACCTCCGGCGCCGCGGGTGCGCTGGCGCCGGGGGAGGGCGCGCCGGCCGGCGCGGGGTTGTTCGGCTGCGGCCCGCCCGGCATGCCGATCGCCACCGGCGTGGCCGCGCCCAGGGTGCTGGCCGGCGTCATCGCGGCGATGTGGCTGGCATACAGGATGTAAGTGCCGGCGCTGGCCGCCCGGGCACCCTCGGGCGCGACGAAGGCTGCCACGGGCACCGGCGAGGACAGGATGTCCCGGATCATCATCCGCATCGACCCGTCGAGGCCGCCGGGCGTGTCGATCTGCAGCACCAGCAACTGCGCCTGCTCTTTCTGCGCCAGCGCCAGCCCGCGCCGCAGGTAGTCGGCGCTCGCCGGGCCGATGGCGCCATCGACCTGCAGCACCACCACCGGCGGCCGCACAGGCTCGTCCGCCGAAGCCCAGGGCGGGGCAAGCCACAGGGCCAGCAGGCAGAGCAGGCGGAGGGCACGGCTCATGCGCCGAGTCTCGACACTCGGCAGGGGTTAGGCAAGCTCAGCGTTCAAGCCACCATTGCCGTCCCGACTTCGCATCCGGACTTCGTCATTGCCGCGAAGGCGGGAATCCAGGGATTCCGCGTTCGGCGGACTGCAGGAAAGCACTGGATCCCCGCCTGTGCGCCTGATCTCCGGAAACCGTTCGCATCGACAGGTGCTCATGTCGGGCTCGCACCCGCAGATCGGTTCCCGCGGCGGGTGGCGCCGGGCGGGGCTGATTTGTGGGGCGCCGCGAAATTTCTCCGGGCTGGGGCAGCGCGCCGCAGGCGCGCGTTCGTGCTCTGACTGGCGGCATCTGTTTGAGCAGCGCGACGAAGGAGCGCAGCGAGTTATGCCGCCCGCCCCAGGCCGGAGAAATTTCGCGGGAAGCCCCTGCGAGCCACAGCGAGCAGGGACCGCCCCACCATGAAGCAACGTCCGGCGCCGCCCGCCGCGCCCCCCGCCCTCAACTCGACGGCCTAGATGCGCGCGCCTTGCGCGCTGCTCAATGCGGGAGCACTGGATCCCCGCCTGCGCGGGGATGACGTGGGTGGGGGATGACGTGGATGGGGCGCGGAATGGCCCTTACGCCACTTCCGCCACCTTCGGTTGCCCCAGCGACCGCAGCACGTCCCGCACCATCAGCGCGCGATCCTTGGGCTCCTTCAACTCGCGCTCGATGCGCAGCTTCTCGTTGCCGGCCAGCTTGATGTGCCGGTTCTTCTGCACCAGTTCGATGATGCGCATCGCGTCCACCGGCGGGTTGGCGCGGAAGGTGATGTTGGTGACACCCGGCGCGGCGTCGACCTTGGCCACGCCATAGGGCCGCGCCAGCACCCGCAGCCGGTGCACGTCGATCAGCGTCTGGGCCTGCGGCGGCAGCTTGCCGAACCGGTCGACCAGTTCCTCCATCAGCGTGTCGATCTGGTCGCTGGTCCTGGCCGTTGCCAGCTTCTTGTAGAACGACAGCCGCAGGTGCACGTCGCCGCAGTAGTCGTGGGGCAGCAGGGCGGGCGCATGCAGGTTGATCTCGGTGGTGACCGACAGCGGCGCCAGCAGGTCCGGCTCCTTGCCGGCCTTCAGCGAACTGACCGCCTCGGCCAGCATCTCGTTGTACAGCTGGAAGCCCACCTCCAGCATGTTGCCGCTCTGGTTCTCGCCCAGCACCTCGCCGACGCCGCGGATCTCCAGGTCGTGCATGGCCAGGTAGAAGCCCGAGCCCAGTTCCTCCATCTGCTGGATCGCCTCCAGCCGCTGCGACGCCTGCCGGGTCAGGCTCTCCGTGTCCGGCACCATCAGGTAGGCATAGGCCTGGTGGTGGCTGCGGCCCACCCGGCCGCGCAGCTGGTGCAGCTGCGCCAGCCCGAACTTGTCGGCGCGGGCGATGACGATGGTGTTGGCGGTGGGCACGTCGATGCCGGTCTCGATGATGGTCGAGCACAGCAGCACGTTGAAGCGCTGGGCCACGAAGTCGCGCATCACGCGCTCCAGCTCGCGCTCGGGCATCTGGCCGTGGGCCACCGCGATGCGGGCCTCCGGCAGCAGCTGCTGCAGCCGCTCGCGCCGGTTCTCGATGGTCTCGACCTCGTTGTGCAGGAAGTAGGCCTGCCCGCCGCGCTTGAGCTCGCGCAGGATGGCCTCGCGGATCACGCCGCCGCCCTCGTTGCGCACGAAGGTCTTGATCGCCAGCCGGCGCTGCGGCGCCGTGGCGATCACCGACAGGTCGCGCAGGCCCTCCAGCGCCATGCCCAGGGTGCGCGGGATCGGGGTGGCGGTCAGCGTCAGCACGTCCACCTCGGCGCGCATGGCCTTCATCGCCTCCTTGTGGCGCACGCCGAAGCGATGCTCCTCGTCGATGATGAGCAGGCCCAGGTTCTTGAACTGCACGCTGGGCGACAGCAGCTTGTGGGTGCCGACCACGATGTCCACGCTGCCGTCGGCCAGGCCCTTGGCGGCGGCGGTGATCTCCTTCTGCGAGCGGAAGCGGCTCATCTCCGCCACCTTCACCGGCCAGCGCGAGAAGCGGTCGACCAGCGTCTGGTAGTGCTGCTCGGCCAGCAGCGTGGTGGGCGCGAGGAAAGCGACCTGCTTGCCGCCGGTGATGGCGATGAAGGCGGCGCGCAGCGCCACCTCGGTCTTGCCGAAGCCCACGTCGCCGCACACCAGCCGGTCCATGGGCCGCGGCGAGATCATGTCCTGGATCACCGCGTGGATGGCCGCGTTCTGGTCGGCCGTCTCCTCGAAGCCGAAGTCGTTGGCGAACACCTCGTAGTCCTGCGGCGAGAAGCGGAACGCGTGGCCCTCGCGCGCGGCGCGGCGGGCGTAGATGTTCAGCAGCTCGGCGGCCGTGTCGCGCACCTGCTCGGCGGCCTTGCGCTTGGCCTTCTCCCACTGGCCCGAGCCCAGCTTGTGCAGCGGCGCCTCGTCGGCCGACACGCCGGTGTAGCGGCTGATCTGGTGCAGCTGGCTGACCGGCACGTAGAGCGTGGCCTTATCGGCGTATTCCAGGTGCAGGAACTCGGTGCTGCCCTGGCCCAGGTCCATGTTGACCAGGCCCTTGTAGCGGCCGATGCCGTGCTGGGCGTGCACCACCGGGTCCCCCACGTTCAGCTCCGACAGGTCCTTGATCAGGGACTCGACGTCGCTGACCTGCTCCTGCCGGCGGCGGCGCCGGGTGGTGGGGCCGGCGGCGAACAGCTCGGTTTCGGTGACGAAGTCGATCGCGGCTTCCGGCCAGGCGAAGCCTTCCACCAGCGCCGCGGTGGCGATGCCCAGCTTCTCGTCGCTGCCCTGGAACTCCTCCAGCGAATCGAAGGTCGGCACGCTCAGCTGGCTGGCGCGCAGGAAGTCCAGCAGGCTCTCGCGCCGGCCGGCGCTCTCGGCCAGCACCAGCACCCGGTGCTGCGATGCGCCCAGGTGCTGCTTGAAGCGCGCCAGCGGCTCCTCGGCGCCGCGCACCACCGACAGCTCGGGCAGCTTCTGGAACAGGGCGCTGTCTGCCACGTCCTGCACGCCCGGGCGGATCGCCAGTTGCGCGTGTTCGTTGGCCCTGCCGTAGAACTGCTCGGTGGTCAGGAACAGCGCCTCGGGCGGCAGGATGGGCCGGTCTGGGTCCCCCTGCAGCAGGCGATGGCGCTCGCGGGTGTCCTGCCAGAAGCGCTGGAACGCCGGCTCCAGGTCGCCGTGCAGCACCAGCGTGGCCTGCGCGCCCAGGTAGTCGAACACCGTCGCGGTCTCGTCGAAGAACAACGGCAGGTAGTACTCGATGCCGGCGGTCGCCACGCCGTTGCCCATGTCCTTGTAGATGCGGCTGCGCGTGGGATCGCCCTCCAGCAGCTCGCGCCAGCGATGCCGGAACTTGGCCCGCGCATCGTCGTCCATGGGGAACTCGCGGCCGGGCAGCAGGCGCACCTCGGGCACCGGATACAGGCTGCGCTGGCTGTCGGGGTCGAAGGTGCGGATCGAATCGATCTCGTCGTCGAACAGGTCGACGCGGTAGGGCACCGGCGAGCCCATGGGGAACAGGTCGATCAGGCCCCCGCGCACCGCGTACTCGCCGGGACTGACCACCTGCGTCACGTGGTTGTAGCCGGCCAGCGTGAGCTGGGCCTTGAGCCGCGCTTCCTCCAGCTTCTGCTTGTCCTTGAAGTGGAAGGTGTAGCGGGCGAGGAACGCCGGCGGCGCGACCCGGTACAGCGCCGTGGTCGCCGGCACGATCACCACGTCGGCCTCGCCCTGCGAGATGCGCCAGAGCGTGGCCAGGCGCTCGCTGATCAGGTCCTGGTGCGGCGAGAAGCTGTCGTAGGGCAGCGTTTCCCAGTCGGGGAACAGGCAGCTGCGCAGGTCCGGCGCGAAGAACGCCAGTTCGTCCAGCAGGCGGCGCGCGTCGGTGGCGTCGGCGGTGACGATCGCCACCGGGCGCCCGGCGGCGTGCTCGCGCTCGGCCAGGCGGGCCAGCAGCAGCGCGTCGGCGGAGCCGGGCGGGCGCGGCAAGGCGAATCGCTTGCCGGGAGAAAGCTTGGGAAGGTCCATCAGGGGGTGCGGAACAAACGCGAACACCCCGCACGGCGAACGTGAGGGGTGTGGGCGGGATTCTAGAATGGCCCGTCCCCGCGCAGGCCCATCATGGCCATCCGCGCCGGTGGACAAGGACCCTTCGTGAACGCCTCCCCGACCTGCCACGTCCTCATCCCCGCCGGGGGCTCGGGCAGCCGCGCGGGCACGGCCGGGCCCAAGCAGTACGAGCTGCTGGCCGGGCGCATGCTGGTGCTGCACACGCTGGACGTCTTCCTGCGGGTGCCGCGCATCAGCTCCGTGCTGGTGGTGGTCGCGCCGGGCGACGAGCGCATGCCCCGGGGGCCGGGCTGGCAGGTGGCGAACTGCGGCGGCGAGACCCGTGCGCAGAGCGTCGCCAACGGTCTGGCCGAACTGAAGGCGCGTGGCGCGCAGGACGCCGACTGGGTGCTGGTGCACGATGCCGCGCGCTGCCTGCTGCGGCCGGCGCAGGTCGAGCGGCTGATCGATGCCTGCATCGGCGACGAGGTCGGCGGGCTGCTGGCCCAGCCGCTGGCCGACACGCTGAAGGAAGAGGACGGCGGCCGCGCCGGCCGGACGCTGCCGCGCCAGCACAAATGGCTGGCGCAGACGCCGCAGATGTTCCCGCTGGGGCTGCTGCGGCGCGCGCTGGACCATGCCGGCAGCGTGACGGACGAGGCCTCCGCCGTCGAAGGGCTGGGCCTGAAGCCGCTGCTGGTGCCCGGCAGCGCGGACAACATCAAGGTGACCTGGCCGGAGGATTTCGCCCTGGCCGAGGCGCTGCTGGGGAGCAGGATGCGATGAAGGCGATGCGGATCGGCGAAGGTTGGGACGTGCACGCGCTGGTGCCGGGACGCCCGCTGGTGATCGGCGGCGTGACCGTGCCCTACGAACGCGGCCTGCTGGGCCACTCGGACGCCGACGTGCTGCTGCACGCGATCACCGACGCGCTGCTGGGCGGCGCCGGGCTGGGCGACATCGGCCGGCATTTCCCGGATACCGACGACCGGTTCAAGGGCGCCGATTCGGTGGGGCTGCTGAAGGAAGCCGCGGCGCGGGTGGGGGCCGCCGGCTGGACCATCGCCAACGTGGACAGCACGGTGGTCGCGCAGGCGCCGAAGCTGGCGCCGCACATCGACGCGATGCGCGATCGCATCGCACAGGCACTGGGCCTCGCGCCGGGCCAGGTGAACGTGAAGGCCAAGACGGCCGAGCGGCTGGGACCGGTGGGGCAGGGGCAGAGCATCGAGGCGCGGGCCGTCGTGCTGCTGCTGCAGGACTGAACTTCAGCCCGCCGCTTCCAGCCCGTTCCTGAAGTGCTCCTGCATGCGCTGCTGCGCCGCGGCCGCGTCGCGCTGCTCGAGCGCCTTCATCACGAGCCGGTGCTCCGCCAGGCTCTCCTCGATGCGGCCGGACTTGAACAGCGAGTTGTGCCGGTGCAGCTTCATGACCTTGCGCAGGTCGGCCACCATCTGGTTGCGCCAGCGGTTGCCGGCGATCTCCAGCAGGCGCATGTGGAAGCGCTCGTTGATGGCGAAGAACTTCTCGCGGCTGCGCACGGCGCCTTCCAGTTCCTTGTGCAGAACCTGTAGTTCACGCAACTCGGCCTCGCTGGCACGTGACGCCGCCACGGCGGCGGCGTCGCTCTCCAGCAGCGCGAGCAGGTGGTAGACCTCGGCCAGGTCCTCTTCCGACACCTCGGTGACGTAGGCGCCGCGCCGCACCTTCATGGTCACCAGGCCTTCGGCGGCCAGCACCTTGAGCGCCTCGCGCATGGGCGTGCGGCTGATGCCGTACTCCTGCGCGATCTTCACCTCGTCGATCCATGCACCCGGCTCCAGCTCGCGCCGGAAGATGCGCTGGCGCAGCAGTTCCGCCACCTCTTCGTAGAGGGCGCGGGGAGCGAGCGAGACGGCGGACATGGATGGGTGGCGGGTAGCGGAACCAGGCAGGCGACGGGGCCTGCGCATTTTGCATCAATAATTATGAATCAGGTAAAATGCCGGGATCTCCGGAACAACCCTCCCATGAGCTCCGACTCCGAATTCAAGACCGCCAGCCTGGCCGAGTGGGCCAAGGCCGCCGCCAAGTCCGCCCCCGGCGGTGACCCCGCCGCGCTGAACTGGGTCACGCCCGACGGCATCACCGTCAAGCCGCTGTACACGGCGGCCGACCTGCAGGGCCTGCCGCACACCGACACGCTGCCCGGCTTCGAGCCCTACATCCGCGGCCCGCAGGCGACCATGTACGCCTCGCGGCCCTGGACCATCCGCCAGTACGCCGGCTTCTCCACCGCCGAGGAGTCCAACGCCTTCTACCGCCTGGGCCTGGAGCGCGGCGGCCAGGGCGTGTCGGTGGCCTTCGACCTGGCCACCCACCGCGGCTACGACAGCGACCACCCGCGCGTGACCGGCGACGTCGGCAAGGCCGGCGTGGCGATCGACTCGGTGGAGGACATGAAGATCCTGTTCGACGGCATCCCGCTGGACAAGGTGAGCGTGTCCATGACCATGAACGGCGCCGTGCTGCCCGTGCTGGCCGGCTACGTGGTGGCGGCCGAGGAGCAGGGCGTGGCGCAGGACCAGCTGTCCGGGACCATCCAGAACGACATCCTCAAGGAGTTCATGGTCCGCAACACCTACATCTACCCGCCGGAACCGAGCATGCGGATCGTGGGCGACATCATCGCCTACACGGCGGAGAAGATGCCGAAGTTCAACTCGATCTCGATCTCCGGCTACCACATGCAGGAGGCGGGCGCGAACCAGGCGCTGGAGCTGGCCTTCACGCTGGCCGACGGCAAGGAGTACGTGAAGACCGCCATGGCCAAGGGCCTGGACGTGGACGCCTTCGCCGGGCGCCTGTCGTTCTTCTGGGCGATCGGCATGAACTTCTACCTGGAGATCGCCAAGATGCGCGCCGCCCGCCTGCTGTGGTGCCGCATCATGAAGGGCTTCGGCGCGAAGAACCCCCGCAGCCTGATGCTGCGCACGCACTGCCAGACCTCGGGCTGGTCGCTGACCGAGCAGGACCCGTACAACAACGTGGTGCGCACCACCATCGAGGCGATGGCGGCGGTGTTCGGCGGCACGCAGTCGCTGCACACCAACAGCTTCGACGAGGCGATCGCGCTGCCGTCGGAATTCTCCTCGCGCATCGCGCGCAACACCCAGCTGATCATCCAGGAGGAGAGCCACGTCACCGACGTGATCGATCCCTGGGCCGGCAGCTACATGATGGAGAAGCTGACCCAGGACATGGCCGACGCCGCCTGGAAGATCATCGAGGAGGTCGAGGCCATGGGCGGCATGACGCGCGCCGTGGACTCGGGCTGGGCCAAGCTGAAGATCGAGGCGGCGGCCGCCGAGAAGCAGGCCCGCATCGACTCGGGCAAGGACGTGATCGTCGGGGTCAACAAGTACCGCCTTCCCAAGGAAGACCCGGTCGAGATCCTGGAAGTGGACAACCACAAGGTGCGCGAGCAGCAGGTCGCGCGCCTGCAGAAGATCCGGGCCACGCGCGACGCGGCCGCGGTGAAGTCGGCGCTGGACGCGCTCACCGCCGCGGCCAAGAGCGGCGAGGGCAACCTGCTGGACCTGAGCATCCGGGCGATCCGCCTGCGTGCCACGGTCGGCGAGGTGTCGGATGCATTGGAGAAGGTCTTCGGGCGCCACCGCGCCGATACGCAGAAGGTGACCGGCGTGTATGCAGCTGCCTACGACTCGGCCGAGGGCTGGGACAAGCTGAAGGGCGAGATCGACCAGTTCGCGAAGGAACAGGGCCGGCGCCCGCGGGTGATGATCGCCAAGCTGGGCCAGGACGGGCACGACCGCGGCTCCAAGGTGGTGGCCACCGCCTTCGCCGACCTGGGCTTCGACGTGGACATCGGGCCGCTGTTCCAGACCCCCGAGGAGTGCGCCCGCCAGGCGATCGAGAACGACGTGCACGCCGTCGGCGTGTCCACCCTGGCCGCCGGCCACAAGACGCTGGTGCCGGCGATCCTGGCGGAGCTGAAGAAGCAGGGCGCCGACGACATCATCGTGTTCGTCGGCGGCGTGGTGCCGCAGCAGGACTACGACTACCTCTACGAAGCGGGCGTGAAGGGCATCTACGGCCCCGGCACGCCCATCCCGGCCAGCGCCAAGGACGTGCTGGAGCAGATCCGGAAGGCGGCGCGGTGAATCGCGTCCGCGACGCGATGAAACGCGCCGTTCCCGCGAAGGCGGGGACCCCGTGCCAATGAGCCTCGCGCCGGCGGTGACGGGGCCGGCTGGCCCCGCCCAGCGCCGCGCCATGGCCAAGGCCATCACGCTGCTGGAGTCCACCCGCGCCGACCATCGCGCGCAGGCCGACGAGCTCCTGACCGCGCTGCTGCCCCGCACCGGCCAGTCGTTCCGGCTGGGCATCTCCGGCGTGCCCGGCGTGGGCAAGAGCACCTTCATCGAGAGCCTGGGCCTGTACCTGATCGGACAGGGGCACCGGGTCGCGGTGCTGACCATCGACCCCTCCAGCAGCGTGTCGGGCGGCTCCATCCTGGGCGACAAGACCCGGATGGAGAAGCTCTCGGCCGACGAGCAGGCCTACATCCGGCCCAGCCCCTCGGGCGGGACCCTGGGCGGGGTGGCCGAGAAGACGCGCGAGGCGATGCTGGTGTGCGAGGCCGCCGGCTACGACGTGGTGATCGTCGAGACGGTCGGCGTCGGCCAGAGCGAGACCGCGGTGTCCGGCATGACCGACATGTTCGTGCTGCTGCAGCTGCCCAACGCGGGCGACGACCTGCAGGCGATCAAGAAGGGCGTGATGGAGCTGGCCGACCTGGTGGTGATCAACAAGGCCGACATCGATGCGGCCGCCGCCACCCGGGCCCAGGCCCAGATCACCAGCGCGCTGCGCCTGTTCACGCAGCAGGGACGCGAGCGCGGCTCGTGGCAGCCGCAGGTGCTGCAGATCAGCGCCCTCAAGGCCGAGGGCGTGGACCGCTTCTGGGCGGCCGTGAGCCGCTTCCGCGAGCTGCGCCAGGCCAGCGGCGAACTGGCCGGCCGGCGCCGCCACCAGGCCCGCGCCTGGATGTGGGAGCGCATCGAAAGCGGGCTGCGGCAGGACTTCCGGCAGCACCCGCAGGTGCAGGCCCTGCTGCCGGAACTGACCGCCGAGGTCGAGGGCGGCCAGCTGCCCGCCTCCACCGCGGCCCGGCGCCTGCTGGCGACCTGGCGCGCACAAGACTGACACACGACGACGGAACACCCCGGAGAAGAGCAATGCAGGACATCCTGGACCAACTGGAGAAGAAGCGGGCGGCCGCGCGCCTGGGCGGCGGCACCAAGCGCATCGAGGCGCAGCACAAGAAGGGCAAGCTCACCGCGCGCGAGCGCATCGAGCTGCTGCTGGACGAGGGCACGTTCGAGGAATGGGACATGTTCGTCGAGCACCGCTGCCACGACTTCGGCATGGCGGACAACAAGATTCCCGGCGACGGCGTGGTCACTGGCTACGGGATGATCAACGGACGCCTGGTCTTCGTGTTCAGCCAGGACTTCACCGTGTTCGGCGGCGCGCTGTCGGAGGCACACGCCGAGAAGATCTGCAAGGTGATGGACCAGGCGATGAAGGTCGGCGCGCCGGTGATCGGCCTGAACGACTCGGGCGGGGCGCGCATCCAGGAAGGCGTGGCCTCGCTGGGCGGCTATGCCGATGTGTTCCAGCGCAACGTGCTGGCTTCCGGCGTCATCCCGCAGATCAGCCTGATCATGGGCCCGTGCGCGGGCGGCGCGGTGTATTCGCCGGCCATGACCGACTTCATCTTCATGGTGCGCGACAGCTCCTACATGTTCGTCACCGGCCCCGAGGTGGTGAAGACGGTGACGCACGAGGAGGTGACGGCCGAGGAGCTGGGCGGTGCCACCACCCACACCACCCGCAGCGGCGTGGCCGACCTGGCCTTCGAGAACGACGTCGAGGCGCTGGAGATGCTGCGGCGCCTGTACAGCTACCTGCCGCTGAACAACCGCGAGAAGCCGCCCACCCGGCCCAGCAACGACCCGGTGGACCGGATGGACTACTCGCTGGACACGCTGGTGCCGGACAACCCGAACAAGCCCTACGACATGAAGGAGCTGATCACCAAGACGGTGGACGACGGCGACTTCTTCGAGCTGCAGCCGGAGTACGCGAAGAACATCGTGATCGGCTTCGCCCGCATGGAGGGCCAGACGGTGGGCATCGTGGCCAACCAGCCGCTGGTGCTGGCCGGCTGCCTGGACATCAAGAGCTCGATCAAGGCGGCGCGCTTCGTGCGCTTCTGCGACGCCTTCAACATCCCGGTGATCACCTTCGTCGACGTGCCCGGCTTCATGCCCGGCACCAGCCAGGAGTACGGCGGCATCATCAAGCACGGCGCCAAGCTGCTGTTCGCCTATGCGGAGTGCACGGTGCCCAAGGTGACCGTGATCACGCGCAAGGCCTACGGCGGCGCCTACGACGTGATGAGCTCCAAGCACCTGCGCGGCGACGTCAACTTCGCCTGGCCGAACGCCGAGATCGCGGTGATGGGCGCCAAGGGCGCGGTGGAGATCATCTTCCGCGAGGACAAGAACGACCCGGCCAAGCTGGCCGCCCGCGAGGCCGAGTACAAGGCCCGCTTCGCCAACCCCTTCGTCGCCGGCGCCCGCGGCTTCATCGACGACGTGATCCTGCCGCACGAGACCCGCAAGCGCATCTGCCGCTCGCTGGTGATGCTCAGGGACAAGAAGCTGGAGAACCCGTGGAGGAAGCACGGGAACATCCCGCTGTGAGCAGAGGTTCCGTCATTCCCGCGCAGGCGGGAATCCAGTCCGGCGTCGGAGGAAAGCACTGGATCCCCGCCTTCGCGGGGATGACCAGGAGGGTGATGGAGCAAGAAGATGTTTGACAAGATCCTTATCGCAAACCGCGGCGAGATCGCCTGCCGCGTGATCAAGACGGCCCGCAAGATGGGCATCAAGACCGTGGCGGTCTACTCCGATGCCGACCGCGACGCGCGCCACGTGCAGCTGGCCGACGAGGCGGTGCACATCGGGGCGGCGCCCAGCCGTGACAGCTACCTGCGCGCCGACCGCATCATCGAGGCCTGCAAGCGCACCGGCGCGCAGGCGGTACACCCCGGCTACGGCTTCCTGTCGGAGAACGAGGCCTTCGCGCGGCAGGTGGAGGAGGAAGGCATCGCCTTCATCGGCCCCAAGCACCACTCGATCGCCGCCATGGGCGACAAGATCGCGTCCAAGAAGCTGGCCAAGGAAGCCAAGGTCAACACGATTCCCGGCTGGAACGACGCGATCGAGTCGGCCGAGCGGGCGGTGGAGATCGCGCGCGACATCGGCTATCCGGTGATGATCAAGGCCAGCGCCGGCGGCGGTGGCAAGGGCCTGCGGGTGGCTTGGAACGACAAGGAAGCGCTGGAGGGCTTCACCTCCTGCCGCAACGAGGCGCGCAACAGCTTCGGCGACGACCGCGTGTTCATCGAGAAGTTCGTCGAGGAGCCGCGCCACATCGAGATCCAGGTGCTGGGCGACGCCCACGGCAACGTGGTCTACCTGAACGAGCGCGAGTGCTCCATCCAGCGGCGCCACCAGAAAGTGATCGAGGAGGCGCCGTCGCCCTTCATCAGCGACGAGACGCGCAAGGCCATGGGCGAGCAGGCGGTGGCGCTGGCCAAGGCCGTGAAGTACCAGAGCGCGGGGACGGTGGAATTCGTGGTCGGCAAGGACCAGTCGTTCTACTTCCTGGAGATGAACACCCGGCTGCAGGTGGAGCACCCGGTCACCGAGTGCATCACCGGGCTGGACCTGGTCGAGCTGATGATCCGGGTGGCGGCCGGCGAGAAGCTGCCCATCACCCAGGCCGAAGTGAAGCGCGAAGGCTGGGCCATCGAGTGCCGCATCAACGCCGAGGATCCGTTCCGCAACTTCCTGCCCTCCACGGGCCGGCTGGTGCGCTTCCAGCCCCCGCGCGAATCCATGTGGGCGGCCGACCCGGAGCACCGGTTCGGCGTGCGCGTGGACACCGGGGTGATGGAAGGCGGCGAGATCCCGATGTACTACGACTCCATGATCGCCAAGCTGATCGTGCACGGGTCGGACCGCCCCGACGCGATCGCGAAGATGCGCGACGCGCTGAACGCCTTCGTCATCCGCGGCATCTCCAGCAACGTGCCCTTCCAGTCGGCGCTGCTGGCGCACCCGGACTTCGTCGCCGGGCGCTTCAACACCGGCTTCATCGCCGAGCACTACGCCGGCGGCTTCCGGGCCGAGGACGTGCAGCACGAGGATCCGGACTTCCTGGTGGCGCTGGTCGCCTACGTGAACCGCCGCATCCTGCAGCGCTCGGCCGGCATCAGCGGCCAGATGCGCGGCCACGAGTTCCGGGTCGGCGAGGACTTCGTGGTGGTCACGCTGGGCGAGGGCGGCGAGGGCCGGCGCCAGCCGGCCCGGGTGACGGACTTCCAGGCCGTGTCCGGTTCCAGCGTGGTCGAGACCAATGGCCGCCGCTACGAGATCTGCTCCAGCTGGCACCTGGGCGGCGCGCGCATCCGCGGCACCGTCGACGGCCAGCCGTTCAAGGCCCTGGTCGAACGCGGGCTGCCCAAGAACCCGCTGGCCATCGCCGTCAGCCACAACGGCACCCGGCTGGCCGCCATGGTGTTCACCCCGCGCGCCGCGCAACTGCAGGCCCTGATGCCCTACAAGGCGCCGCCGGACATGAGCCGCTACGTGCTCTCGCCCATGCCGGGCCTGCTGGTGGACGTGGCCGTGCAGCCGGGCCAGAAGGTGCAGGCCGGCGAGCGCGTGGCGGTGATCGAGGCCATGAAGATGGAGAACGTGCTGTTCGCCAGCGCCGACGGGGTGGTCGCCAAGGTGCTGGCCGCCAAGGGCGAATCGCTGGCGGTGGACCAACCGATCGTGGAGTTCGAGGCATGAGCGCAAGCGCAAGACCCTTCCAGGTGCTGGGTGTCCAGCAGATCGCCATCGGCGGAACCGACAAGCAGCAGCTGCGCAAGCTCTGGGTCGACATCTTCGGCCTCGAGATCACCGGCACCTACCGCAGCGACCGCGAGAACGTGGACGAGGACATCTGCGCGCTCGGGACCGGCCCGTTCAAGGTCGAAGTCGACCTGATGCAGCCGCTGGACCCGGAGAAGAAGCCCGCGGTCCAGGCCACGCCGCTGAACCACGTCGGGCTGTGGATCGACGACCTGCCCGCGGCCGTGAAGTGGCTGGAAGGGCAGGGCGTGCGCTTCGCGCCCGGCGGCATCCGGCAGGGTGCGGCCGGCTTCGACATCTGCTTCATCCACCCCAAGGGCAACGAGCAGTTCCCGATCGGCGGCGAGGGAGTACTGATCGAGCTGGTGCAGGCTCCGCCCGAGGTGGTCAGGGCGTTCGCTGCGCTTGCGGGACAATCGGACCATGGACCTGTCTAGATTTCCCCGCCGGCGCTACACGCCCTTCGCCACCCCGATCGAATTCCTCCCCCACTTCAGCGCCGCCCTCGCGAAATCGTGCCCCGACGGCAAGGGTCCTCGCATCTGGATCAAGCGCGACGACATGCTGGGGCTGTACCCCGGCGGCAACAAGACGCGCAAGCTGGAGTTCCTGGTCGCCGACGCGCTGCAGCAGGGCGCCGACACCCTGGTCACCTGCGGCGCGCCGCAGTCCAACCACTGCCGCATCACGCTGGCGGCGGCGGTGAAGGAAGGCCTGAAGTGCCGCTTCGTGATCGAGGAGCGCGTGGCCAACAGCTACGACGAGCAGGCCAGCGGCAACAACTTCATGTTCCGCCTGATGGGCGTGGAGGCCATCACCGTGGTGCCCGGCGGCAGCGACATGGCCGCCGCGATGCAGAAGGTGGCCGACGCGCTGGCGGCCGAGGGCCGCAAGGGCTACATCATCCCTGGCGGCGGCTCCAACGCGCTGGGCGGGCTGGGCTACGTGGCCTGCGCGCAGGAGCTGCAGCAGCAGCTATTCGAGCAGGGCCTGCGGATCGACCGGGTGGTGGTCGGCTCCGGCAGCTCCGGCACCCATGGCGGGCTGCTGGCCGGCTTCCTGGGCAACAACATCCGCATCCCCATCGTGGGCATCGGCGTCAGCCGCGATCCGGCCGACCAGGAACCGCTGGTGTTCAAGGAGGCCCAGGCCGTGATGGACCTGCTGGGCACCGGCCTGAAGGTTCCGCGCGAGGCGGTCCAGAGCATCGGCGGCTACTGGCAACCGAAGTACTCGGTGCCGAACGCGGCCATGGTCGAGGCGGTGCAGCTGCTGGCCCGCACCGAGGGCATCCCGCTGGATCCGGTCTACACCGGCAAGATCATGGCCGGGCTGATCGGCCTGGCGCGCAAGGGCTTCTTCCAGCCCGACGAGAACGTGCTGTTCCTGCACACCGGTGGGCTGCCCTCGCTGCACGCCTACGAGGGCGTGGTGCTGGGCGAAGCGCCTCCAGCGGATTAAAGGACCACCCCGAGGCGCCTTCGGCGCTTCCCCTCAAGGGGCGCCACCAGCGGCCCGGCAGAGCCGGTTCCGCGGTGGCACTGGACCCACCTGCGCGGGAGATGGCTCAAGGTTGAGGCTGCGGCTTCGGGTTAGCCCGAGGGGCCCGGGCCATGCTCGCGAGCAATAGTGCGGGGAGGGGGCCTGCCGCCCCTTCCCGGCAGGGCAGCAAGGCGCTGGCGGGCATGGCAAAGGAGTCCCAGCCTTGCAGCGAACCGACACCGCGAATCCGGCCTATTTCCACAAGGTCGTCGATTGCCAGTACGCCTGTCCCGCCCACACCCCCGTCCCCGAATACATCCGGCTGATCGCGCAGGGTCGCTACAGCGACGCCTACATGGTCAACTGGGTGTCCAACGTCTTCCCGGGCATCCTCGGGCGCACCTGCGACCGGCCCTGTGAACCGGCCTGCCGGCGCAGCCGGGTGGAGGAATCGCAGTCGCAGCGGCCGGAGCCGGTCGCGATCTGCCGCCTCAAGCGGGTCACGGCCGACCTCAAGGACGACGTGCGCGGCCGCATGCCCAAGGCGGGCCCCCGCAACGGCAAGCGCATCGCCTGCGTCGGCGCCGGCCCGGCGTCGCTCACCGTCGCGCGCGACTTGGCACCGCTGGGCTACGACGTCACGGTGTTCGACAGCGAAGCCAAGGCCGGCGGCTTCATGTGGACCCAGATCCCGCGCTTCCGGCTGCCCGAGTCGGTGATCGAGGAGGAGACCGGCTACATCCTCGACCTGGGCGTGCACTTCGAGGCCGGCCGGCGCATTGACTCCATGAAGGAACTGCTGGCGCAGGACTTCGACGCCATCTTCGTCGGCTGCGGCGCCCCGCGCGGGCGCGACCTGGACATCCCCGGCCGGCGCGAGGCCGCTGCGCAGATCCACGTCGGCATCGAGTGGCTGGCCTCGGTGTCCTTCGGCCACGTCACCAGGGTCGGCAAGCGGGTGATCGTGCTGGGCGGCGGCAACACGGCCATGGACTGCTGCCGGTCGGCGCGCCGCCTGGGCGGCGAGGACGTCAAGGTCATCGTGCGCAGCGGCTTCGAGGAGATGAAGGCCTCGCCCTGGGAGAAGGAGGATGCCATGCACGAGGGCATCCCCATCCTCAACTATCACGTGCCCAAGGCTTTCGTCCACGAGGACGGGCGGCTGACGGGCATGACCTTCGAGCGGGTGAAGGCCCAGTACGACGCCAAGGGCCGGCGCAGCCTGGTGCCCACCGGCGAGCCGGACGTGTTCTTCGCCTGCGACGAGGTGCTGGTGGCGGTGGGGCAGGAGAACGCCTTCCCCTGGATCGAGCGCGACTGCGGCATCCTGTTCGACGAGGGCGGCCTGCCCAAGCTGGGCAGGGACAGCTTCCAGTCCACGCTGCCCAAGGTCTTCTTCGGCGGCGACGCCGCCTACGGGCCGAAGAACATCATCACCGCCGTGGCCCACGGGCACGAGGCCGCGGTGTCCATCGACCGCTTCCTCAACGGGCTGGACACGGCGACGCGCCCCGCGCCCATGACGAACCTGATGTCCCAGAAGATGGGCATCCACGAGTGGAGCTACGACAACGACACCTCGCTGGACGTGCGCTACAAGGTGCCCTGGGCCAAGGCCGCGCAGGCCCTGGCCAGCATCAAGGTGGAGGTGGAGCTGGGCTTCGATGCCGCCACCGCGTTCAAGGAGGCGCAGCGCTGCCTCAACTGCGACGTGCAGACCGTGTTCACCGAGAGCGCCTGCATCGAGTGCGATGCCTGCGTGGACATCTGCCCCATGGACTGCATCACCTTCACCGAGGACGGCGAGGAGCAGGAACTGCGGCAGCGCCTCAAGGCCCCGGCCCTGAACCTGGCGCAGGACCTGTACGTCGGCGGGCCGCTCAAGACGGGCCGCATCATGGTCAAGGACGAGGACGTCTGCCTGCATTGCGGGCTGTGCGCCGAGCGCTGCCCGACCGGCGCGTGGGACATGCGCAAGTACTACATGGAAATGGCTCAAGCGGAGCACGCATGCCACAAGCACTAGCCGCCGTTAACGACTTCGTCGTCAAGTTCGCGAACGTCAACGGTTCCGGATCGGCTTCCGCCAACGAGTTGTTCGCCCGTGCGATCCT
>NZ_DASPLW010000012.1:0-16597 GCF_035627355.1 Ramlibacter sp.
TACAGCTGATCGTCGCCGTCACCGCCCAGCAGCAGGTCCGCACCGCCGTAGCCCGCCAGAGTGTCGTGGTCCGCCTCGCCCAGCAGCGTGTCATCCCCCGCCGCTCCGTACAGGTAGTCGTTGCCCGCACCACCGTGCAGCTCGTCGCCCAACGGATCCTCGTTCTCGGCGAACCACGCCTCGGCCTGGCTGTCGTAGCTGCCCGAATAGATCGTGTCGCCGTCGTCCCCGCCGTACGCCGTGTCGCTGCCGTGGCCGGTGTAGATCGTGTCGCTGCCGGCACCGCCCTCCAGCAGGTCATCGCCCGCGCCGCCGTACAGCAGGTCATTGCCCAGCCCGCCCAGCAGGTGGTCGTTGCCCGTGTCGCCGTTGAGCGTGTCGTTGCCGCCCAGCCCGTCCAGCGTGTCGTCGCCACCGAACGCGTACGCCAGGTCCGCCAGCTCGCTCAGTTGCGGCGTGCTGTTCGTGTCCGCCCCGATCGTGCCGGACTTGACCAGGAACGTGCCCTCGTTGAACACCAGCGGGCTCAGGTTCAGCGCCGCATCCGCGTTGTCCACCAGGTTGCCGTCGAACACCAGCTTCAGGTCGCCCGCGTCCACCGCGAAGTCCCGGTTGCGGTCGGCAAACAGGATCGTGCGGTTGCTGCCCGCGTCGTACGTCACCCACAGCTCGTAGAAGCGCTGGTCGCTCGCATCCGCGCCCGCCTCGGCCATGCTCTGGCCACTGGTGGCGGTGAACCCCTCCAGCGCCCGCCCGCGCCAGACCACCGGGATGGCACCACCGCCGTTCGTGAAGCCGCTGTGCAGCCGGTCGCCCTCGGCCGCATTGAAGTCCGTGATGCGGTAGGGCGAGGACACCGGCGAGTAGCCGGCGTGCCCCAGCATCGACGTGACCCCCGGCACGAAGAGGTGGAACAGGTCCGCACCCAGCCCGCCGGTCATCACCAGCGCGTCGCCCCCCCCGTAGAACAAGTCATCGCCGGCCCCGCCGTCCAGCGTGTCCACCGCGCCCGCGCCCGAATTCCCCCACAGCGCATCGTTGCCCTCGCCGCCCTCCAGCACGTCGGAGCCAGTGCCCCCTTCCAGCCTGTCATGCCCCGCGCCGCCTTGCAGCACGTCGTCGCCATCCCCGCCGTACAGCTGATCGTCGCCGTCACCGCCCAGCAGCAGGTCCGCACCGCCGTAGCCCGCCAGAGTGTCGTGGTCCGCCTCGCCCAGCAGCGTGTCATCCCCCGCCGCTCCGTACAGGTAGTCGTTGCCCGCACCGCCCTCGAGCCGGTTGGTAGTCCCCTCGTCGGAACCTGCCTGCACTGTCGTGTCGTTTCCGGCAGCGTCAAGGTGGTCGTTCCCAGTACCACCGATCAGCGTGTCGGAGCCGCTTCCGCCAAACAGCTGATCATCACCGTCACCGCCGGACAGGCTGTCGTTGCCGCTGCCGCCATACAAGGCGTCGGCGCCCAGGCCGCCGTCCATGGTGTCGTTGCCGCCGAGCGCATAGGCCTGGTTGGGCGCATCGGCATTGACCCCTGGCGTGCCGGCGCCGAAGAACTCGTCGGCTGCGGTGCCGCGCCAGGCGACGAACGTGTCCGTGAAATCGCTCGCCGTGAGCGTGCGCTTGCCGTCGGCCGAGGTCAGCAGTCGGATGAAGATGTCCACCTCGCTGAACTGCCCGTCGTCGTTGCCGTCGGCCCAGAGCTCGATCCATTCCTGGCCCGCTCCGTCCGAGGCCAGGCGCCACAGCACGTCGACGAAGCCATCGCCCGCGTTCGAACCCGGACGCACACCCAGGTTGCCGTTGGTGGGGGATTCGGCATCCGTCCGGTACTCGGTCGCAAACGGCAGCAGCACCAGCGGCCGGCCGTTCTGGCCGTTGATGCCGGGCAGGTCGATCTTGTCGCCCTCGCTGAAGTCGGTGATCGTGTCCGCCGTGGTTTGCGACGACTCGGTGCGCGGGCTGCCGAAGCCGAACCGGAAGATGTCGTTGCCGGCCCCGCCGGTCAAGGTGTCCGCATCCATGCCGCCGACGATCGTGTCGCTGCCGTCGCCGCCGTCGATGACGTCGTTGCCTTCCCCGCCCTCCAGGTCATCCGAGTCCGCGCCGCCGTGGAGCGTGTCGTTGCCCGACTGTCCGGCGAGCGTGTCGTTGCCAAGCCCGCCCGTGAGCACGTCGTTGCCGAGTCCGCCGGCGAGGTGGTCGGACCCGGCGCCGCCGTCCAGCGTGTCCGCCCCGTCACCGCCCTCGAGGGTGTCGGCGTCGCCGCCGCCCACCAGGCTGTCGTCGCCCGCACCGCCGATCATGCGCATGGCGTGAGTCGGTCCCGATAGCGTGGTGCTGACCGCGCTGCCGTCCACCAGCAGGCGGCTGCCGGCGGCCTGCGAGGATGCATCGAAGAGCAGTGAACCATCGGCGCCGGTGAAAAGGCCGTCGTGCAGCTGCAGGCTCACGACGCCTGCGCCGATGCGGAAGTTCTCCACCCCCGTCACCGTGGTGGCGCCGAACACCACGGAACTGCCCGCCAGCGCCAGCGTGTCGTACCCCGAGCCACCATCGATCGAATCGCTGCTGTCCAGCGCGCTGCCGGCCACGATGAGGTCGTTCCCCACCCCGGCGTTCACCGCGTCGCTGCCGCCGGCCGCTACGTCGAAGTAGTCACCAGCGGCGTCCCCCACGAGGTTGTCATTGCCGCTCGCCCCCTTGTGGAACACCGAACCGTTGGCGAACGTGATGCTGGACGACGTGAGGGCCGCGTAGGCGGCACCCTGCAGCAGCATGAACTGGCCGCCAAAGCCCACCAGCAGATCCGCACCGGAGGCCTGGAACTGCAAATCGGCCGCCGTATAGGCCGTATTGGAGACGGCCAGTGTGTCGGTGGCCGGGTTGAACGGCTGCGTGGTGCTGGCTGCAAACGTGATGACGGCCATGGTGCCCTCCGATGGTTGCGTGGATGAAGAGCTTCAAGAGCCCGGCCGTCCTTGCCAGTCGCCCAGACCCTGATCAGCCCCCTCGTGTCATTGCCTCCGAGCCGGCGCACTCGAGAATTGCTTTTCCGCCCGGTACTGCTACTGCCCGATCCTTCTTCCAGCATTTCGTCCTGCTTCCAGTCAGTTCCCCTCGCCGCAGGTGCGTCGCAATCGGCACCGCCTCGCGAGCCTAGCGCTCCAACCGAACAGCCTGATCCATCCACCGCATCGCGGCCTCCACCTGCGGCTCGTCGCCGGCGGTCAGCAGCTCCAGGCGCAGGCGCGAAAGCAGGACGTTGTTGGACGCCTGCAGCAGCTCGCGTTGCTGGCGCGCCAGCCGCTGCGCGGCCAGCGCGATGTCCACGCGGCTGCGCACGCCGGCGTCGAAAGAGCGCTCGGCCGAGCGCAGCGCAGTGGATGCGGACGCGACGGCCTGCTCCAGCGCACGCAGCCGGGCCAGGCTCTCGATCACGCCGCGATGCTCCTGGCGCACGCGCGAGTCCAGCTCGTCGCGCGCGACCTGCAGCAGGTGGTTGGCGCGCTCGGCTTCGGCCACCGCCTGCCGCACCTGTGACGACACGGCGCCGCCCGAATAGATGGGCACGTTCAACTGCAGCCCGAACGAGGTGTTGTCGAAGCGGGAATCGATGCGCGTGACGTTCTCGCTGCCGCTGCGCGAGCGCTGCAGCAGCAGGTCCAGCGTCGGCTTGTGGCCGGCCTCGGCCTTGGCGATGTCCTCGCGCGCGGCATCCGCCTGCGCCTGCAGCATGCGGATCTCGGCGCTGGCCTGCCGGGCGCGCGCCTGCCAAGCGGCCAACGGCTCATCGGCCTTGCCCCACACCGCTTCGGGACGCAGCCGAACCGGCTCCAGCTGCGCCGACCGCCCACCCAGCAGCACCTGCAGCTGCTGCGCAGCCGACGCCCGGGCCTGCACGGCCTCGACCTGGTCGGCCAGAGCGGAATCGAGCTGCGCCTGCACTTCGTCGATGTCGGTCCGGGTGCCCGCGCCCGCCTCGAACGAGCGCCGCGCGGCGGCCAGTTGCAGTTCGAGCGCCTTCACCAGCTCACCGGCAAAGCGCACCTGCCCTTCGGCCAGCACCACCTCGAAATAGGCGCTGCCCACCTTGGCGCCGAAGGCCGGGAACTCCGCCTCCAGCTGGGCGCGCGCCGCCTGCTCGCCATGGCGCGCGGCCTTCAGCGCCGCCCATTGCGCCGGCCGGTACAGCGGCTGGCGCAAGGTCAGGGTCTGGTTCTCGCTCATGTAGCGGTCGCGGCTGGTGACCGGGCCCAGGAACCCCGGGTTGGTGCTCTCCAGGTCGTTCTTCAGCCGGGCCGCCGTGAGCGTGACTTGCGGCCGCAGTTGCGACAGGGCCTGCGGCACCTGCTCCTGGCCGGCGCGCCAGGCCGCCTCGGCCGCCTGCAGCCGGGCCTCCTGCGGGCGTGCCTGGCGGAACAGCTCGGCCAGACCCATTCGCCCCGGCTCGGTCGGGGCCGGCGCCGGGGCAGCCGACGTCGGGGGCGCCGCAGTTGGGGTTGCGACCTGTGCCCATGCGCCGTTCGCGAACACCGAAGCGAACGCCACTGCGCGCAGCCCGCGCAGCACCGGTCGCGACAGGAAGCGATGCGCGGTCATTCTTCCGTCATCGACGCGGCCACGCGCTTGGTCAGCGGATGCAGCAGGTACTCGAGCAGGGTGCGCTCGCCGGTGCGGAACACCACCTCCACCGGCATGCCCGGCTGCATCTCGCGCCGGCCCAGCGCCGCCTGCCCTTCCTCGGTAAGCACCACCCGCGCCAGGAAGTAGGTCAGCTGGGTCTGCGCATCGGTCAGCGCGTCGCGCGAGATCGACAGCACCTTGCCCTCGGCCATCAGCTGCGGCGCGTGGGCAAAGGCGCCGAAGCGCACGTCCACCGGCGTGCCGTCGCGCACCCGGTCGATCGCCGTCGGCGGCACGCGCACCTCGATCACCAGCCGCTCGCCGGCCGGCACGATGTCCATGATCTTCTGCGTCGGCGGGATCACGCCGCCGGCCGTCTGGAAGGCCAGGCCCACCACCTGCCCCGCCGCCGGCGCGCGGATCTCGGTGCGCGCCAGTTCGTCGCGCACGGCGTTGATGCGCTCGGCGTCGGCCTGCACCTCGCGTGTCACGTCCGCCAGCTGGCTCTCGACTTCCTTGCGCAGCTCGGCCTCGCGCGCCAGCAGGCGCTGGTTGGTTTCATCGATGGAGCGCAGCAGGCGCGCGTTCGCGCCCGACAGGTCGTTGATCGCCAGGCGCAGGTCGTCCAGTTGCCGCTCCAGTTCGCGCTGGCGGTTGCGCGGCGCATAGCCCTCGGCCACCAGCCCCTTGAGCGACTGCAGTTCGGCGGACAGCGACGCCAGCTGCGAGCGGCGCAGCGGCAGCGCCGCCTCGTTGGCGGCGATCTGCGCGCGGTACGCAGCAATGCCCTGGGCCGCGGCCTGCCGTTCGGCGGCCAGCCCGGCGCGCCGCGTAGCGAGTAGGCCGGCCTGGTTGCTCATATGCATCGCGATCTGCGGGTCGCTCGCGAATTCCTTCAGGGCCTGCGGCCAGGCGATGGTGGCGGCGCCGCTTCGCTCGGCCAGCAGGCGGGTCTGCATGGCCAGCAGGCCGTAGTAGCGCTGGCGCACCGTCTCCAGGTTGGCGCGCGCCAGCCCGGCGTCCAGTTCCATCAGCAGCGCATTGGCGGCGACCACGTCGCCTTCCTTGACATGGACCGCGCGCACCACGCCGCCGGTGGGGTGCTGGACCGCTTTGCGCTTGGTGTCGATGCTCACCTGCCCGGCCGCCGGCACGCCCTCGTCCAGTGGCGCGAGCGCGGCCCAGGCGGTGAAGAGCACCAGCGCGGTGAAGACGATGCCCACGCCCAGCCGGCGGAAGCGCTGGAGTTCGCTGCCGGTGGAAGAGAGCCTCGCGCCCGGGTCGGGAAGAACTGCTGCCATGGTGCTGTGGGGTCGGATTCGAAAGGAAACGGTCAGGCGGCCACGGGTTCGGGCAGAGCGGCCGCTCGTGCCGGCCGCGCCTGGCTGGCGATGCGGCCGCGCGCCAGCGTCACCACCGTGTCGGCCACCTGCAGCACGCCGGGCCGGTGCGAGATCACCAGCACGGCGCAACCGCGGCGCTTGAGCTGCACCAGGGCCTGCAGCAGCGCGACTTCGCCGCTGCTGTCCAGTTGGGCATTGGGTTCGTCCAGCACGATCAGTTCGGGCAAGCCGTACACCGCGCGGGCCAGCGCGATACGCTGCCGTTGGCCGCCGGACAGGAAGTGCCCGCCCGCGCCCACCGGCGTGTCGTAGCCCATGGGCATGCGCTGGATGGTCTCGTGCAGGCCGGCCAGCCGCGCCGCCTCGATCACCTTGCGGCTGTCCGGCTCGGCGAAGCGGGCGATGTTCTCGGCGACGGTGCCGGCGAACAGGTCCACCGATTGCGGCAGGTAGCCGATCGCCTCGCTGGCTGGGCGCTCGCCGAGCTGCCACAGCACCCGGCCTTCGGTCGGCGCGACGATGCCCAGCACGGTGCGAGCCAGCGTGGTCTTGCCGCTGCCCGAGGCGCCCTGCAGCAGCACCAGCTCGCCCTTGTGCAGCGCCAGGTCGATATGCTGCAGCGCCGGCGCGGGCCGGCCGTCGAACGACACGCCGACCTGCTTCAGCCGGATCACCTCGCCGGCAACTGAGGGCGACGCACCCTGGGCCAGGGCTGGGGCGTGCTCGTGGGTCGAGGTCGCCAGCAGCGCTTTCAGTCGCTCGAAGGCCTTGCCGGCGCCCAGCGCCAGCCCCCAGGTCTGGGCCCAGGCGTCCAGCGGCGCCAGCGCCCGGGTGGTCAGCACGTTGCCGGCGATCATGGCTCCCACGGTCAACTCGCCGCGGATCACCAGCCAGGCGCCAACGCCCAGCGACGCCGCCTGCTGCGTGTAGCGCAGCCACTTGCTCCAGCCGGTCCAGCGCGCCTGGCGGGCCTCGACTTCGCCTTCCACGCGCATTGCCTGGCCATGGCGCTCCTGCCACAGCCGGCGCATGCGCGCGCCCATGCCCATGGCGCGGATCACCTCGCCGGCGCGCAGGAAATGCGCCGCGGCGCCGTCGGCACGCTGGCTCGCCTGCTGCGCCTGCTCCACGCGTTGCTGCGAGCCGCGGTGCGACAGCCAGGTGGCTGCGAGCTGCAACGCACCGAACACCAGCGCCGCCATGCCGAGCACCGGGTGCAGCAGGAACAGCACGCCCACGTAGACCGGCACCCAGGGGACGTCCAGTAGCGCCAGGAAGCCGGGTCCGGTGAGGTACTGGCGCACCTGCGTCAGGTCGCCCAGCGACTGGGTGATGCCGGCGGGCCGGCCCTGCAGCCGCTGCCGGTAGGCCGACTGGAACACGGCCGGCGCCAGCCGGGCGTCCAGCGACAGGCCGATGCGAATCAGCAGCCGGGAGCGGAACCAGTCGGCGGCCGCCATCACGCCCAGCAGGAACACCGTGATCAGCGACACGGCCAGCAGCGTCCACTGCGAGCCGCTGATCAGCACGCGGTCGTAGATCTGCAGCATGTACAACGTCGGCACCAGCATCAGCAGGTTGATCACGGCCGCAAAGCCGGTCACCGCCAGCCAGTCCGGCCGGTTCCAGGCCAGCAGGCCGGACCACAGGCGGGCGCCGGCCAGCTTCATGCGCCGCTCCCGCCCGCCGGCTTGCCGCCGGCCAGCGCCGCCAGGACCTGCTGGCGCGGCCCGAACGCCTTGGCCTGGCCGTCCACCAGCAGCAGCAGCTTGTCCGCGGTGTCCAGCAACTGGGTGCGGTGCGTGATGACGACGAAGGTGGTGCCGCTAGCCTTCATCTCGGCCATCGCCTGCTGCAGGGCCTGTTCGCCGGCGGCATCCAGGCTGGAATTGGGCTCGTCCAGCACGACCAGCGCCGGCTGACCATACAGCGCCGCGGCCAGGCCCAGTCGCTGGCGCTCGCCGCCGGAGAGCAGCCGGCTGGCATCGTCGATGGATGTCTCGTAGCCCTGCGGCAGCGCGGCAATGGCCTCGTGCAGCCCCACCCGGCGTGCGGCTTGCTCCACCGCCGCGGGGTCCGCACCTTCGAAGCGGCAGATGTTGTCGGCGATGGTCCCGGGCAGCAGCTGCACGTCCTGCGGCAGGTAGCCGATGTGGCGGCCGACTTCCTCGCGGTCCCAGGCGAACAGGTCGAAGCCATCGAGCCGAACGGCGCCTTGCTGGGCCGGCCACAGGCCCACCAGCATCCTCGCCAGGGTGCTCTTGCCGGCGGCGGAAGGCCCGATCACGGCCAGACTCTCGCCGCGCGCCAGGCGAAAGCTGATGCCCTTGAGGATGGGCGGTCCGGGACGCGGCCCGGGCACGCCAGCCACCAGCGATTCCACGGACAGCTCGCCCTTGGGAGCAGGCAGTGGGAGGCCAACGGGGGTCTCGGGGTACAGCGACAGGAGTTGCTGCAGGCGCTGCCAGGCTTGCCGGGCCGCGGTGACCTGGGTCCACTGGATCAGCACCTGCAGCAGGGGCGCCAGCACGCGGCCGCCCAGGATCGAGGCGACGATCATCATGGCGGGGCCGCCCCACAGGTCGTCGGCCAGCAACAGCCAGCAGCCCAGCCCGAGCAGGCCGGAGCCCACGATGTTCTGTCCCCAGCGGGCCAGCGCCGAGGACGTGCCGGCGCGCTCGGAGGCCTGCGCCTGCAGTGCGAGCGCCTGGGCCTGCCGTTCGATCCAGAGCGCCTCCATCCGGCCGGCCATGCCCATGGAGGCCAGCACCTCGGCGTTGCGCACGGTCTCGTCGGCGCGGCGGCCCGACGCGGCGGCTTCGGCATTGGCCTTGCGCATCACCGGGCCCGTGGCGCGTTCGGTGGCTGTTGCCAGCCCCACCTGCAGCAACGCGCCGGCCATGGCGAACACGCCCAGCCAGGGCGAGATCCAGAACACCGCCAGCAGGAACAGCAGCGACACCGGCGTGTCCAGCAGGCCATGGGCCGCGGGGGAATGGATGAAGCGGCGCACGATGCGCCAGTCCTGCAGCGCCTGGCCATCGCTGCCGGGCTGCTGCATCGGGGCGGCCTGCAGGGCGATGCGGAACAGCCGCGGCGCCAGCGCGTCGTCGAGCGACGCCGCTGCATGCTGCAGCAGCCGGCTGCGCAGCCACTCCAGCAGTTCCATCACCACGAACGCCCCGACCACCAGCAGCGACAGCATCCACAGCGTGGTTGCACTGCGCGAGTTCACCACCCGCCCATAGACCTCCAGCATGTAGATCGCCGGTGCGAGCGCCAGCACGCCAGCCAGCCAGCCGCTGGCCAGCACCGGCCGGCGCCAGGGCGCCAATCCGGCAAGAAGGTCGGAGGACATCGCCGCTGGGTCTTCTGTCGGGCCCGGATGGCGCAGGTGCTGCGGAGAAACCACTTACGGCTGCTTGGTGAAGGCGATCACGCCTGCACCCGTATCCGCGTCGGCGGTGTACATCACGCGCAGCGAGGTCTTGCTCGCGGTCAGGGTGGCGATGCCGGCGAGATTGCGCGTGGTGCCCCCGCAGGTCTCGGCCACGGCCACGTCATACACCGCAATGGCGCCGGCGCTACTGGGCTTGACGGTGCCGGTGTAGGTGCAGCCGGTGCTGGTGGTGCCCGCCGTCAGGGTGCCGGCCGCGTCGATGCTCCAGTCCACCACCACCACGCTGCCGCCGAGGGTGCCGCGCCAGGCGCCGGTGAGGTCACTGGCCTGCGCCGCAGACGAGTAGCTGGGCGTGGTGACCGGCGTCCAGTTCAGGGTGGCCGTTCCGGCGGGGCTGGTCGCGGTGCCCGCGAGGCTGCTGGCCGTGACAGTACCCGCCGCCGTGAGGGCCTGCGCAGCGCCATTCGGAAGCGTGAAATAGACCCCAGTTCCGGAAATGTTGGCAGAGGTGGCGTCCACCGCCGTCCCGGCAAGGGCCACCTTGGCAACGCCGACCACGGCAGCCGCCGACTCCATGGCAACCCACGCGGTCCCGTTGGGCATGATCACCGCCGAGGCGCGGGTGGCGCCATCGGCGGCATTGGTCATGGTGCCGCTCCAGAAGTTCTGCAGGATGGCGGAAGGGTCCACCAGCGGGGTGGTGGTGTCGCCGCCCCCGCCGCCACCGCCGCCGCCCCCGCACGCCACCAGGGCCGCGGCACAAACGGACAGGAGGGAAGCGCGCCGCGCGAATGCTGTGATGCGAATGCTCTTGTTCATGGAATACGACCTGCGGATGCCTGTGATGGATCAGAAGAAGAAGTGGGTGTTGGGGGTCAGCACGACGTCGGGCGCGTACCCGACCACGCTCAGTTCCATGGCGCCGATGGCACCAGGATCGGTGATCACGCCGTTCTCTACGCCGTCGTTGTCGAAGCGGCCGCCGTCCTTGATCTGGAAGTCCAGCCGGATCTTGTTGCCCACCGTGGTGGTGGAGCCACCATAGGGCGCAGAGGCCAGGTTGTGCCAAATGCCATCCGCGTCCTTCTTCCAGTAGCCGTTGACGCCGAGGTTCGCATCCACGAACAGGCTGAACGACTCGGTCTTGCCGAAGCTCGCGACGACCGCGGTGAAGTCGATCAGCCCCAGCGGCATGTCCAGGGCCGCCGGCCTTTCGGCCGGGGGCGCTTCCTGCCGGACGTTCTGGAACTGGGTGGTGGAGCCGGCGTTCACCGAGCCGTCAGCGGTGCTGTCGGCCACCAGCGTGACGAACACGTCCTGGTTGGAGGCGGCGGCGGTGAACGGTGCCGAGATCACCTGGTCCTGCGCCGAATCGACGATACCGTCGTTGTTGCCGTCGCCGGCGAGGCCAACCACACCGTCGATCACCACCGCAGGTGCGTCGTCTTCCTTCATCAGGTTGACCGCCGCCGAGGTCACGCTCTCGACGGTACCGAAACCGTCGGTGTAGGTGACCGTAACCTTGATGGCCTTGCCGCCGTCGGCTGCGACAGGCGTGTACGTCGCGTTGGTGGCACCGACGATCTCGGCGTCGTCGAGGTACCACTGGTAGCTGAGCGTTCCCAGTCCGTCCAGGTCGGCCAGCGAGCTGGCGTCGGCGGTCATCGGCATCCCGGCGACCCGGGCGCCCTGGGCGAGCACGGCACCGGTGGCCGCGTCGTTGACGTTGGCCACTGCTGCGGTTTCGGCGGACGTGGCCGATTCGGTGGCGCCGAACCCGTCGGTGTAGGTCACCCGCACCGAAATCGCCTTGTTCACCTGCGCCTGCGTGAGCGCAAGCGTGGCGGCCGTGGCGCCCGCGATGGCCTGGCCGTCGGCCAGCCACTGGTAGCTGAACGCACCCAGGCCGTCTTCGTCGCTGAGCCCGCTGGTCACGGCGGTCAGCAGCGCGCCCTGCGTCGGCGCGCCGTTGATGGCCGGCGAGCCGGACACCGCGTCGTTGACGTTGGCGACCCGGGCCGTGGCAGCGCTGGCGCGACTCTCGGCCTGGCCGAAGCCGTCGGTGTAGCTGGCCTGCACGGTGATGGCCTTGCCGACCTGGGCCTGGGCCAGCACCAGGGTGGCGCCGGTCGCGCCGATGATGGCCTGGCCATCCGCGAACCACTGGTAGCTGACGGGCAGGGCACCCATCCCGTCGAGGTCCTCCAGCGTGTTGGAGGCCGTCAGGGTCTCCCCCTCGGTCGGCGTGCCGCCGATGCTGACCGTGCCGGTCGGCGCGTCGTTGGCATTGGCCACCGGGGTGCCCGCCGCACTGGTGACGGTTTCGACGGTGCTGTGGCCGTCGGTGTAGGTCACGCGCACGCTGATCCCGGTCCCGACTTCGGCCTGCCCGGGCGTGAAGGTCGCCCCAGTGGCGCCGGTGATGACCGCGCCGTCGGACAGCCACTGGTAGCTGAAGCTGCCCAGGCCGTCGGGGTCGGCCAGCGCACTGGTCACGGCCGTGAGGACCTGCCCTTGCTGGGGCGTGCCGCTGATGGTGACCGCGCCCATGGGCGAGTCGTTCACGTTGCCCACGGAACCGGTGCCGGTGCTGGTCACCGCTTCCGCCTGGCCCAGCAAGTCGGTGTAGCTCGCGCGCACCGTCACCTGCTTGCCGACCTCGGCTTCTGTGAGTGTGTAGGTCGTGCCGGTGGCGCCCGCGATCGCGGTGCCGTCGGACAGCCACTGGTAGCTGACCGTTCCCATGCCGTCGGCATCGGCCAGGTCGTTGGACGCGGTCAGTGTCTCGCCCTGGACGTGGCTGCCGGTCACCGTGACGGTGCCGCTCGGTGCGTCATTGGTGTTGGCGACCGTCCCTGCCGGCAGGCTGACGACCGACTCCGGCGTGCCCAGCGCGTCCGTATAGCTGGCACGGACCGTGACCTGCTTGCCGACCTCGGCCTGGGTGAGCGTGAACGTCGCACCCGTGGCGCCAGCGATGTCCGTGCCGTTGGCGAGCCACTGGTAGGTTACCGGGGTCATGCCGTCGGCATCAGCCAGGGTGCTCGAATCGGCGATCAGCGTCTGCCCCTGCACATGGTTGCCGCTGACGGTGACGGCGCCGGTGGGGCCGTCATTCAGGTTGGCCACCACCGCCGACACGGCGCTGGTAAGGCTTTCATCCTGGCCGAAGCCGTCCTTGTAGCTGGCGCGGACGCTGATCGCCTTGCCGACCTCCGCCTGGGTCAGAACGAAAGTCTGGCCGGTCGCGCCGCTGATGGCCGTGCCGCCGGCGAACCACTGATAGCTCGCGGGGCCCAATCCATCGAGATCGGCCAGCGTATGGGATGCCGTGAGCATCTGGCCCTGGGTGAAGGTGCCGGCGATGGTCACGTCTCCGGTGGGCAGGTCATTCGCGTTGGCGACCGCGGCGGTTGCCGCACTGGTGACGGACTCGGCGCCCCCCCACGCATCCGTGTAGCTGACTTTCACGGTCAAGGCCTGGTCGACCTCGGCCTGCGTGGGCGTGAACGTCTGGCTGGTGGCGCCCGCGATCTCGGCGCCGTCGGCGAACCACTGGTAGCTGAACGGGCCCAGGCCGTCCTGGTCCGCCAGCTCAGTGGTCACGGCCGTGAGCACCTGGCCTTGCTGGACCGTGCCGCTGATGGTGACCGCGCCGCTCGCCGGCTGGTTGACGTTGGCGACCTCCGCAGTCGGCGCGCTGATGACCGACTCGGGCGTGCCGAGCTTGTCGGTGAAGCGGGCCTCGACCGTGATCGCCTTGCCCACCTGCGCCTGCGTCAGCGTGAAGCTGGAACCTGTGCCGACCTCGAAGCCGTCTGCCATCCAGTGGTAGGTGACCGAAGGAACGATCCCGCCGTCGTTGTCCAGGTCGGTCAGCAGGCTGGACGCCATCAGCGTCTGGCCTTCGGTGGCGTCCCCCGTGATCGTGACGGTGCCGGTGGCCAGGTTGTTCAGGATGACCGGCGCCGTGGAGGCACTGGTCTTGCTGTGCGTGCCAAAAGCGTCGTTGTAGGTGACACGAACCGAAATGGTGTCGCCCAGTTCGTTGTCGGTCAGCGTGTAGGTGCTGCCGGCGCCAAGGAGTTCGGTTCCGTTGGCCAGCCACTCGTAGGTGAAGCCGGCAGCTCCATCGATGATGCCGTCCGGATCGGCCAGCGTGTTGTCAATGCTCAGCGTCTGGCCCTTGGTGGCGGCGCCCACGATCACAACGGTGCCGATCGTCGAGTCGTCGATGTCCTCCACTGGGTCGACGCCATCCGCCGAACTGGTGGCGCTTTCCGCCGTACCCTGCTGGTCCACGAAGCTCGCCTGCACCGTGATGACTTTGCCCACCTGGGCTTGCGTGAGCACCAGCGTATCGTTGGTGGCGCCCGCAATGGCCTCGCCATCGGCCAGCCACTGGTACTGGATCGTCCCGAAACCATCCTCGTCGGCCAGCGTGTTCGAAGCGGTGAGCGTCTCGCCTTGCGTGTAGGTGCCAGTGACGGTGACCGTTCCGGTCGCCGGATCGTTGACGTTCTGCACGACGGCGGTGGCCGTGCTGGTCACGCTCTCCGCCTTGCCGAAGCCATCGGTGTAGCTGGCCACCACCGTGATGGCCTCGCCGACCTGGGCCTGCGCCAGCACCAGCGTCTCGCCCGTCGCACCCTCGATGGCGACGCCGCCGGCATACCACTGCCAGGACACCGTAGCCAAGCCGTCCGCGTCCGCGAGGTTGTGGGTCGCGGTCAGCGTCTCGCCTTCCGTAGCCGTTCCGGAGATGGTGACGGCGCCGGTCGGGTCGTCGTTCGTGTTGGCGACCGAAGCGGTGGGAAGGCTCTCCCGGGTTTCCTCGTTGCCCAGGACATCGGTGTAGCTGGCCACCACCGTGATGGTCTTGCCGACATGTTCCTGCGCCAGTTCCAGCGTCGATCCGGTGGCGCCAGCGATTGCATCGCCGCCGGCGTACCACTGGTAGGCGATCGTGCCCAGTCCATCCGGATCGGCCAGGTCATTCGACGCGGTCAGCGTCTGGCCCTGGGTCGGTGTGCCCGAGATGGTGACCTCGCCCGTGGGCAGGTTGTTGGCCACGACGAGTGCCGTCGCTGCGCTGGTCTTCGACTCCGGCGTGCCCTGGCCGTCGGTGTAGCTCGCCCGCACGCTGATGGCCTTGCCGACTTCCGCATCGGTCAGCTGGTAGCTGGAGCCGGTGGCGCCGGCGATGGCCGTGCCGTCGGCCAGCCACTGGTAGGTCACGCTGCCCATGCCGTCGTCATCGGTCAGCGTGTGCGTTGCCGTCAGGGTGACGCCGCGCGTTGCAGCGCCCGCGATCATGACGTCGCCCGCGGGCGCATCGTTCACGTTCGCCACGGACGTGGCCGCGCTGGTCAGTGATTCGGCGTTCCCCGCGCCATCCTGCCAGGCAACCCGCACGCTGATGGAACGGCCGGCGTCCGCATCGCCCAACTGGTAGGTGACGTCGGTGGCCCCGTCGATCTCCGTGCCGTCGCGCAGCCACTGGTAGCTGAAGCCAGTGCCCAGGCCATCGCCGTCGCTGATGCCGCTCGTATCGACGCTGAGCACCTGGTCCTCGGTGGCGGTTCCGGTGATGACCGGCTGGCCTTGCGCAGGTGCGTTCTGGGTGATGGTGCCATCGCCCAGCACGAGGCCGGTCAGGGCCAGCTCGCCGTCGGCGTTGAAGGTCCCCTCGTAAGACAGGCTCAGGGAGGTGGCCGCCGGATCGGTCAGCTGGAAGGACAGCGTCAGGATCGTGCCGCCCGGCGCGAGAGGTGTGAGGCTGTAGCCGCCGATCAGCAGGCTGCCCGGCGCATCCGGATCCGGATTTGCGAGCACCGTCCAGCCGGCCGCACCGGCAGCGGGGCCCTGCAGCACCGCCAGGCCCGGGTCGACCGATACCACCAGATCGAAGTTTTCGATCGGCACGCCAGCATCGTCGATCTTCAGTGTCAGCGTCAGGACACCACTGCTCAGGCTGGAAGAGCCTGCAACGATCACATTAGCCATACCACCTCCTCAATGTTCCTTCTCGCTGGCAGTGCGGCCCAGGCCGCCCGCCAGATACTCTATGTTGCTCATCCGTCAAATGCCCCAAAGATCCGTCGGCACGCCCAGTTGCGTGCCCAGGATCTGGAAATAGTTGGGATCAACGTTGTCTAGGTCGGTACTGCCGGCCGGCGCCGACCAGTTGCCGTTGACGTCGCCCTTGAGGATGCCCACCAGGTTCACCACGCCATCGGCCTGCAGGTCCACGGCCGGATTGCTCCAGGCGGCGCTGCTGCGCGTGAGGCCCGAGCTCCCGGTGCCCTCGTTCCAGAGGTCCAGCCTCTCGTTGACGAACAGCCATTCCTGGCCGGGCGCGCTGGCGTCCTTGACGACCATGCGAAGGATGGCCAGCGCATCGGCACTGGTCACCCGGCCGTCCTCGTTGGCGTCGGCAGCGATCACCTGGTAGGGCGACAGCAGCTGCTCGCCCGTGTTCGGGCTCATCCCCACGGCGATCTTCAGCGCCGCCAGCGCATCGGCCGAGTTGACGGCGGTTCCGCTGTCGGAGGTTGCGCGCGCAGCCGACACTTCATAGCTGCCCTGCGGCAGTTGCGCCACCGCGTACTGGCCATCCGGACCCGTGCTCTGGACCGCCAGCCCGACGCTGAAGCCCGGCACGCTTGTCTCTTCCAGCGCCAGGTTGCCGAATTCAATGACGGCATGGGACTCGCCAGGTGCCAGGTTGATCTTCAGCGTGCCGATGTGCAGGGCGCCGGTCACGCCGAGCAGGTCAGTCTTGAAGGCGCCCACGTTCATCGTCGTGGCGTTCTCCGCGTTGGACAACACCGACCAGGTGCCTGCCAGCGCATTCGTGAACGCAATGCTGCTGGCCTGCTGGCTCACCGCCGTGAAATCCAGCGAGGCGCTGGCGGCCACGGGATTGGCCCAGACCTGCACCGTCACGCTGTGGTCGGCGGCGTCGTAGCTGATGTCGCGCAGGTCGTACAGGTCACTACTGGCCGCCTGTGCGGAGACGTCGGTCGCCGAAACACTCACCCCGTCGAGCAGCACATGGCTCTTCCAGTGGTAGGCCATGCCCTGCAACTGCACACCCTCTCCGGGCAGTGGAGCTGTGATCGGCGCGGTTGCGGCGCTGGTCACCGTTTCGGCGTGACTGCCACCGTCCACGTAGCTGGCAGCTACCGTGATCGCCTTGCCGACCTCGGCCTCCGTGAGCGTGTAGGCCGTGCCT
>NZ_DASPLW010000013.1:0-8903 GCF_035627355.1 Ramlibacter sp.
GAGATGGTGATGCCCGGCGACAACGTGACGATCACCGTCAAGCTGATCGCCCCGATCGCCATGGAAGAGGGCCTGCGCTTTGCCATCCGCGAGGGCGGCAAGACCGTGGGCGCCGGCGTCGTCGCCAAGATCATGGAATGAATGGACGTTGGGGACTGACCACGAAGCGCAGCGAGTGCTCCGTCCTCAACTGCCTGGAAGCCGCGGAGGGGTATAGCTCAATTGGCAGAGCGTCGGTCTCCAAAACCGAAGGTTGTAGGTTCGATTCCTACTGCCCCTGCCACCTGAGTGGCGCCGATCCAGAGCCCGTCCGCGTGACGGGCTTCACCGTCTGTTGAGGGCGGTGAGACATCTCAAGCAGGAACACGCCTTCATGGCCACATCGCAAGTTGAAACCGTCACGACCGGCGCCGACAAGGCCCGGCTCGGGGCGGCCGTCGCCCTGGTGATCGCCGGTGTCGCCGGCTTCTACCTGCTCGGCCGCCAGGGCGCCGTGGCGCAATGGGGCGCGCTGGTGCTGGGGCTGGCCGCGGCCTTCGTGGTCTTCATGACCTCGGAATCCGGCAAGGCCTTCGCCGCCTTCGGCCGCGATTCCTGGAAGGAAGTCAAGAAGGTCGTCTGGCCCACCCGCAAGGAAGCCATCCAGATGACCGCCTATGTGTTCGGCTTCGTCGTCATCATGGCAGCCTTCCTGTGGCTGACCGACAAGACCCTCGAGTGGGTCTTCTACGACCTGATCCTGGGCTGGAAGTAATCAATGAGCGAAACCGAAACGCCCCGCAGCGAGGCCGGCGAACCGGCAGCGCCTGCCAAGCCGGCCAATCCCGACCTGCGCTGGTACGTGGTCCATGCCTACTCGGGCATGGAGAAGGCCGTCGAGCGCAACATCCGCGAGCGCATCAACCGTGCGGGCATGCAGGACCTGTTCGGCGAGATCCTGGTGCCCACCGAGGAAGTGGTGGAGATCCGCAACGGCCAGAAGCGCACCTCCGAGCGTCGCTTCTATCCCGGCTACGTGCTGGTGCAGATGGTGATGAACGACGACACCTGGCACCTGGTCAAGCACACCAACAAGGTGACGGGCTTCGTGGGCGGCGCCAAGAACCGCCCGGCCCCGATCTCCGAGGACGAGGTCGCCAAGATCCTGGGCCAGATGGAAGAGGGCGTGGAAAAGCCGCGCCACAAGGTCGAGTTCGTGGTCGGCGAGTACGTGCGCGTCAAGGACGGCCCGTTCACCGACTTCAACGGCACCGTCGAGGAAGTCAACTACGAGAAGAGCAAGGTGCGGGTGTCCGTCACCATCTTCGGCCGGGCCACCCCGGTCGAGCTCGAGTTCTCGCAGGTCGAGAAGACCTGAGGCAAGCGGGGGCGGGCGGAGGCGCCTGTCCTCGGTTGGAAAAACGATCCGCGCCTTCCAGCTCGCGCGGGTTTCAAGAAGTCGAGCTGCAACCCCCGGGGAGCCGAGGCCTGCGTGCCGAGGCGTTTGCACCCGCAAGGAGTACCTGAACCATGGCGAAGAAGATCGTCGGTTTTGTCAAGCTGCAAGTGCCGGCTGGCAAGGCCAACCCGTCGCCCCCGATCGGCCCCGCGCTGGGCCAGCGCGGCCTGAACATCATGGAGTTCTGCAAGGCGTTCAACGCGCAGACCCAGGGTGTCGAGCCGGGCCTGCCGCTGCCGGTGGTGATCACCGCCTACGCGGACAAGAGCTTCACCTTCATCATCAAGACGCCGCCGGCGACCGTGCTGATCAAGAAGGCGGTCAAGCTGGACAAGGGCTCGGCCAAGCCGGCCACGGACAAGGTCGGCAAGATCACCCGGGCCCAGCTCGAGGAGATCGCCAAGACCAAGCTGAAGGACATGAACGCGGCCGACCTCGAAGGCGCGATCAAGACCCTGGCGGGCTCGGCCCGTTCCATGGGTGTCACCGTGGAGGGCGTGTAAATGGCCAAGCTGACCAAGAAGCAGAAAGCCCTCGAGGGCAAGGTCGACAGCAACAAGCTGTACGCGCTGGGCGAGGCGCTGGCCATCGTCAAGGAGTGCGCCAACGCCAAGTTCGATGAGTCCATCGACGTGGCCGTGCAGCTCGGCGTCGACGCCAAGAAGTCCGACCAGGTGGTGCGCGGCGCCGTCGTGATGCCCAACGGCACCGGCAAGACCAAGCGCGTGGCCGTGTTCGCCCAGGGCGCCAAGGCCGAGGAAGCCAAGGCCGCCGGCGCCGACGTGGTCGGCATGGACGACCTGGCCGCCCGCGTCAAGGCCGGCGACATGCCGTTCGACGTGGTGATCGCCGCTCCCGACGCCATGCGCGTGGTCGGCACGCTGGGCCAGATCCTGGGCCCGCGCGGCCTGATGCCCAACCCCAAGGTCGGCACCGTGACCCCGGACGTGGCCACGGCCGTGAAGAACGCCAAGGCCGGCCAGGTGCAGTTCCGGGTCGACAAGGCCGGGATCATCCACGGCACGATCGGCCGCCGTTCGTTCGACACCGACAAGCTTCAGGGCAACCTGGCGGCGCTGATCGACGCGCTGAACAAGGCCAAGCCGGCCTCCAGCAAGGGCGTCTACCTGCGCAAGGTGGCGGTGTCCTCGACCATGGGCGTGGGTGTCCGCGTGGACGTCCAGTCCCTGTCGGCTTAGTTATTGCAGGTGCCGGACCAAGCGCGCGAAGCGCGTTTGCTCGGGCACCTCTGACTGGAGAGGTGCCGGCCGCGCGCGGCGTGGAGGGCACCTCGATGGATCGGCCAGCCCGCAAGGGCCGGCCGGCATGGTGGGCTGCCGGGCGGCGCGCAAGCGAAGTCCGGCAGGCCATCCAAGACCGCTGGTGCGCAGCAATGCGCTTAATCGGCGGCCGTCGGGGCAACCCGGCAGCCGGGCCAGCGCAGATGGCGATCCCGCCACGAGAGAGTTGTGAGTAGTTCCCTCGGGGTTTGGTCGCTGCAGCAAAGGCGCGCCGCACGTGGTGCAAACCCGGCGGCGCAATTGGAAGGAGTAGACCTTGAGTCTGAATCGCAGTGAGAAACAAGCGGTCGTCGAAGAGGTGACCGGTCTCGCCGCCCAGGCCCAGACGTTGGTGATGGCGGAATACCGCGGCATCACGGTCGCCGACATGACGAGGCTGCGCAGCGACGCGCGCAAGCAAGGCGTGAACCTGAGTGTTCTGAAGAACACGCTGGCCCGCCGTGCTGTGAGCGGCAGCGCCTTCGAAGTCGTCGCCGACCAGATGACCGGTCCGCTGATCTACGGCTTCTCCGTGGACGCCGTGGCCGCCGCCAAGGTGGTGGCCGACTTCGCGAAGACCAACGACAAGCTGGTCATCCGCGCGGGCGCCTACGGTGGCAAGGCCCTGGACGTCAACGGCGTCAAGCAACTGGCCAGCATTCCGAGCAAGGAAGTGCTGCTGGCCCAGCTGTGCGGCCTGCTGATGTCGCCGGTGTCGCGCACGGCCGTGGTGCTGGGCGCGCTGGCCGCCAAGAAGGGCGGCGGCGACGAAGCGGCCCCGGCAGCAGCCTGACGAGCGAGCAATTCAACCCCATTCATTGAAGGAACCATCCAAATGGCATTCGATAAAGACGCATTCCTGACCGCGCTGGACAGCATGACGGTCATGGAACTCAACGACCTGGTCAAGGCGATCGAGGAGAAGTTCGGCGTGAGCGCCGCCGCCATGGCCGCCCCGGCCGCCGGCGGTGGCGGTGCCGCCGCCCCGGCCGCGGAAGAGAAGACCGAGTTCAACGTGATGCTGCTGGAAGCCGGCGCCAACAAGGTGTCCGTCATCAAGGCCGTCCGCGAGATCACCGGCCTGGGCCTGAAGGAGGCCAAGGACCTGGTCGACGGCGCGCCCAAGGCCGTCAAGGAAGGCATCGCCAAGGCCGACGCCGAGGCGGCCAAGAAGAAGCTGGAAGAAGCCGGCGCCAAGGTCGAACTCAAGTAATCGAGTCCACCTGCCGAGGCTGGAGGCTCCGAAAGGGCCTCCAGCCTTTGGTGCTTATTGAGGCGTGGCCTGAACGCACCCGCAAAAGCTGGCCTAATCGAGGGTTCGCCAGCTTTTACGAGTGTCTTCTGACCCCGACTGCAGGAGATACCTTGGTTCGGGCCGTGTGCAATGCACGGCCGTCCGCCATGGTTGGTAGTGGCCAACCCGCCAAGCAACGCCCATTCCCGCGCAGGGATGGGCGCGTCAGTTGCGCAAGAGCTCAATAGCCCGGAGATCCCATGGCCTATTCCTATACCGAACGCAAGCGCATCCGCAAGAGCTTCGGCAAACGCGACAGCGTGCTCGAAGTGCCTTACCTGCTGCAGATGCAGAAGGATGCGTACACCGCCTTCCTCCAAGCCGACGTCGCGCCATCGAAGCGCACCGTCGAGGGCCTGCAGGCCGCCTTCGACGCGGCCTTCCCGATCGTCTCGCACAACGGGTTTGTCGAGATGAAGTTCATCGAATACAACCTGGCCAAGCCCGCGTTCGACGTGCGCGAGTGCCAGACCCGCGGCCTGACCTACGCCTCGGCCGTGCGCGCCCGCGTGCAGCTGATCATCTACGACCGCGAGTCGTCCACGCCGCAGTCCAAGGTGGTCAAGGAGGTCAAGGAGCAGGAGGTCTACATGGGCGAAGTGCCGCTCATGACCGACAAGGGCTCCTTCATCATCAATGGCACCGAGCGCGTGATCGTGTCGCAGCTGCACCGCTCGCCCGGCGTCTTCTTCGAGCACGACAAGGGCAAGACGCACAGCTCGGGCAAGCTGCTGTTCTCGGCCCGCATCATTCCCTACCGCGGCTCCTGGCTGGACTTCGAGTTCGACCCGAAGGACATCCTGTACTTCCGCGTGGACCGCCGCCGCAAGATGCCGGTGACGATCCTGCTCAAGGCCATCGGCCTGACGCCCGAGTCGATCCTGGCGAACTTCTTCGTCAACGACAACTTCCGCCTGATGGACAGCGGCGCGCAGATGGAGTTCGTGCCCGAGCGCCTGCGCGGCGAGGTGGCCCGCTTCGACATCACCGACAAGACCGGCAAGGTGGTGGTGCCCAAGGACAAGCGCGTCACCGCCCGCCACACCCGCGAGCTGGAGCAGTCCGGCACCACCCACATCAGCGTGCCGGAGGACTTCCTGGTCGGCCGCGTGGTGGCCCGCTCCATCGTCGATCCCGACACCGGCGAGATCATCGCCAAGGCCAATGACGAGCTGACCGAGGCGCTGCTCAAGAAGCTGCGCGCGGCCCACGTGCAGGACCTGCAGGTGATCTACACCAACGAGCTCGACCAGGGCCCGTACATCAGCCAGACCCTGCGCATCGACGAGACCGTCGACGAGTTCCAGGCGCGCGTGGCCATCTACCGCATGATGCGCCCCGGCGAGCCGCCGACCGAGGACGCGGTGCAGGCCCTGTTCCAGCGCCTGTTCTACAACCCCGACACCTACGACCTGTCGCGCGTCGGTCGCATGAAGTTCAACGCCAAGGTCGGCCGCGACGAGAGCACCGGCCCCATGGTGCTGACCAACGAGGACATCCTCGCCGTCGTCAAGATCCTGGTGGACCTGCGCAACGGCCGTGGCGAAGTCGACGACATCGACCACCTGGGCAACCGCCGCGTGCGCTGCGTCGGCGAGCTGGCCGAGAACCAGTACCGCACGGGCCTGGCCCGCATCGAGAAGGCCGTCAAGGAGCGCCTCGGCCAGGCCGAGCAGGAACCGCTGATGCCGCACGACCTGATCAACTCCAAGCCGATCTCCGCGGCCCTGAAGGAGTTCTTCGGCGCGTCGCAGCTGTCGCAGTTCATGGACCAGACCAACCCGCTGTCCGAGATCACGCACAAGCGCCGCGTCTCGGCGCTGGGTCCGGGCGGCCTGACGCGCGAGCGTGCCGGCTTCGAGGTGCGCGACGTGCACGTCACGCACTACGGCCGGGTGTGCCCGATCGAGACGCCGGAAGGCCCGAACATCGGCCTGATCAACTCGCTGGCCCTGTACGCACGCCTGAACGAGTACGGCTTCATCGAGACGCCATACCGCCGCGTGGTGGACGGCAAGGTGACCAACGAGATCGACTACCTGTCGGCCATCGAGGAAGGCAAGTACGTGATCGCCCAGGCCAACGCGGCGCTGGACGAGCAGGGCCGCCTGACCGGCGACCTGGTCTCGGCGCGCGAGCGCGGCGAATCGATCCTGGTGTCGGCCGACCGCATCCAGTACATGGACGTGTCGCCGGCGCAGATCGTCTCGGTGGCGGCCTCGCTGGTGCCCTTCCTGGAGCACGACGACGCCAACCGCGCACTGATGGGCGCCAACATGCAGCGCCAGGCCGTGCCGGTGCTGCGCCCGGAGAAGGCCTACGTGGGCACCGGCATCGAGCGCGTCTCCGCGATCGACTCCGGCACCGTGGTCACCGCCAACCGCGGCGGGGTGGTCGACTACGTCGATGCCACCCGCATCGTGGTGCGGGTCAACGACGACGAAGCCCAGGCGGGCGAGGTCGGCGTCGACATCTACAACCTGATCAAGTACCAGCGTTCCAACCAGAACACCAACATCCACCAGCGTCCCATCGTCAAGCGCGGCGACAAGATCGCCAAGGGCGACGTGGTGGCCGACGGCGCGTCGACCGACCTGGGCGAGCTGGCACTGGGCCAGAACATGCTGGTCGCGTTCATGCCGTGGAACGGCTACAACTTCGAGGACTCGATCCTGATCAGCGAGCGCGTGGTGGCCGACGACCGCTACACCTCGATCCACATCGAGGAACTGGTGGTGATGGCGCGCGACACCAAGCTGGGCGCCGAGGAAATCACCCGCGACATCCCGAACCTGTCGGAGCAGCAGCTCAACCGCCTGGACGAGAGCGGCATCATCTACGTGGGCGCCGAGGTCATGCCGGGCGACACGCTGGTGGGCAAGGTCACCCCCAAGGGCGAGACCACGCTGACGCCGGAAGAGAAGCTGCTGCGCGCCATCTTCGGCGAGAAGGCCTCCGACGTGAAGGACACCTCGCTGCGCGTGGACCAGGGCTCGCAGGGCACCGTGATCGACGTGCAGGTGTTCACCCGCGAGGGCATCCAGCGTGACAAGCGCGCCCAGCAGATCATCGACGATGAACTCAAGCGCTTCCGCCTGGACCTGAACGACCAGCTGCGCATCGTCGAGGCCGACGCCTTCGACCGGATCGAGAAGCTGCTGACCGGCAAGGTCGCCAACGGCGGCCCGCAGAAGCTGGCCCGCGGCACCACGATCGACAAGGCCTACTTGCAGTCGATCGAGAAGTACCACTGGTTCGACATCCGCCCGGCCGACGACGACGTCGCCGCCCAGCTGGAGTCGATCAAGAACTCGATCGAGCAGCAGCGCCACAACTTCGACCTCGCGTTCGAGGAGAAGCGCAAGAAGCTGACCCAGGGCGACGAGCTGCCGGCCGGCGTGCTCAAGATGGTCAAGGTCTACCTGGCCGTCAAGCGCCGCCTGCAGCCCGGCGACAAGATGGCCGGCCGCCACGGCAACAAGGGCGTGGTGTCCAAGATCGTCCCGGTCGAGGACATGCCCTACATGGCCGACGGCACGCCGTGCGACATCGTGCTCAACCCGCTGGGCGTGCCTTCGCGCATGAACGTGGGCCAGGTGCTGGAAGTGCACCTGGGCTGGGCCGCCAGGGGCATCGGCCAGCGCATCGGCGACATGCTGCAGCAGCAGGCCCGCCAGGCCGAGCTGCGCAGCTTCCTGGACGAGCTGTACAACCGCTCGGGCCACAAGGAGGACATCGCCAGCCTGTCCGACGAGCAGGTGCTGGAGATGGCCGGCGAGCTGGCCAAGGGCGTCCCGTTCGCGACCCCGGTGTTCGACGGTGCTTCGGAAACCGAGATCCGCAACATGCTGCAGCTGGCGTTCCCGGACGAGATCGCGCAGCGCAAGGGCCTGAACGCCACCCGCACCCAGGCGCGCCTGTACGACGGCCGCACCGGCGACGCCTTCGAGCGCCCGGTCACCGTCGGCTACATGCACGTGCTCAAGCTGCACCACCTGGTGGACGACAAGATGCACGCCCGCTCCACCGGCCCGTACAGCCTGGTCACCCAGCAGCCGCTGGGCGGCAAGGCGCAGTTCGGCGGCCAGCGCTTCGGCGAGATGGAAGTGTGGGCGCTGGAAGCCTACGGCGCGGCCTACACGCTGCAGGAGATGCTGACCGTGAAGTCCGACGACGTGCAGGGCCGCACCAAGGTGTACGAGTCCATCGTCAAGGGCGAGCACGCCATCGACGCCGGCATGCCGGAGTCGTTCAACGTCCTGGTCAAGGAAATCAGGTCGCTGGGTCTCGACATGGAACTCGAGCGGTCTTAATTAGGGAAGGTAAGAGCAATGAAATCGCTACTCGACCTGTTCAAGCAATTCACGCCGGACGAGCATTTCGACGCCATCAAGATCGGGATGGCCTCGCCGGAGAAGATCCGCTCGTGGTCCTTCGGCGAAGTCAAGAAGCCGGAGACGATCAACTACCGCACCTTCAAGCCGGAGCGCGACGGCCTGTTCTGCGCCAAGATCTTCGGCCCGATCAAGGACTACGAGTGCCTGTGCGGCAAGTACAAGCGCCTGAAGCACCGCGGCGTGATCTGCGAGAAGTGCGGCGTCGAGGTCACGCAGACCAAGGTGCGCCGCGAGCGCATGGGCCACATCGACCTGGCCGCCCCGTGCGCGCACATCTGGTTCCTGAAGTCGCTGCCGTCGCGCCTGGGCCTGGTGCTCGACATGACGCTGCGCGACATCGAGCGGGTGCTGTACTTCGAGGCGTATGTCATCACCGACCCCGGCATGACCCCGCTGAAGAAGTTCGGCATCATGTCCGAGGACGACTACGACGCCAAGCGCAAGGAATACGGTGACGAATTCGTCGCCAAGATGGGCGCCGAGGGCATCAAGGA
>NZ_DASPLW010000014.1:0-74958 GCF_035627355.1 Ramlibacter sp.
AACTGCAGATTCCTACAACCGTTCGGGCTGCAAGAAAGGACGGTCCAACTCGGGCGCCCAGTGCTCAGGCACGGGCTTCAACAACTGGCCCAGAGGCCGCTCGGGCTACCCGAGCTGGTCCGAGGCCTGAAGATACAAGGCCGCCAGCGCTCAGTCAGCCTTTGCGTTCCAGCGGCGGACGCCCGGCCGCCACCCACTCGTCGAACTCGGCCCGGCTCTGCGGCGTGGCCGGGAACAGGCCGAAGATCGAGCGGCCCAGGCGCAGGTGGGCGGCCACGAACACCTCGTAGTCGGCATTGCTGGCTGCCTCGGCGGCCACTTCCTCCACCAGGTGGCGCGGGATGCACACCACGCCCTCGCCGTCGCCGACGATGACGTCGCCGGGATAGATCGCCACGCCGGCAACGCCCACCGGCACGTCGAATTCGACCGGGCTGAGCGCGATCGGCGTGGCCGGGCCGGAGTCGCGGACCTGGAAGCAGGGCAGGCCGGTGGCGCGGATGCCGGGCGCGTCGCGGTAGCCGCCGTCGGTGACCACGCCGCGCACGCCGCGCACCTTGAGGCGCAGCGCCATCATGTCGCCCATCACGGAGGCCCGGGCATCGCCGCCGGGGGCCAGCACCAGCACCGAGCCGGGCGGGCATTCCTCGATCGCGCGGCGGTGCAGGCTGGCGTCCGTGGCATACAGCGCCATCGTGTCCAGGTCCTCGCGCGCCGGGATGAAGCGCACGGTCCAGGCGGGGCCGACCAGCACCGGCTGCTCGGGCGACATCGGCTGCAGGCCGAGCAGGAAGGTGTTGCGCAGCCCGCGCTTGAGCAGGCAGTTGGCGATGTTGGCCGCGCCGCTGCGCGCCAGCTGCGCGCGGACCTTCTCGGACAGGGCGGCGCTCACGCGGGCGCTCCTTCCTTGACCACCGGGTTGCGCAGGACGCCCACGCCTTCCAGCTCGATCTCGACCACGTCGCCGTGCTTCATCCACACCTGCGGGTTGCGCCGCAGGCCCACCCCGCCGGGGGTGCCGGTGACCAGCACGTCGCCCGGCTCCAGCGTGGTGAAGGTGGACACGAAGGCGATCAGCTCGGGGATGCTGAACATCATCAGGTCGGTGGTGGTGCGCTGCATCTCCTGGCCGTTCAGGCGGCACACCAGCGACAGCACGCGATCGGCCGGCAGTTCGTCGCTTGTCACCAGCCAGGGGCCGAAGGCGCCGGTGGCGGGGAAGTTCTTGCCCGGCGACCACTGGCCCATCAGCAGCTGCCAGTCGCGCACCGAGCCGTCGTTGTAGGCGCTGATGCCGGCCACGTGGCCGAGCGCGTCGGCCTTGGCGATGCGGCGGCCGGCCTTGCCGATCACCACCGCGAGCTCGGCCTCGTAGTCGAACTGCTCCGACTCGCGCGGGCACACCAGGGGGCGGCCGTGGCCCACCTGCGACTCGGGCAGGCGCAGGAAGATGGTCGGCGCCGCGGCCTCGGTCTTGTGCTGGCCCTCGGCGCGGTGCGCCAAGTAGTTCAGGCCCACGCACAGGATGCGGGCCGGGTTGGGGATCACCGGCAGCGGCACCACCTGGTCCAAGTGGAAGTCGGCCGGGGCCCGGTCGGCCAGTTGCGCGATGCGCGGCAGCAGGCCCTGGGCGATCGCGGCCTTCAGGTCCGGGCAGCCGGCGCCGAGGCGCAGGCCCATGTCGACCACCTCGTCGCCGCGCACCACTCCGAAGCTGGCGCGCTGGGGCGTGACATAGGACATCAGTTTCATGCGGAATGGGTCTCCAGTTGGGAAGGGGCGGCCAGCGCCATTTCGAGCGCGCGCCGCGCGGCCACGCCGACCAGTTGCGCGCGGTAGGCCGCGCTGGCATGCAGGTCGGCGTTGAGGCCCTGCGGGTCCTGCCGGAAGCCCGACAGTGCCGCAGGGGAGAAGTCGGCCGCCAGCGCACGCTCCAGCGCCGCCTGGCGGAACACACAGGGGCCGGCGCCGTTGACAGCGACGCGCACCCGGCCCTGGCCGAAGTCGGCGATGAAGCAGCCGGTGGTGACGTAGCCCGAGGCGGGGTTGGCGATCTTGCAGTAGCCGGCGCGCACCGGCACCGGGAAGCGCACCTGCAGCACCAGCTCGACCGGCTCCAGCGCGGTGCTGAACAGGCCGGTGAAGAAGTCGTCGGCGGCGATGCGGCGGCGGCTGGTCTGCACTTCCGCGCCCAGTCCCAGCAGGGCGCCGGGGTAGTCGGCGGCCGGGTCGTTGTTGCTGATCGATCCGCCCATGGTGCCGACGTGGCGCACCTGCGGATGGGCGATCCCCGAGGCCAGGTGCGCGAGCGCCGGGATGGCCGCGCGCACGCCCGGATCGGACGCGGTCTGCGCATGCGGCGTCATGGCCCCGACGGTCACGAAGCCGTCCCCGACGGTGATGCCGCGCAGGCCGGGCACGTCCTGCAGGTCGACCAGCAGGGCCGGCCGCGCGAGGCGCTGCTTCAGCGTGGGAATCAGCGTCTGGCCGCCGGCCAGCGGCCGCGCCTCGGGATTGGATGCGAGCAGATCCAGCGCCTCCTGCAGGCTGCGCGGGCGGGCGTAGTCGAAGTCGACCACCTCAGACTCCTTCCGGTCCGCACCGCCTGGCGCAGTCCTGGATCGCGTCGACGATGTTCTGGTAGCCAGTGCAGCGACAGAGGTTGCCCTCCAGGTCCTGGCGCACGGCGGCCTCGTCGCCAGCGCGCCCGCGGCGGATGATGTCGATGCCCTGCATGACCATGCCCGGCGTGCAGAAGCCGCACTGCAGCGCATGGTGCTCGCGGAAGGCCTCCTGCAGCGGGTGCAGCTCGCGTGGATTGCCGATGCCTTCGATGGTGGTGACCTCGCGGCCATCGGCCTGGACCGCCAGGAAGGTGCAGGACTTCACCGAGCGCCCGTCCAGGTGCACGGTGCAGCAGCCGCACTGGGTGGTGTCGCAGCCCACGTGGGTGCCGGTCAGCCCGCAGTGCTCGCGCAGGAACTGCACGAGCAGCGTGCGCGGCTCCACCGCATGCGTGCGGCGGATGCCGTTGACGGTGAGGGTGATCTCGCGGGTGGTCATGGCGGGCCTCAGTGCGCGGCGATCCAGCCGGCCAGCAGGGTGGCCGCAGCGACGGTGAAGGCCCAGGCCCAGCCCGGCATGCTGATGGTGACGCTGCCGCTCCAGCCGGCGGCCGGGACGGCGGCGCCGGTGGCCACCGGTGCCGGCGCGACCGGACGGGGCTGCGCCACGGCGGCTTGCGGCGCCGCTTCCTGCGGCGCGGCCTCTTGCGGCGGCGCGGTGATCACGGCGGTGAGCCGCTCGAAGAATTGCTGCGACATGCGCGCTGCCGTGGCGTCCACCAGCCGCGAGCCGATCTGCGCCAGCCGGCCGCCGATCTGGGCCTGGGCCCGGTAGGCGAGCACGGTGCTGTTGCCGTCGGCCTCGGTCAGTTCGACGTCGGCACTGCCCTTGGCGAAGCCGGCCATGCCGCCGTCGCCGTCGAAGCTCAGCGTGTAGCGCCGTGGCGGCTGCAGGTCCTGCTGCTGCAGCCGGCCCTTGAAGCGGGCCTTGACCGGGCCGACCGCGGCCACGACGCTGACGCTGTAGCGGCCGTCGCCCTCGTGGGTCACGGCCTCGCAGCCGGGGATGGCCGCGCGCAGGGTTTCGGTGTCCAGCAGGGCGGCCCAGACGCGTTCGCGCGCCACCGGCAACCGCTGCTCGCCTGTCAGTTCCATGGTGTTCCTCTCGGGTCGCCGCTCACAGAGGCGGCAGGTCCGCCGGCCGGTTGGTCTGCCAGCGGAAGGGATGGATGTCGATGCGCGAAGACAGGCCGGCGAGCTCGAACGGATCGTTCGCCACCATCTCGCGCACGGCCTGTTCGCTCTCGGCCTCGATCAGCATCAGGCCGCCGCAGCCCTGGCCGTCGGCGTCCAGGATGGGGCCGCCCAGGCGCACGCGCGCGGCGAACTGGTCCATGTAGGCCCGGTGGGCGGGGCGGGTGGCCGCGCGGATCGCCGCGGCCTGGCCGTCGTCGCGATCGATGCGGTAGACCATGTAGAGATTCATGGGTGGGCTTCCTGGATGGCGTTCCACACCGCCAGCGGGGTGGCGGGGCAGCGGATGTCGCGCACGCCCAGCGGGCGCAGCGCGTCGACGATGGCGCCGACGATCGCCGGCGGCAGGCCGACCGTGCCGGCCTCGCCGCCGCCCTTGACCCCCAGCGGGTTGGTCTGGGTCGGGACCGGCCGCAGGGCGAGCCGGAAGCGCGGGAAGTCGGCCGCATGCGGCATGGCGTAGTCGGTGAAGGCGCCGGTGAGCAGCTGGCCGTCGGGCGCGTGCACCACCGCCTCCTTGAGCACCTGGCCGGCCGCCTGGGCGATGCCGCCCATGATCTGGCCTTCCAGCAGCAGCGGGTTGACCACGGTGCCGACGTCGTCCACCGCGCTCACGTCCACCAGCTTCACCTCGCCGGTGTCGGGCTCCACCTCCACCTCCGCGATGTAGCAGCCGTTGGGGTAGTTCTGCGGGTTGGCGCTGAAGTGGCCCACGCCTTCCAGCCCGGACCACAGCTCGGCCGGCAGCGGCTTGGGCGAACCCCAGGCGTAGGTGGCGCGGGCCACCTTGTCCAGGCTGATGCTGGTGGCCGGATCGGCCGTGTCGCGGTAGTGCCCGTCGGCGAAGGCCAGGCTTTCCGGCGACCGGCCCAGCAGGATGGCGGCGACCTGGCGGCCGCGCTCGATCACCTGGTTGCAGGCCGCCTTGAGCGCCGAGCCGCCCACGGTCATGCTGCGCGAGCCGAAGCTGCCGCGGCCGTTGGCGATCTTGTCGGTGTCGCCCTGCACGAAGCGGATCCGGTCCAGCGGCACGCCCAGCCACTCGTGCACCATCTGCGCGTAGCTGGTGTGGTGGCCCTGGCCGTAGCTGAAGGTGCCGGCCAGGATGGTCAGGCCGCCGGTCGCGTCGAAGCGCACCTCCATGCGGTCGCTGATGGTGGCGCACACCTCGATGTAGCAGGACAGGCCGCGCCCGCGCAGCTTGCCGCGGCGGGCGCTCTCGGCGCGGCGCGCCTCGAAGCCGTTCCAGTCGGCCAGCTCGAGCGCAGCGTCCATGCAGGCCTCGAACTCGCCGCTGTCGTAGGTCTCGCCGATGGCCGTGCGGTAGGGCATCTGCGCGGGCTGGATGAAGTTGCGGCGGCGGATCGCCACCGGATCCATGCCCAGCTGCGCGGCCGCCAGGTCCATCATGCGCTCGACCACCAGCGTGGCCTCGGGCCGGCCGGCGCCGCGGTAGGTGGTCAGCGTGCGGCTGTGGGTGAAGATGCCGTTGATCTCGACGTGCATCGCCGGGATCGCGTACACCCCCGACAGCATGCGGCAGCCCACCAGCGGGGGGTGCGCCGTCGACGGGCCGAGCTGGCAGCCGAGGTTGTGGTTGACGACCACGCGCAGCGCGCGCACCTTGCCGTCGGCGTCCAGCGCCATCTCGGCATCGGCCAGCTGGTCGCGGCCGTTGAAGTCGGACAGGAAGGCCTCGCTGCGGTCGCTCACCCACTTGACGGGGCGGCCGATGCGCTGGGCGGCCCACAGCACCAGGATCTCCTCCGGGTACAGGCCGCCCTTGGTGCCGAAGCCGCCGCCGACGTCGCCGGCCACCACGTGGATGCGGTGGGCCGGGACGCGGAAGATGTGTTCGGCCAGCAGCAGCCGGATGCGGTGCGGGTTGGACGCCGAGCTGGTCAGGTGCCAGCGGCCTTCGCCTTCGTCGAACACGCCCAGCGCGGCACGCGGCTCCAGCGGGTTGCCGGCCACGCGCTGGCTGCGCACCCGGGCGCGCACCACGTGGGCCGCGCCCTCGAAGGCGGCCGCGGTCTGCGCGGCGTCGCCCATCTCGTGCTGGAAGCAGCGGTTGCCCTCGGCCTCGGGCCACACCAGCGGCGCGCCGGGTTCGATGGCCGCCTCCACGGTGGGCGCCGCCGGCAGCGGCTCGTAGTCGACGACGATGCGCTCGGCCGCGTCCATCGCGGCGGCCAGCGTCTCGGCCACCACGAAGGCGACCCCGCTGCCCACGGCGAGCACGCGCTCGCTCTCCAGCGGCGGGAACGGGGTCTTGTGGTAGGTGCGGCCGGTGATGGTGGGCGGGATGCTGACGCAGGGCATCAGGCCCAGGCCGTCGGCCGCGTAGTCCTCGCCCGTCAGCACGGCCACCAGGCCGGGCACTTCCAGGGCGCCGCTCACGTCGATGGAGCGGATGCGGGCATGGGCGACCGGCGAGCGCAGCACGTAACCGCGCAGCAGGTCCGGCCGCACCTCGTCGTCGGCGTAGCGGCCCAGCCCGGTGAGCAGGCGCGGGTCCTCCAGCCGGGGCAGGGGCGCGCCGATGCCGTGCAGGGCCCGCTCGATCGGTTCAGCCTTCATGTTCTTTCGTGGCCGTCAGGCGGCCATCGGTTGGGCGGCGGCATAGCGGCCGCCGTGATACAGCAGCGGCGGCGGCTTCCCGGCCTCGCCGCGCAGCGCCATCACCCGCCCCACGTAGAGCGTGTGGTCGCCGCAGGGATAAGCATGCTCCAGGCGGGCCGCCACGTGCACGGCCGCGCCACGGATCACCGGCAGGTCGTGCAGACGGTCGAACTCGGGCGCGAAGCCCTCCACCGGCCGGCCGGCGAAGTGGCTGCTGACCGGCAGCTGGTGCTGGCCGAGCACGCTGACGCCGAACTGGCCGGCGTTGCGGATCTTGTCGTGCATGCGGGCCGTGCACGCCACCGACACCAGCACCAGCGGCGGCTCGAGCGAGCCGGACATGAAGGCATTGGCGGTCATCGCGTGGGCGTCACCGTCCACCTCGGTGGAGATGACGACCACGCCGGTGGCGAACTGGCCCATCGCGTCGCGGAACTCGCGCGCGGTGAATCCGGGCGCGACGCCCTCGACGGCGCTCGCGAGCGATGCGGAAGCTATCGGGGGCATCGCGACTCCTAGCTCAGGCCTTGCCGGAGCCTGCCATCGCCTGGCAGGTGATCTCGAGCTTGATCTCGGGGTTGGCCAGCGAAGCCACCTGCACCAGCGTGGAGCAGGGGAAGTCGCCGCTGAAGAACTCCTGGCGAGCCTTCCAGATGGCCTTGTTGTCGGCCATGTCGGTCACGTAGATCGTCATGGTGACCACGTCGGCCATGGTGGCGTTGGCGGCCTCCAGGCAGTGCTTGACCTTGGTGAAGATCACCTTGGCCTGCTCGTACGCGTCGCCCACGCCGTGGATGGTCTTGAGGTCGTTGGAGCGGGCGGTGAAGCCCGACAGCCAGATCTGGTCGCCAACCCGGATGCAGTTGGACCAGTGGCCGGGCGGGTACTCGGCCACGTGGGGGGAGATGAAGCGCTGCTGCTTCAGCGGGGTGGTCGTCATCGGAGCTCTCCTTGAGTTGGTGACGGTTGAGGGAAATTCATTCGAAGAAGGTGCGCGGGGGCTGCATGCCCCACTGCGTGGTCTCGTCGGCGGGGACCGCGTAGCGCACCGGCTGGTAGTGGCAGTTGGCGACGTCGCCGTCGGTGTAGTGCTCGACCCGGAAGTCGAACGGGTCGCGCCAGTAGTCGAAGATCTGGCTGCCAACCAGGTGGCGGCCGACGCCGCACTCCAGCCGGTAGCCCTTCTCCATCAGGTAGTCGTGCGCGCCGAACACGGCGTCGATGTCCTGCATCTCGAAGCTGCAGTGGTGCACGCCCAGGTGGTCGGCCTGCAGGATCAGCATCGCGTGGTGGTCCACCGGCTGCTCGCCGCAGTCGAAGCGCACGAAGGTGCCCATCACGCGGGCCTCGTCCTCGGGGACGCACAGGTAGTCCGAGTCCAGCAGCCCGAAGCGGTCGGCGAACCAGGCCTTGGTTGCCTCGTGGTCGCTGACGTGCAGCACGAAGTGGCCCAGCCGCAGCACCAGGCCCGGCTCGCGCTTGGGGCGCAGCGAGGCGTTGATGCGGCGCTTGACCGTGCCGGCGTTGAAGGGGTTGGGGTCGCGCAGGCCCAGCGGTTGCGCCGGCTCCTGGCCCCAGACGCCGTCGATCGGGATCCCGTCGGGCGTGGTGGTGCGCACCCGGAAGCCGCCGCCGGGCAGGTCGAGGATGGGCTCCACCGGCGACGAGCCCGGCAGTTGCGCCAGGGCGTCGAGGTCGGCGCGCGACGCCATCTGCAGCGCCGCGCCGATGAAGCGGTCGTCCGGCCCCTTGCGGGTGACGTGGATCACCGGCGCCGGGCCGGCGCCGCGCAGCGCGAGCTGGTCCGGCCCGCGCTGGGCGGTGACAAGGCCGAAGTCGTGCATAAAGGACTCCATGCGGTCCAGGTCGCGGACCTGGTAGACGACGTAGGCGGTGTCGATGGCCTTGGGCATGGCGTGCGCTCCGTCAGCCGCGCCGCAGGACGCGGACGTCGTCGTTGCCGACCAGGTCGGGGGCGGTCCAGCCGTCCAGGTCGTACTCGCCCATGCAGCGGTCGACCATGGCTTCCATCTGCGCCATGTCGCCGCTGCCCTGCGATTCCCACAGGTTGGCCAGGCGGGTCACGTCGTTGGAGCCCAGGTAGTTGATCTCGTACAGCTCGCTGCGGCCGCCGAACTCGGTGCCGATGCAGTCCCACAGCAGCTTCATCACCTTGACCCGGCCTTCCGCGTCCACGCCGCCGCTACCGCGCAGGTAGCGGTCCAGGTAGCCGCGGATCTCGGGCGCCTTGAAGTCGTCGGCGTGCGAGGGCAGGTAGATCAGGCCGCTCGCCACGCTGGCCTCGATGATCTGCTTGATCTGCGGGAAGGCGACCTGCGAGATCGTGCGGTAGGCGGCGCCGAAGCGGGCGTCGGGCTGCACCATGCCGTTCCAGGGGATGTTGCTCTTGGCCATCGCGTCCGACAGGCCCCACATGGTGTTGCGCCAGGCGACCACCTCGCCGAAGCGCGACTGCACGCCGTGGAAGGCGCTGGTGCCGGTGATCTTCAGCGCCTTGCTCAGCACGCCGACGATGAAGTCCAGCTTGACGGCCAGCCGGGTGCAGCCGTGCATGGCGGCGCGGGCGTTGAAGCCGGAGCCGGGGGCGAAGTCGTTGGCCTGCTCGACGTCGCCGTGCATGAACACGTTCTCCCAGGGCACGAACACGTTGTCCAGCACCAGGATGGCGTCGTTCTCGTCCATGCGCGAGGACAGCGGGTAGTCGAACGGGCTGCCCAGCACGGCGGCGCGCTGCTCGTTGGAGTAGCGCGAGATCATCTTCACGCCGGGGGCGCCGGTCGGGACGATGAACACGGGCGCGTAGGCCGGGTCCTTGATCGGGATCTGGCCGGCGTGGGCCACGAAGGTGTAGTGGGTCAGGGCGGACGCGGTGGCAACCACCTTGGCGCCGCTGACGAAGATGCCGGCGTCGTTCTCCTTGACCACCCGCACGAACACGTCGGAGGTGTCGGCGCTCGGCTTGTTGCGGTCCACCGGCGGGTTCATGATCGCGTGGTTGATGTACCAGGTGCGCTCCTGGGCCTTGCGGTACCAGGCGGTGGCATTGGCCTCGTAGCCGCGGTAGTAGGAGGCGTTGGCGCCCAGCGTGGCCAGGAAGCTGCCCTTGTAGTCGGGCGAGCGGCCCATCCAGCCGTACGAGATGCGCTGCGACTCGGCGATCGCGTCACGCGAGGCGACCTGGTCGGCCACCGTCCTGGGCGCCTGGAAGAACTTGTGCGTGTAGCCGCCCCACTCGGTCGGCGCGGTCAGCACCTCGCGGCGGGCCGGGTCGTGCAGGGCGTCGTAGAAGCGGGCGACCATGCGCGCCGAATTGCGGAACGCCGGGTGCTCGACGATGTTCTTCACGCGCTCGCCGTAGATCCAGACCTCGCGGTCGTCCTGCAGGCTCTCCAGGTATTCCTTACCGGTCAGGGGGATCAGCGCGGTGTGCTGCATGGGGGCATTCATGGGGGGTGTGTCTCCGTCGGTGGGAAAGGAAGGGTCAGTGGCGCGCGAGCGCCATGGCGAAGATGAGGATGGCGCCGATCGACATGGTCTGGGCGTACGCGCCGACCTGCATCAGGTTCAGGCCGTTGCCCACCAGCATGATCAGCAGGGTGCCCAGCAGCACCTTGAGCGTGCGGCCCTGGCCACCGGCCAGGCTGACGCCGGCGATCACGCAGGCGGCGATGGATTCGAGCGGCAGGTTGGTGCCGATGTTGGCTTCGCCGGTGTCCAGGCGCGCCGTCAGCAGCAGCCCGGTGATCACGCCCATCACGCCGGACAGCATGAAGGAGACCACCAGCACGCGGCCGGTGCGCACGCCGGACAACTCGGCCGCGCGCAGGTTGCCGCCGGTGGCGTACAGGTGGCGGCCGAAGCGCGACCACTCGAGCAGCACGTAGGTCGCTGCGACCAGCGCCACCGCGACGAGGGCCGGCACCGGAATGCCGAGGAATTCGCCGAAGCCGAACACCTCGCCCAGTTCCGGCGGCAGGCCGTAGATCGGCACGCCGCCCGACACCAGCAGCGTGATGCCGAACAGCACCGACGACATGCCCAGCGTCATCATGAACGGCGGGATCTTCAGCAGCGTGCTGCCGAGCCCGTTGACCAGGCCGACGATGCAGCCGATCGCCAGGCCGACGGCGGTGCCGGCGGCAATGGCCAGCCAGGGGGCTTCCGGCTGTGCCGCATAGACGGCGGCCATCACGGTGGCGCTGGTGACCGAGGTGAGCGAGACCACCATGCCGATCGACAGGTCCAGCCCGCCGCCGATCAGCACGATCAGCTGCCCGAGCGCCACGATCAGCAGGTACACCGACTGGCGCGCCATGTTGGTCAGGTTGTCGGCCGTCAGGAAGCCGGGCGCCTGCAGGCTGAACACCAGCAGCGCGCCGACGAACATCAGCGGCAGCGCCAGGTCCTGGCGGTTGCGGCGCAGCCAGCCGATCGGGTCGAAGCGGCGGGCGGCGTCCTGCGCGGCAGCCGGCATGGCGGCGGGCATCGCGTCCGGCACGGCCGGCGTCGGGGGGGCGTCGAGGGTGCCAGTGGCGGTGGTGGTGTTCATGGTCGGGTCAGAAGAACTTCGCGAGGATGCGGTGCTCGTCGTACTCGTCGCGCCGGAATTCGCCGGTGATGCGGCCGTCGTTCATCACCAGCAGGCGGTGCGTCATGCCCAGCAGCTCGGGCAGGTCGGACGAGACCAGCAGGATGGCGGCGCCGGCGGCGCTCAGCTGTGCCAGGCAGCGGTAGATCGCCTGGCGCGCGCCGACGTCCACGCCGACGGTGGGTTCGTCGAACACGTACACGCCGATGTCCTGCGCCAGTCCCTTGGCCAGCATCACCTTCTGCTGGTTGCCGCCGGAGAAGTTGGCGGCCGGCTCGCGCAGCCGCGGCGCCGCGAAATCCACCTGCTGCGACAGCTCGCGCAGCTGAGCGCGTTCGCGCCGGGGCCGCAGCCAGCGGCCGCGCACCGGGCCGAAGCGCAGGCCGGACAGCGACATGTTGTCGCCGGCGGGCAGGCCCAGCGCGAGCCCGTCGTGCTTGCGGTCGGCCGGGCTGTACCAGAGGCCGGCGGCGATCGCATCCGCCGGGTGGCCGAAGCGCACCGCCCGGCCGTCCAGCTCGATGCGGCCGGCGGCCAGCGGGCGCAGCCCGAAGCAGGCCTGCGCCAGTTCGCTCTTGCCGCAGCCGACCAGGCCCGCGATGCCGACGATCTCGCCGGCGCGCACCTGCAGCCGCGCGTCGCGCACGGTGACGGTGCCCGGCCGCAGGGCCAGGCTCACGTCCTCGAGCGAGAGCCGCACGCGTTCGCCCACCGGGCCCGGTGCGGGATAGATGTTGGCCAGCGTGCGGCCGGTCATCAGCTCGATCAGCCGGTGCTCGGGCGTGTCGGCCGGCACGGTGGCGACCTGTTGGCCGTCGCGCAGCACGGTCACCCGGTCGCCGAGGGCCGGGATCTCGTGCAGGCGGTGGGTGATGTAGACGATGGCGGTGCCGTCGGCCTTGAGCCGGCGCACCAGGCCGAACAGCGCCTGGGCATCGTGCTCGGACAGCGAGGCCGTGGGCTCGTCCAGGATCAGCACGCGCGGCGCCTGGCGCAGGGCCTTGCAGATTTCCACCATCTGCTGCTTGCCGCGCGGCAGGTCGGCCACCTTGGCGTCCACGTCGAGCGCGAAGCCGAGGCGCTCGACCAGCGCGGCCGCTTCGGCGCGGGCAGCGGCGCGCGACAGCAGGCCGCGGCGCACCGGCTCCTCGCCCAGCGTGATGTTCTCCGCCACCGTGAGCGTGGGCACCAGCGAGAACTCCTGGAACACGGCCCGCACGCCATGCGCGCGCGCCTGTCCCACGGAGCCGAAGATGCCGCGGTGGCTGCCGATCTCGATCTCGCCGGCGCTGGGTTCGCGCGCGCCGGCCAGCATGGAGATCAGCGTCGACTTGCCCGCGCCGTTCTCGCCGAACAGCACGTGCACCTCGCCGGCGTGCAGGTCCAGCGTCACGTCCTGCAGCGCCAGGTGCTGGCCATAGCGGCGCGACAGCCCGCGCACCCGCAGGGCGGGGACGCCGCTGCGGGCAGCGCTGGACTCGACGTGCGGGACGGCGACGCTCACGGCCTGCGGCTCCGGAATCAGTCGCCCAGCTTGAACACCGGCCGGTAGCTGGCCGGGGCCAGCACGGTCTGGATGTCGAGCTTGCCGATGCTGTCGCGGGTGTAGGTGTGGCCGATCGTGTTCACGTCGGCGTACTGCACCTTCTTCTCCAGCAGGCGCACCGCGGTGTCCAGCATGATGCGGCCGGTCAGGGCGATGGGCGTGGCGCCGGCGGCCTCGATGTTCCCGGCCTTGACGTGCTGATAGACCCCCGGCGTCATGTAGACCGACACCAGCTTGACCTTGTCCTGCAGCTTGCGCGCCTTCAGCAGCGGCACCACGGCCTCGGCCATCACGGCGGTGCCGACGATGTAGTCCAGGTCCTTGTGGGTCTGCAGGATGTCCTCGGCCAGGCGGGCCTGGACTTCCTTGCCGACGTCGCCGTGCTTGGTCTCGGCGATGACGACGGCGCTGTCCTTGATGCCTTCCTCGAAGCCGGAGGTGAAGGCGGTCACGAAGCCGGCGCCGGCGGGGCCCGGCAGCCACGCCACCTTCACCGGCTTGCTGCCCTTGGGATGCTTCTTGGCCAGGTACTGGCCGGCGCGCAGGCCTTCGTCACGTGGGCTGGTGAGCACGCGCGCGCCGGTGTCCTTGGAAGAGACGCCGTTGATCGCGTCGACCACCGGGATGTTCTTGGCCTTGAGCTGCTCCAGCAGGTTGTTCATGCCGTCGCGGGCGATGCCCACCATCACCACGGCGTCGGCGCCGCCGGCCACGCAGTTCTCGATCTGCGAGATCTGGGTGTTCAGCCCGGCATAGCCGCCGGCGTCCATCGTCTGCATGCGCACGCCCAGGCGCTTGGCTTCTTCCACCATGCCGTAGTTGGTGGCCAGGAAGAACGGGTCCTTCATGTGCGGGACGGACACGCAGATCGACCAGGGCTTGCTGGCCTTGGCCAGCGGGCTGTAGTCGACCACGGTGGCCTGTCCGGACTGGCCGGCTTCGACCTTCAGCGGGTACCAGTTGGCGGCGTGGGCTGCAGCGCTGGCGCAGGCCAGGGCGGCGATGGCGGCGACTTGCGCCAGACGGGGGGATTTCAGCATCGAGTGACCTCTTGAAACAATGGGTTTTGGTGCATCGCAGGACGGCTGCACCGCCTGCGCTCCCGTCACGCCCTGTACGTCTTCCTCCAGCGCGACTTGGACTCATGCTAGGTGGAAGCACTTATGAGGTCTATTGAAAGTTCAGGCCAAATCGGATTGCCATATGGTTATGGCTGATCGGTATTAACCCTAGGTGTTTCTCATGCCCAAACTCGATTGGTATATCCGTGCCAACCTGAAACTGCGGCACCTGCAACTGCTGGTGGCGATGGACGACCTGGGCAGCGTCAATCGCGTGGCCGCCTACCTGAACGTGACCCAGCCGGCGGTCTCCAAGACGCTGTCCCAGATCGAGGACAGCCTGGACGCGCGGCTGTTCGAGCGCACCCCGCGCGGGATGGAGCCGACCGAGCACGGCACCTGCCTGATCCGGCATGCGCGCGAGATCCTCACCCGGCTGGCCACCGCCCGCGACGAGCTGCGCGACATCAGCGAGGGGCGCATCACCCGCGTGTCCATGGGCGTGCTGCCGGCCACCGCCTGCGTGCTGGTGCCGCGCTTCATCGCCCGGCTGGAGGCCGCTGCCACCGACGTCGCGGTCAACGTGCGCGAAGGCACCATGAACACGCTGCTTCCGGCGCTGCGGGCCGGCGACGTGGACCTGGTGGTGGGCACGCTGCCGGACCGCCGGCTGCCCTCGGAATTCGACAGCGAGGAGCTCTACGAGGACCCGGTGGCCGTGGTGGTGCGGCGCGACCACCCGCTCACCTCGCTGTCCAAGCTCGAGTGGCCGATGCTGTCGGACTTCCCGCTGGTGCTGCCGCCGCCGACGGCCTCGACCCGGACACCGATCGACATCTTCATCGCCGAGCAGGGCGTGAACGTGCCGCGCCGGCACGTGGAGTCGATCTCCACGCTGACCAACATCGGCGTGCTGCAACTCACCGACTCGATCGGCTTCCTCTCGCGCGACCTTGCGCGGCACTTCGCCGCCCAGGGCTCGCTGCAGGTGCTGCCGCTCGAGATCCCCAACCTGTCGATCCGGGTCGGGCTGGTGTGGATGGTGGACCGGCGCATGGGCACGGCGCAGCGCGTGGTGCGCGAGATGCTGCGCGACACCGCGGAACTGCTGCCGCGCGTGGCCCCCGACGTGCTGCCGTCGCCGCAATCGGCGAAGGTGCGCAAGCGGCCGGCCGGCGTCTGGTAGGCGAGGGCGTCAGCGCTGGCCGCCGGCCGCGGCCACGCGCACGTCCTCCTCGGGCTCGACCGGCTCCATCGACTGCGCCGCGACCTGCCGCAGCCGGGCCACCAGCGCCTGCGTGGTGGTCGACGGCTCCGAGTGCCGCATCCAGGCGCAGCCGATCGGCACCGGGGTGTTGGGCACCGGCAGCGGCAGGATCTTGAGCCAGTTCATCCGCTGGTAGTGGTGCGCCAGGTGCGGCGAATAGAAGCTGATGGCGTCGGTCTCGCGCAGCAGCGTGTTGCTGGCGGTCATGGAGCCGGACTCGACCAGCGCGCCGGCCATGGGGATCTGCAGTGACTCCATCACCTGCTGCACCGCGTAGCGGAACAGCGTCCCGGGTGGCGGGATGATCAGCGTGTGGCGCGCGAGGTCGGCCGGCTTGATGCGCGCCCGCCGGGCCAAGGGATGGTGCGAGCCGCTGACCACGGCGACGCCTTCGCCCCGGTGCAGTACTTCCACGTGCAGGCCGGCCGACAGCGACGCCGGCGGCAGGGTGCCCACCAGCAGGTCGATCTCGCCTTCGCGCAGCATCGGCAGCAGCCGGTCCGCCGTGGCCTCGTGCAGCACCACCACGGCGCGCGGCGACTCGCGCTGCAACTGGATCACGGCGCGCGGCACCAGCACCGGGGCCGCGACCGGCAGCACGCCCACGCGCACGTGGCCGGTGGCACCGCTTTGCAGGTGGCGCAGTTCCTCGCCGGCCTCGTCCAGGCTGTGCAGCATGGTGCGGCACAGCCGGATCATGCAGGCGCCATACACGGTGGGCACCAGCCCGTTCTTGCCGCGCTCGAACAGGCTGACGCCGACGCCGCGTTCGATTTCCGCCAGCGCCTTGGACACCGCCGGCTGGCTCACGTTCATCATCTCCGCGACGCGGCCCACGTGCCGCAGGTTGTCCAGTCCGACCAGCAGCTGCATGTGGCGGGGCTTGAGGTTCGCGCGGATGTACCAATCGAGTCGTGCCATGGTGATCGTCCCAAGATTACCAGCCGGTTATAGCGCCTGCCGGACGTTTCATTGGATCGAGGCAGCCGACCCGTGCGACAGTGGTCCGCCTGACGAGCCCCCACACTGTCCATGAGCGCCGACGACCGTCCGATCCGCAACGTGCTGTTCATCATGTGCGACCAGCTGCGCTGGGACTACCTGTCCTGCTACGGCCATCCCGTTCTGCAGACCCCGGCGGTCGATGAGCTGGCCAGGCGCGGCGTGCGCTTCGACGCCGCCTACGTGCAGTCGCCGGTGTGCGTGCCTTCGCGCATGAGCTTCTATTCCGGACGCTACGTCAGCAGCCACGGCGCCACCTGGAACCACGTGCCGTTCCCGGTCGGCCAGCTCACCCTCGGCGACCACCTGGCGCGCGCCGGACGCGAGGCCATCCTGGCCGGCAAGACGCACGTGATCCCCGACGTGGCCAGCCTGGAGCGGCTGGGCCTGCCGCGCGACTCGCGCGAGGCCCGCATGCGGCTGGACGGCGGCTTCGGCGAGCTCGACCGCTACGACGGGCACTCGCCCCCGGGCACCGAGTCCGGCTATGCCGACTACCTGCGCCGGCACGGCTACGACAGCCGCGATCCCTGGACCGAGTTCGTGGTCGGCGGCGTCGACCCGGCCGGCGGCCGCGCCGAAGGCTGGCTGCTGCGCAACGCCCACCTGCCGGCGCGCGTGGCCGAGGCCCATTCGGAAACCGCGTACATGACCGACCGCGCGCTCGCGTTCATGCGCGAGCAGGGCGACCGTCCCTGGGTGCTGCACCTGTCGTACATCAAGCCGCACTGGCCGCTGATGGCGCCGGCGCCCTACCACGCGATGTACCGCGATGCGGACACCGGCCGCATCGTGAAGGCCGACCCCGCGACCGAGAACGCGCACCCCGTGCTGCAGGCCTACCGCAAGGCCCACGACGACTGCCGCAGCTACGCGCGCGAGGACGTGGTGCGCCACGTGCGCCCGACCTACATGGGCCTGGTCAAGCAGGTCGACGACCACCTGCGCCGGGTGATCGACTACCTGGACGAGAGCGGCCGCGCCAAGGACACGCTGGTGGTGTTCACCGCCGACCACGGCGACCACCTGGGCGACCACGGCCTGGGCGAGAAGGAGCTGTTCTACGAGCAGGCGGTGCGCGTGCCCATGATCGTGGTCGATCCGCGCGCTTCGGCCGACCGCACCCGCGGCAGCGCCAGCGACGCATTTGTGGAAGGCATCGACGTCGTGCCCACCGTGCTGGACGCGCTCGGGCTCGATGCGGCGCGCCACGTGGTGGAAGGCCGCTCGCTGCAGCCGCTGCTGCATGGCGAGGGCGTCGCCGGCTGGCGCGATGCCGTGTTCAGCGAGCTCGACTATGCGTTCCGCGACGCACGCCACGTGCTGGGCCGGCCGGTGGACCAGTGCCGCGGCTGGATGGTGCGCACCCGGCGCTGGAAGTACGTGCACTGGCAGGGGCTGCGCCCGCAGCTGTTCGACCTGCAGCACGACCCGGACGAACTGGTCGACCTCGGCGATGCGCCGGGGCGCGGCCTGGACGCGGTGCGCGCGGAGATGAAGGACCGGCTGCTCGAGTGGCATTCGGCCCGCAAGGTGCGCACCACCGTCGACGAAGCGACGGTGGTGCGCAGGACCGAGGACTGGCGCGGCAACGGCCTGTTCATCGGTGTATGGTGAGGCGGCCGCCCCAAAAGGTGAATGCCCCGGTTGACTCCAGAACGACGCAGGAGACTTTCACATGATCAAGCATTGGATTCGCGGTGCGCTCACCGTGGCAGCACTGGTGGGCGCCGGCTCGGCCATGGCCGAGACCAAGCTGCTGTTCAGCACCTTCTTCCCGCAGACGCATCCGATCATCTCGAAGGTGATGGTGCCCTGGATGAAGGACGTCGAGGCGGCCACCCAGGGCCGGGTGAAGATCGAGATGGCCAGTGCCAGCCTGGCGCCGCCGCCCGGCCAGATGGACATGGTGCAGAAGGGCATCGCCGACGTCGCGCTGCAGTACACCGGCGTGGTGCCCAAGCGGCTGCAGCCCGAGCTGCTGACCGAACTGCCGGGCACCACCGGAACGTCCGCCGCCATGTCGCGCGCGCTCTGGGAGACGCACCAGAAGTACTTCGCCAAGGACAACCGCTACAAAGGCACCGAGCTGCTGTCGCTGTTCGTGTTCCCGACCCAGCACTTCTTCTGCCTGAACGAGTGCTTCACCACCATCGACCAGTTCCGCTCGGCCAAGATCGCGACCACGCCGGGGACGGCGGCGCGCCAGTACGGCGCCCTGACCTCGGGCATCGTGGCCGGGCCGGCGGTGCGCTACTTCGAAGTGGTGTCCAAGGGCATCGTCGACGGCTACGGGGCGATCACCGCGCCGGACATCTACTCCTTCAACCTCGCCCCCAGCACCAAGGGCATGCTGGAGCTCAAGGAGCTGGGCACCGCCGGCTCGTTCGCGCTGCTGATGAACGAGGGCAAGTGGAAATCGCTGTCGGCGGCCGACCGCGAGGCCATCTCCAAGCTCAGCGGTGCCGCGTTCACCGCCCGGCTGGCCGAGATGGACAAGGCCGACGAGGAAGCCCTGAAGAAGATGGCGGCCGGCGGCATCAAGATCTCCGAAGCCAACCCGGCGCTGCTGGCGGACCTGCGCAAGGCCTACGCCTTCCTCGAGGACGAGTGGGTCAAGGAAGCCGGCACCCGCGGCATCGACGGCAAGGCCGCGCTGCAGTTCTACCGCAGCCAGTTGCGCAAGTAAGTGGCCGGCGCCCCGACGACGGAGATGCCGCGCAGCCCGCGCGGGCTGGGCTGGCTCGAAGTCCTGGCCTGCCTGGCGCTGCTGGGCATGATGGTGATCGTCGCCGCCGACGTGACCGGTCGCTACCTGCTGGCGCGGCCCCTGCCCGGCGCCATCGAACTGGTCCAGTACACCATGGTGGTGGTCGTCTTCGCGGCCCTGCCCTCGGTGACGCTGCGGCGCCAGCACATCTCGCTGGACATCGTGCACGAGCGCCTGCGCGGCGCCGCGCGGCGGCTGCAGTGGGTACTGGTGTGCGGCGCCTCGGCCAGCGTGCTGGGCGTGCAGGCCTGGCTGCTGTGGCGCCGGTCGGAGACCATGCGCGAGAACCAGGACGTGATCGGCTACCTGAACATCCCGGTGCATCCGGCCGGCTACTTCATGTGCGCGCTGTCGCTGGTGGCGGCGCTGCTGGTCCTGCGCGAAGCGTTCCGGGCGCCTCCGGCGCCGAAGACGGCCTGAGGGACGGATCGCATGCTGATAGCCTCGATCGGGTTCGCGGTCCTGTTCCTGCTGGCGCTGGCCGGCCTGCCGCTGGGTTTCGCCATGGCCGCCGTCGGCCTGCTGGGCTTCGCCTGGTTCCGCGGCTTCGAGCCCGCGCTCGCCATGGCGGCCCAGCAGGTGGTGGACCTGGGCATGAACTACGGGCTGTCCGTGATCCCGCTGTTCGTGCTGATGGGATCCTTCATCTTCAAGGCCGGCGTGGCCGACGAGCTGTTCGGCACCGCGCAGCGCTGGTTCGGCGGCCTGCGCGGCGGCCTGGCCCATGCGTCGCTGGGCGCCTGCGCCGGCTTCGGCGCGGTCTGCGGCAGTTCGCTGGCGACCGCCGCCACCATGACGCGGGTGGCGGTGCCGGAGATGCGCCGCCACGGCTACGACCCGGCCTTCGCCGGCGCCACCATCGCCGCCGGCGGCACCATCGGGATCCTGATCCCGCCCAGCGTGCCCATGGTGATCTACGGCATCCTGACCGAGACCGACATCGGCAAGCTTTTCGCCGCGGGCGTGATCCCGGGCCTGCTGCTGACCGCCCTCTACATGGCCAACGTGTGGGTGAAGGCGCGCTTCCAGCCCGCGCTCATGGGCACGCGCACCAGCGCCAGCTGGGGCGAGCGGCTGGTCGCGCTGCGCGGCATCCTGCCCACGCTGCTGCTGTTCCTGTTCGTGTTCGGCGGCCTGTACGTGGGCGTCTTCACGCCCACCGAAAGCGCCGGCGTGGGCTCGGTCGGCGCGCTGCTGATCATGGCGCTGCGCCGCCGCGCCACGCTGAAGGCCATGCGCGAGGCGCTGCAGGAGTCGGTCGACATCACCGCCATCCTGCTGCCCGTGACCATTGGCGCCGCCATCTTCACCAACTTCCTGACCATGACCGGCCTGACCCAGCAGGCGGCCGACTGGGTGCAGTCGCTGCACATGTCGCCGGTCGGCGTGGTGCTGCTGATGTGCGGCGTCTACATCGCGCTGGGCTGCGTGTTCGACGGGCTGGCGATGATCTTCCTGACCATCCCGGTGTTCTTCCCCATCGTGGTCGGGCTGGGGCTGGACCCGATCTGGTTCGGCGTGATCGTGGTGATCGTGGTCGAGATGGGCCTGATCACGCCGCCCATGGGCATGAACGTGTTCGTGGTCAAGGGCCTGCTGCCCGAGGTGGGCACCTGGCGCATGTTCGCCAGCATCGGCGGGTTCGTGGTGGCGGCGACGATCTGCCTGCTGCTGGTGATCTGGCTGCCGCAGCTGTCGCTGTGGCTGCCGTCGATGATGCGATGAGCGGACGTGGACTTCCCCTGGCCGGCGTGACGGCCCTGGTGACCGGCGCAGCCGGCGGCATCGGCCGCGCGCTGGTCGACGAACTGCTGGCGCGCGGCGCCGCCCGCGTCCATGCGGCGGCGCGCCGCGACGTTGGCCCGTGGGCCGATGCGCGCGTGTCGCCGCTGGTGCTGGACATCACCGACGCCGCCGCGGTGCGCGAGGCGGCGGCGCGCTGCACCGGCGTGCAGCTGCTGGTCAACAACGCCGGCGTCAACCGCAACGCCTCGCTGCTGCGGGCGCCGGACCTGGACGCCGCGCGCGCCGAGATGGAGACCAACTACTTCGGCACCCTGGCCATGTGCCGTGCCTTCGCTCCCGTGCTGGCGGGCAACGGCGGGGGCTGCATCGTCAACGTGCTGTCGATCGCGGCCGAGGCCGGCATGCCGCCCATGGGCTCGCTTTGCGCCTCCAAGGCGGCGGCGCTGCGGATGACCGAGTGCCTGCGGGCCGAGCTGGCGGGCCAGGGCACGCAGGTGATGGCCGCGCTGCCCTCGGCGGTGGACACCGCGATGACGCGCCACCTGGACGGCCTGCCCAAGCTGCAGCCGGCCGAGGTGGCGCGGGCGATCTGCGACGGCATCGAGTCCGGGCAGGACTACCTGCTGGTGGGTGCGCCGGCCGAGCACATCGCGCGCCGGCTGCGCGAGGACCGGGCCGGGATGCTGGCGCAGCTGGGCGGGCGCTGAGGGCGCGGCGGTAAGAGACGGTGGTCCCCGAGCGGCGACTCAGGGTACTCAGGCAGGACGCCAAAGGCGGGCGCACTGGATTCCCGCCTTCGCGGGAATGACGAAGTGGCGGTCATCCCCGCGAAGGCGGGGATCCAGGGCATTGAGGCAGTCCGCGTCAGCGGGCGCACACTGGCCTCGAAGGCGACCTCAGTCCTTCTTCGCCAGGAAGTCGCCAATGGTCTCGTCGGTGTGGAACACCGGCTTCTCGTAGTAGTGCGGGCCGTCGTAGATCTCGATCAGCAGGCTGCGCTCGTGCGCGATGGTCGGGCCGTGCGGGTTGTCCTTGGGGTTGATGTAGAACGAGCCCGGCTTGAGCCGCAGGCCCACGTCCACGTACTCGTAGTCGCCTTCCAGGCAGTACATGAACTGGTTGGAGGCGTGCGAGTGCTTGACCGGGATGCGGCCGCCCTTCTGGTACTCCAGCAGCGCGATGCTCGCCCCCGTCTCCTGGTTCTTCCACAGGAAGTACTGGCGGAAGCCGTACTCGGGATAGTCGATCCACTTCGCCGGGTCCAGGTCTTCCTTGCGGATCAGCTGTTCCAGCGACTGCGCAACCGCTTGCTGGGGATGGGGCATGTTCATTGTCGTCACTCCAAAAGGCGGGCAGCCGGCGGCCGCCCCGTGCTCGAAGCCGGTGCGCGTGTCACCAGCGGTATTCGTGGTTGGCCCAGAACCCTTCCGGCAGCGCGTCGGCGCTCCAGTCGGGCGCGGCCATGCGGCCGTAGCGGCCGCCATGGAACAGCAGCGGCCGCGCGGGCGACGGCGCCTGGCGCAGGGCCCGCACTTCGCCGACGAACAGCGCGTGGTCGCCGCAGGCGTAGTCGTGCCGCAGGTCGGCGGCGATCTGCACCGAGGCGCCGGCCACCACCGGCAGGCCGTCCAGGCGCTCGAAGGCCGGCACGTGGTCGGGGCTGGGCTTGCCGGCAAAGTGGTTGCTGACCAGCTGCTGGGTGCAGGCCAGGATGCTGACGCCGAAGGTGCCGGCGGCGCGGATGCGCTCGCAGGCGCGGGCGCTGCAGGCGACCGACACCATCACCAGCGGCGGCTGCAGCGAGCCGGACATGAAGGCATTGGCGGTCATGGCGTGCGCCTCGCCGTCGCGCTCGGTGGAGATCACCACCACCCCGGTGGCGAACTGGCCCATGGCGTCGCGGAACTGGCGCTGGGTGAACACGCGCGCGGCTTCGTCCTGCGCCGCGATGCTGGCTTGCTCGACGGGGGGCATGGTGCTGTCGTCCTTCAACGCCGGCCGCGGGCTATCAGGTTGATGTCGTCCGGGTTGACCAGGTCCGGCGCGGTCCAGCCGTCCAGGTCGTACTCGTCCATGGCCGACTGGGCGAAGGCCTTGAAGCGGTCCAGGTTGCCCGAGCCCTGGGCAGCCCACAGGTTGGTCAGCCGGGTGATGTCGTTGCTGCCGATGTAGTTGATCTCGTACAGCTCGTGGCGGGCGCCGAACTCGGTGCCGATCGCGTCCCACAGCATCTTCATCACGCGCACCCGCTCGGTGGCCGGCGTGCCGCCGGAGCCGCGCAGGTACTTGTCGAGGTAGGCGCGGATCTCGGGCGTCTTGAAGTCGGCCGTGTGCGAGTTCAGGTAGATCAGCCCGCTGGCCACCACCTGTTCGATGATGTTCTTGACCTTGGGCATCGCCTCCTGGTTGAGCACGCGGTAGGCGCCGGCGAAGTGGGCGTCCGGGCGCACCATGTCGTTCCAGGGCACGGCGCTCTTGGCCATGGCATCCGACAGGGCCCAGAAGGCGTTGCGCCAGGCGATCACCTCACCCAGCTGCGCCTGCACGCCGTGGAAGCCCTTGGCGCCGGTGATCTCCAGCGCGCGCGTGAGCAGGCCGCAGATGAAGTCCATCTTGACGGCGAAGCGGGTGCAGCCGTGCAGCGACGCGCGCTCCAGGAAGCCGGAGCCGACGTTGAACTTGTTGGCCTGCTCCAGGTCGCCGTGCATGAACACGTCCTCCCAGGGCACGAACACGTTGTCCAGCACCAGGATGGCGTCGTTCTCGTCCAGCCGGGACGACAGCGGGTAGTCGAACGGGCTGCCGGTGGCGGCGGCGCGGAACTCGTTGGACACGCGGCACAGCAGCTTCACGCCCGGCGCGCCGGTGGGCACGATGAAGACGGGCGCGAACTTCGGGTCGGCGATCGGGACCTGCGCGATGTGGGCCACGAAGGTGAAGTGGGTCAGCGCGGAGTTGGTGGCCACCACCTTGGCGCCGCTGACGTACAGGCCGGCGTCGGTCTCCTTGACCACCTTGACGTAGACGTCCGAGCCGTCGGCGGTGGGCAGGTCGCGGTCCACCGGCGGATGCATGATGGCGTGGTTCACGTACCAGGTGCGCTGCTGTGCCTTGCGGTACCAGCGGCGGGCGTTCTCCTCGTACCCCTTGTAGAAGCCGGCGTTGGCGCCCAGCGTGCCGAGGAACGAGCCCTTGTAGTCGGGCGAGCGGCCCATCCAGCCCCAGGCGCACTTCTGCCAGTCGGCGATGGCGTCGCGCTGGGCGAGCTGCTCGGCCCCGTCGCGCGGCGCCCGGTAGAAGCGGTGGGTGAAGCCGCCGTCGTCGTTGGCCGTGGTCAGCACCGGCTGGCGCGCCGGGTCGTGCAGCGCGTCGTACATGCGCGCGACCATGCGGGCGGCGTTGCGGAAGGCCGGGTGCTCGGCCACCTTGGCTACGCGCTCGCCGTAGATCCAGACCTCGCGGCCGTCGTCGAGGCTGTCGAGGTACTCCCGTCCGGTGAAGGGGACGGCTTCGGACTGGCTCATGGTCGATCTCCTCGCGAAGGCCGCCCGGGCCGGGCGGCCGTGACGCTCACTCGAAAAAGTCCGGTGGCGGCTGCATGCCCCACTGGGTGGTTTCCTCGGCGCGCACCGAATAGCGCTGCGGCCGGTGTTCGTGGTTCACCACGTCGCCGTCCGTGTAGTGTTCCACGCGGAAGCCGTGCGGGTCACGCCAGTAGTCGAAGATCTGGCTGCCGATCAGGTGCCGGCCGACGCCACAGTCGAGCCGGTAGCCCTTCTGCTCCAGGTAGTCGTGCGCGCCCATGACGGCGTCGACGTCCTGCATCTCGAAGCTGCAGTGGTGGGCGCCGATGTCGGCCGCCTGCACCAGCAGCATGCTGTGGTGGTCCACCGCCTCGCTGCCGCGGTCGCAGCGCAGGAAGGTGCCGATCACCCGCTCGGGGTCGCCCGGCACGCCCATCACGTCGCTGGGCAGCAGGCCGAAGCGCTGCTGGAACCAGGCCAGGGTCTGGTCGTGGTCGCTCACCCGGATGACGAAGTGGCCCAGCCGCAGCACCAGCCCGGGCTCGCGCCTGGGCCGCAGCGAGGCGTTGAGGCGTTCCTTGCGCTCGCCGGCATTGAAGGGGTTGGGGCCGCGGTGCGGCAGCGGCTCGGCCTCGCGCTGCCCCCACACGGCCTCGATGAGGATGCCGTCGGGCGTATGCATCTGGACCCGGTAGCCGCCGCCCGGCGCGTCGCTGACCTGCTGCACCGGCGAGGAGCCCGGCATCTCGGCCAGCGCGTCCAGGTCGGCGCGGCTGGCCATGCGCAGCGCGCCGCCGAGGAAACGCGGCTCGGGGCCGCGCCGGGTGACGTGGATGTAGGGCTGCGGGCCGGCGCCGCGCAGGTACAGCACGTCCTCGGTCCGGGCCGCGGTGGCCAGGCCGAAGTCGTTCATGAAGGCTTCCATGCGGTCCAGGTCGGGCACCTGGTAGAGGACGTGGGCGACGTCGAGGGCCTTGGGCATGGCGGTGACCTCCTGTTTCACTGCGGGCGCAGCACGCTGACGTCGGCGTTGCCGACCATGTCGGGCGCGGTCCAGCCGCGCGTGTCGTACTCGGCCATGCAGGCATCGACCATGGCCTTCATCCGCTCGAGCTCGCCGCTGCCCTGGGCCTCGAACAGGTTGGCGAAGCGGGTGACGTCGTTGGAGCCGAGGTAGTTGATCTCGTACAGCTCGTGGCGGGCGCCGAACTCGGTGCCTATGCAGTCCCACAGCAGCTTCATGGTCTTGACGCGGGTCTCGGCGTCGATCCCGTTGCTGCCGCGCAGGTAGGTGTCCAGGCAGCTGCGCAGCTCCGGCACCTGGAAGTCGTCGGCGCTGGAGTTCAGGTAGATCAGCCCGCTGGCGATCACCGTCTCGATGATGTTCTTGATCGAGGGATAGGCGATCTGCGAGACGGTGCGGTAGGCCGCCGCGTAGCGCGCATCCGGCTGCACCATGCCCTGCCAGGGGATGTCGCTCTTGGCCATGGCGTCCGACAGGCCCCACATGGTGTTGCGCCAGGCCAGCACCTCGCCGAATTTGGACTGCACGCCGTGGAAGCCGGCGGCACCGGTGATGTCCAGCGCCTTGGCCAGGATGCCGCAGACGAAGTCCAGCTTGACGGCCAGCCGGGTGCAGCCGTGCATGGAGGCCCGGCTGTTGAAGCCGGAATCCGGCGCGAACCGGTTGGCCTGCTCGACGTTGCCGTGCAGGAAGACGTCCTCCCAGGGGATGAACACGTTGTCCAGCACCAGGATGGCGTCGTTCTCGTCCAGCCGCGAGGACAGCGGGTAATCGAACGGGCTGCCCAGCACGGCCGCGCGCTGCTCGTTGGACACGCGCGAGATCATCCGCACGCCGGGGGCGCCGGTGGGCACCATGAACACCGGCGCGTAGGCCGGGTCCTTGATCGGGATCTGGCCGGCGTGCGCGACGAAGGTGTAGTGCGTCAGCATGGAGCCGGTGGCCACCACCTTGGCGCCGCTGACGAAGATGCCGGCGTCGTTCTCCTTGACCACCCGGATGAACACGTCGGAGCCGTCGGCGCTGGCGCGGGCACGGTCCACCGGCGGGTTCATGATCGCGTGGTTGATGTACCAGGTGCGCTCCTGGGCCTTGCGGTACCAGCGCAGCGCGTTCGCCTCGTAGCCCTTGTAGAAGGCCGAGTTGGCGCCCAGCGTGCCGAGGAAGCTGCCCTTGTAGTCGGGCGAGCGGCCCATCCACCCGTAGGCGATGCGCTGGAACTCGGCGATCGCGTCGCGCGAGGCGACCTGCTCCTGCACCGTGCGCGGCGCCTGGAAGAAGCGGTGCGTGAAGCCGCCCCATTCGGTGGGCGCCGTCAGCACCTCGCGCCGCGCCGGGTCGTGCAGCGCGTCATACATGCGCGCGATCATGCGGGCCGAGTTGCGGAAGGCCGGGTGCTCGGCGATGTTCTTGACCCGCTGGCCGTAGATCCAGACCTCGCGGCCATCGTTCAAACTCTCGAGGTACTCCTGGCCAGTGAAGGGAATCAAGGTTTCGGGCTTCGTCCGGGCGTTCATGGCGGGCTCCAGGTGGGGGTCCAGCAAGGGGTGCGCGCAGCGACCACAGTCGCGGCACGGCCTATGGTCGGCCGGGCCAGCGATGACGTCCATTGACAATTCGGGCGCGGGCCTATTACGGGATGGTTATTGCCGCGGCCCGCGCGGGCGCTGTGCTCAGCCGTGCCGGCTGCGCGCGGCGGCGAGGAAGTCCTGCAGCAGCGGGGTGTCGTCCACCACGTCCAGGTCGGGGCGGTGCAGCTCCGGATGCCACTGGACCGCCGCGATCCAGGCCTCGCCCGTGTGGCGGATGGCCTCGATCACGCCATCGTCGGGCGAGAGGGCCTCGACGGCGAAGCCCGGGGCCAGGTCCTTGATGCCCTGGTGGTGGACGCTGTTGGTGCGGTGCCGCCGCGCGCCCAGCAGCTGCGCCAGCCGGGTGCCGGGCAGCACGTCGACCTCGTGGAAATGCAGGTCGTAGGCCTTGGCGTCGCGGTGCACGCGGGCGCCCGGCTTCTGGGTCACGATGTCCTGGTAGAGCGTGCCGCCATGCGCCACGTTGACCAGCTGCAGCCCCCGGCAGATGCCGAACACCGGCTTGCCGGCGGCGACGAAGGCGCGCACCAGCGCGAGGTCGTATTCGTCGCGCAGGCGGTCGCCGCTCCACTCGGGGCGCAGCGGCTCCTCGCCGTAGCTGCCGGGCCAGATGTCGGCGCCGCCGTGCAGCAGCAGGCCGTCGAGCCAGCCCGCGTAGTCGTCCAGCCCCACGTCGCCCCGGGCCGTCTCGCCGAAGGGCGAGGGCACCATCACCGGCAGCGCGCCCTGCGACATCAGCCAGTGCGCGGTGGACTGCTCGATCCACTGCAGCGTCTTGCTGGACGCCGCGGTGCGCTGCGGGTCCGGGTGGAAGAAGCAGGCGCTGATCCCGATCTTGAGCCTGTCGCCCGTCCTGCCTCTGCTCACATCGCCTCCTCGAAGAATCGCCTGAAATCGGCCGGCGTGCACGGCCGCGGGTTGGTGCGGTGGCAGATGTCGCCGCTGGCGACCTCCACCAGCCGCGGCAGCTGCTCCGCCTGCACGCCGTGCGCCGCCAGGCGCCCGCGGATGCCGATGTCATCCTTGAGCGCGCGCAGCCAGTCCACCAGGGCCGGGCCGCCGCCGGCCACGCCGCAGGCGTGCGCCAGCTCGTCGAATTTCGCGGGCACGGCCTCGCGATTCCAGTCCAGCACGGTGTCGATCATGAGGGCATTGGCCAGGCCATGGTGCAGGTGGCAGACGGCGCCCAGCGCGTGGGCGCAGGCATGGACGGCGCCCAGGTCCTTCTGGAAGGCGACGGCGCCCATCATGGCCGCCACCAGCATGTCGCCGCGCGCCTGCAGATCGTGCGGTTCGTGCACGGCCTGCGGCAGGGCCCGGGCCGCGATCCGGGCGCCCTCCAGCGCGATGCCGTCGCACAGGGGGTGGTAGACAGGCGACAGGTAGCTCTCGATGGCGTGCGTCAGGGCGTCCATGCCGGTGGCGGCGGTCACCGCCGGCGGCAGGTCCAGCGTCAGTTCCGGGTCGGCGAACACCTGCCGGGCCAGCAGGGCCGGGCCGAAGATCACGCGCTTCAGGTGGGTGTCGTCCTCCGCGATCACGGCGGAGCGGCCCACTTCCGAGCCGGTGCCGGCGGTGGTGGGCAGCGCCACGAACCAGGGCAGGTCGCCCTCGATGGGGCGCACCCGCGGGTGGTCCCAGGCGTACTCGAGGACGTGGCCCGCGCGGGTGGCGGCCAGCCCGACCACCTTGGCCACGTCCAGTGCCGCGCCGCCGCCGAAGCCGATCACGCAGTCGGCGCCGTGCGCGCGGAAGGCCGCTGCGCCGTCCATCACCTGCCGCGCCGTCGGGTTGCCCGCCACGCCGGCGTACACCGACACCGACAGCCCCTGCAGGTGCGAACGGAACTCGGCCAGCAGCGGCAGCGCCGCCAGGGCGCTGTCGGTGACCAGCAGCGGCCGGCCCAGCCCGCGCTCGCGCAGATGGCCCGCGACCTCGCGGCGCACGCCGGGGCCGAAGCGGATCGCGGTCGGGAAGGCGAAGTGGGCGACCGGCATTCAGATCACTTCGAAGTAGCGTTTCAGTTCCCAGTCGGTCACCGCATCCTGCCATTGCCGCCATTCCCATTCGCGCGTGGCGGCGAAATGGTCGACGAAGGCATCGCCCAGCCAGTCGCGGGCGATCGCCGACTGGCGGAAGATGCGGGTGGTCTCGATCAACGAGCGCGGCGCCGCGGGGATGTCCTCGGCGCCCTGGTTGGTGCCGGTGATCGGGGGCGTGCCGAGTTCCAGTTCCTGTTCGACGCCGTGCAGGCCGGCCGCGATCACCGCCGCCATCGCCAGGTAGGGATTGATGTCGGCGCCGGGGCAGCGCGTCTCCAGCCGGGTGGACTTGGGCGAGCCGGCGATCACACGGAAGCTGGCCGTGCGGTTGTCGACGCCCCAGGTCGGCTTGACCGGCGCCCAGAAGCCCTCGACCAGCCGCTTGTAGCTGTTGATGGTGGGCCAGAACAGGGGCGCGAACTCCAGCAGGCATTGCAGCTGGCCTGCCAGCCAGTGCTCGAACAGCCGGCTCATGCGGCGCGGTGCGTTGGCATCGAAGAACAGGTTGGTGCTGCCGTCCGACAGGCTCTGGTGGATGTGGCCGCTGCAGCCTGGGTACTGCTGGCTCCACTTGGCCATGAAGCTGGGCATGATGCCGAAGCGCTTGCCGATCTCGCGCGCGCCGGTCTTGAACAGGATGGAGCGGTCGGCCTGCTCCAGCGCCTCCGAGAACACGAGCGCGGCTTCGTAGACGCCGGGCCCGGTCTCGGTGTGCAGGCCCTCGATCGGCACGCGGAAGGCCTGCATCTCGTCCATGAGCGCATGGAAGAAGCCGGGGTTGTCGGCCATGCGCAGGATGGAGTAGCCGAACATGCCGGGCGTGATCGGCTCCGGCGGTTGCCCGCGCTTGGCGGCCCAGGATTGCGGCGTCTCGCGGAAGTTGAACCACTCGAACTCCATGCCCGCCATCACGGTGTAGCCGAGCTTTTCGGCGCGGGCCAGCACCCGCTTGAGCGCCTGGCGCGGGCACAGGGCGTGCGGCGAGCCGTCGGCGTTGACGAACTCGCCCAGGAAGAAAGGCACGCCCTGGTCCCAGGGCACGTGGCGTGCGGTGTCCAGGTCGATGCGCACCTGCGCATCCGGGAAGCCGTGCTGCCAGCCGGTCGCCGTGGTGTTGTCGTACGGGTTGTCCAGCATGTCCCAGCCGAACACCACGTCGCAGAAGCCGAAGCCGCCCTCACAGGCGGCCATGAACTTGTCGATGTGCAGGTACTTGCCGCGCAGCACGCCATCGATGTCGCTGACCGCCACCTTGACCTGGGTGGCGCCTTCCTTCTTCAGGGCAGCGAGCGCCGGGTGGAGGCGGGCATTCGGCATCGGGTGCAGGTGGACGGTGTCGGATCAATGCTGGCACGGATCGCGCCCGGCCGGGGCGGCGCGCAATGGTCGAGTTGCGCCCTTGCCGATTCCGGGCTGCTCTAATCGGTCCATGCCGCGGTCCCGCCCCGTCCCATGTCCTCCGCGGGCCTGAGCTGGGGCGTCGCGGGCGCGGTGCTGTTCGGCGCGCTGCTGCACGCCGGCTGGAACGCGCTGGTCAAGTCGGGCCGCGACAAGGCGCTGGACATGGCGCTGCTGCAGCTGCTCGGCTCGGTGCTGGGGCTGCCGCTGGTCGCGCTGGCGGGCTGGCCGCCGGCCGCCGCCTGGCCGTGGCTGCTGGCCTCGGTGGCCATCCACATCGGCTACTACGTCGCCCTCGCCGGGGCCTACGAGCACGGCGAGCTCGGGTTGGCCTATCCCCTGATGCGCGGCTCGGCGCCGGTGCTGGTGGCGATGGCCTCGGCGCTGGCGCTGGGCGAGACGCCGTCGCTCGCCAGCTGGGCCGGGGTGCTGGGGGTGTGCATCGGCGTGCTGGTGCTGGGCTTGTCAACGGCCGGGCTGCACAGCCGCCGGGCAGTCGGTTTCGCGCTGGCCAACGCGGTGATCATCGCCCTGTACACGGTGGTCGATGCGCTGGGCGTGCGGGCCGCCACGCGCGGCGGCGGCACCGCCTGGCAGTACGTCGCGGCGCTGTTCGCGCTGGACGGCTGGCTCTACACCGCGCTGGTGTGGCGCCGCCGGGGCTGGGCGGCGGCCTGGCCGCATGCACGCGCCCGCGCGGTGCTGGCTGCGGGCGGCGCCGCGGCGTCCATGGGTTCCTACGGCATCGCGCTGTGGGCGATGACCCGGGCCCCGGTGGCCACCGTGGCAGCCCTGCGCGAGACCTCGGTGCTGTTCGCGGCGCTGCTGGGGACCTGGCTGCTGAAGGAAGCCTTCACCCCGCGCCGCGCCGTGGGCACGGCGCTGGTGCTGGCCGGCGTGGTGTCGCTGCGGCTGGGGTGAGTGCGGCGCTCAGGCCGCCGTTTCGCGCTGGGTCGCCAGCACGTCGCTGCGCAGGCGGCTGGGCGCCAGCGCGCCGGCCGATTCCAGGATCGGGTAGGCGATCGAGCAGATGTGCGAGTTGATCCGCTTGAGGTCGCTGATCAGGTCGATGTGCAGCGAGCTGGTTTCTATGCTCTGCACGCTGTTGTCCGCCAGCCGCGACAGGTGGGTGGAGGCGAAGGCGTGCTCCAGGTCGCGGAAGCGCGCCTTCTCCTCCAGCAGTTTCTGGGCGTCGCGCACCGAGCCGTTGAGGAACACGCTCATGCCCAGGCGCAGGTTGTCGATCAGGCGCGCGTGCAACTCGCAGATCTCGGCCATGCCGGCGTCGGAGAAGCTCCGGCCCTTGCGGATCTTCTTGTCCTCGATGTCTATCAGCACCCGCTCGACCGTGTCGCCGATCTGCTCCATGTTGATGGTGAAGCTGACGATGTCGGTCCAGCGCCGGCTTTCCTCCTCGCCCAGTTCCTCGCGCGAGATCTTGGTCAGGTAGTACTTGATGGCCGAATACAGCTCGTCCACCGTGTCGTCGAGCTTGCGCAGGTCCTGCGACAGCCGCATGTCGTCGGTCTTCACCACGGTCAGCATGCCCTGCAGCATGGTCTCGACCACGTCGGCCTGGTGCAGCGCCTCGCGCGCCGCGCAGGAGATGGCCAGCGACGGCGTGCCCAGCGCGGAGGGGTCCAGGTGGTGCGGGCGGCCGCTGGGCGGCCGCTGGGGCTGCGGCAGCCAGCGCACCACCAGGCGCGCCACCGGGTGGATGAAGGCGATCAGCAGTACCCCCATCACGATGTTGAAGCTCAGGTGGAACAGCACCACCGTGGTGGCGAGGTCGCCCAGGAAGGGGCGCAGGTAGCGCAGCCACAGGCCGATCACGGGCGCGGCCAGCAGCACGCCGATGCACTTGAAGATCAGGTTGCCCAGCGGCACGTGCCGCACCTGCACCGGCGAGCGAGCCGTGGTCAGCACCCCCAGCAGGCCGCTGCCCAGGTTGGCGCCCAGCACCAGGCCCAGCGCCATGTCGATCGGCACGAAGCCGGTGGACGCCAGCGCTGCCACCAGCAGCACGGTGGCCAGGCTGGAATAGGACAGCACCGCCAGCACGGCGCCCACGGTGATCTCCAGCAGCAGGTCGCTGCTGACCGACTCCAGCAGCGCCTTGACCACCGGCGACTGCACCATGATCTGGGTGGACTCGGACACCAGCCGCAGCGCCAGCAGCATCAGCCCCAGGCCGATCAGCACCCGGCCGAAGCGGCCCACGTTGGTGTCGGTGCGCGAGATGAACAGCACCACGCCGACGAAGATCAGCAGCGGCGACAGCCAGGACAGGTCGAATGAGAACACCACCGTGACCAGGCTGGTGCCGACGTCGGCCCCCAGCATCACGGCCAGCGCCAGCGGCAGCGTGATCAGGCCCTGGCCGACGAACGCGGACACGATCAGCGCGGTGGCGGTGCTCGATTGCAGCAGCGCCGTGACCCCGACGCCGGCCACGGCCGCCGTGTAGCGGTTGCTGATGCTGCGCGCGAGGATTTGGCGGAGGTTGGCGCCGAAGACGCGCAGGATGCCGGTCCGGACGAGATGGGTGCCCCAGACCAGCAGCGCGACCGCCGCCAGCAGATTCAACAGATGCTTCATGCCTGAAGCATCGGATGATACGACGCAGGTTCCTGTTTGCGGCGCGGGCTCAGCGGCTTCGGCGCACGCGCAACAGTTCGTCCAGGATCAGGCTGGCGGCCCCCACGGTGATGGCGGCGTCGGCCACGTTGAAGGCCGGGAAGTACCAGCCGCGCCAGTGCAGCTGCAGGAAGTCCACCACGTAGCCGTGCAGCAGCCGGTCGACCACGTTGCCGACCGCCCCGCCCAGGATGCAGGCCAGCGCGAAGGAGAACAGCCGCTGCCCCGGGTGGGTGCGCAGCATCCAGAGGATGAACAGCGTGGCCGCCACCCCGATGCCGGTGAACAGCCAGCGCTGCCAGCCGGACGCGGCCGCCAGGAAGGAGAAGGCGGCACCGGTGTTGTGCACCCGCACGATGTTGAAGAAGGGCGCCACGTAGGTGGAGTCGCCCGGCTGGTACCAGCCCAGGATCAGCACCTTGGTGAACTGGTCGGCGATGAACAGGATCAGCGCCAGCCCCAGCCAGGGCAGCATCCCGCCGCCCGCGGTGCTGCGGGCGAAGCCGCGGGACGCCATCAGGCGTGCTGCCGGTCTTCGCCGGCGCCGAACAGGTTGCTCGTGCAGCGGCCGCAGATCTGCGGGTGCGCCGGGTCGCTGCCGACGTCGGCGCGCCAGTGCCAGCAGCGCTCGCACTTGGTGTCGGGCGAGGGCGTGGCCCGGACCGACAGCTCGTCGCCCGGTTGCAGCGCCACGGCCGAGGCGATGAAGACGAACTTCAGGTCCTCGCCCAGGCTTTGCAGCAGCTGCAGGTCGGCCGGCGGCGCGGTGACCACCAGGTTGGCCTGCAGCGAGGAGCCGAGCTGGCCGGTGGCGCGCACCGCCTCGATCTCCTTGTTGGCCAGGTCGCGGATGGCCCGGATGCGGTCCCAGCGCGCCAGCAGCCCGGGGTCGGGCGAGCCGATCTCGGCGTACTCCTCGATGAAGATCGAATCGGAATGGCCGAACACCTGCCAGGCCTCTTCCGCCGTGAAGCTGAGGAAGGGTGCCATCCAGCGCAGCATGGCGTGGGTGATGTTCCACAGCGCGGTCTGGGCGCTGCGGCGGGCGTGCGACTTGGGCGCGGTGGTGTAGAGCCGGTCCTTGAGCACATCCAGGTAGAACGCGCCCAGGTCCTCCGAGCAGTAGACCTGCAGCTTGGCCACCACCGGGTGGAACTCGTACACCTCGTAGTGGGCCAGCACCTCGGCCTGGAACTGCGAGGCGCGGCTCATGGCGTAGCGGTCGATCTCCAACATCTCGGAGAAGGGCACCGCGTCCTTGGCCGGGTCGAAGTCGCTGACGTTGGCCAGCAGGAAGCGCAGGGTGTTGCGGATGCGCCGGTAGGCGTCCACCACCCGTGCCAGGATCTTGTCGTCGCCGGCGATGTCGCCCGAGTAGTCGGAGGCGGCCACCCACAGCCGGATGATCTCGGCGCCCAGCTTCTTCCAGGTCGCCTGCGGATCCACCCCGTTGCCCAGCGACTTGCTCATCTTGCGGCCCTGGGCGTCCACCGTGAAGCCGTGCGTGAGCAGGCCGCGGTAGGGCGCGCGGCCGTACATGGCGCAGGCCGTCAGGAGGGCGGAGTGGAACCAGCCGCGGTGCTGGTCGTGGCCTTCCAGGTACAGGTCGGCCTCGGGGCCGTGCTCGTGGGCGGCGCCGGCGTGCGAGCCCTTGAGCACCGTGGTGTGGGTGGTGCCGGAGTCGAACCAGACCTCCAGGATGTCGCTGCTGCGGGTGTAGGCGGTCGCGTCGGCCGCGGCGCCCACCCGGGCCAGCACGTCCTCGGGCGAGGCCTTGCTCCAGGCCTCGATGCCGCCGGCCTGCACCATGTCGGCGGCGATGTCCAGGATCTCCATCGTCCTGGGATGCAGCTCGCCCGTGTCCTTGTGCAGGAAGAAGGGCAGGGGCACGCCCCAGCTGCGCTGGCGGCTGATGCACCAGTCGGGCCGGCCGGCGATCATGTCGCGCAGCCGGGCCTTGCCGTTCTCGGGGTAGAAGCTGGTCTCCTCGATCGCGGCCAGCGCCATCTGGCGCAGCGTGGCCGGCGCCTTGTCCTTGGTGAAGACGCCTTCGCCCTCGTCCATGCGCACGAACCACTGGGCAGCGGCGCGGTAGATCACCGGCGACTTGTGGCGCCAGCAGTGCGGGTAGCTGTGCGACAGCGGCGCGGTGGCGAACAGCCGGCCGGCCTTGTCCAGCGCGTCGATGATCGCCGGCACCGCCTTCCAGATGTTCTGGCCGCCGAACAGGGCGAGGTCGGCCGCGTAGCTGCCGTTGCCCTGCACCGGGTTGAGGATGTCGTCGTAGGCCAGCCCGTGCGCCACGCAGCTGTTGAAGTCGTCCACGCCGTAGGCCGGCGAGGAGTGGACGATGCCGGTGCCGTCGTCCGCGGTCGCGTAGTCGGCCAGGTAGACCGGCGACAGGCGGCGGTAGGCCGGATCGACCTCGTACAGCGGATGCCGGAAGGCCAGGTCGGCGAGCCGCTCGCCCTTGACGGTGGCGAGCACGGTGCCACCCTGCAGGTGGAAGCGCTCCAGGCATTGCTCGACCAGCGAGCTGGCCAGCACCAGGCAGCCGCGGGCGGTGTCCACCAGCGAGTAGTCCAGCTCGGGGTTCAGGTTCAGCGCCTGGTTGGCCGGGATGGTCCAGGCGGTGGTGGTCCAGATGACGGCGAAGACGGGCTTGTCCGCCGCCGCCGGCAGGCCGAAGGCCGCAAAGACCTTGGCAGGCTCGTTCGCCAGGAAGCCCACGTCCAGCGTCTGGCTCTGCTTGTCGGCGTACTCGATCTCGAACTCGGCCAGCGAGGAGCCGCAGTCGAAGCACCAGTAGACCGGCTTCAGGCCGCGGTAGACGAAGCCGCGCTCGATCACCCGCTTGAAGGCGCGGATCTCGTCGGCCTCGTTGCGGAAGTCCATGGTGCGGTAGGGATGGTCCCAATCGCCCAGCACGCCCAGCCGCTTGAAGTCGGCCATCTGGATGGCGATCTGCTCGGTCGCGAACGCGCGGCTCTTGGCCTGCATCTCGTCGCGCGGCAGGTTGCGGCCGTATTTCTTCTCGATCGCGTTCTCGATCGGCAGCCCGTGGCAGTCCCAGCCGGGAATGTAGGCGGCGTCCAGCCCCTTGAGCTGGCGCGACTTGACGATCATGTCCTTCAGGACCTTGTTGACCGCGTGCCCCATGTGGATCTGCCCGTTCGCATAGGGGGGACCGTCGTGCAGGATGAATTTCTGGCGGCCCTTGCGCGCGTCGCGCAGGCGCTTGTACAGGCCCTGCTCCTCCCACTGCTGCACCCAGCCCGGCTCGCGACGGGGCAGGTCGCCCCGCATCGGGAACGGCGTGTCGGGCAGGTTGAGGGTGGCGCGGTAGTCGGTCTTGTCGGTCATGGGAAGCCTCGGCGGTGCATCGGGAGAGAGGTCATGCCGGGCCGCCCCGGCACCCACGTCCGGCCGGACGTGGCATGTTGCGGGCCGGGCCCGCAATGGCACCGCTTCAAATTCGGTCGCGCGTGGTCTGCCGCCGCGTTTCGGCGTGCGTGGAAGCGAAGAACGCGCGCGCCTCCTCGCAGTCGCGCGCGATGCCTTCCTTGAGGTCGTCGAGACTGTCGTATCGCAGTTCGTCGTGCAGCTTGTGCAGCAGTTCCACGCGGATGATTTTACCGTAGCCCCCCTCCAGGCCGAGCTGCTGCGGCCACTCCAGGCAGTGCGTCTCCAGCAGCACGCGCCCGCCGTTGACGTCCTTCGGATCGAGGGACGGCCGGATGCCCAGGTTGGCCACGCCGGCCAGCGGCCGGTCCGCCAGCCCGTCCACCAGCACCGCGAAGATGCCGCTGGCCGCCGGCTTCCAGTGCGAGAAGCGCAGGTTCACGGTGGGGAAGCCCAGCTCGCGGCCGAGCTTGCGACCGTGCACCACGTGGCCGCTGATGCTGTAGGGCCGGCCGAGCAGGGCGGCCACCCCGTCCATGTCGCCGCGGGCCAGCGCTTCCCGCACGGCCGAGCTGGACACGCGCAGGTTGTGGACCTCGTAGCTGTTCATGCGGGCGACGTCGAAGCCCTCGCGGCGGCCGGCCTCGTCGAGCATGGCGTAGTCGCCGGCGCGTTTGGCGCCGAATCGGAAGTCGTCGCCCACCAGCACGTAGCGCGCGCCCAGCCCGTCCACCAGCACCTGCTGGATGAAGGCCTCGGACGCCTGGCTGGACAGGCGGGCGTCGAAGCGCAGCACCACGCACTGGTCCACCCCGCAGGCAGCCAGCTCCGACAGCTTGTCGCGCAGGGTGGCGATGCGCGCCGGCGCCAGCTCGGGCTTGCGCGCCACGCGCGCGAAGTAGTCGCGCGGGTGCGGCTCGAAGGTCAGCACGCAGCTGGGCACGCCGCGGTGGCGCGCCTCGTTGTTCAGCAGCGCCAGCATGGCCTGGTGGCCGCGGTGCACGCCATCGAAGTTGCCGATGGTCACGGCAGAGGCCGGCGCAATGCCCGGGTGGTGGAGGCCTCGGAAGATCTGCATCCTGCGTTCGGTATCGTTTTGATAGCAGCCCGCGCGCGATCCGAAAGCCCGTAACGCTGTTGCCGCTGTGATGGGGGTATATTGTGCGTGCTGTCCGGTTCCCTGTTGGCCGTGTGTCGAAAGGAGTGGCTGTTGAAGGTCTTGAAGCTGTCCGCCCAAGGACTGCCCCAGTCCTGGATCTCGCTGGAGCAGGCCGTGCTGCATTACGCGGCCGATGAGGTGCGCTGGGAAGTCGGCGCCCAGGTGGCCGTGTTCCGCGGCGGGCACAACGCGCTGACCGGCGAGCAGTCGATCATCACCGTCAACAGCATCATCGGCACCAAGGGCGTGCCCAACATCAACCCCTTCGAGCTCAAGCCGGGGCTGACCAATGCCAAGCTGTTCGCGCGCGACCGCAACATCTGCGCCTATTGCGGCACCCGCCACCGCGAGGACGAGCTGACGCGCGAGCACATCATCCCGTTCGCCCAGAACGGCAAGGACCACTGGATGAACGTGGTCACCGCCTGCCGCGCCTGTAACCACCGCAAGAGCAACCGCACGCCCGAACAGGCCCGCATGCCCTTGCTGTACGCGCCCTACGTGCCTAGCCTGTGGGAGGACTTCATCCTGCGCAACCGCCGCATCCTGGCGGACCAGATGGAGTTCCTGATGGCGCACCTGCCCAAGAACTCCCGGCTCCACTCGTAGCGAGCCCGCCCGCGCACCGCGGGCCGCCATCCTGCCTAGTAGGTGAGCTCGAGCACGCTGACGTGGTCGTCCGCCAGCGGCCAGCTGCGGCCGACCACCCGCTCGCCGTTGAACTCGGCCACCAGCGTGCGCGGCGGGCCGGCCGGGCGGATGCGCGAGGAGGACACGCCGGCGCCGGGCAGGGCGCCCGGCGGCGGGGACTGGCCGTCGAAGGACATGCGGTCGCGCGCCGGATCGAAGTAGCCGCGCGGGCGGGTCAGGATCGCCAGCGCCGGTGCGCTGCGGTCGGCCTGCGCGATCCGCTCGGGACGCAGGTTGACCAGGCTGCTGGAGCGCGGGAACGGGCTGCGGTAGATGTGCGTGGTGGCGTAGCCGGGGGCCGCGACTACGAATTCGAGGTGCGCCTTGGGGTCGGCCCGCAAGGGGCCCCAGCGTCCGTCGGCCCCGACTACTTGCTCGAGCAGCGCCGCGCCGCGCCGTTCGCCGGTGGACGGGTCGACCGCGTACACCGCCAGCTGCGCGCCGGGCAGCGGGAGGTTGTTGGCGAAGTTGCCGGAGGCCGGATCCACCGGGGACAGGCCCAGGCCGCTCACCTTGCCGGAGAGCACCGCCACCGGCTCCGGCACGATGGCCTGCGTGGCCGGCGCGCGCCCCGTGAGGAACTGGAAGGTCGCCGCGAACGCGGCCGGCGAGAACGAGGTCTCGCGGTGGTCGACCCGCGGCAGCACGACGTTGGTCGCGCCCTTGAGCTCGGGCCCGGCCGCAGTGACGTGGGTGGGTTGCCCGCGGCGGCCGATCCACATGCCGTCCGGCTGGGCGAACTTGTCGTTGCCGTCGGAGCGGATGGTCATCCACTTCACCGGCCCGGCGACCTCGTCGCCCGCGGCGTTGACCGGCGCGTTCAGGGCGGTGAGGAAAGGCCCGGTGCCGTTGAACTCGCTATTCGGCAGGAACTCCTTGACGGCCCAGACGCCGTGGTTGGGCGTGCCGCCCAGCACGGCATGGCTCACCACCCGGTCGCCGCCGCCGTTGCGGATGAAGTTGCGGATCGCGTAGCCGCCGCGCGAGTTGCCGACCAGCACGACCTGGCGGGCCCCCGTGGCCTTTAGCACCTTGTCGACCTCGGCCTTCAGGAAGGCCATGTGCTCCGCCGTGGACGTGCGGCCCGGCTGTGCCCGGGTGTCGTCGTCGCGTGCCAGCGGGTAGGGCAGGTCGATCGCATGCAGGCGCTCGCGCGGCCAGCCGTTCGATTCGAAGCGCCACAGCACGGTCTGCCAGATGGAGGCGCTGTCGCCGTTGCCGTGGACGAACACGATGGGCGGCAGCTCCGCCTGCACGCCAGGCCGGCCGGCACAGGCCGACAGCAGGGCGGCCGAGGCCGCGGCCGCCAGCAGCGCGCGGCGCCGGATCGTGGCGCCGGCGCCGGCGGCGGGCCGCGCCGGGCGCGTCACGCGAAGACTCCGGCGGTGTCCTGCATGCGGGCCGACACCTCGCCCAGCTGGTGCAGGGTGTCGCCCCAGGTCATCTCCAGCTGGGTGAGCTTCTTGAAGTAGTGGCTGCCCACGTATTCGTCGGTCACGCCGATGCCACCGTGCAGCTGCACCGAGTTCTGGCCGACGAAGCGCATGCTGACGTTCAGCTGGTACTTGGCCCGCGCCAGGGCGCGCCGGCGTTCGGCCGTAGGCGCGTTGAGCTTGAGCGAGGCGTAGTAGCTCATCGAGCGGGCCAGCTCCTGCTGCATCTTCATGTCGGCCATGCGGTGGCGCAGCGCCTGGAAGCTGGCGATCGGCACGCCGAACTGCTTGCGCGTGTTCATGTACTCGGCGGTCAGCTCCATGGTGCGGTCGATCGCGCCCACGCCTTCGGCGCAGGTGGCGGCGATGCCGATGTCGGCGGCGTGCTCCAGGGCCGTGAGGCCGTCGGCGGTGACCAGCGTGGCGGGCGCCTGCGCGAAGCGCACTTCGGCGGCGCGGCTGCCGTCGACGGTGACGTAGCCGCTGGCGTCCACGCCGCCGCCGGCGCGCTCGACCAGGAACAGCGCGATCCGGCCGTCGGCCATCGCCGGCACCAGCCAGGCGTCGGCGTGGTCCCCGGCCGGCACCAGGCTCTTGGCGCCGGTCACGGTCCACCCCTTGCCCTGCTGCGCGGCCTGCGTCTCGCAGAGGTCCAGGCGGTAGCGGGCCTTGCGCTCCTGGTGCGCGAGCACCACCAGCGCTTCGCCCGACGCGACCTTGGGCAGCCAGGCCGACTTCAGCGCGTCCGGCGCGTAGCCGGCCAGCACCCCGCCGGCGATCAGCGCCTGCGCGAGTGGCTCCAGCACGATGCCGCGGCCCAGTTCCTCCATCGCCACCATGGCCTCGACCGGGCCCATGCCCATGCCGCCCTGCGCCTCGGGGATGTAGAGGCCGGCCAGGCCGAGGCCGGCCAGCTCGTTCCAGGTGTCGCGGTCGAAGCCGCCGGCGCGCACCGAGGCGCGGCGGCGCTCGAAGCCGTAGCTGCGGTCCACCCACTTCCGCACGGCGTCGCGCAGTTGTTCCTGGTCGTCGGAAAAGTCGAAATCCATTCCTGCCTCCTCAGCCCAGCACGTTCTTGGAAACGATCTCGCGCTGCACCTCGTTGCTGCCGCCGTAGATCGTGGTCTTGCGCATGTTCAGGTAGGTCGCCGCCAGCGGCGCCAGCCCGACGGCGCCGCCGGGGAAGTCGCCCTGCCAGCCGGCTTCCATGGCCTCGCGGATGAAGGGCAGGCTGTAGGGCCCGCCGGCCAGCATCATCAGCTCGGTGTAGCGCTGCTGGATCTCGCTGCCCTTGATCTTCAGGAGGCCGGCGATGTCCAGCGGGTTCTTGCCCGACTTCTCGGCCGACAGCACGCGCAGCACCAGCATCTCCAGGGCCACGATGTCGACTTCCAGCCTGGCGATCTCGTCGCGGAAGCGCGTGTCCTCGTACACGCCCTCGGACTTCGCGATGCGCTTCAGGCGCTCCAGCTCGCGCTTGGCGCGATTGACGTCGGCGATGTTGGTGCGCTCGTGCGACAGCAGGTGCTTGGCGTAGGTCCAGCCCTTGTTCTCCTCGCCCACCAGGTTCTCCGCCGGCACCTCGACGTTGTCGAAGAACACCTCGTTCACCTCGTGGCCGCCGTCCATCATGATGATGGGCCGCACCGAGATGCCGGGCGCCTTCATGTCGATCAGCAGGAAGGAGATGCCGGTCTGCGGCTTGCCTTCGGTGCTGGTGCGCACCAGGCAGAAGATCCACTCGCCGTACTGGCCCAGCGTGGTCCAGGTCTTCTGGCCGTTGACGATGTACTTGTCGCCGCGGCGCTCGGCACGGGTCTTGAGCGAGGCCAGGTCGGAGCCCGCGCCGGGCTCGCTGTAGCCCTGGCTCCACCACACCTCGCCGCTGGCGATGCCGGGCAGGAAGCGCTTGTGCTGCTCGGGCGAACCGAAGGCCATGATCACCGGCGCCACCATCACCGGCCCGAAGGGCACGATGCGCGGCGCGCCGGCCAGCGCGCACTCTTCCTCGAACAGGTGCTTCTGCACGGCGGTCCAGCCGGGGCCACCGAACTCCTTGGGCCAGCCGTAGCCGAGCCAGCCCTTCTTGCCCAGGATCTTCGCCCAGCGCTGCATGTCGTCGCGCGTCAGGTGGAGGCTGTTGTGCACCTTCTGCGAGATGTCGGCGGGCAGGTTCTCGCGCACCCAGGCGCGGATCTCGTCCCGGAAGCGTTGTTCCTCGGGGGTGAAAGCCAAATCCATCGTGCTCGTCTCCAGCGTCTGTCCAGCGTTCGTTTCTAGCACGCCCGTGCTATTGCGGCTGTCCGTGGCGTGACAAGCGGAACGCGCCCGGCCGCGACGGACGGCTGGGGATAATCGCCGCCGGCATGAAGAACATCGTGATCCTGATTTCCGGCGGCGGCTCCAACATGGCGGCCATCGTGCGCGCGGCCCGGCAGCGGCAATGGGAGCAGCGCTACGGTGCGCGGGTGGCGGCGGTGATCAGCAACCGGCCCGACGCCGGCGGCCTGGCGTTCGCGCGCGAGCAGCAGATCGCCACCGACGTGGTCGACCACAAGCGCTTCGAGTCGCGCGAGGCCTTCGACGCCGAGCTGGCCGTAGTGATCGACCGCCACCAGCCGGCGCTGGTGGTGCTGGCCGGCTTCATGCGGATCCTGACGCCGGGCTTCGTGGCGCGCTACCAGGGCCGGCTGATCAACATCCATCCGTCGCTGCTGCCGGCCTTCCCGGGCCTGCACACCCATAGGCGGGCGCTGGAGGCCGGCTGCCGCGTCGCCGGTGCCAGCGTGCACCAGGTGACGGCCGAGCTGGACTTCGGCCCCATCCTCGAGCAGGCAGTGGTGCCGGTGCTGCCCGGCGATACCGAGCAATCGCTGGCGGCGCGCGTACTGACGCAGGAACACCTGATCTATCCGCGAGCCGTCGAGTCGTTGCTGCGGGCGGGGCTCTGAGCCATGCATCCCAAGGCGCTGCTGCAGGCGTGCAGCGACCTGCTGGAGCAGGTCCTGAAGTTCGAGCATCCGACCGACGCGGTGGTGGCGCGCTGGATGCGCGAGCACCGCAACCTGGGTCCGCGCGAGCGGGCCACGCTGGCCGACACGGTCTATGCGGTGCTGCGCCGGAAGCTGCTGTTCGAGCACCTGGCGCCGTCCGGCAGCGGACCGCGGGCGCGCCGCCTGGCCATCCTCGGCTTCCCCGGTCCGCGCGACTTCCTGGCCGCCGCGCTCGACGAGCAGGAGAAGCGCTGGCTGGCCCAGTGCGACGCCGTCGACCCGAATGAGCTGCTCGACCGCCACCGGCACAACCTGCCCGACTGGCTGGCCCAGCCGCTGCGCGAGCAGCTCGGCGACGAGTTCTGGCCGCTGGCCGACAGCCTGTTCGAGCCGGCGCCGCTGGACCTGCGGGTCAACGTCCTGACCGACAAGCGCGAGGACGTGCGCCACGAACTCGGGCTGGCCGGCATCGAGAGCGAGCCCACGCCGTATTCGCCCTGGGGCCTGCGGCTGGCGGGCAAGCCGGCGCTGGGCCGGCTGGACGCCTTTGCCCGCGGTGCCATCGAGGTGCAGGACGAGGGCTCGCAACTGCTGGCCCTGCTGCTGGAGGCGCGCCGCGGCGAGATGGTGGTGGATTTCTGCGCCGGCGCCGGTGGCAAGACGCTGGCGCTGGGCGCGGCCATGCGCAACACCGGCCGGCTCTATGCCTTCGACACCTCGGCGCACCGGCTGGACGCCCTCAAGCCGCGGCTGGCGCGCAGCCGGCTCAGCAATGTGCACCCGGCGGCGATCGCGCACGAGCGCGACGAACGCATCAAGCGGCTGGCCGGCAAGATCGACCGGGTGATCGTCGACGCGCCCTGCTCGGGCCTGGGCACGCTGCGCCGCAACCCGGACCTCAAGTGGCGCCAGGGCCCGGAGGTGGTGCAGGAGATGGCAACCCGTCAGGCCGCCATCCTGCGCAGCGCGGCCCGGCTGCTCAAGCCCGGCGGGCGGCTGGTCTATGCCACCTGCAGCGTGCTGCCGGCGGAGAACGAGGCGATCGCCGAAGCCTTCAGCGCCGAGAACGCTGCCTTCGCCCCCGTGCCGGTGGGCGGCATCCTCCAGCACCTGGGCATCGCGGCCCAGGGCCTGACCAGTGGCGGGGAGGGCGGCGAGCGGTACCTGCGACTGTGGCCGCACCGGCATCGCACCGACGGCTTCTTCGCCGCCGCCTGGCAGAGGAACTGAGCCGCGGCGGGGCACCGGGCGCCCTGCAAAAAGTGGACGCCGGGCGGGCAATGACGCCGTCAGCAGGGAAATTGCGCTCCGGGAGGAACTGTCTTGCCTAAAATCAATCGGATGGGTTGCGGCGCCCCGCCGCCCCTTGCCTGAAAGAGATCCCCGAAACATGTTGCTTCCCGAGTGGGCCGTCCTGGACGCGGCCATCGACTGGCTGGCCCACGGCCTGTGGAACCTGTCGTGGTGGCAGATCGTGCTGTACACGCTGGCCACCACCCACGTGACGATCGCCGCCGTCACCATCTTCCTGCACCGGACCCAGGCGCACCGCGCCATGGACCTGGGGCCGATTCCCTCGCACTTCTTCCGCTTCTGGCTGTGGCTGGGCACCGGCATGGTGACCAAGGAATGGGTCGCCATCCACCGCAAGCACCACGCCAAGTGCGAGACGCCGGACGATCCGCACAGCCCGCAGACGCGCGGCATCGACACCGTGCTGTGGCGCGGCTCCGAGCTGTATCGCGAAGAGGCGAAGAACCAGGAGACGCTGGCGAAGTACGGCCACGGCACGCCCGATGACTGGATGGAGCGCAACGTCTACACGCGCCACAGCGTGCTCGGCGTGAGCCTGATGCTGCTGCTGGACGTCGCCCTGTTCGGCGCGGCCGGCCTGACGGTGTGGGCGGTCCAGATGCTCTGGATCCCGATCACCGCCGCCGGCGTGATCAACGGCATCGGCCACTACTGGGGCTACCGCAACTTCGAGGCGCCCGACGCCAGCACCAACATCTCGCCCTGGGGCGTGCTGATCGGCGGTGAGGAACTGCACAACAACCACCACACCTACCCGACCTCGGCGCGGTTCTCGGTCAAGCCCTATGAATTCGACATCGGCTGGGTCTACATCCAGCTGATGCAGAAGCTGGGCTGGGCCCGGGTCAAGAAGGTCCCGCCCAAGCTGCGCCTGGGCGCCATCAGGCCGGTGGCCGACGAGAAGACACTGGAGGCGGTGATCGCCCACCGCTACGAGGTGATGGCGGGCTACGGGCGCGAGATGCGCCGCGCCTGCAAGGCCGAGATCGCGCTGCTCAAGCAGAAGAAGGCCGACCTGTCGCCGCTCAAGGCCGCCAAGCGCTGGCTGCACCGCGACGCCGAGCGCGTGCCCGCGTCGGCCCGCGCCAAGCTGGAACTGGCCCGCGCCAACCATCCCGTGCTGGACCAGATGGTCACCATGCGCGAGGAACTGCGCCAGCTCTGGCTCAACACCTCGCAGTCGCGCGAGCAGCTTGCCGCCGACCTGCAGGCCTGGTGCCGCCGCGCCGAGGAGAGCGGGATCGAGGCGCTGCGCCAGTTCTCGCTGAAGCTGCGGGCGGTCAACGCCTGAGCCTGGGGACCCGCGCCCCGCGGGGCCCCACCCGGAAACGAAAAAGCCCCGCAATGCGGGGCTTTTTTCTGGTTCCCCGACTTCGCGGGGACAAGCCGAAGCGGCTTACTTCAGCTTGGTTTCCTTGTACTCGACGTGCTTGCGAGCCTTCGGGTCGAACTTCATGATCGACATCTTCTCGGGCATCGTCTTCTTGTTCTTGCTGGTCGTGTAGAAGTGGCCGGTGCCCGCCGTGGACTCCAGCTTGATCTTTTCGCGTCCGCCTTTGCTGGCCATGTCGTGCTCCTATCAGGCTTGGCCGCGGGCCCGCAGGTCCGCCAGCACGGTTTCGATGCCCTTCTTGTCGATGAGGCGCAGGCCGGCATTGGAAATGCGCAGGCGCACCCAGCGGTTCTCGCTCTCGACCCAGAAACGGCGGTATTGCAGGTTCACTTCGAACCGGCGCTTGGTCTTGTTGTTGGCGTGGGAAACGTTGTTCCCCACCATCGGGCCCTTGCCCGTCACTTCGCAGACGCGTGCCATGAGCACTCCATTCGCATAACGGCGGCCACTGGCGGCTGCTGCGCATCGCGCACCAGCCTCGCGGCCTGCCTCACCTCGCCAGTCGGGTGGCGGTAACCCATCCGCCGGTGCGACCTTCCCAGGCCGCAGATCCGGCAAAGCCGCAGATTATAGCCTGCGCCCGGGTCAGGCCTCCTGCTCCAGGAACCGCTGGGCGTCCAGCGCCGCCATGCAGCCCGTGCCGGCACTGGTGATGGCCTGCCGGTAGACATGGTCCTGCACGTCGCCGGCGGCGAACACGCCGGGCACGCTGGTCATGGTGGCGAAGCCGTTCAGCCCGGAGCGGGTGAGGATGTAGCCGTCCTTCATCTCCAGCTGGCCCTTGAAGATCTCGGTGTTGGGCTGGTGGCCGATCGCCACGAAGAAGCCCTGGGTCTTCAGGTCCTCGGTCGCGCCGGTCTGCGTGTCCTTCAGGCGCACGCCGGTGACGCCGCTGTCGTCGCCCAGCACCTCGTCCACGGTCTTGAAGAGCCTGAGCTCGATCTTGCCGGCGGCGACCTTCTCCATCAGCTTGTCGACCAGGATGGGCTCGGCCCGGAACTTGTCGCGGCGGTGGATCAGGTACACCTTGCTGGCGATGTTGGACAGGTACAGCGCCTCTTCCACGGCCGTGTTGCCGCCGCCGACCACGCTGGTGACCTGCTCGCGGTAGAAGAAGCCGTCGCAGGTGGCGCAGGCGCTCACGCCCTTGCCCATGAAGTGCTGCTCGGAGGGCAGGCCCAGGTACTTGGCCGAGGCCCCCGTGGCGATGATCAGCGCGTCGCAGGTGTACTCGCCGCTGTCGCCCTTGAGCGTGAACGGCCGCTTGGACAGGTCCACGGCATTGATGTGGTCGAACACGATTTCCGTCTTGAAGCGCTCGGCGTGCTCCAGGAAGCGCTGCATCAGTTCGGGACCCTGCACGCCGTTGACGTCGGCCGGCCAGTTGTCGACGTCGGTGGTGGTCATCAGCTGGCCGCCCTGGGCGATGCCGGTGATCAGCAGAGGCTGGAGGTTGGCGCGCGCGGCATAGACGGCGGCGGTGTAGCCGGCGGGGCCGGAACCGAGGATCAGGACTTGGGCGTGGCGGGTGGTCATGGTGCTTCTGGGCCTGTGTGGAAAGTCACAGGCCGGTGTACATTTCGGGACGAAGCCACCCTTATCAAGCGCCCCTCTCGCAGCGGGCACCTGGGCGCTTCAATCCCGTCGATTGTAAGAACCGATTGCGCTGCCACTCGTGGAGGGAACCGGATGTCGATGCTGTCCAACCTGGAGCTGATCCGCCGCGTCCCGCTGTTCGCACTGCTCACATCCAACCAGGCCGAGTCGGTCGCCGACGCCGTCGTCAAGCGCCGCTTCAAGCGCGGCGAAACCATCGTCGAGCAGGGCGAGAAGTCCAACACCCTGTTCATCATCCTGACCGGCCGGGTGCGCGTGGTCACCTCCGACAAGCGCGGCCGTGAAGTGATCCTCGCCACGCTGAACCCGGGCGACTACATCGGCGAGATGAGCCTGATCGACAACGACGCCCACTCGGCCACCGTGCGCGCCGAGGTGCAGACCGACATGCTGGCGCTCGGCCGCTCCGAGTTCGCGCGCTGCCTGCCCGAGAACAGCTCGATGGCCTACGCCATCATGAAGGGCCTGGTGCAACGCCTGCGCCAGGCCGACCGCAAGATCGAGTCGCTCGCGCTCATGGACGTGTATGGCCGGGTGGCACGCGCGCTGCTCGAGTTCGCCGTGCCCGACCGCGAGGGCAACAACGTGATCCGCGAGCGCATCTCGCGCCAGGACATCGCCAAGATGGTCGGCGCCTCGCGCGAGATGGTCAGCCGGGTGATGAAGGACCTGGAGGACCGCGGCTTCGTGGAGACGCGCGAGGACGGCTCCATGCTGGTGAAGGACCGGCTCAGCACACTGGGCTGACGCGCCGGCGCGTCGCCGCGGTGGCGTTGCACATCCGTCACGCGAATTGGCGTACCGCTGAGCCCGGCGGTAAGCTTCGCGCCGGATGACGTATTCGCTCGACACACTCTCGAAATCCGGTTCTGCCGCTGCCGGCACTGCCCGTCCCCCCGTCCGCTTCGCCCACGAGATCGCCCTGGTGATCGGTGGCGCCGCCCTGCTGTTCTGGTTGCTCGCCCTGGCCAGCTACGCCCCCGAGGATCCCGCGTTCTCCACCTCCGGCACCGGCTCGCCCATCGCCAACTGGGGTGGCCGGCTGGGCGCCTGGCTGGCGGACGCGAGCTACTTCCTGCTCGGCTTCTCCGCGTGGTGGTGCCTCGCCGCCGGGCTGCGGGCGTGGCTCTCGACACTCGCCCGCTGGATGCGGGGCGACAGCAGCGCGCCGCAGGGATTCGTCCGCGGCCGGCTGGCGTTCTGGCTGGGGCTAGCGGCCCTGCTGTGCGCCAGCACCGGGCTGGAGTGGTCGCGCCTGTACCGGCTGGAGACCCTGCTGCCGGACCATGCCGGTGGCGCGCTGGGCTACCTGGTCGGCCCGGCCGCCGTGCAGTGGCTGGGCTTCGCGGGCTCCGGCCTGGTGTTCGTGGCCGTCGGCGTGCTGGGCGCCGCGCTGGTGTTCCGCTTCTCCTGGGCCCACGTGGCCGAGCGCATAGGCGCGCGCATCGAGACCTTCATCGAGTCGCGCCGCGAGAAGCGCGAGATCGCGCAGGACCTGGCGCTGGGCCAGCAGGCCGCGCGCGAGCGGCAGGAGACCGTGCAGGAGGAGCGCACCGAGGTCGAGCTGCACCATCCCACGCCGGTGCTGATCGAGCCCGTGCTGGTGGAGGTGCCGCGCAGCGAACGCGTGGTGAAGGAGCGCCAGAAGCCGCTGTTCACCGAGCTGCCCGACAGCAAGCTGCCGCAGGTCGACCTGCTCGACGGCGCGCAGGCGCGCCAGGAGACCGTCTCGCCCGAGACGCTGGAGATGACCTCGCGCCTGATCGAGAAGAAGCTCAAGGACTTCGGCGTCGAGGTGCGGGTGGTGGTGGCCCAGCCCGGCCCGGTGATCACGCGCTACGAGATCGAGCCGGCCACCGGCGTGAAGGGCTCGCAGGTGGTGAACCTGGCCAAGGACCTGGCGCGCTCGCTGTCGCTGGTGTCCATCCGCGTGATCGAGACCATCCCCGGCAAGAACTACATGGCGCTGGAACTGCCCAACGCCAAGCGGCAGTCGATCCGGCTCTCGGAGATCCTGGGCTCGCAGGTCTACCACGAGGCCAAGTCGATGCTCACCCTGGGCCTGGGCAAGGACATCGTCGGCAACCCGGTGGTGGCCGACCTCGCCAAGATGCCGCACGTGCTGGTGGCCGGCACCACCGGCTCGGGCAAGTCGGTGGGCATCAACGCGATGATCCTGTCGCTGCTGTACAAGGCCGAGGCGCGCGACGTGCGCCTGCTGATGATCGACCCCAAGATGCTGGAGATGTCGGTCTACGAGGGCATCCCGCACCTGCTGGCGCCGGTGGTCACCGACATGAAGCAGGCCGCCCACGGCCTGAACTGGTGCGTGGCCGAGATGGAGCGCCGCTACAAGCTGATGAGCAAGCTGGGCGTGCGCAACCTCGGCGGCTACAACCAGAAGATCGAGGACGCCAAGGCCAGGGGCGAGTTCATCTACAACCCGTTCAGCCTGACCCCCGACAGCCCCGAGCCGCTCGAGCGGCTGCCGCACATCGTGGTGGTGATCGACGAACTGGCCGACCTGATGATGGTGGTCGGCAAGAAGATCGAGGAGCTGATCGCGCGGCTGGCGCAGAAGGCGCGCGCCGCCGGCATCCACCTGATCCTGGCCACCCAGCGCCCCAGCGTGGACGTGATCACCGGCCTGATCAAGGCCAACATCCCGACCCGGATCGCCTTCCAGGTGTCCAGCAAGATCGACAGCCGCACCATCCTCGACCAGATGGGCGCCGAGGCGCTGCTGGGCATGGGCGACATGCTGTACATGGCCAGCGGCACCGGACTGCCGGTGCGCGTGCACGGCGCCTTCGTCAGCGACGACGAAGTGCACCGCGTCGTCGCCTATCTCAAGGAGCAGGGTGGCGAGCCCAACTACATCGAGGGCGTGCTGGAAGGCGGCACGGTCGACGACGAGGGCGGTGCCGGCGACCTGCTGGGCGAGGGCGGCGGCGAGAAGGACCCGATGTACGACCAGGCCGTGGAGGTGGTGCTGAAGAACCGCAAGGCCAGCATCTCGCTGGTGCAGCGCCACCTGAAGATCGGGTACAACCGCGCCGCGCGGCTGGTCGAGGACATGGAGAAGGCCGGCCTGGTCAGCGCCATGAACGGCCAGGGCCAGCGCGAGATCCTGGTGCCGTCCCGGGCCGAGTAACGGCTGGTTGCGAACTTCCCCGCGGCCGGGCTGACCCAAGCAGGATCGGCCTTCGCGCCACTCGACTCCATCGCATGAAGCAACTGCTCGCCCCTCTTGTCCTCGCATGTGCCGCCGCGGCCGCCCAGGCCGACGGCCTGCAGGCGCTGGAGCGATTCGTGAAGACAGCACAGACCGGCCGCGCCGATTTCACGCAGGTGGTGACTTCGCCACCCAGGGACGGCCAGGCCGCCCGCAGCAAGACTTCCACCGGCACCTTCGAGTTCGCGCGGCCCAGCCGCTTCCGATTCGACTACCGCAAGCCGTTCCAGCAGGCGCTGGTCGCCGACGGCAAGACGTTGTGGCTCTACGACGCCGACCTGAACCAGGTCACGGCGCGCCAGCAGCAGTCGGTACTGGGCAGCACGCCGGCGGCGCTGATCGCGGCGGCGCCCGACCTGGCGGCCCTGCGCAAGGACTTCGAGCTGAAGGCGGCGCCCGACAAGGACGGCCTGCAGTGGGTCCTGGCGGCGCCCCGCTCGCGCGATGGCCAGCTCACCGCGGTGCGCATCGGCTTTCGCGGCGACAAACTGGCCGTGCTGGAAATCCGGGACAGCTTCGGACAGCAGTCGGTGATGAGCTTCGACAAGCTGCAGTTGAACGTGCCGATTCCCGCCGGCACCTTCCAGTTCACGCCGCCCAAGGGCGCGGACGTGCTGCGGCAGTAGGGATGTTGCTCCTCCCCCCTCTGGGGGGAGGTTGGGAGGGGGCACGCGGGAACGCTGATCGCAGGCTGTCGCCGTGCGCGCCCCCACCCCAGCCCTCGCCCAGAGGGGGAGGGAGCAAGAACTCGCCTCTACACTCCCATCGTGCCCCAGCCCCGCGCCACCGACCACGTTCCCCTCGCCGAGCGCCTGCGACCGAAGTCGCTGGGCGAGGTCGTCGGCCAGGAGCACCTGCTGGGGGAAGGCATGCCGCTGCGCATCGCCTTCGAATCGGGACAGCCGCACAGCTGCATCCTGTGGGGCCCCCCCGGCACCGGCAAGACCACCATCGCGCGGCTGATGGCCGACGCGTTCGACGCGCAGTTCATCAGCATCAGCGCGGTACTGGGCGGCGTGAAGGACATCCGCGACGCGGTGGAGGCCGCGCAGAGGGCACGCGACGGCCTGCAGCAGCAGCGCACCATCGTGTTCGTCGACGAGGTCCACCGCTTCAACAAGAGCCAGCAGGACGCCTTCCTGCCGCACGTGGAGTCGGGGCTGTTCACCTTCATCGGCGCCACCACCGAGAACCCGTCGTTCGAGGTCAACTCCGCGCTGCTGTCGCGCGCCGCCGTGTACGTGCTGCAGCCGCTGGGCGAGGCCGAACTGCAACGGATCGTCGGCAAGGCGCAGGCGATCGGCGCCGTGCCGGCCCTCGAGGACGCGGCGCGCGACCGCCTGGTCGCTTATGCCGACGGCGATGCCCGCCGGCTGCTGAACACGCTCGAGACGCTGGCGGTGGCGGCGGCCCGGGAAGCACTGGCGCAGGTCACCGACGCCTGGCTGCTCAAGGTGCTGGGCGAGCGCATGCGCCGCTACGACAAGGGCGGTGAACAGTTCTACGACACCATCAGCGCGCTGCACAAGTCGGTGCGCGGGTCCGATCCGGATGCCGCGCTGTACTGGCTGGTGCGCATGCTCGATGGTGGCGCGGACCCGCGCTACGTCGCGCGCCGGATGATCCGCATGGCGGTGGAGGACATCGGCCTGGCCGACCCGCGGGCGCTGCGGCTGGCGCTGGACGCCACCGAGACCTACGAGCGCCTCGGCTCGCCCGAAGGTGAACTGGCGCTCGCCGAATGCGTGCTGTACCTGGCAGCGGCGCCCAAGTCGAACGCGGCGTACACGGCGTACAAGGAGGCCGTGGCCCTGGTGCGCAAGGACGGGACGCGGCCGGTGCCCATGCACCTGCGCAACGCGCCGACGCAACTGATGAAGGACCTCGACTACGGGAAGGGGTATCGCTATGCCCACGACGAGGAAGGCGGCTTCGCCGCCGGCGAGAACTACTTCCCCGAAGGCCTGCCGCCACCGCGCTTCTACCGACCGGTGGCGCGCGGGCTGGAGATCCGCATCGGTGACAAGTTGCGCGAGTTGCGCGAGCTCAATGATCAGCGCCGCTGATCGGGCATGAATCGCTGCAGCGCCAACCCATCAACGCGGGAAAACCCGGGGCGCATCCGCCCAGGAAGGCAGGGAGCGAATCGCTAAAATTGTCGAGCTCTGAACCCGCGCGCGTGCGGGTTTTTTGCTACATGGCGAGCGTGCCCACAAGGCCGCACCGCCTGACGTGAAAGCCCGTGCCAAAAGGGCCCAACCGGCGCAACACGCCCGGCCTAGAAACGGAGATACCTCGTATGGAAATCCTGCTGCAGCAGATCATCAACGGTCTGGTCCTCGGCAGCATGTATGCCCTGATCGCCCTGGGTTACACCATGGTGTACGGCATCATCAACCTGATCAACTTCGCGCACGGCGAGGTGCTCATGGTGGGCGCGCTCACCAGCTGGACCATCATCGTCGCCATGCAGGAGTCCATGCCCGGGCTGCCCGGCTGGGCGATGCTGCTGGTCGCCACGCTGATCGCCTGCGTGGTCGCCTCCGCCCTGAACTTCGCGATCGAGAAGATCGCCTACCGGCCCCTGCGCAACAGCCCCAAGCTGGCGCCGCTGATCACCGCCATCGGCATGTCGCTGCTGCTGCAGACGCTGGCGATGATCATCTTCAAGCCGAACTACAAGCCGTTCCCCACGCTGCTGCCGGTCAAGCCGTTCGAGGTCGGCGGCGCGGTGATCACCACCACGCAGATCATGATCCTCGGTCTGACGGCGGTCTCGCTGGCGGTGCTCACCTACCTGGTGAACTACACGCGCCTGGGCCGCGCGATGCGGGCCACGTCGGAGAACCCGCGGGTCGCGGCCCTGATGGGCGTCAAGCCCGACATGGTGATCTCCGCCACCTTCATCATCGGCGCCATCCTGGCCACCATCGCCGGCGTGATGTACGCATCCAACTACGGCACGGTGCAGCACACCATGGGCTTCCTGCCGGGCCTCAAGGCCTTCACCGCCGCGGTGTTCGGCGGCATCGGCAACCTGGCCGGTGCGGTCGTCGGGGGCATCCTGCTCGGGCTGATCGAGGCGATCGGCTCCGGCTACATCGGCATGCTCACCGGCGGCGTGCTGGGCAGCCACTACGCCGACATCTTCGCGTTCATCGTGCTGATCGCGGTGCTGACCCTGAGGCCGTCGGGCCTGCTGGGCGAGCGCGTGGCGGACCGCGCCTAAGGAGCCGCCATGGAACAACACAAGAAGAAACTGCTCTGGATCGCCGGCGGCATCGCGTTGCTGGTGCTGCCCCTGCTGCTGCAGATGATGGGCAACTTCTGGGTGCGCATCGCCGACTTCGCGCTGCTGTACGTGCTGCTGGCGCTGGGCCTGAACATCGTGGTCGGCTATGCCGGCCTGCTGGACCTCGGCTTCGTCGCCTTCTTCGCCATCGGCGCCTACATGTACGGCCTGATGGCGTCGCCCCACCTGTCCAACACCTTCGAGTGGTTCGCGCAGATGTTCCCGGAGGGCCTGCACACCTCGGTGTGGCTGGTCATCCCGCTGGGGGCGTTCCTGGCCGGCATCATGGGCATCCTGCTCGGGGCGCCGACACTGAAATTGCGCGGCGACTACCTCGCCATCGTGACGCTCGGCTTCGGGGAGATCATCCGCGTCTTCCTGAACAACCTGGACCACCCGGTCAACCTGACCAACGGGCCCAAGGGGCTGGGGCAGATCGACTCCATCACCCTGTTCCACTTCGAGGCGCTCGGCATCCCGGGGCTGAACCTCGGCCGCTTCCTGGACATCGGCGAGTTCCGCGTCAGCAGCGTGACGCTGTACTACTACCTGTTCCTGGTGCTGTGCGTGGTCAGCGTGATCATCTGCCACCGGCTCGAGCTGTCGCGCATCGGCCGCGCCTGGATGGCGGTGCGCGAGGACGAGATCGCCGCCAAGGCGATGGGCATCAACACCCGCAACATGAAGCTGGCCGCCTTCGGCATGGGCGCCACCTTCGGTGGCGTGTCCGGCGTGATGTTCGCGGCCTTCCAGGGCTTCGTCTCGCCCGAGTCGTTCAGCCTCATGGAGTCGGTGATGATCGTCGCCATGGTGGTGCTGGGCGGCATCGGCTACCTGCCCGGCGTGATCCTGGGGGCCGTGCTGCTGTCGGCGCTGCCCGAGGTGCTGCGCTGGGTCTCGGGCGTGTTCGACCTGCAGTCCGTCTCCGGCGGGCGCCTGGACCCGGCCATCCTGCGCCAGCTGCTGATCGCGCTGGCGATGATCATCGTGATGCTGCTGCGGCCGCGCGGGCTGTGGCCGGCGCCGGAACACGGCAAGTCGCTCCAGCAGGCGGGGCGTTGAACATGACGACGGATACGGTTCTCAAGGTTGCGGGCATCTCCAAGCGCTTCGGCGGGCTGCAGGCCCTGTCGGACGTGGGCCTGACCATCCAGCGCGGCCAGGTCTACGGCCTGATCGGCCCCAACGGCGCCGGCAAGACCACGTTCTTCAACGTGATCACCGGGCTCTACACGCCGGACAGCGGCACCTTCGAGCTGGCCGGCAAGCCCTACAAGCCCTCGGCCGTGCACGAGGTCGCCAAGGCCGGCATCGCCCGCACCTTCCAGAACATCCGCCTGTTCCCCGAGATGACGGCGCTGGAGAACGTGATGGTGGGCCGCCACGTGCGCACCCATTCCGGCCTGCTGGGCGCGATCTTCCGCACCCACCGGTTCAAGGAGGAGGAGAAGGCGATCGCCCAGCGCGGCCATGAACTGCTCGAGTACGTGGGCATCGCCCGCTATGCCGACTTCAAGGCCCGCACCCTGTCCTACGGCGACCAGCGGCGGCTGGAGATCGCGCGGGCGCTGGCGACCGATCCGCAGCTGATCGCGCTGGACGAGCCCGCGGCCGGCATGAACGCCACCGAGAAGGTGCAGTTGCGCGAACTGATCGACCGCATCCGCAACGACGACCGCACCATCCTGCTGATCGAGCACGACGTGAAGCTGGTGATGGGCCTGTGCGACCGGGTGACGGTGCTGGACTACGGCAAGCAGATCGCTGAGGGCACGCCCGCCGACGTGCAGAAGAACGAGAAGGTGATCGAGGCCTACCTCGGCACGGGAGGCCACTGATGGCGGATGTTGTTCTCAAGGTCAGCGGCCTGAAGGTCGCATACGGCGGCATCCAGGCCGTCAAGGGCGTGGACTTCGAAGTGCGCCAGGGCGAGCTGGTCACGCTGATCGGCTCCAACGGCGCGGGCAAGACCACGACGATGAAGGCCATCACCGGCCTGCAGCCGATCAGCGACGGCGACATCGAGTACCAGGGCCAGAGCGTCCGCGGCCGCGGGCCCTGGGACCTGGTCAAGCAGGGGCTGGCGATGGTGCCGGAAGGCCGCGGCGTCTTCATGCGCATGACCATCACCGAGAACCTGATGATGGGTGCCCACATCCGCAACGACAAGGCGGGCATCGCCAGCGACATCGACAAGGTCTTCACCATCTTCCCGCGGCTGAAGGAACGCAAGGACCAGCTGGCGGGCACCATGTCCGGCGGCGAGCAGCAAATGCTGGCCATGGGCCGCGCGCTCATGAGCCGGCCCAGCCTGCTGCTGCTGGACGAGCCCTCGATGGGCCTGTCGCCCATCATGGTGGACAAGATCTTCGAGGTAGTGCGCGAGGTGTACGCCCAGGGCGTCACCATGCTGCTGGTGGAGCAGAACGCCAGCCGCGCGCTGCAGACCGCCGACCGGGCCTACGTGATGGAGTCCGGAATCATCACCATGAGCGGCAACGCCCGCGAGATGCTCAGCGACCCCAAGGTGCGCGCCGCCTACCTGGGCGAGTGAACGCCGCCGCCCGTCCGCCGCTCAGGCGGACGTGGCGCGATCAGTACCGGTACTGCAAGCCCAGTCCCACCGCCCGCACGGCCTCGCGCCCGCCGGCGCCCAGGCGCAGTTCATGGCTGTCCAGCCCGAGGGTGGCCGACAGCCGCGGGGTGACGGCCATGCTCAGGCCGGCGCCGAACGACAGGCCGTAGGCGCCGTCCGGGCCTGCGCCCGTGCTCCCCAGCAGCGGGGTGCCCGCCTCGGGATAGCCATAGGTGGTGCCCAGCTTCCCGTACACGGAGAAGCGGCTGCCGAACAGCGGCTGGCGGCCCACCAGGCTGAGGTTCAGTCCTTCGCGTTCCGCATTCGGCGACAGGCGGTCGGCCGTGCCCAGGCGCAGCGGCGCGAGCTCCACGTTCCAGTGGAAACCGGTGTCCGGCCGGCGCGCCTGCAGGTCGATCGCCTCGGTCTCGCAGGGCAGCAGCGACGCACCGCAGCCGATCGGCACGCTCAGGGGACGCAGGCCCAGGCGGCCGGTGGCGCTGGTCGGTGAGGCGCTCCAGGGATCCGTCGACGGAGAGGCCAGCTGGGCGGAGGCCGACCCCGCAGCCAGCATCAGGGCGCCCACCACGGCCAACGAACGAGCGGTGCTTGGTACGGCATCCATGGGACGGACTCCTCTTGTTTCGCGTTGGAACAATTTAGGAGCGGTGTAGCTGGGCTGCCGTGGGAAATGATTCCGCCCGTCTGTAGGACGTTACTGTCGTGCTGCGGATTCGATAGCTGGCCGGACTGACGGGGCCTCGCTTGGCGCACCCGTGCTGGCGCCGGGTTGGCGGTCCGCGCCAGTTACACAAGTGACGGATCCACACGTCCGTGCATGGGCGATACGCAACGCGACCGTGGGGGAAAACAAGAAGGCCGCCGGCCCGTTCGGGGCGGCGGCCTTGGCTCGTACGTGGATCGCAGCGGTCAGTCGACCTTGGCGCCCGAAGCCTTGACGATCTTCTCGTAGCGGGCCAGTTCCGACTTCATGAAGGCCGCGAACTGGTCGGGCGTGGTCGGCACCGGCTCGGCCATGAGGCCGGCGAAGCGGGTCTTGGTCTCGGCGGCCTGCAGCGCAGCCACGAAGGCCTGGTTCATGCGCTGGATGGTGTCGGCCGGCGTGCCGGCCGGGGCGACCAGGCCCCACCAGGTGTCGATCGAGAAGCCCTTCAGCGTGTCCGCGACCGGCGGCGCGTCGGGCAGGTTGGGCGAACGCTGCAGCGTGGTGACCGCCAGCGCCTTGAGCTTGCCGGCACGGATGTTGGGCGCCGCCGTGGCCAGGTTGTCGAAGTTGAAGTCCACGTGCCCCGACAGCAGGGCGAGCTGCGCCGGGTTGCCGCCGTTGTAGGGGATGTGCACCGCGAAGATGCCGGCATCGCGCTTGAACATCTCGCCGGCCAGGTGGCCGGCGCTGCCGTTGCCGCCGCTGCCGTAGTTCAGGCGGCCGGGGTTGGCCTTGGCATAGCGGATCAGGTCGGCCAGCGAGTTGATCTTCAGGCGGGCCGCGGTCTCGGCGTTCATCACCAGCACGTTGGGCACGCGCACCATCTGCGTGATGGGGGCGAAGTCCTTGGCCGGGTCGAACGGCAGCTTGCCGAACAGCCAGGGGTTGATCGCGTGGGTGGCGACCGCGGCGATGCCGATGGTGGTGCCGTCCGGCGCCGCCTTGGCGATCATGTCGGAGCCGATGTTGCCGCCGGCGCCGGGCTTGTTCTCGATGATCACGGTGCCCAGCGTGTCCTTCACCCGCTCGGCCAGCACCCGCGCCGTGGTGTCCAGCGGGCCGCCGGGGGCGTAGGGGACGATCAGGCGGATCGGGCGCTGCTGCTGCGCGAAGGTGGGGAAGGCCGCGACGGCTGCGGCGCCGGAGAGGAGGAGGTGTCTGCGCTTCATGGGGCTCCTATTGTCGCAATGCGTAGAGGGGTTCAGCCGAGCCGCGCCAGTTGCTCGCGCAGGCGGGCCAGCGTGGCGCCGAAATCGGCGATGCGCTTGCGTTCCTGCTCGATCACGGCGGCGGGTGCCTTGGCGACGAAGGCCTGGTTGGACAGCTTGCCCTGGGCCTTGGCGAGTTCGCCTTCGACGCGCGCCGCCTCCTTGGACAGGCGCGCCTTCTCGGCGGCGACGTCGATCTCCATGAACAGGCACAGGCGCGCTTCGCCCACCACGGCCACGGGCGCGGCCTTGGCGGCGGCGGCCCAGGCGGCCTCGTCGTCGAAGACCTTCACTTCACTGAGCCGCGCCAGCGCCTGCAGCACCGGCGCCACCTCGCCCAGGAAGGCGGCGTCGCCGGTCGCCAGCAGCGGCAGGCGGGCGGCGGGGGACACGTTCAGTTCGCCGCGCAACTGGCGGCAGCTGTCCACCAGGGCCTTGAGCCGGTCGACGTAGGCGATGGCGGCCGCGTCGATCTTCTCCGGCTGCGCCTGCGGATAGCGGGCGATGCTGACCGACTCGCCGGCCAGGCCGGCCACCGGGGCGACCTTCTGCCATAGCTCCTCGGTGATGAAGGGGATGACCGGGTGCGCCAGCCGCAGGATGGCTTCCAGGGTGCGGATCAGGGTGCGGCGGGTGGCCCGCTGCCGGCTTTCGTCACCATCCTTGGCCGCTTCGCGCAGCTGCACCTTGGCGATCTCCAGGTACCAGTCGCAGTACTGGTTCCAGACGAAGTCGTAGATCGCGTTGGCGACGTTGTCCAGGCGGTAGTCGGCAAAGCCCTGCGCGACCTCGGCTTCCACCTTCTGCAGCACCGAGGCGATCCAGCGGTCGGCCTGGCTGAAACGCAGGTAGCCGTGCGCCGGGCCGCCCGGCTCGCAGTCGGCCTTGGTGTGCTCCCGCAGGCCGCAGTCCTGGCCCTCGCAGTTCATCAGCACGAACAGCGACGCGTTCCAGAGCTTGTTGCAGAAGTTGCGGTAGCCCTCGCAGCGCTTCGGGTCGAAGTTGATGCTGCGGCCGAGCGAGGCCATGGACGCGAAGGTGAAGCGCAGTGCGTCCGCGCCGTAGGCCGGGATGCCCTGGGGGAATTCCTTCTCCGTGTTCCTGCGCACCTGCGGCGCCGTCTCGGGCTTGCGCAGGCCGGTGGTGCGCTTGTCCAGCAGCGGGCCCAGTTCGATGCCGTCGATCAGGTCCACCGGGTCCAGCACGTTGCCCTCGGACTTGCTCATCTTGCGGCCGTGCGCGTCCAGCACCAGGCCGTGGATGTACACGTCGCGGAACGGCACCTGCCCGGTGAAGTGGGTGGTCATCATGATCATCCGGGCGACCCAGAAGAAGATGATGTCGTAGCCGGTCACCAGCACGCTGGAGGGCAGGTACAGCTCCAGGTCGCGCGTCTTGTCCGGCCAGCCCAGGGTGGAGAAGGGCACCAGCGCCGAGGAATACCAGGTGTCCAGCACGTCCTCGTCGCGCCGCAGGACCTTGCCGGGCGCCTGGGCCTGCGCTTCGGCCTCGCTGCGCGCGACGTACACGTTGCCCGCCTCGTCGTACCAGGCCGGGATCTGGTGGCCCCACCACAACTGGCGCGAGATGCACCAGTCCTGGATGTTGTCCATCCACTGGTTGTAGGTGTTGACCCAGTTCTCCGGCACGAAGCGCACCTGTCCGCTGCGCACGGCGTCGATCGCCTTCTGTGCGATGGACTTGCCGGTGGGATCCTGCTCGCTCACCTTGGTCATGGCGACGAACCACTGGTCCGTCAGCATGGGCTCGATCACCTGCCCGGTGCGCGCGCAGCGCGGCACCATCAGCTTGTGCTTCTTCGTGTCCTCGAGCAGGCCTTGCGCCTGCAGGTCGGCGACCACGCGCTTGCGGGCCTCGAAGCGGTCCAGCCCACGGTAGGCAGCCGGTGCGTTGTCGTTGATCTTCGCGTCCAGCGTCAGCACGCCGATCATCGGCAGGCCGTGGCGCTGGCCGACGGCGTAGTCGTTGGTGTCGTGCGCGGGCGTGACCTTCACCACGCCGGTGCCGAATTCGCGGTCGACGTAGTCGTCGGCGATCACCGGGATCTCGCGGTCGCACAGCGGCAGCCGCACCGTCTTGCCGACCAGGTGGCGGTAGCGCTCGTCCTCCGGGTGCACCATCACCGCGACGTCGCCCAGCATGGTCTCGGGCCGGGTGGTCGCCACCGTCAGGGAGCCGCTGCCGTCGGCCAGCGGGTAGCGGATGTGCCAGAGGGAGCCGTCCTCCTCCTGGCTCTCGACCTCCAGGTCGCTGACCGCGGTCTTGAGTTCCGGGTCCCAGTTCACCAGCCGCTTGCCGCGGTAGACCAGGCCCTGCTCGTACAGCCGCACGAAGGTGTCGGTGACGATGGTCGACAGCCTGTCGTCCATCGTGAAGTACTCGCGCGACCAGTCCACGCTGTCGCCCAGGCGGCGCATCTGGGTGGTGATGGTGTTGCCGGACTGGCGCTTCCAGTCCCAGGCCCGCTCGACGAAGTTCCTGCGCCCCAGGTCGTGCCGGCTCTGCCCCTGCTGCTGCAGCTGGCGCTCCACCACGATCTGGGTGGCGATGCCCGCGTGGTCGGTGCCCGGCAGCCACAGCGTGTTGAACCCGCGCATCCGGTGGTAGCGCGTGAGGCTGTCCATGATGGTCTGGTTGAACGCATGCCCCATGTGCAGCGTGCCGGTGACGTTGGGCGGCGGCAGCTGGATGGCGAAGGCCGGCTCGCCGTCGCGCGGCTCGCCGGTGCCCCGGTAGCCGGCCCGGCCGTAGCCGCGCTGCTCCCAAGCCGGGCCCCAGCGGGCTTCGATGGCGGCGGGTTCGAAGGACTTGGACAGGCTGGCTGGGCCGGGCTGCGGGGCCGTGTCGTTCATGGTGCGGGTGCTTATCCGAATGAACAACGGCATCCGTCCGGATGCCGTTGAGCCACCACTGGCGTGGCCGGGTGGGAAGAGCACCGATTTTAGCGAGTACCGGCCTCAGGCCCCCGCGTGGCGCCGCAGTGCCGGCATCGCGAGTGCGGCCACTGCGCCCACGCCCGCCAGCAGCAGTCCGGCGGCGGCGACCGCCGGGCGCACGCCCACCTGCTGGAGCAGCGCGCCGGCCGCCACCCCGGACAGCGCCGGCACCACCTGCGAGGTGATGGAGTACATGGACATGACGCGCCCGCGCAGGGCGACCGGCGCCTGCGCCTGGATGCCCGAGACGACCAGGCTGATCACCAGCCCGCCCAGCAGGCCCACGCCCGCCAGCGTCAGGGCCGACCCGGCCGGCGACTCCACCAGCGCCAGCCCGGCGAACACCAGGCTGGCCACCGTGACGCCGCCCAGCACGGTGCGGCCGTGGTGCACGCGGCGCGCCAGCACCAGCGCCAGCACGCCGCCGGCGATCAGGCTGGCGGCCAGCAGGCCCAGGTAGGCGCCGCGCAGTGCCTCCGACAGCCCGAGCTCCTGGCGGGCCAGCCGGGGCAGCAGGATCTGCATCGGGCCGGTCATGGCATAGCCGGCCACGGCGGCCAGCATCAGCTGGCGCAGCAGCGGGGCCTCGCCGACCGCGCGGAAGCCGGCCCCGATGTCGGACCAGACCGATTGCATCGAGGGCTGCGGGTCGGCCCGGGTGCGCAAGCCCGCCAGCAGGGCCGAGGACAGGACGAAGCCCGCGGCGGCGGCGGCCAGCACCGCCGGCCAGCCGGCCCGCCCGCGGATCAGGCCGATCGCCATCGGAGCCAGCCCGAAGCCGATCAGCACCTGCAGGTTGAACACGATGGTCAGCGGCTTGAGTTCGGCCGCCGAGGCGATCTGCCCCAAGGTGGTCAGCCGCGCCGGCCCGACGAAGGACCAGGCTAGCCCGCCCATGAAGGCGCCGGCCAGCGCCCACGCCGGGCGAGTGCCGACTCCGGCGCCGACGTCCGCCCACCCGAGGCAGGCCAGTCCGACCAGGAACAGCGCCTGCGCGCCGTGGATCACCCGCACCGGCGCCACGCGATCGCACAGCACGCCCGCGAACCAGCCGAACACGATGGAGCTGCCGAAAGCGAGGCCGAAACCCAGGCCGGCCAGCAGGTCCGAGCCCACCGCTTCCTGCAGGTACAGGATGACGGTGTAGTTGAACATGTGGCCGGCGGTGAACGCCAGCAGGCAGGACAGCAGGAAGCGGCCGTGGCGGCGGATCATGGCGCGCGCGCGTCGCCGGGCCGCAGATGGATGAAGGTGGGCTGCGCGTCCTCGATGTGCCAGGAGGGGAAGGCGCCGTTGGCCAGGAAGACGCGGCCGTCGGCGCCGAACTCCACGTCGCGGGTGAAGGTCACCTTGCGCGGCATCGGGAAGAAGCGCCAGGTGCCGGTGGCGATGTCCAGGCGCTGGACCGAATCGGAATTGGTGCCGGTCACCCAGACCTGGTGGCGCTGGCGGTCCACGTTCAGGGAGTAGGGCGTGTCGCTGCCCTTGGGCCGCACCGGCATCTCGAAGGTGGTGAAGCGGCGCGCGGCCGGCTCGTAGCGCAGGATCGCGGACTCGTTGAACATCGCGATCCAGAGGTTGCCGTCGCGGTCGCTGCGCAGGCGCCGGGGCGCGCGCAGCGGCGTGGCGATCATGGTCACCCGGCCGGTGGCGGGATCGATGGAGGCGATCTCGTCGGTGTGCATGCGGGCGATCCAGACGGTGCCGTCGGGCGTAATGTCGATCCCGTAGGGCAGCGGAACGCCGGTGGACTTGTGGTCCACCCGAACCCAGTTGGTGATCGGCAGGCCCCAGCCGATCAGCTTGAAGATGAAGGGCGTCAGCTTCACGGTGAGCTTTTCCATGAAGCTGCGGAAGGGGAGGTCGTAGAGCGTGAAGCGTGCGGTGGCGCGATCGAACATCGCCACCTGGTTGGACAGGGCCAGCGTGAACCAGACCCGGTCCCTGGCATCGATGCGCACCGTGTGCGGATAGAAGCCGCTGTCCATCTCGTGCACCTTGAAGGACTTGCTGCGGGGGTCGAACTCGATCAGCCGGCGCTGGTAGGACGGCGTGATGAACACATGGCCGTCCTTCCTCGACTCGGCCAGCGAGTGGATGCCCTGGTAGGTCTCGTGCTTGGGGAATTCCGCCAGCCGCCCGGCCAGCAGGCCGCCCAGCTTGTCGCCGGGCAGCGGCGGGATCTTGTAGACGGTGTAGGCGCCGGTGTCCGGGTTGACCTCGTAGATGCGGTCCTGCAGGTTGTCGCCCACGTAGACCATGCCGTTGCTGTGCGCCAAAAAGTCGTGCATCTGGGAGAAGCGGTCGCCCAGCGGCAGCTCGGTGATCTGGGCGCCGGCCAGCTCGGGCACCCAGGGGGTTGCTTCCGGCACCCGTTCCGGGTGGGCCGCGATGTCCTTCCAGTGCGCCTCCAGCAGCGCCGGCATGGACTTCTGCGACTCGCTGGACAGCCGGGCGCCGTAGCGCACCATCCGGCGGATGGCCGTGTCCCACTCGCTGGCGCTGCGCTCGCGGCGCAGGAAGGCCGATCCCTGCTGGTGGCAGAAGGCGCACTGGAGCATGAACTCCTTGCGGATGGCTTCCTCCGGGATGCTGCTGGACAGGGTGGCGGTCCAGGCATTGGAGGGCTTTTGCTCGGCCAGCGCGCGGGGGTCCTGCTCGGCCGCCATCGCCAACTCGGTCCGCGAGCCCAGCTCGGTGGAGGTGAGCTGCAGGTCCTTGAAGCCGGGCTTGCGCAGGCGCAGCGTGAACGGTGCGGCGCTGTCCGGCAGCACGGCCTGCCCGCGCGCATCGGTGAAGCGCGTGTGCTCCAGGGTGCCCTGCTGCGGCCGGCCCGACGCGGCGTAGCCGTTGTCCGAGTCGTCGATGCGGGCGGCCCGCGGCACCTGCGTGACCATGACCAGGCCCAGGGGCTGGCCATCCGGGCCCTGCACCTGCAGCGTCAGGGCCTGTGCGCCGCTGGCGGCCAGCAGCAGGCCGGCCAGGGCAACGCCGTGCATCGTCGTCTTCATTTTTCTTCAGTCTCCTTGGGAAGTGGGTGCCAGCTCGGCCTGCAGCCGACGCCGCATGAGGGCGGCGTACAAGCTCGGGCAGCAGCGGCTGAGCACCCAGGCCGTGCGGGCTGTCGCCCCGGGCAGCAGCAGCCGTCGCCCGCGCGACGCCGCCCGGACGATCGCCTGCGCCACCTCGTCCGGCGTCGCCTGCGCACCGGTGGTCTGCCGAGGCCGACCCGCGGGCCGGCCGTCGCCGCCCAGCGCCGCGCCGTCGATGCCGGTGGCGATGAAGGACGGGCAGACCAGCAGCACCTCCACGCCATCACCGGCCAGTTCGGCCCGCAGGCTGTCGAAGAAGCCGTGCAGCGCGTGCTTGCTGGCCGCGTAGCCGGTGCGGCCGACCAGCGGCGAGAAGCCGGCCACGCTGGAGATCGCGATCACCAGGCCGCGCGCGGCGCGCAGGTCGGGCAGGGCGGCCTGCGTGCAATGGACGGTGCCGAAGAAGTTCACCTCCATCACCCGCCGGATCACCTCGGCCCGCGTCTGCGCGAAGGCGCTGCGGTGCGCGATGCCGGCGTTGTTGACCAGCACCTCGATGCGGCCCAGGGTCTCGCTGGCCATGCGCAGGGCCGTGGCGCAGGCCGCCGCGTCGGTCACGTCGCAGGGCTGCGGCAGTACGGTCTGGCCGCGCGCCGACATCTCGGCGGCCAGCGCCTGGAGGCCGTCGGCATCACGGTCGAGCGCGGCCACCCGGGCGCCGGCGGCACCGAAGTGCAGGCACAGGCTGCGCCCGAGGCCGCCTGCGGCGCCCGTGACCACCACCGTGCGGCCGGCGAAGCTCCGGTGCGTCATGCCGCCGCGCTCCGGTTCGCGAGCGCGGCCCGGTAGACCTCGAACACCTCGGCCGAGGTGTAGCGCGGCGTGTAGCCGAACACCGTCTTCAGGCGCGTGTTGAGCAGCACCGGCCGGTAGCGCAGGAAGTCGATCTGCTCCGGTCCGTACTGCGTCAGGCCGAGCGGCTTGAGCACGGCCAGTGCGCCCTGCAGCACGCCCGCCGGCAGCACCCGGCAGCGCTTGCCCAGGCGGGCGGCGATCTCGTGGATGGTGAGTGCGCCGTCGCCGGCCACGTTGAAGATGCCGGCCGGGCCGTCGGCTATCGCGCGCAGGATGATGGCCACCACGTCCTGGTCCCAGATGAACACGAACGGGCTGTCGGAGCCGGCGATGGCCAGCGGCCGGCGCTGCTCGAACAGGCCGGTGATCTGGTTGCGCACGGTGGCGCCGAGGATGGTGCCGATGCGCAGCACCACCTGCTCCAGCCCGGGGTGGTCCTCGCGGTGGCAGGCGAGCAGTTCCTCGACCAGGCGCTTGTGGTGCGAATAGGCGAACACCTCGTTGCCGCGCAGCGGCACGTCCTCGGTGATCCAGGCCGGGTTGTCGGCGTGGTAGCCGTAGGCCGCGCCGCTGGAGGACACCACGATGCGGCGCACGCCGTGCCGCACGCAGGCCTGCAGCACGTTGCGCGTGCCGTTCACGTCCACGTCGTACTCGAACTCGCGCCGGCTGCCGCGCCCCGGCGTGACGATGGACGCCAGGTGCACCACGGTGTCGATGCGGTGCGTCGCGACCAGCGTGGCGAGCTCCGGCGAGCGCACGTCGCCGGTCTCGTAGCGCACGCCCGGCAGCCGCTCCGCCGGCGGCCGCACGTCGTGCGCCAGCACCAGCGACGCGCCGGCCTGCTGTGCCAGCCCGGCCACGACCTGGCGGCCCAGGTAGCCGCCGGCCCCGGTCACCAGGACGCGCGGCGCGTTCATGCCCGGGCCCGGCCGGGGCCCAGCGCCTGCGCCTGGCCGCCGGGGTCGCGGCGCTTCCAGAAGGTGGCCAGCGCCAGCCCGGCGACGATGTGCCAGATGCCCCACCAGGCGGTCACGATGGCCATGCCGCCCAGGCCGTTGAAGAAGTTGAAGATCAGGGTCAGGCCCAGCCCCGAGTTCTGGATGCCCATCTCGAAGGTGATCGCGCGGCGGTCGCGCTCGGGCAGCCGCATGGCCGCCGACAGGCCGTAGCCGGTGGCCAGCGCCAGCAGGTTGTGGATGAACACCACCAGCACGACCAGGTGGATCCAGGCCAGGAAGTGGCGGAAGTTGGCCGCCAGCGCGCCGACGATGAAGGCCGCCAGCACCAGCAGCGACAGCCGCTTCATCGGCGTGCGCACCCGCTGCGCGAAGCCGGGGAAGCGGCGCGCCACCCACATGCCCAGCACCAGCGGCACGCCCAGCAGCAGCACCACGACTTCCAGCATCTCCCAGGGGCTCATCGCCACCTGCTTCATCAGGCCGCTGGTCACCGGGTGCAGGTTGCCCCAGAACGCGAAGTTCAGCGGCGTCATGAACAGGGCGACCGCGGTGGACAGCGCGCTGACGCTGACCGACAGGGCGGTGTTGCCCCGCGACAGGTGGACCAGGAAGTTCGAGATGTGCCCGGCCGGGCAGGACGACACCAGGATCATGCCGAGCGCGATGCTGGGGATCGGATTCAGCACCCAGACCAGCACGTAGGTCATGGCGGGAAACAGCACGTGGTGGCCGACCAGCCCCAACGCGAGCGCCCGGGGCGTTTTCAGCGCCTCCCGGAAGTCCTCGACCTTCAGTTCCAGCGCCACGCCGAACATCACCAGGCCCAGCACCGCGTTGAGGATCCTGAGCGTCTGGGGATCGAAACTCAGTTGCACCTGGTCGACTGGCAGCATCGCGTGTCTCCGTTGTCCGGGGCCTGCGGCCGCGCACGGTGCGCGGCGGTCCAGCCCTCTCGTAGCCGGATGACTTTAGGGCACACTCGACGGGCCGTCCCGCACCAAGCGGGACACGCGGCCGGCAATTCGGGACAGGCCGGCCGCCGACCCTCCGCCATGCAAGGACAGCACAGCGTCACCATCCGGTTCACCCAGGCCGTCCTGGAAGCGGCGCAGCGCCACGGTGCGCGCGTGCCCGAAGGCCTGCTGCAGTCCCTGGCCCGGCGCCCGCGGGTGCCCATGGCGCAGCAGGACGAGCTCTGGGCCCTGTTCGCGCAGGCCACTGCGGCCGACCCGCTGGCGGCCCTACGCCTGGGCACCGGGCTGCAGGCCGGTCACCTGGACATCGTCGGCCTGCTGCTCCTGAGTTGCGACACGCTGGGCGAAGGCCTGGAGGTGCTGACGGAGTACGCGCCCATCATCGGCGACAACGCCCGCTTCGAGACCGCGACGCTGCCCGACGGGATGGCGCTGCGCTACCTGCCGGCGTACACGGCCTGCCGCGAGCTGCGCGTGGAGGCTGCGATGGGCTGCGTGGTCAACCTGGCGCGCTGGATGACCAGCGGCCGCTTCCGGCCCTCGGGCGTGGAGTTCGCGCACGCGCCGCGCGCGGAGCCGGGCGCGTACGAGGCCCTGCTCGGATGCCCGGTGCGCTTCGGCCAGCCGGTGGACAGCGTCACCATGGCCGCGGGCGAAGCCGGCCTGGGCCTGATCCAGGCCGGCGACCGGCTGCATGCGCAGCTGCGCCTGATGGCCGACGAGATGCTGGCCTCGCTGCCGAGCGGCGGCGTCTCCAGCCGCGTGCAGCAGCTGATCCGCGCGCATCCGCGCTGGGGCAAGGAACGCGTGGGCGAGGCGCTGGGCATGAGCGGCAGGCACCTCAATCGCAAGCTGGCCGCCGAGGCGGTGTCGTTCAAGGGCCTGCGCGAGGCCCTGCTGCACGAGATGGCCACCCAGGCCCTGCAGGCGGGCCAGTCGGTGGCCGCGGTCAGCGAGAAGCTGGGGTTTTCCGACGAGGGCGCGTTCTCGCGCGCCTTCCGGCGCTGGCGCGGCCAGACGCCGGCCCAGTTCGCCCGCGAGCCGTCGACCCCGGCCTAGTGGAAGTCCTTGGCCGCGGCCACGCATTCCTCCAGCACGCGCGCGTCGCCGACCTGGTTGGCCAGCAGCAGGATCAGGCGGGCGTTGAGCAGTTCCGACTGGTCGCGGCTCAGGCCCTGGTGCGCATCCAGCAGCTGCTCGTAGAAGGTGTCGGCGTCCTGGAAGTTGAGGGTCGTCTTCATCGAGGTCGGCAGCTTCATTCGTGTGCTCCTGCGGCGCCCAGGGCGCGGGCGATGGCCTGCACCAGGCTGGCGTCCACGCTCTCGCCGGTGGCCGCCACGTAGCTGTCGGGCCGCACCAGCGCCCACGCGTGGCCGAAGACGTGGCATGCGCCCTGCAGGTGCCCCTGCGGATCGCGCACGTGTTCGACGGCGCCCGGCCGCTGGTTCGGCCCCAGGACCTGCAGGCAGCGCAGCGGCGCCGCCTCCGACAGCTCGCGCAGGCGCGACAGGCCGGCCCGGCCGGGGTCGCCGAAGACCAGCAGCAGCAGGCGGCCTTCCGCCCACTGCAGCAGGTCGTTGACCACGCCCCTCGATCCGTCGGGCCACTCGAAGGCGACGTTCTGCACCGACAGGCCGCCGGTCCGGTCGCACACGCTGGAGCTGGTATACGGGTTGGCGATCGCCATGCGGCCGGTGTTCACCAGCTGGCGAGCGAACGGGAACTGCCGCGCCAGGCCCACCGCCGCGTTGCGGAACACCCGCTCGATACCGTCGGCCGGCCGCAGGAAGCGGGCGGTGCGGTTGGTCACCAGCACGTTCTGCCGGGCGGCCTCGTGCCGCTCCTCGTGGTAGCTGTCCAGCAGTGCCGCGGGCGCGCGGCCCTGGAGCACCGCGGCCAGCTTCCAGGCCAGGTTGTCGGCGTCGGCGATGCCGGTGTTGCCGCCGCGCGCGCCGAAGGGGCTGACCACCTTGGCGGCATCGCCGACGAAGAACACGCGGCCGTGGCGCATCGCATCCACGCACTCGCTGCGATACGCGTAGGGGCCGACCCAGACGATCTCGACTTCGCAGTCGGCGCCGAACTGGCGCTGCAGGCGCTGGCGCACCACGTCCTCGCGGCTGACCTCTTCCGGGTCGGCGTTGGGCGCCATCTGGTAGTCGATGCGCCAGACCTCGTCGCCCATCAGGTGCTGCCAGACGGCGCGGTTCTCGTTGAAGGGCGCCTCGATCCAGGTGTGGCGCTCCACCGGCGGGTGCTTGGTGAAGCGCACGTCGGCGATGCACCAGCGGTCGTCGCCCTTCTTCGCCGTCACGCTGGCGCCCACCCACTGGCGGAACGGGCTGTGGCAGCCGCTGGCGTCGATCACGTGCTGGGCGCGGATGCGGTAGTCGCCGGCCGGCGTGGTGACGGAAAGCGTGGCGCCGTCGTCGTCCTGCTGGAAGCCGGTGACTCGGTTGTTCCAGCGCAGCTGCACCACGCCCAGTTCGCGGATGCGCTCGACCAGGTAGCCCTCGATGTAGAACTGCTGGATGTTGATGAAGGGCGGTTGGATCGACAGGTTGTAGCCGCTCTGCTGGCGCAGGTCGAAGGAGTAGACCTCGTCCTGGCCGGCGAAGGTGCGGCCCACGCTCCACTGGATGCCCTTGCGGGCGATGCGCTCGTAGACGCCCAGCCGGTGGAAGATCTCCAGCGACTTCTGCGTGTAGCAGATGCCGCGCGAGGAGGCGCCCTTGACGCCGACGGTGTTGTCCTCGTCGAGCAGGACGGCGGGGATGCCGTAGTGGGCCAGGGCGCAGGCCGCGGTGAGCCCGGCCAGCCCGGCGCCCACGATGACCACCGGATGTTCCCCGACCGTGCCGGTGGCCAGCTCGGCCGGCGCCTCGAACGGGTACTCGGGCAGCTGGTAGCCGCTGCCCGAGGTGAATTCGTAGCCATTGGTCAGGGCCGTTTCCGCGTAGCCCGTCCTCAGCTCGTCCATGGCGATGGTCTCCTCGTTGTCACACGCGCCCTTCTTTGTAGGTCATCCCCGCGCAGGCGGGGGTCCGGGTCATCCAGGCAGGCCGCGAACGGTCGCACTGGATTTCCGCGGGGGCCCGCCGGCCCGAAGGCGAGGCCGGGAATGACGGGGCCTTACTTCTTCACGAACTCCGGCCGGTCGTTCTGCTGCGGCTTGAGCGGTTCGGCGGCCTTGCCGGCCGCCCGGTCCTTGCGCCACTGCTCCTTGCGCGCGGTCCATTCGTCCAGCCGCTTGTGCGCGGTCTTGCTCTCCTGCAGCATCTGGAACTCGTCGGCCAGCTGGGCCGTCAGCTCCAGCCGGATGCCGTTGGGGTCGAAGAAGTAGATGCTGTGGAAGATGTGGTGGTCGGTGATGCCCAGCACCTCGACCCCGTGCGCTTCCAGCCGCGCCTTCATGTCCTGCAGCGCCTGGGTCGAGTCGACCCGGAAGGAGATGTGGTTGACCCACTTGGGCGTGTTGGGCGAGGGCTCGCAGGCCTGGTCGTCGCCGAGGTCGAAGAAGGCGATGAACGAGCCGTCCTGCAGGCGGAAGAAGAAGTGCGTGTAGGGGCAGTACTCGCCGGTGCTGGGCACGTAGTCGCTCTGGATGATGTGGTAGAGCGGCAGCCCGAGGATGTCCTCGTAGAAGCGGCGCGTCTCCTCGGCGTCGCGGGCCCGGTAGGCGTAGTGGTGGAGCTGCTGGATGGGTGCGGGGGCCGGCAGCGCGGCAGTGTTCGGGACGGCGGCCATGGGTTCTCCGGAATTCAACATTGCGTAACGCGTTTACTTTACCGTAATGGGCGCAGAGGCCCGGCGCGGCCATCGGCGGACCCATGCATGCACCCTATGGTTCCCTTAGCCATCTTCAATGCGGCGGATTGAGCCGGCCAATTAGACCGTGCGGTGAGGCGGCGCTACAGTCCCTGGGTCCTCGGGCCGAACGCCCCGGGCGCAAGGCTCTACCGATCCACCCATTTCCAAGGAGACTGCCATGGCCACCCTCAAGGGTTCCAAGACGGAAGAAAACCTGAAGGCCGCCTTTGCCGGCGAATCCCAGGCCAACCGCCGCTACCTCTACTTCGCAAACAAGGCCGACGTGGAAGGGCAGAACGACGTCGCGGCGCTGTTCCGCTCCACCGCCGAAGGCGAGACGGGCCACGCGCACGGCCACCTGGAATGGCTGGAGCAGTGCGGCGATCCCGCCACCGGCCTGCCGATCGGCGGCACGCGCGACAACCTCAAGGCTGCCGTGGCCGGAGAGACCCACGAGTACACCGACATGTACCCGGGCATGGCCAAGACGGCGCGCGATGAAGGCTTCGACGAAGTCGCCGACTGGTTCGAGACGCTGGCCAAGGCCGAGCGCTCGCACGCGAACCGCTACACCAAGGCGCTGAACGAGCTGGTCGACTGACGCGCGACCGCCCTCCCTCTCCCAAGTGGAGAGGGCTGGGATGAGGGCGGGCGCGAATGCGCCCTCATCCGAGCCCACACGACAAGAAGACCCGACATGCTCCCGCGCGAAGGCAGCCTCGAGGCCCCCACCCGGCACCCCATCGACTGGCGCAACGACGCCTTCTACGACGAGGGCGCCGCCTTCAAGGAGCTGGAGCGCATCTTCGAGATCTGCCACGGCTGCCGCCGCTGCGTCAGCCTGTGCGGCGCCTTCCCGACGCTGTTCGACCTGGTGGACGAGGGCAGCACCGGCGAGCTCGACGGCGTGGCCAAGCAGGACTACTGGAAGGTCGTCGACCAGTGCTACCTGTGCGACCTGTGCTACATGACCAAGTGCCCCTACGTGCCGCCGCACGAGTGGAACCTGGACTTCCCGCACACCATGCTGCGGGCCAAGGCGATCAAGTTCAGGAAGGGCATTCCTGCCAGCGAGCGCTTCCTCGCCTCGACCGACACCCACGGCAGCTTCGCCGGCATCCCGATCGTGGTGCAGGCGGCCAATGCGCTGAACCACACCAAGCCGGCCCGCGCCGCCATGGAGAAGGTGCTGAACGTCGACCGTGACGCCTGGCTGCCCGACCTGGCCACGCGCAAGTTCCGCTCCGGCGCGCCGAAGTCGGAAGACCTGCCGGTGAAGGACGGCGCCAAGACGCCCGGCAAGGTCGCGATCTACGCCACCTGCTACGTCAACTACAACGAGCCGGGCATAGGCCACGACCTGCTGAAGGTGCTGGCGCACAACGAGATCCCGTACCGCCTCGTCGACAAGGAGAAGTGCTGCGGCATGCCCAAGCTGGAGCTGGGCGACCTGGAGGGCGTGGACAAGCTCAAGCAGGCCAACATCCCGGTGCTGGCCCGCTACGCGCGCGAGGGCTGGGCCATCCTGTCGGCCGTGCCGAGCTGCACGCTGATGTACAAGCAGGAACTCCCGCTGATGTACCCCGACGACGCCGACGTGCAGGCCGTCAAGGAAGCGATGTGGGATCCGTTCGAGTACCTCTCCGCTCGCCGGCGCGACGGCCTGCTCAAGACCGACTTCAGCCAGCCGCTGGGCAAGGTGAGCTACCACACGCCCTGCCACGGCCGGGTGCAGAACATCGGCAAGCGCACCGAGGAGATGCTCAAGCTGGTGCCGGGCACCGAGGTCGCCACCCACGAGCGCTGCTCCGGGCACGCCGGCACCTACGGCGTCAAGAAGCAGTACCACGCCATGGCGATGAAGATCGGCAAGCCGCTGTTCCGTCGCATGGCGGAACACCCCGCGGGCGGCGCGCCCGACTACATCAGCTCCGACTGCCCGCTGGGCGGCCACCACATCGCGCAGGGCTTCGAGGTGAACCAGCTCGGCACGCCGGAGCTGCAGCACCCGCTCAGCCTGCTGCGCAAGGCCTACGGACTGTGAACCCCCCATGCAACTGACCGGCAAGATCACCCCCGACAGCCTGATGACGCTGGAGGCCTACGCCCGCTGGCGCAAGGCGCACAAGGGCGAGGTCATCGCCCACCGCAAGCAGCGCAGCGTGCAGCTGGGCGAGCACCTGACGCTGCAGTTCGAGAGCGAGCTGACGATGCGCTACCAGATCCAGGAGATGCTGCGCATCGAGAAGATCTTCGAGGAAGAGGGCATCCAGGCCGAGATCGACGCCTACGCGCCGCTGGTGCCCGATGGCGGCAACTGGAAGGCCACCATGATGCTGGAGTACCCCGACGAGAGCGAGCGCCGGCGCGAGCTGGCCCGGCTGATCGGCGTGGAGGACCGCATGTTCGTCGAGGTCGAGGGGCATGCGCGCGTGTACGCGATCGCCGACGAGGACCTCGAGCGCGAGAACGACGAGAAGACGTCCTCGGTGCACTTCCTGCGCTTCGAGCTCGACGCGCCCATGCGCGCGGCCGTGAAGGCCGGCGCCGAGGTCAAGCTGGGTTGCGACCACCGCAACTACCCGGCGCACATGACGATCCCGGCGGAGACGCTGGCGGCGCTGGCGGGGGACCTGAAGTAGGGCTGCGCCCTAGTCCGGCGCGAACAGATCCACCCGGTCCGTGATGATCCCGTCCGTCCCCAGCGCCCACAGCCGCTGCGCGGCCCACTCGTCGTTCACGGTGTAGCTCAGGCAGCGCAGACCCGCGCTCTTGGCCTGGGTGACCGTGCTGGCGTCCCACAGCGCGTGGTTGCACACCAGCGCCACGCACTCGAGCTGCAGCGCCATCTCCAGCCAGCCCTTCCACAGGCTGTCCAGCAGCAGCCCGCGCGGCAGCTGTGGCGCGGCATCGCGAGCGCCAGCCAGCGATTCCGGACGGAACGAGGTCAGCAGCGGCGGCACGGCCGCATCGGCCCACAGGCGGGCGGCTTCGCGCGCGACCACCTCGCCGGTACGCAGCTCCAGCCCGGGCGTGGGCTTGATCTCGATGTTGAGGAAGTAGCCGTTGGCGCGGCAGAAGCGCGCGACGTTCTCCAGCGTCGGCAGCGGCTCGCCGGCATGGGCGCGCGAGTGCCAGCTCCCGGCGTCCAGCTGCGACAGCTCGGCCCAGGGCTTGTCGCCGCCTAGGCCCGTGCCGCTGGTCGTGCGATCCAGTTCCGCGTCGTGCATCAGGAACACCACGCCGTCGGCCGACAGCTTGGCGTCGCACTCGAACATGCGCCAGCCGTGCTGCGCGCCCAGCCGGAAGGCGGCCATCGTGTTCTCGGGCGCCAGCTTGCCGGCACCGCGGTGGGCGACCCAGCGCGGATAGGGCCAGTCCGTCACGCTTCCACCCGCTTGCCGGAGCCGGCGTCGAACCAGTGCAGCCGGTCCTCGCGCGGCCGCACCCGGATCACCGAATCGGCGGCGGGGGCCGGCTGGCCTTCCTCGCTGCGCACGATGATCGGCTCGCCGCCAAGCCGGCCGTAGATCAGGCGCTCGGCGCCCAGCAGTTCCACCGTCTCGACGCGGACCTCCCAGCCGTCGGCGCCCATGTCCAGGTGCTCGGGGCGGATGCCCATCAGGCGGCCGTTGCGCCCGCCCGGCGCGTCCTTGAGCAGGTTCATGGGCGGCGAGCCGATGAAGCTGGCGACGAAGGTGGAGGCGGGCCGGTGGTAGACCTCCTCGGGCGTGCCGAACTGCTCCATCACGCCGGCGTTCATCACGATCATGCGCTGGGCCAGCGTCATGGCCTCGACCTGGTCGTGGGTGACGAACAGCGAGGTGATGCCCAGTTCGCGGTGCAGCTTCTGGATCTCCAGCCGGGTCTGGGCGCGCAGCTTGGCGTCCAGGTTGGACAGCGGCTCGTCGAACAGGAACACCTGCGGCTGGCGCACGATGGCGCGGCCCATGGCCACGCGCTGGCGCTGCCCGCCGGAGAGCTGGCGCGGCCGGCGATCGAGCAGGTGTGACAGCTCCAGGATGCCGGCTGCCTTGTCCACCCGCTGCTTGATCTCCTCGCGGGGCATCTTGCGCAGCTTCAGGCCGTAGGCCATGTTCTCGAACACGCTCATGTGCGGGTAGAGCGCGTAGTTCTGGAACACCATGGCGATGTCGCGCTCGGCCGGCTCGAGCTGGTTCACCACCCGCCCGCCGATGGCGATCTCGCCGCCGCTGATTTCTTCGAGCCCCGCCACCATGCGCAGCAGCGTGGACTTGCCGCAGCCCGAGGGCCCGACGATGACGATGAATTCGCGGTCGGCCACCTCGGCGTTCACGCCGTGGATCACCTGCAGTTCGTGCTTGCCTTTGCCGTACTTCTTGACGACGTTTCTGAGGGAGATGGATGCCATTTACTTTTCCGTGTCCACGAGGCCCTTGACGAACCATTTCTGCATCAGGATCACCACCACCGCCGGCGGCAGCATCGCCAGGATCGCCGTGGCCATGACCACGTTCCATTCGATGTAGACCTCGCCGAAGATCAGGCGCTTGATGCCCATCACGATGGGATACATCTTCTCGTCCGTGGCCACCAGCAGCGGCCACAGGTACTGGTTCCAGCCGTAGATGAACTGGATGACGAAGAGGGCGGCCATCGAGGTCTTCGACAGCGGCAGCAGCACGTCCTT
>NZ_DASPLW010000015.1:0-82215 GCF_035627355.1 Ramlibacter sp.
GCGGCGAGCGGATCGCTGATGCCGGAGGCGCTGCCGCTGGTGCCGGACGAACCGCCGCTGAAGGTGCCTGGCTGCGACCCGCTGCTCATGGCTGCCAGGGCAGCCGGGGTGTCCATCAGCGCCGCCGACGATGCCGGCGCCGGCTGGAAGAACGGATCGTCGAAGCCCGTGGTCGGGAAACCACTCGGCTGTGAACTGCCTGACGCGAAGACGGCGAACGGATCGTCCGCCGGCAGCGCGGCCGCCGGCGCCGCCGCAGCGGTGGGAGCGCCCTGGGCCACCGTGAACGAGAAATGCCCGAGCTGCGCGATTTCGCCGGCAGCCAGCACCACGTGCTGCCCGGAGCTGATCTCGCCGCGCCCGGTCATCAGCGAGTTGACGCGGGACAGCACCTCGACGCGGGCACCGCCTTCGCTCCACTGGATGGACAGGTGCTGCCGCGAGATCAGGCGCTCGGTGTCCGGCAGGTAGACGCCCGCGTTGGGATCACGGCCGACCACGATGGCCGGCGCGCCTGGATGAAGAACCGCGGTTTGGCTGAACGACGGTCCGGAGAAATGCACGAGAAGGGACACGTGTTACGCCCTGGAGGTCTCCTTGCCGGTGTGGCAAGGAAGAGGTGTTTACGTAAGATTGTGAGTCAGATATTATCAAGATGTAAAGCCTGCGAAGTGCCGTTTCCAGAGGGAAACGCGCTCCTCGAAAGGGCGAAGTTGTAACAACAGCCTCGGGGAAGACATGAGCGATATCAGCCGGTCGAAGCTATTCCAAAAGCTCGACGCCAGCACCTTCAAAGCTCTCGAATCGGCCACTGTCTTCTGCAAGCTCAGGGGCAATCCGTACGTCGAATTCGTCCACTGGCTGTTCCAGCTCAAGCAGGTCGAGAACGGCGACCTGGAGCAGGTGGTCAAGCAGTTCGGGCTCGACGCGGGCCGGCTGACGGCGGACTTCACGTCCGCCCTTGACAAGCTGCCGCGCGGCGCCAGTTCCATCTCCGACCTGTCCTCGCACATCGACGAAGCGGTCGAGCGCGCCTGGACCTATGCGTCGGTCATGTTCGGCTCGCCGCGGGTGCGCACGGCGCACCTGCTGATCGGCGCGCTCAAGACCGGCACGCTGCGCAACGCCCTGTTCGCCATCTCGCGCGAATTCGAGAAGGTCAAGGTCGACCGGCTGGTCGACGAGTTCGACGCCATCTTCGGCGGCAGCGTCGAGTCCGCCGGTGCCGAGGCCACGGGCGAGGACCTGGGTGCCTCGTCCGGCTCGATGGCGGCCGGCGGCGCCAAGGACAGTGCGCTGGCCAAGTATTCGCAGGACCTCACCGCCAAGGCCGCCGCCGGCGAGATCGATCCCGTGCTGGGCCGCGACCACGAGATCCGGCAGATCGTCGACATATTGATGCGGCGACGGCAGAACAACCCCATCCTCACCGGCGAGGCGGGCGTGGGCAAGACCTCGGTGGTCGAAGGCTTCGCACTGCGGGTGGTCAAGGGCGACGTGCCGCCGGCGCTGCGCGGCGTGCGCATCTGCTCGCTGGACCTCGGCATGCTGCAGGCCGGCGCCAGCATGAAGGGCGAGTTCGAGAACCGCCTGCGCCAGGTCATCGACGAGGTGCAGTCCTCGGCCACCCCCATCATCCTGTTCATCGACGAGGCCCATACGCTGATCGGCGCGGGCGGCGCCGCCGGCACTGGCGATGCCGCCAACCTGCTCAAGCCGGCGCTGGCGCGAGGCAAGCTGCGCACCGTGGCGGCTACTACCTGGGCCGAGTACAAGAAGTACTTCGAGAAGGATCCGGCGCTGACCCGCCGCTTCCAGGTGGTGCAGGTCGGCGAGCCCGACGAGGACAAGGGCATCCAGATGCTGCGCGGCGTGGTGCCGGTGCTGGAGAGCCACCACAAGGTCGAGATCCTCGCCAGCGCCGTCGAGTCGGCCGTCAAGCTGTCGCACCGCTACATCCCGGCGCGCCAGCTGCCGGACAAGGCCGTCAGTCTGCTGGACACCGCCTGCGCCCGCGTGGCGGTCAGCCAGTACGCGACGCCGGCGCCGATCGAGGAGCGCAACCGCCAGCTGGAGGTGCTGCAGACCGAGCAGGAGATCCTGCAGCGCGAGACGCAGTTCGGCACCGACCACGGCAAGCGGCTGGCCGAGATCCAGGCCGACATCGCGCGCCTGTCGGACGAGCTGGGCAACCTGCAGATGCGCTGGGACGCCGAGAAGGACCTCACGCACAAGATCCTCGACATCCGCCGCGCCATGCGCGAGCAGCCGGACCAGGCCGACGGCCGCAAGGGCGAGCTCGCCGCCGCCCAGGACGAACTGCGCAAGCTGCAGAAGGACGACCAGCTGGTGATCCCCACCGTGGACGACATGGTGGTGGCCTCGGTGGTGCAGGACTGGACCGGCATCCCCGTGGGCAAGATGGTCGGCGACGAGATCCAGAACATCCTCAAGCTCGCCGATACGCTGGACAAGCGCGTCATCGGCCAGCGCCACGGGCTGGAGATGATCGCCAAGCGCATCCAGACCTCGCGCGCGAAGCTGGACAACCCGAACAAGCCGATCGGCGTGTTCATGCTGTGCGGCCCCTCCGGCGTCGGCAAGACCGAGACCGCGCTGGCCCTGGCCGACGCGCTGTACGGCGGCGAGCAGAACGTCATCACCATCAACATGAGCGAGTACCAGGAGGCGCACACCGTCTCCTCGCTCAAGGGTGCGCCCCCCGGCTACGTGGGCTACGGCGAAGGCGGCGTGCTGACCGAGGCGGTGCGCCGCAAGCCTTACAGCGTGGTGCTGCTCGACGAGGTGGAGAAGGCCCACCCCGACGTGCACGAGATCTTCTTCCAGGTGTTCGACAAGGGCTGGATGGAAGACGGCGAGGGCCGCTACATCGACTTCAAGAACACGCTGATCCTGCTGACCTCCAACGCGGGCACCGACACCGTCATGCAGCTGTGCGCCGATCCCGAGCTGGCGCCGGAGCCGGAGGAGGTCGCCAAGGCGCTGCGCGCGCCGCTGCTCAAGGTGTTCCCGCCGGCCCTGCTGGGGCGCATCGTCACCATCCCGTACTACCCGCTGTCCGACGACATGCTGGCCAAGATCATCCGCCTGCAGCTCGATCGCATCGTCAAGCGCTTCGGCGAGAACCATGACGCGCAGCTGTCGTACACGCCGGCGGTGGTGGAACTGGTGGCCTCGCGCTGCACCGAGGTGGAGAGCGGCGGCCGCATGATCGACGCGATCCTGACCAACACCATCCTGCCGCGCCTGTCGGAGATCGTGCTGGGCCGCCTGATCGACCAGCAGCCGGTGCGCAGCATCGCGGTGGACGTGGTCGACAAGGATTTCAGCTACCAGGTCGGCTGACCCGCCCCACGGCACTCCCCCCACATCCATGTCGATCAGCAACGCCCGGGTGATCTGGTCGGAAGGCCTGTTCCTCCGTCCCCACCATTTCCAGCAGCAGGAGCGCTTCCTCGAAGCGCTGATCGACGCCCGCCTGCAGGCGCTGACCGGATTCGCCTACGGCTTCCGCCAGCTCACCGTCGACAACGCCCTGCTGCTGCAAGGCAAGTTCAACCTCGCCAAGGCCGAGGGGCTGCTGCCCGACGGCACCGCCTTCAGCCTGCCGTCGGACGCCACGCAGCTGGCGCCGCTGGACGTGCCCGAGACCGTGCGCGACGAGCTGGTCTACCTGTGCGGGGTGCTGCGCCGTCCCGGCCAGAAGACCGCGGCGCTGGAAGACGGCAAGCGCCGAACCCGCTTCATCGGCCGCGACACGGTGGTGTCCGACACGGTGCTGGGGTTCGACTCGGAGGCCGAAGTCAAGGTCGGCGTCCTGAGCCTGTCGCTCAACCTCGCCAGCACGCTCGACGGCGAACTGGCCGCCATGCCGGTGGCCCGCATCCGTGAGCGCAAGGGGCAGGTGATCGAGCTCGACGAGGACTACGTGCCGCCGCTGCTGGACCTGATGGCCCACCCGCGAGCGCGGGGCTGGATCGAGGAGCTGTACGGCCTGGTCAAGCAGCGCGGCGATGCGCTCGCGGGCCGCATCGGCGCCCCCGGCACCAAGGGCGTGGCGGAGTTCGCCGACTTCATCCTGCTGCTGGCATGCAACCGCAGCCAGCCGCTGCTGGACCAGATGCGGCACACCACGCCGCTGCACCCGCTGCAGGCCTACAACGAGCTGGTCAAGCTGGCCGGCGAGTGCGCCACCTTCGTGCAGGCCACGCGCCGGCCGCCGCAGTTCGACCGCTACGACCACGATGCGCTGGCCGACAGCTTCGTGCCGGTGGTCGAGGAGATCCGCAGGACGATGGCATCGGTGATGGACTCCAACGTGGTCCAGATCCCGCTGACGCTGGTGGCGCGCGGCCTCTATGGCGCCGACATCGCCGACCCGCGCCTGATCGGTTCGGCCTACTTCGTGCTGTCGGCGGCGGCGCAGGTGCCGCGCGAGACCCTGCGCGCCACGCTGCCGACGCAGGTCAAGATCGGCCCGCCCGACAAGATCCGCGACCTGGTCATGACCAACGTGCCGGGCATCCGCATCGAGCCGATCGACGCCCCGCGGCAGATCCCGTTCCACGCCAACTTCTGCTACTTCCAGCTCGACCTGCAAAGCGAGTTCTGGGCCTCGGTCAAGACCAGCCGCAAGCTGGCCCTGTACGTGGCCGGCGAGCTGCCCGGCCTCGAGCTGCAGTGCTGGGCCATCCGTACCTGAGCGCCGTCACCTCCGCCAGCCCGCCATGCAGTCATCCAACGACGACGCCACCCTCCTGTTCCGCCCCGCCGCTGCCATGTCCTTCGCGGCCGCGCCGCAGCCGCAGGCGGCTCCCGTCGACACGCGCCAGATCGCCCAGCTGGCCGCGATCAACCCGGTCATCGCCGCCGCCAACCCGCTGCTGATGATGGTGCCCACCCTGCGGCTGCCGCATCCGCCGGCGGACGTGGCGGCCACCCGGGCCAGGCTGGTCGAGATGCTGCGCGACTTCGACGCCGCCGCCCTCAAGCAGGGCGTGGCCGACGACCAGCGCAACATCGCCCGCTACGCGCTGTGCACGCTGATCGACGAGGCGATCCAGATGACGCCGTGGGGCACTGCGGCCAACTGGGCGCAGCACAGCCTGCTGATCCATTTCTTCAAGGAGAACTGGGGCGGCGAGAAGTTCTTCCAGATCCTGGACCGCATGTCCGAGACGCCGGAGCGCTTCCGGGCCCTGCTGGAGCTGTTCTACGTCTGCCTGGCGCTGGGTTTCATGGGCCGCTTCCACCTGCAGGGCGCCAGCGGGCGGCAGGCAGTGGCCGACCTGCGCGAGCGCCTCTACGTGCTGATCCGCCGCAGCCAGGCCGAAGGCGACCGCACCCTCTCGGGCCACTGGAAAGGCGTGGACATCGAGCCGCGTCGCTTCCGTGGCTTCGCCATCTTCGGCATCGTGGCCGCACTGTGCGCGCTCCTCGGCCTGGGCTTCTATGCCTGGTACAGCTTCGCGCTCGCGGCCCAGGTCGAGGAACTGGGCATCGGCCAGCTCGCGCTGAAGAAGACCCCGCTGGTCAAGGCCGCGGTGGCGCCGGCGGCCAAGCCGCGGCTGGCGCAGCTGCTGGCACCGGAGATCGAGGCGCGCCAGGTCTCGGTCAGGGACCTGCAGCTCGAATCCACCGTCACCCTGCTGGGCGAGGGCATGTTCGAGTCGGGCAGCGCGGTCCCCACCGCCAAGTCCGCGCAGCTGCTGGAGAAGGTGGCGGCGGCGCTCGACCAGGTCGAGGGCCAGATCGTCGTCACCGGCCACACCGACAACGTGCCGCCGCGCACGCTGCGCTACGCCTCAAACTTTGCGCTGTCCAAGGACCGCGCCGCCAACGTCATGCGGCTGATCGCCGCGCGGCTGAAGGATGCCGGGCGCATCACCGCCGAGGGGCGGGGCGAGGCCGAACCCGTGGCCGGCAACGACACCGCCGAAGGGCGGGCGCAGAACCGCCGCGTGGAAGTCACGCTGCGCGTGCCGAACACCCTGCAGTAGAGAGGAACCGGTTCGTGAGTGCATTGCCCTGGAAGCGCTGGCTGATCGGCGCCGTCATCGTCCTGGTGCTGGCGCTGCTGGTCTGGTTCGCCGGGCCGCTGGTCGCGATCGGCCAGACGCGCATCGCCGAGACCTCCGCCAGCCGCTGGATCCTCATCGGGCTGGTCGTGCTGGCCTGGCTGCTGATCGAGGCCGGCCGCGTGCTGCTCGAGCGGCGGCGCAACAAGAAGTTGATCGAGGACCTGGCCAAGCCCGGCGAGGACGAGTCGATCTCGCGCGAGGAGGCCCAGGTGCTGGGCAAGCGCTTCGCCGAGGCGCTGGAGGTGCTCAAGTCGGCCAAGCTGGGCGGCGGCTCGGGCAGCCGGATGCTGTACCAGCTGCCCTGGTACATGTTCATCGGCGCCCCCGGTTCCGGCAAGACGACGGCGCTGGTCAACTGCGGGCTGCGTTTCCCGCTGGCCGCGCCGGGCAGCGCGGGCAGCGCGGTGGGCGGCATCGGCGGCACACGCAACTGCGATTGGTGGTTCACCGACCGCGCGGTGCTGATTGACACCGCCGGCCGCTACACCACCCACGACAGCAACGAGAAGGTCGACCGCTCGGCCTGGACCACCTTCCTGCAGTTGCTGAAGCGGCACCGGCCGCGCCAGCCGATCAGCGGGATCATGGTCACCCTCAGCGTGAGCGACCTGCTCGGCTTCTCGCCGCAGGAGCGGCAACGCTATGCCCAGGTGGTGCGCGCGCGGGTGGACGAACTGCAGCGCGAACTGGGCCTGCAATTCCCGGTCTACGTGCTCGTCACCAAGTGCGACCTGGTGGCCGGCTTCAGCGAGTTCTTCTCCACCTTCGACGCCGAGCAGCGCGCCCAGGTCTGGGGGATCACCTTCGACCTGGACATCAAGGCCCGGCTGGCCGAGAACGCCCGCGAGGGCTTCGATCGCGAATTCCCGGCGCTGCTGGCCCGGCTGAACGACCTGCTGCTGGCCCGCCTGCAGGACGAGCGCGATCCGGAGCGCCGCATCGCGCTGTACCCGTTCCCGCAGCAGTTCGCCGCCATCGGGCCGCTGGTGTCGGAGTTCCTCTCCGCCGCCTTCGGCGACTCGACGTTCACCGACCGCGCGATGGTGCGCGGCGTCTATTTCACCAGCGGCACGCAGCAGGGCGCGCCGATCGACCGCCTGCTCGGCTCGCTGGCCAGCAGCCTGAATTTCTCCGCTTCGTCGGCCTCGGCCAGCCGCGCGGGCGGCGCGGGCGTGCTGGGAGGCGCGGCCAAGAGCTTCTTCCTGACCCGGCTGATGTCCGAGGTGATCTTCCCCGAGGCGGGACTGGCCGGCCACAGCGAGCAGCGCGAGACACGGCTGCGGCGCCTGAACTGGGCCATGGTGGTGGGCACGGCGCTGCTGGCCACCGGGCTGGTGGCCGCGTGGACCGTCAGCTACTTCGGCAACAAGGCCGCACTGGCCGATGCCGCCGGCGCAGCCCGCAAGGCCAAGGCCGCGCTCGACCAGGTCGGCCCGCCGTCGCCGTCCGACCTGCCGGTGCTCGTTTCTGCGCTCGGCACCGTGAAGGCGGTGCCACTCGCCGTGCACGATCCGGTGGAGGATCCGCCGCTGCGCATGGAGTGGGGCCTGTACCAGGGCGACTCGGTCAAGGAGCAGGTCGACGAGCGCTACCGCCATGCGCTGCAGCAGGGGCTGCTGCCCCGCATCGCGCTGCAGCTCGAAACCATCATGGGGTCGCCGCGCGTCAAGCCGGAAGCGGTGTACGCGGCGCTCAAGGCCTACCTGATGATGTACGACATGAAGCGGCTGCATCAGCCCTTCTTCGTCGCCACCATCGTCGAACTGTGGCACGCGGCGGGCATCGACCGCGAGATGGTGGCCGTCGCGCGCGAGCACCTGGAGGAACTGGTGCGCTCGCGCGACCTGCAGGTGGCGCGCTTCCACCCGCTCGATGAGGCGGTGGTGGCCGCCGCCCGCGACCGCGTCGCCGCCGGTTCGATGATCGACCGCGCCTACAGCCTGATGCGGCTGTCCGGCGGCGGCGGGCCCGGCATCCGGCTGAGCGAAGTGGTAGGCCCGGCCGGCGTCGGCGTGCTGCAGCGCGCTTCCGGTGTCTCGCTGGCCGAGCCGATCGACTACATCTTCACCCGCGAGGGCTACCTCAAGGCGGTGCGGCCGCGCATCAAGGACCTGGTCGCCCAGCTGTCGGCGGAGGAGGCGTGGGTCATGGGACCGCGCGCTTCGGGCCTGGGGCGCGCCAGTTCGTCGGAGCTGGAAAGCGCCGTGCTGCAACGGTTCCTGGCCGACTACCGGGCGACCTGGGAGGGCGTGCTGCGCGACGTGCAGGTGCGCCGCATCGACGGCATCCGCACCGCCATGTCGGTGTCCCAGGTCCTGGGCCAGAGCGATTCGCCGCTCAAGCGGCTGGTGGCCCTGGTGGCCGAGCAGACGCGGCTCACCAGCCAGGACGCGGCCACCGCCACCGCCTCGGCGGCGACCGAAGCGGCCAAGGCCCGCATCCGCGACACCGCCGCGCGCGAGACCAGCGGCATCTTCGGCAGCGGCTCCGCGGCCGTGTTCGCCGCTGCCATCCCCGGCGCCCAGCAGGACCCGATCCGCGCGCAGGAACTGGCTTTGGAGGAGCAGTTCGCCTCTGTGCGGCGGCTGGCCGGCGACGGCAAGGGGCCGGCCGAGATCGACGCCGCCATCGCCCTGATCAACGACATCTTCAACGAGCTGGTGGCGCTGCAGCAGCGGCTGGGCTCCGGCCAGGGCCTCAAGGAGATGCCGCCGGCGCTCGGCAAGGCCAAGGCCCAGGCCGACCGCTTCGGCGTGCCGGTGGCCGGCGCCATCAAGTCGCTGGTCGACTATGCGGGGCAGGAGGCGTCCGGGGGCGTGCGGCGCGAGGTCAAGGCCGGCGTCGGCGGCGCGTCGGCGATGTGCCAGCGTGCCATTCCCGGCCGCTATCCGTTCGTGCGCGCGTCCACCCAGGACACCGGCGTGCAGGACTTCGTCAACGTCTTCAAGGCGGGTGGCGACCTCGACGCCTTCTTCAATGCCAACCTGGCCAGCTACGTCGACAAGTCGGGCGGCGTCTGGCGCCTGAAGGGCTCGGGGGAGGGCGCACCGCCCGTGTCCGCCGCCACGCTGCGGCAGTTCCAGAACGCGGACGCCATCCGTACCGCCTTCCTGAACGGCGGTGCGGCGCCGGCCGTCACGGTCGACGTCAGCCTGCTGTCGGGCGACGGCGAAGTGGCGATCGAGTACGACGGCGCCGTGCAGAAGCTGCGGGTCGGGTCGGGCAGTGCCCGGCTGGCGTGGCCCGCCAAGCCGGGCGCGCGACTGACCGTGAACGGCCAGCAGGCCGCGGCGGCCGAGGGCGCGTGGGCGCTGTTCCGCCTGGTCGACAAAGGCACGGTCGACCCCGCCAGCACCGGCGACCGGCTGCGCGTGTCCTACGCCGCCGGCGCCTCGCGCGCGCTGCTGGAATTGCGCACCGGCAGCGCCGCCTTCAATCCATTCCGGCTGCGGGAGCTCGAGGCCTTCAGCTGCCCGCGCGAATAAGGGAAACACGAGAACATGGCCAACGTCGGGCTGTTCGGCAAGCTGCCGACCGTCGGGGATTTCGTCAGCCGCGGCCTGTCGCCGGCGCTCTGCGAGCGCCTCGACCAGCTGCTCCAGGGCGCCCTGGTGGCGGCCACCCGCGACGGCGCGGATGCGCGCCAGGTGATGGAGCAGGCCGCGCCGCTCATGGTGTCCATCCGTCCGGGTGCCCTCTGTGGCACCGGGTTCACGGGGGTGTGGATTCCTTCGCGCGACCGGGTCGGTCGCGTGTTCCCGCTGTGCGTGGGGCGCGAGACCGCGCCGGACCAGTCCCAGGTGCCGCTGCTGTGGCCCTCGCCGGCGCTCACGCGCCTGCTGTGCACGTCCGTGGTCAAGGCGCTGCAGGCGCAGGCCGGGCCCGATGAAGTGGTCGCCGCCCTGCCGCCGGCCGCCGAGTGGGACGCGGCCGCGGTGGAGCGCATTCCGTTCAGCGACATGGGGGACGAGACAGTGCCGGCCGTCTCCAGCGAGAGCCGCCTGTTCGCGCTCGCCGGGCCGGAGGCGGGCATGCCCCTGGGCAACCGGGCGCTGTGCAGCCGCCTGCCCTGGATCGTGCAGCTGCTGGGGACGCGGGTGGCGCCGGACGGATCGGCCGAGTGCTACTTCGCCAGCCGTGGCGTGGAACCGGCCCAGCACTACGCGGCGCTGTTCGACGGCCGCTGGACGCAGTGGCAGTGGGACGGCTACGAAGCCGCCGAGCCGGTTGCCGGCGGTCAATCCTCTTGACAATTCTTGCAGCTCATTTCATAGTGAAACACGTTCTAACAACTGCCGCAGTTCCCTTCCGCGGCGCCGCCTTCCAAAGCGAAAGCACGCGACGCGAATGATTCCCGAGCAACTCCTTCTGCCCGTATCCGACGAGGAGCCGACCGGAGTCGAGGGCGTCTACACCACCGCCTTCCAGGAACTGGTCGCGCTGGCCGAGTACATCGGCGCGCGGCTGCAGCAATCCGAACTGGATCGGCTGGCGAAGATCGACTACGTCGGCGAGAACGCCGAATCGGACCGCCGCACTGCCGAAGCCAATGCCGAGGATGCACGCCGCACCCTCGAGCGCGCCGAGGCCAGCGTCAAGGAGCTGACCGGCCGCAGCCCATCGCCCGAAGGCGCGCGCAACGACATGGCCACGCGCGCGCGCAAGATGCTGGAGGACTCCAGCAAGGACCTGCGCATCGTCCAGCACCTGGCACTGGCCTGGACCGGCCAGAACGGCCTGGCCGGCTATTCCGATGCCTTCCGGCTGGCCGAGGAACTGATGCTGCGTTTCGGCGACGCGCTCCATCCGCGCCCCGACGAGGACGATCCCACCGACGTCTCGGCGCGCGAGATGGTGGTCACCGAGATGCTCAACGGCGAAGCCTTCCTGCAGGCGATGCGCGAATGCGTCGTGCTGGAGTCGCCTGCCGTGGGCCGCTACACCGGCCGCGACGCCGAGGTGATCGACGGGCGCCTGGAGGACGACCAGGCGGGCGGCCCGCGTTCGCCGCAGCAGATCGCCGCCATCGCGCAGGCCCAGGCCCCGACCCTCTCGTTCGACAGCGGCGACGACCTGCTGCGCGACCGCATTGCCGTCGTCGACGAATGCCTGGACGCCGCCCGCAGCGTGATGGGCCGGTTCGACGCCGGCGCCATCCTGGGCGACCGCGTGTTCCAGCTGCTGGAGCGCATCCGCTCGCAGCTGTCCGCGGCCCTGCAGCCGGACGCGGACGGCTTCGCGGCGGCCGATGCCCCGGCCGCCGGCCCGATGGGTGCGAGCGCGGGCACGGCGCTGTCGGTCAACGGACTGCGCAGCCGCGAGGATGCCCGCCGCCTGATCCTGGAGGTCTCGCGCTTCATCGAGGCGACCGAGCCCAGCCACCCCGCGCCCTTCTTCCTGAAGCGGGCCGAGCGGCTGCTGGGCGCGCGCGACTTCTTCGAGATCCTGCGCGACATGGCGCCCGATTCCATTTCCGAGCTGGAGCGCATCACGGGCCACCGCGACAGCGCCTCCGAAACCTTCTGAATTCCCAAGGAGCCTCCATGAGCACGAGCAGCCAGAAGTTCATCGCCCGCAACCGGGCCCCCCGTGTCCAGATCGAGTACGACGTCGAGACCTTCGGCGCCCAGAAGAAGGTGAACCTGCCCTTCGTCATGGGCGTGATGGCCGACCTGGCCGGCAAGAGCGAGTCGGAGGAGGCGAAGAAGGCGGTCGGCGATCGCAAGTTCCTCGAGATCGACGTCGACAACTTCGACAGCCGCATGGCTGCCATCAAGCCCAAGCTGTCGTTCCAGGTCGACAACGCGCTGACCGGCGAAGGCAAGATGCCCGTCGAGATCGAGTTCGAGAGCATGGAGGACTTCTCGCCCGCGAAGGTCGCGGCCAAGGTGGACTCGCTCAAGAAGATGATGGAGGCGCGCAACCAGCTCGCCTCGCTGCTCACCTACATGGACGGCAAGTCCGGCGCCGAGGAACTGCTGGCCAAGGTGCTGCAGGACCCGGCCCTGCTCAAGAGCATCTCCGAGCTGCCCAAGGGCGACGCGGCAGCCGGTTGATCACCACCTTCCACACCCAACACCAGCATTCGAAGAATCGGGGTATCACATGGCGACCACGCAGAACGAGCAGAGCGCATTGGCGCAGGTCCAGGTCGAGGAACTCGGCGACCTGGCGAGCCTGCTGAAGAAGGAATTCAAGCCGCGCACCGACGGTGCCAAGGAGGCGGTCGAGAGCGCCGTGCGCACGCTGGCCGAGCAGGCCCTGGCCGACACGCGGCTGCTCAAGGACGATGTCGTGCAGTCGATCGAGGCGCTGATCCAGGCCATCGACAAGAAGCTCGGCGCCCAGCTCGACCGGATCCTGCACCACCCGGACTTCCAGCAGCTCGAAGGCGCCTGGCGCGGCCTGCACTACCTGGTGAACAACACCGAGACGGACGAGACGCTCAAGATCAAGGTGCTGAACATCAGCAAGAAGGACCTGGGCAAGACCTTCAGCAAGTTCAAGGGCACCGCCTGGGACCAGTCGCCGCTGTTCAAGCAGATCTACGAGGCCGAGTTCGGCCAGCTTGGCGGTGTGCCGTTCGGCGCGCTGGTGGGCGACTACCAGTTCGACCACAGCCCGCCCGACCTGGAGATCATGAAGGGCATGGCGCAGATCGCCGCGGCCGCGCACGCGCCCTTCATCTCCTCGCCCAAGCCCTCGCTGTTCCAGATGGAGTCCTGGCAGGAGCTGAGCAACCCGCGCGACCTGACCAAGATCTTCCAGACGCCCGAGTACGCCGCCTGGCGCAGCTTCCGCGCGTCGGACGACTCGCGCTACGTGGGGCTGGCGATGCCGCGCTTCCTGGCGCGCCTCCCTTACGGCGAGAAGACCAACCCCTGCGACGGCCTGGCCTACGAGGAGACGGTGGTCGGCGGCGCGCATGACCAGTACACCTGGGCCAACTCCGCCTACGCCATGGCCACCAACATCGGCCGCTCGTTCAAGCTGTACGGCTGGTGCACCTCGATCCGCGGGGTGGAGTCGGGCGGTGCCGTCGAGGGCCTGCCGACCCACACCTTCAGCACCGACGACGGCGGGGTCGACACCAAGTGCCCGACCGAGATCGCCATCAGCGACCGCCGCGAAGGCGAGCTGGCCAAGGCCGGCCTGATGCCGCTGGTGCACCGCAAGCACAGCGACTTCGCCGCCTTCATCGGCGCGCAGTCGGTGCACCAGCCGGCCGAGTACGACGACCCGGCGGCCAGCGCCAATGCCGCGCTCGGCGCCTGCCTGCCGTACATCTTCGGCACCAGCCGCTTCGCCCACTACCTCAAGTGCATCGTGCGCGACAAGGTCGGCCGCAGCGACTGGAACACCGCCACCGCGGTGCAGCGCCACCTGCAGAACTGGATCCTGAACTACGTCGACGGCGACCCCGAAGGCTCCAGCGAAGTGGTCAAGGCCACCCACCCGCTCGCGGCCGCCGAAGTCGTGGTCACCGAGAACAAGTCCAAGCCCGGCTACTACGGCGCGCAGTTCTTCCTGCGCCCGCACTACCAGCTCGAGGGGCTGAACGCGTCCCTGCGCCTGGTGTCCGAGCTGCCCTCGCAGCGCGCCAACTGACCTTCCCAACCCACTGAACCGAAAAAAGCACAAGGAGCGAGAACATGGCAGTCGACATCCACATCAAGATCGATTCGATCCCCGGCAACTCCGAGATCAAGGGCTTCGAGGGCCAGATCCAGCTGGAGAGCTTCTCCTGGAACATGCAGCAGACCACGTCGTTCAGCCGATCCAGCGGCGGCGGCGCGGGCAAGGTGAACATGGGCGACATGACCTTCGTGCACGCCGTGGACAAGGCCACGCCCAAGCTGATGATCGCCTGCTGCACCGGCGCCCACCTGAAGGAAGCCATCCTGACCTGCCGCAAGGCCGGCGGCGAGAGCTCGGTGGACTTCCTGAAGATCACGCTGACCGACGTCATCGTCTCCGGCGTGGCGCCCTCGGGCACCAACGACGGCGACACCCCGACGGAGACCGTGAGCCTGGCCTTCGCCGAGTACAAGATCGAGTACCAGGAGCAGGACAACAAGGGCGCCAAGAAGGGCGGCCCGGTGATCGCCGGCTTCTCGATCCAGAAGAACGCCAAGACGGCCTGACGGCACCTCGGCGCAACCGGGCCCCGGCGCGAGAGCCCCGGGGCCCGGTCGTGCCGGACCCACCATGTCCCAGACCTTGGACCAGTTCTTCGAGGAAGCGAAGGCGCGCGCCAAGAGCGCGCCGGACGACCTCGCCGCCCGCAGCGCCTTGTGGCAGATCTTCGCCGCGCGCGGCGAGTACGCCCGTGCGCGCCACCAGCTCGACATCATCCCCACCCTGGACGGCACCTGGACGATCGAGGCGCAAGCCTGCCAGGGCCTGCTCGACGCCGAGCTGAAGCGGCAGAAGGTCTTCGCCGGCGAGGAACCGCCGGCCTGCCTCGGTTCGCCGCCCGAGTGGTTCGCCCAGCAGGTGGCCGCGCTCAAGTGCCTGGGCGAAGGCCGCAAGGACGCCGCCCTGCCGCTGCTGGAGGAAGCCTGGAACAGCGGAGAGCCGTGTCCGGGAACGGTGAACGGTGCTCCGTTCGAATGGGTGCGGGATGGCGATGCGCGCCTGGGCCAGTGCCTGGAGCTGATCGTCCAGGGCCGCTACTACTGGGTGCCCTGGGACCGCGTCCACAAGCTGGAAACCCGCCCGCCCACCGAGATCCGCGACCGCCTGTGGCAGCCCGCCATGATCCAGCTGACGGAGGAGGGGGCTATCGAGGCCTTCATTCCCGTGCGCTACCCGGGTCCGCGCGACGACGCGGAGACCCTCGCGCGCCGCATCGATTGGGAGGAGATCGGCCCGGACCTGTTCATCGGATACGGCCAGAAGTGCGTGGTGACCGAGTCCGATTCGATCGGCTACCTCGACATCCGCGAGCTCACACTGCGCCAACAGCCGGCACAGGCCTGAGCTCACGATGAACGTCTTCCTGCCCTGCCTGCTGGAGCGGTGGTCGAGCGCCGGGGGCTCGCGCACCGGCGTACGGGGCGCGCTCAACACCTGGCAGGACGTCCGGCGCGACGTGATGCGCAACCTGGAATGGCTGCTCAACACGGAGGCGCCGGCGCGCCTGGGCAGCCGGCGCGACATCCCCGACGCGGTGATGGACTCGGCCCTGTGCTTCGGCATCGAGCCGTACTCGGGCCGCGCCCAGTCCAGCCTGACGCCCAGCGAGGTGGCGTGGAGCATCCGCCAGCGCATCCTCGCGTTCGAGCCCCGCATCCACCGCCACAGCCTGGAGGTGCACGTCACCGACAGCGACGGGCACATGCGCTTCAACAAGATGCGGTTCACGGTGGTCGGCCAGCTGCGGGCCGACCCGATGCCGATCGAATTCATCGCGCAGGCCGAAATCGACACCGACACCGGCGAAGCGCGCGTCGGCAGCTAGGCCCCGCAGTCCATGGATCCGCGCATCATCGACCTCTACAACGAGGAGCTGCTGCACCTGCGCAGCGAGGCGGCGGAATTCGCGCGCGAGTTCCCCGACCGGGCGGCGGCCCTCGCGCTGGACGACAAGCGGGTCGAGGACCCCTACGTCGAGCGCCTGCTGGAAGGCGTGGCCTACCTGGCGGCGCGGGTGCGCCTGAAGCTCAATGCGCAGTACCCGCTGTTCACCCAGCAGCTGCTGGACGTGCTGTTCCCGGGCTGGCTGGATCCCACGCCCTCGGCCTGCGTGCTGCGCGTGCAGCCCGACGTCGCCAGCGGCGAGCTGATGCAGGGCGTGGCGATCCCGCGCGGAACGCCCCTGCGCGGCACCATCCCGGGCAACTCGGAGGTGCGCTGCGACTTCCAGACCACGCGCGACCTGCAGCTGCTGCCGATCGAGCTGCGCTCGGCGCAGTACATCGCGGCGCGGCCGGAAGACGCGACGCTGCCGTCGATCGGCCAGCGCCCGCTGTCCAGCCTTCGGCTGGAACTGGAGCTGGCGGCGGAAGGGCAGTTCTGCGACCTGCCGCTGGATCGCCTTCCGCTGTACGTGACCAGCGCCGACGTGTTCGGCAGCCAGTTGATGGAGCTGCTGGGTGGACGCTGCCTCTCCATCGGCGTCTCGGCCGAAGCGTCACCGCGGTCGGCCCACTGGCTCCCCGGCCGCCAGCTGGTGCATATCGGATTCGGCGACGACGAGGCCATGCTGCCGGTGCCGGTCCGGGGCCATGCGGGTTACCGGGTGCTCAAGGAGTACGCAGCGCTGCCGGACAAGTTCCGGTTCGTGGAACTGACCGGGCTTCAGCCGGTGCTGAAGGCTGTCCGCTCGCGCAAGCTGTACCTGCACTTCCATTTCTCCGGCGTCTTCAACCGCCTCGAGAGCGCCGTGAAGGCCAACTCGCTGGCGCTGTTCTGCGTGCCCGCCATCAACCTGCGCGAGCGCCAGCTCGACCGGGTCGACATCAATCCCGGCCTCACCGAATTCCACCTGCGCGGCGACGCGATGCGTCCGCGCGACCACGAGGTGATCCAGGTGACGGGCGTGCTCGGCGGCGGGGGCGGCGGGGAGCGGCGCTTCTCGCCGGTGTTCGCCGCCGTGTCCTCCGGCCGCATGGCCTCGGAAAGCTACTACGTGCTGCGGCGGGAGAAGCGGCGCCTCACGCAAACCGAGCTGGCCGGGCGGGCGGTGAGCTACGCCGGCTCCGAGCTGTTCATCTCGCTCAGCGAGCCGGCCACGGCGCCGTATGGCCGCGACCTGCAGTACCTGTCGGTGCGGGCGCTGTGCTCCAACCGCGACATGCCGCTGTTCCTGAAGGCGCAGCGGGCCGATGCGCGCTACGACTTCCTGGACACGCTGCCGGTGCGTCAGATCGAATGCCTCGCCGGTCCCTCGGTGCCGCTGGCGTCGCCGGTGGACGGCTTCGATCCGTGGATCGCCTTGAGCCACCTGTTCGCCAACTACCTGTCGCTGTTCGACTCCGGCAAGGCGGAAGGCGCGGAAGTGCTCAAGGCGGTGCTGGGCCTCTATGCGACGGTGCCGGGACACTTCCTGCTGCGCCAGGCCGAAGGCCTGACCTCCGTCGGCGCCGAGCAGGTCACGCGCCGGGTGCCGGGCGGCGGGCCGTTGGCCTTCGGCCGTGGGGTGGTGGTGCGATTGGGCATGAGCGACCGCGCCTTCGACGGCGGCTCGCCCTTCCTGCTTGCATCGGTGCTGGAGCACCACCTGGCCGCCCACGTTTCCATCAACTCCTTCGTCGAAACCCAGGTCGAACTCACCGACCGGGCGGAGACCTTGCGATGGCCCTCGAGATTCGGACGCCGCCCCACCTTCTGAACGAGCTGCGCGCCGTGCAGGAAGGTCCCGCGGGCGAGGCGGTGCTGCAGGCACTGCGCGCGGCCATGGAGCAGCGCCTGCAAGCGCCGGCCGGCAGTGCCCAGCCGTGGACGCTGCAGGAAGCGCTGGCGGTTCTCGACCCGCAGGAGCGCACCATCCATCTGTTCGCCGCCATCCGGCTGCTGGAGGGTGCGCAGCCCGGCCAGCTGCGCCTGGGGTATTCGCACCTGGCGGAGGAGGACGCGGTCCGCATCGACCAGCAACTGCTGCTGGAGTTCGCACGCACCGAGGTGACCCAGGTCGAGGAGCCGCGCGGCGCAGCGACGTCCAAGCGCCCCACGGTCACCCAGACCGCGATGGGCCTCACCGGCCCCAACGGCCCGCTGCCGTACACCTGGACGGAGTTCGCGCACGACCTGGCGCATTCCGCCTACCGCGCCGAGCGTGACGGCAGCTTCGTCGCCTGGCTCAACGTGATCCAGCGGCGCCAGGTCGCCTTCCTGTACCGGGCCTGGAGCGACAGCGTGGCGGTGGTGGGCGCCGATCGCCCGCAGCAGCCGCATCCGCTGTCCGACCGTTTGCGGGCCCTGGCCGGCGTGGCGCTGGCGGACACCCATGCGCGCGACAGCGTGAACCCCGCCTTCAAGAGTGCCTTCGCGGCGGTGCTGTCGCGGCGCGTGCGCAGTCCCCAGCCCCTGGAGGCCATGCTCAGCGACTACTTCGAACTGCCGGTGCGGGTCGAGGAGTTCGTGCCCCGCTGGCTGGACATCCCGGATGGCCAGCGCACCGGGCTGGGCGTGCAGTTCACGCGGCTGGGGGAGGACGCCGTGGCAGGGGACCGCGTGTGGGATTGCGCCACCAAGTTCCGCATCTGCATCGGTCCGATGGACCTGGCCCGCTACCGCGACTTCCTGCCGCATGGCAGCGCCTATGCCGAACTGGGCGACCTGGTGGCGCTGTACGCCGGGCCCGAGTTCGAATGGGACCTGGTGCCCATCTTGCAGCGAGGCGAGGTGCCGTACAGCTGGCTGGGCAACAAGGGGCTGCTGCTCGGGTGGTCGTCCTGGCTAGGGGTGCGCTATGACGCCACCGATGCCGCCGACCTGAACCTGCCGATGGCGCCGGATTTCAGCGCCCGCGCGCCCCAGGGGCTGCCGGCATGAGATCGCGATCCGCCTTGATGGCCGCTGCCCCGGTGGGCACACTGCGACCCCGACTTGAAAGCTGAACCATGGCAGCACGTTCCCTCGACATCGAGACACCGCTGGGGCCTGGCGCCTTCCTGCTGATCGAATTCAGCGGCCAGGAGCACCTGTCCAGGCTGAGCCAGTTCACGCTGCGCCTGAAGTGCAAGGAGCCCGACATCTCGGCGCGCAAGATGCTCGGCCAGAACGTCACCGTGCGGGTCGAACTGCACCAGGGCAAGGCGCGCTACTTCAACGGCTACGTCACGCGCTGGAGCGGCGTGACCGAGCAGCGCGACTCGATCGACGGCGTCAAGCAGACCCGCACCTACGTCTATGAAGCCACGGTCCAACCGTGGCTGTGGTTCCTCTCCCGCCAGTCGAACAGCCGGATCTTCCAGAACAAGACCGTGCCCCAGATCGTGGAGGAGGTGTTCAAGGCCTACGGCGGCCTGGCCAGCTTCCGGAACAAGACCACCGGCAGCTTTCCCGAATGGGAGTTCTGCTGCCAGTACCGGGAAACGGACTTCAACTTCGTCTGCCGCCTGATGGAGCAGGAGGGCATCTACTGGTTCGTCGAGCACGAGAACGGCAAGCACGCCATCACGCTCGTCAACAACAGCAGCAGCCACCAGCCGTACCCCGGCTTCGAGGAGATCCGGTTCGACCAGGAGGACCGGTCGCAAGCGGAGATGCTCAACACCTGGTTCGGGCAGCAGGAGATCCAGCCGGGGCGCTACACGGTCGACGACTACAACCCGCTGACGCCCAGGACCAACCTGCTGACCTTCGCCGACAAGTCCGGCGACCACCCGTTCAACGACCTGGAGTTCTTCGACTACCCGGCCGAGTACGACGACCCGGCCGACGGCGACCACTACGCGCGCATCCGCATCGACGAACTGCACGCGCAGCACCTGGTCTTCTCGGGCTCGGGCAACGTCCGCGGTTTCCAGCCCGGCTGCGTGTTCCAGCTCTCGCGCCACCCGGTCGAGGCGCACAACACCAAGCACCTGGTCGTGGGCGCGATCTATTCCGCCACGGGCAACGCCGAGACCAGCGGCTCCAGCGAAGGCTTCGAGTTCAGCAGCAGCATCACGGCGATCCCCGCCCGGCAGCAGTACCGGCCGCCGCGCATCACGCCCAAGCCGGTGGTGCAGGGCCCACAGACTGCCGTCGTGGTCGGTCCCTCGGGCGAGGAGATCTACACCGACAAGTACGGCCGCATCAAGGTCCAGTTCCGCTGGGATCGCTACGGCAAGGCCGACCAGAACAGCAGCTGCTGGATCCGCGTGTCGCAGTCGCTGGCGGGCAACGGGTATGGCGCCTGGGCCCTGCCGCGCCTGGGGCAGGAGGTGGTGGTCGAATTCCTCGAGGGCGACCCGGACTGGCCTATCGTCACCGGCAGCGTCTACAACGGCGAGAACCTGCCGCCCTGGAAGCTGCCCGAGGAGAAGACGCGCTGGGGCTTCAAGACGCGCAGCAGCAAGGGCGGCGGGGCCTCCAACTTCAACGAGCTGCGGTTCGAGGACAAGAAGGGCAGCGAAGAGGTCTACATCCACGCCGAGAAGGACCACACCCTCTACACCAAGGACAAGCGCACCGAGTACGTGGGCGGCGAGAGCCACCTGAACGTGAAGAAGGACGTGCTCGAGAAGCTGGAAGCCGACACCCACCGGGACGTGAAGGGCGACGACATCGCCAAGGTCGGCGGCGGCGTCCACCTGAAGGTGGACCAGGACTGGCAGGGCAAGGCGGGCACCCGGTTCGCGGTGGACGCCGGCCAGGAGATCCACATGAAAGCCGGCACGACGCTGGTGCTGGAGGCCGGCGCCCGGCTCTCGCTCAAGGTCGGCGGCAGCTTCATCGACATCAACGCCAGTGGCGTCTACATCAAGGGACCGATGGTGATGGTCAACTCCGGCGGCTCGGCCGGCAGCGGCAGCGGGGCGTCGCCCAAGGCGCCGAAGAACACCGAGAAGGCGCACGACTCGGTGGGCGGGACGGACAAGCCGTGGTCGAAGAAGGCGGCGGCGCTGAAGGCGGCCCGGGCGTCGTCCACGCCGTTCTGCGAGATCTGCAACGACTGACGGGCGCTGCATGGCACAACTGTCGGATCTCTGGACCAGCTGGCGCGACGCGCAACGCCCCGCCCCGTACATGTTGCTCGATGCAGCGGGATTGGAGCAGGGCGCCGCCGGGATTCCGCGCGAGGCCTTCTCCGAACTGGAATGCCTGTTCACCGGCGACCTGGCCACCGAGCTGGGGGACGTCGCCCCCTACCTGGCGCGCCTGGCCGGCTGGGACGACATGGTGCGGAACACGGCGGACCAGCTGCTGCGCGCCCATCTGGGCATGCTGGTGTTGCCGGCGCTGTCCATGCAGGCGCTGACCTTTGCGGAGCTGCACCGCCACTTCCGCAAGCACAACGTGGTGTACGGACCTGAGGGCAATCCCCTGTTCTTCCGCTACTACGACCCGCGCGTGCTGCCGGATGTGCTCGAGGTTTTCGATGCCGGACAGCTGGAGGCCTTCTTCGGGCCGGTGGAGCAGCTGATCCTGGTCGATTCGGCCGGGCGGACGGTCACCTGCAGCCGGCAGGCCGGCAAGCTGGTGACGGCCGGGTGAGGACGCGGAAGCCAGGCACGATGACGATTGCCATCGAGGACGACAAGTGCGGTTCGACGGGCCGGCGCCGGGCGCGAACGAACGCCTGTGCGTGGAACTCACCGGCGGCGATGGAGCGTCCCGCTGGGGCGTCGTGCTGCGTTGCACCGTCGAGGGCAACCGGGTGCTGATCCCGGCATCCGCCCTGGCACAGGCCCGGCTCGGCAAGGCCCGGCTCTACGTCGGGTTGACCCGGCGCGAATCGGTTGCTGCCGACCTGGCCATCACCCATGCGGTCGGGTCGGAACGCATGGTCGACGTGAAGGATTAAGGCCGCGCCATGCCCCTGCAGGTCGTCAACACAGCCCAACTCGCGTGCTCCCAGGGCACGGCGCCTAGCGCCTTGGTGGTGCTGCCGGTCAACCGGGTGTTCTCGGGCAACCAGCCCGCGGCGAACATCATGGACCACAAGCCGATGGTGAACATCCTGCCGTTCGGCATGTGCCGCAGCCTGGCCAATCCGACCGTGGCCGCGGCCACCTCGGCTGCGCAGGGCGTGCTGACGCCGATGCCCTGCGTGCCGAACACCCCGGCGCCTTGGACGCCCGGCGCCACCACGGTGCTGCTGGCGAACGCGCCGTCGCTCGACAACACGTGCAAGCTGGCCTGCGTCTGGGCCGGCACGATCAGCGTGGTGTCACCCGGGCAGGCGACCCACGTCATTCCCTGATCGAAGCGCCCCGGCGGGGCGGGGCAGGGCAGGCGATCAGCGCAGCCGGATCGCCTGGGCGACCGTTTCGCCCCGCTCGATGGCCTGCTGGTTCCAGCGCAGGGCCTGCGCCATGTCGCGGTCTATGCCCGGCGCGCCGCGGGCGTAGATCTCTCCCAGGCGCTTGGCGGCGCCGCCGCTGCCCGAGGCCGCCGCCTCGCGGTAGCTGCGGACGGCCTCCACGAGCTTGCCCTCGATCTCGGCGGCGCGCGCCCGCGCCAGCGCCTGCTGCCACTGGGCCGACTGGCTGTCCACCACCGTCGGCGCGGTCAGCCGGGCATGGCTTGCCGGACCGGGCGGCGGGTTGTTCTGGGTGCCGACGAGCAGGACGGCGGCAAGGCCAACGACTGCAAAAGTGCTCATGGAAGGACTCCTGTTCGTTCCGGCGGGAATCGAGGCCGAAACCGGACGGCAAGCCGCCGGTTTCGACGCCACGGATGATACAGGTGTAAGTGAGTGCAGCAGCGCCACTGGGCGTACGCACGGGCTTGGTTGCATTACCCAAATGAGGAGTGGTCGAGGCGGTTGCGGCGGGGTATTTCGCTCCCGTGTCTATTCCAGCCGACATTCCCAAAACGGGCGATTGACACTAACGTAAACGGATGTAAGAGTCCGCGGCTGAACAGTAGAGATCTCTCCAGAGGAGTCAGCTTTGAGAAAAAAGAATTGGGTGGCAGTCGCCGCGGCCACGCTTTGCTCGTTTCCCGTCCTTGCCCAGCAGGTCCGGCCGGACGCAGGCACTCTTTTGGAGCAGCCCAGCCAGCTGCCCGCGCTGCCGGCACCCGGCGGCGCTCCGACCGCAGTGGTCCCGCAGGCGCCCGCTGCCGCTCCGTTCGCGACGACGGTGCGCATGACGCCGGCCGCGTTCCGCATCCAGGGCAACACCCTGTATCCCGAGAGCGAACTGCAGCCACTGGTGGCCCCGTTCGTCGGCAAGTCCACCGACATGGAAGGCCTGCTGAAGGCCGCCCAGGCGGTGCGCGGCTACTACCGTGAACGCGGCTACCTGCTGACCGAGGCCTACCTGCCTGAGCAGCAGTTCCAGGCCGAGGGCGGCACGGTCACCATCCAGGTGCTCGAAGCGCGCGTCGGCAAGGTCAACGTCCGGGTCGAGGACCAGGGCATCTCCGAGTCGCTGGCCAGCGCCATCGTCCACAACCACCTGAAGACCGGCGACCCCATCAGCGAGACCTCGCTGGACAAGCCGGTGCTCTTGCTGCGCGACCTGATCGGCTTCGACGCCACGGCATCGGTGGAGCCGGGCGCCAACACCGGCGAGGCCGACATCACCGTGCTGGTCAAGTCCGCCGGCCCGAAGATGGACGGCTCCATCGGCGCCGACAACTTCGGCGTGCGCAGCGCCGGCCAGAGCCGCGTGTTCGCCAACGCCAACCTGAACAACCCTCTGGGCCGCGGCGACGTGCTCAGCGCGCGGGTGCAGGTGAGCGAGCGCACCGGCTCCGAGCTGTACCGCATCGGCTACAGCACCGCGCTGAACGGCTACGCCACCAAGCTGGGGCTGAACGTCACCCGGACCGAATACAGCCTGGGCAAGCAGTTCGCGGCGCTGGGGGCCACCGGCGAGGCGACGATCTACGGCATCTCGCTGACGCAGCCCATCATCCGTTCGCGGATGAAGAACCTGCTGGGCGCGGTCACCTACGAGCGCAAGGAACTGACCGACCTCACCACCGTGCCGCCCAGCGCGGCCGACCGCCAGGTCGATTCGCTGCGCTTCAGCCTGCTGGGCAACTGGGTGGACGAGGCCCTGGGCGCCTCGTTCAACAGCTACGCAGCGCACCTGACCGTCGGCGAACTCAAGCTCGACCCGGCGACGCTGGCCATCGACCAGGGTGCCGCGGGCCTGCGCACCGCCGGCTCGTTCAACAAGCTGAACATCGAGTACCTGCGCACCACGTTCGTGTCGGCCGAGGGTCGCCTGAGCGGCTCGTTCCAGGGGCAGCTGGCGTCCAAGAACCTGACCTCGGCCGAGAAGATCGGCCTGGGCGGCCCGTCCGGGGTGCGCGGCTATCCCACCGGCGAGGGCGTGGGCGACACCGGCGCCATCGTGCAGCTCGAGTACAGCCACCAGCTGCCCAAGTGGGACTGGACCTTCGACGTCCCGCTGCGCGCCAGCGTGTTCTACGACTGGGGCTACGTGCGCTTCAACGAGGGCGGCACGCCGTTCGCGGCGCAGGAGTCGGAGACGCTCAAGTCCGCCGGCATCGGCCTGACCGCCGGCACCTTCGGCAACTGGCTGCTGACCACGCAACTGGCCTGGCGCCTGGACCGTTCGCCTGCCACCGACCCCGACAAGAACCCGCGCGTCTGGGTTTCCCTCCAGAAGTGGCTGTAAGCGACGCCAACCCCCTGATCCGAACAAATCACCCGAGCAGTACGAAGGAAGGCACATGAACAACCGTTCCCACGCCAAGGCCACCCGCGGTTCCCGCATCCGCACCGTCATCGTCCAGATCTCCCGCAAGCTGCGCGCGACCTACCGCGTGCGCATCGGCGGTCGACTCTTCTCCCGATTGCTCGCGGCGCTGCTGGGCGTCTATGCGGCGCAGGTGTTCGCATTGCCTCAGGGCGGCGTGGTGCAGTCCGGTGCCGTCACAATCAACACGCCGAACGCCAATTCGATGGTGCTGAACCAGGGCACCAGCAAGGCGGTGATCGACTGGCAGAGCTTCTCCATCGGGTCGGGGCAGTCGGTGCAGTTCCTGCAGCCGGGCGCCTCCTCGGTGGCGCTCAACCGGGTGGTGGGCGGTGATGTGTCCTCGATCTTCGGCTCGCTCTCGGCCAACGGCCAGGTGTTCCTGGTCAACCCGAACGGCGTGCTGTTCGCGCCGGGTGCGCAGGTCAACGTCGGCGGGCTGGTGGCCTCGACGCTGAACCTGAGCAACGCCGACTTCCTGGCCGGCAAGTACACCTTCAGCGGCAACAGCGGTGCCAGCGTCGTCAACAACGGCATGATCCGCGCCGGCTACGTGGCACTGGCGGGCGCCAAGGTTGCCAACGCCGGCACCATCGAAGCGGCGCAGGGCGGCTCGATCGGCCTGCTGGCCGGCTCGCGCGTGACGGTGGATCCGGCCGGTGCCGGGCTGGTGAAGTTCTCCGTGGATGGCGCGGCCGTCGACGCCGCCGCTTCCAACAGTGGCACGCTCGTGGCCGAAGGCGGCCAGGTGGCCATGCTGGCCAGCGCGGTGTCGGACACGCTGCCGACCGTGATCAACCAGTCGGGCGTGATCCGCGCCAACTCGGTGGCCGAGAACAACGGCGTCGTGACCCTGAGCGGCGGCGCCACCGGCATCGTCAAGGTGAGCGGCACGATCGAAGCCAGGGGCGACAACGCCGGCGAAACCGGCGGCACGGTGAAGGTACTGGGTGATCGCGTGGGGCTGATGGCCGGCGCGAAGGTGGACGCCAGCGGCGATGCCGGCGGTGGGACGGTGCTGGTGGGCGGGAACTACCAGGGGAATGGGCCCGAGCAGAACGCCCTGGTCACCCTGGTGGATCGGAGTGCGACCGTCAATGCCGATGCGACCGGCCAGGGTGATGGCGGCCGCGTCATCGTGTGGGCAGACGACACCACCCGCTTTGCGGGGCAGATTTCCGCGCGGGGCGGTGCCGCCGGTGGCGATGGCGGTTTCAGCGAAGTCTCGGGCAAGAACCATCTCGCCTTCCAGGGCGGTGCGGACCTGCGCGCCCCGCAGGGCCAGACGGGCACGCTGTTGCTCGACCCGACTGACTTGAGGGTTGTCCACGACGCGACCGGTGTCGCAGATTCCTTCATCGATTTCGACGCCTCCAATCCGGCCGAATTCCAAGTGATCAGCTCGGATCCGGGTCCGTCCGTGATTTCCGACGCGACGATCAATGCCCAGTTGGCAGCGAGCAACGTCGTCGTCCAGACCAGTCCGATCGGCGCTGGCAGCGGTGACATCACCTTCGACGGTGCGGGCGGGGCGATCGTGTTCGATGCGGGCGGGACAGGCAGCATCCTGACCTTCTCCGCGCACCGGAACATCACGGTCAACACAACCACGTCCTTCACCAACGGAACCGGTGCGCTCAATCTCTTCGCGAACGGCTGGACGGGCACCGTCACCGTGAACAACGCCGTGAGCAGCACCGGCAACGTGAATATCGGCGGCAAGGACGTCGCGATCAACGCCACCGTGATGGCTTCCGAGGCCGGGAAGAACGTCAACATCAGCGTCGGCGACTTCGCCGCGGGGACTTTCACCTCGAAGGCTGTCATGATGGCCGGCGCGGGCGGCAAGGTGAGCGTCACCGGCGGCACCTCCGGCAACATCTTCGACTTCAGTGCGGACCCCGGCAACACGGTCACCATCGTCGGCGGCTCGGGCGTGGACGAGCTCAAGGCGCCGGCAGGCGCCACCTACGTGCTGACGGGCACGGACAAGGAAGTCGGCGTCGGCAGCCTGTTCTCGGCAACCGGCATCGAGAAAGTGACGGGCACAGGCACCTCCAACGTGCTGCAGGGAACGTCCAGCGACACGACGTACACCACGAGTGGCGACAATTCGGTGAGCGCCGGCGGCATCTCCTTCAGCGGCATCGGAACGATCAATGCAGGCACCGGCAGCGACACGGTGAGCGGCGCCACGACGTACACGCTGACGGGCAATGCCAACGAGGTGCTGGCCAACGGCATCAAGGCCAGGAACATCGAGAAGGTGACCGGCACGGACACCCTGGTGGGTTCGGCCACGGACACGACGTATGTCACGGGCGCTAACAACGCCGTGACGGTGGCGTCCATCACCTTCGAGGGGGTGAACACGCTGGATGCGAAGGGCGGTGTCGACACGCTCAAGGGTGCGACCACGTACACGCTGACGGGCATTGCCAACGAGGTGCAGGCCAACAGCATCACGGCCAAGGGCGTCGATGTGGTGACCGGCACGGGCACGATCACGGGTTCGGCGACGGGCACCAGCTACGTGCTGGGTGCTGCGGACGGTGACGTGACGGCGGCAGGCATTGCCTTCAGCGGGGTGACGAACCTGAACGCCGGTGCGGGCAGCGACACGCTCAGCGGGGCGACCACGTACGAGCTGACGGGCACCGACAAGGAAGTGACGGCCAAGACGGTGGCGGCCACGGGCATCGAGAACGTCGCCAACGCCGGCACGGTGGTGGGTTCGGCGGCGGATACGACGTACACGATCACAGGCGACAGCGCGGTTACGGCCAACAACATCGCATTCGGCGGAGTGACGAACCTGGATGCGAAGGGCGCGATTGACCAGCTGACGGGCGCGACGACCAGCTACGTGATTGCCGGTGACACCGCTGTGGGGGCCAACAAGATCGCCTTCACCGGCATCGACAGCGTGACTGCGGCCGGCACGGTGGAAGGCTCGGCGGCGGACACGACGTACACGATCACCGGCGACAACGCGCTGACGGCCAACAACATCAAGTTCGGCGGGGTGACGAACCTGGACGCCAAGGCTGCGACCGACGAGCTGACGGGCGCGACGACCGACTACGTGCTCACGGGCGACAACGCCGTGAAGGCCAACAACATCGACTTCACCGGCATCGACAGCGTGGCGGCGGCCGGCACGGTGGTGGGCTCGGCGACGGCGACGGTGTACGACACGACGGCCGGTGCGAACAAGCTGTCGGCCAACAAGATCGCGTTCACGGGCGTGACGAAGCTGGATGCGACGGCGGCGGCGGGTGACACGTTCACCGGTGCGGCCAGCTACCAGATCGATGGCGCCAACGCGGTGACGGCCAATGGCATCGCTGCCACGGGCATCGAGAACGTGACCAACGCCGGCACGGTGGTGGGTTCGGCAACGGGCACGACCTACACGATCAATGGCGACAACGCGCTCACCGCCAACAGTATCGCGTTCACCGGAGTCAACAAGCTGGACGCGACGGCCGCTGTGGGCGATACGCTGACGGGTGCCACGAGCAGCTACGTGATCGACGGCGCTAACGCGGTGACGGCCAACAAGATCGCCGCCTCGGGTATCGAAAGCGTGACGGCGGCCGGCACGGTGGTGGGTTCGGATGCCGATACCAAGTTCAGCATTGTCGGCGTCGGTGCGGTAGACGTGGCCAATATCAACTTCACGGGCGTGGCCAACCTGACCGGCGGGGCAGGCAAGGACACGTTCGTCTTTGCCGACGCCGGCTCGCTCACCGGTACCGTCGACGGTGGTGACCCGACGACTGCGCCTGGCGACACGATTGACCTGACCGCCAAGACCGGGCCGCTTGCGATCAACACCGCCGCAGGCACGGCCACTGGCATGGGCTCGTTCACCAACATCGAGCTGATCTCCGCGAATGACCACGCAGCCACAACCCTGACCGGCAGCGACATCAACATCACGGGTGTCAACAGCGGCTCGGCTGATGGGGTAGGCTTCCAGGGCGTGTACAACCTTCAGGGCACGGCCACCTCCAAGATCACCGGCCTTGTGGGCGGAATCGTGGCAGGCACCATCACCGACGGCGGGGCGGCGACCACGCTCAGCGGCGTGATCAACAGCACGGGCAACCAGACGTACACGGGCGCGGTCACCCTGGCTGCGGCTACCACCACGGCCGGTGCCAATGTGAGCTTCGGCAACACGGTCGGAGGCGCCCAGGCGCTGACCATCAACAGTGCCGGCACGACCACGCTGAACGGCAACGTGGACGTTGCCTCGCTGACGACCGATGCCGCCGGCAGCACCAGCATCGGTGCCGCCAGCATCAAGACCAGCGGTGCCCAGACCTACGACGACGCCGTCACCCAGACGGCAGCGGCGACCACCCTGGAGAGCGGCAGCAACGTCATCCTGGCTGCCGGCCTCGGCGGCAACAAGGATCTGACGGTCAAGACCAATGGCAACCTCAGCCTGGGCGCAGCCACCACGGTGGCCAGCCTGACGACGCAGGGATCGACGACGCTCACCGGCGCCGGCGCGCTGACGACCCCGGTCGTCAATGCCCAAGGCAACCTGAAGCTGGGCAATGCCAACCAGATCGCCGATGGCGCCACCGTCAACGTGACCGGCACGCTGGATACCGGCGCGAACGCCGAGACGGTGGGCAAGCTCAACGTCAACGGAGGCACGGTCAACGGCACCGGCGTGCTGACGTCCACTGGTGGCTACAACCTCACGAGCGCCACCGTGAACGGCGCCCTGGGTGCGGGCACCCTGACGCAAGTCGGCGGCGCGTCCAGCCTGGCTGGCACCTCGGCGGCATCGACGGTCAACATCGAGGGCGGCACGCTTACCCTGGGCAACACCGCCAACCGCCTGACCGCCGCCAACTCGGTCGGCATCGCCGCCGGCGCCACGCTGGACACCGGTGCTGCGGCCCAGGCGCTGGCCGGCGGCGCCGTGACCAACAGCGGCACACTGACGGCCACCGGCGACATCTCCGCCGGCAGCATCACCAGCAGCGGCACGGCCAGCTACGGCGGCAACGTCACGACCACGGGCGCGCAGTCGTACACCGGTGCGCTGAGCACCGCCGCCAACTCCACGCTGGAGGCGGCGGGCAGCCTGACGTCCACCAACGCGGACGCGACGACGATCGGTGACGGCACCACGTTCCGGATGACCGACACCGGCACCGTGGATGTGTCGGGCAACTACCAGGGATCCGTGAAGGTCGACGGCAGCGCGAGCAGCGTCACCCTGACGGACTTCAGTGCCGAGACCCCGTTCGTGGTCAACCAGATGATGGTCGACTCGGGCGCCAACGTGACGCTGAACTCCGCCGGGGCACTGACCGTGGACGCGGCCAACCTGTCGCAGCTCGCGAAGCTCACGGTGAGGGTGGCCGAGGGCGGCGTTCGCTTCCTGAACTCGTCGACCGAGCGCAATGGCCAGAAGGGCATCCTGGCCACTGGCGGCATCACGATGCAGGTGGACGAGGGCGACGTGAACACCGAGACCGATCCGATGTGGATCAACGCCGGTACGCCGAACCTGAGCGTCACCATCAACGGCGCGTTCAAGGCTTGGCTGGCCGGCAACGTCAGCTCCGATGCCGTGACCCGCAAGTTCCTGAACGACGCGGCCGACGGCGTCGGTGCCAGCCGCGCCGAGATGGTGCGCGACTTCCTGCACGAGCTGAAGCGCAACGTCGGCATCGGCGCCGTGGAGGACCTGGTCCTGTTCGGCGGCATCGACATGGAGGGCATCATCGCCCCCCTGAGCTTCAGCAACCTGGCCGTGAAACTGCCCAAGTGCGCCGGCGAGCAAGCCAACTCGCAGCAGTGCAACTGATACGGCGACCAGCCGCTACGCAAGAGGGCGCTTCGGCGCCCTCTTTTTTTCCTGGGAAGAGCAATGCCTTCGGCGCAATCCTGGTGGGCATCCGGCAATGGCGGCGCACCCATCCGATGCGCATTCGCTTCACTCGTGCCGCAAGCCGTGACTTCTTCCGTGGAGGGCGTTCCATCGTGCTGGCCGCAGGAGACGGCAGAGCTTAAACTCGGCTGAACCCCGCCCGTCCGCCCTTTGTGACCGTCGTCAAGAAACTCGGCCGCTACGACATCATTCGCACCCTCGGGAAGGGCGCGATGGGCCTGGTCTATGAGGGCAAGGACTCGGTGCTGCAGCGCCGGGTGGCGATCAAGACCATCATCGTCGAGAACCTCGACTCCAAGGCGGCCGAGGAGTACGAGTCGCGCTTCCGCACGGAAGCCCTGGCCGCCGCGCGGCTGCTGCACCCCAACATCGTGCCGGTGTTCGACTTCGGCCGGCACGAAGGCATCGCCTTCCTGGTGATGCAGTACATCGAGGGCGACGACCTCAAGGACCACCTCGACCGCGGCGAGCGCTACAGCCCGCAGGCGGCGATGGCGATGATCCTGGACCTGCTGTCCGCGCTGGACCATGCGCACGAGAACAACATCGTGCACCGGGACATCAAGCCGGCGAACATGCTGATCGAGAAGGGGCGGGTCAAGCTCACCGACTTCGGCGTGGCCCGCATCCAGGACCCGGACGCCGCCAACAAGACCCAGCTGGGTGCCGGCGGCATCGGCACGCCGCGCTACATGTCGCCGGAGCAGGCTCAGGGCCAGCGCGTGGACTCGCGCTCCGACCTGTTCAGCACCGGCATCGTGCTGTACGAGCTGCTGACCGGGGTGCGGCCATTCGACGGTGACAACCCGTTCGCCATCATCCACCAGATCGTCAGCACGGTTCCGCCGCCGCCGACCTACCACAACCCGCGGCTGCCCAAGGCACTCGATGCGGTGGTGGCCAAGGCGCTGGCCAAGAACCGCGAGGAGCGCTTCTCGTCGGCGCGGGAGTTCGCCGTCGCGCTCAAGTCGGCCGGTCACCGCGGCGGCGGCAGCGCCACCGGAGGCGGGGCGGGGGCCACCGCGACGCCCGCGCCGGCACCGGCGGCGGCGCGCCCCGCCGACACCAGTGCGGGCACTGCACCGTCCACCATCAACCTCGAGCTGGAGCTCGAGTACTGGAAGGACATCAAGGACTCCGAGGACGCCAGCGACTTCGTCGATTTCCTCGACCAATTCCCCAACGGCAAGTTCGCGGCCCTCGCGCAGCGCCGACTGAAGAAGCTGGGGCACGAGCCCGGTCCGGCGGAGCCTGCGGCGCGCACCGCACCCGGTCCGGACGAGGAGGACGCCGAAGCCACCCGGTTGCCGGGACACCTGTCGCGGACCTCCGGCGTCTCGGACACCTCGGGCAGTTCCGGAACTTCGGGGACCTCGGGCACGGCCGGCCTGTCGGGCAGCCTGAAGCTGTCCGACAAGCAGGTGGTGGTCTCGCCCAACGACGCCACGGTCATGCCGGCGGCTCGGGAGGCCATCGCCCGCGCAACACAAGCTCCGGCGTCGGTGCCGTCCCAGGCCGATGCCGTCGCGGCACGCGCCGCCCAGGCCGCCGATGCGGTCGAGCGCGCGAAACAGCAGGCACGTGCGGCCGAGGAGGCCCGTGCGGCCGAAGCCCGTGCAGCCGCGGCCGCCAGGGAAGTCGAGCGGCTGGAAGCCGAGCGCAAGGCCGCCGAGGCGCAGCGCGAGGCGCAGGAGCAGGCCCGCCGGGCGGCAGCCGAGGAGCAGGCCCGCCGGCAGGCGGAAGCCGAAGCCCAGCGCAAGGCCCAGGAAGAGGCGCGCCGGAAGGCGGAAGAGGAAGCCAGGGCGCGGGCCGCCGAAGAGGCCCGCGTGAAGGCGCAGGAGGAAGCCCGACTCAAGGCCGAGGAAGAAGCCCGCCGCGTCGCCGATGCCGAGGTGCGCCGGAAGGCGGAGGAGGACTCCCGGCGCAAGGCCGAAGCCGAGGCGAAGGCGAAAGCCGACGCGGAGGCCAAGGCCAGGGCCGACGCCGAAGCCAGGGCGAAGGCAGAGACCGAAGCGAAGGCCAGGGCCGAGGCTGAAGCCAAGGCCAGGGCCGAAGCGGAATCGAAGGCGAGGGCAGAGGAAGCCAGGCGACAGGCGGAGGCGGAGGCCAAGGCGAAGGCCGACGCGGAGGCGAAGGCCCGGGAGCAAGCCCGCCGCAAGGCGGAGGCCGAAGCCCGCGCCAAGGCGGATGAAGAAGCGCGCCGCAAGGCAGCGGAAGCGAAGGCGGCGGAATCGGCGCGACAGGCCGCCGAGCAGGCCGCTCGCAAGGCGGCCGAGCAGGACCGGGCCCAGGAGCTTGCGCCTGCGGCAGCGGCGGCCCGTTCACCCGCGCCAGCCGCGGCTTCGCCGGCGCCCCAGCCCAAGTCCAAGGCCGTGCCCATGGCGATCGCCGGCGTGGTCGTCCTGGGCCTGATCGGCGGTGGCGTGATGATGATGTCCGGCGGCGACAAGCCGAAGGACGAGACGGTTGCGAAGGCGACGGTGAAGCCGCCGGAGGTGCCCCGGATGGACGAACCGGCCAGGCCCGCGCCGCCGGTCGTGGCGCCGGCGCCGATCGCGCCGCCTCCGGTGGAGCCGGCGGCCCGCCAGGAAGATCCGAAGAAGGCCGAGGAGGCCCGCAGGAAGGAAGAAGAGGCGCGCAAGAAGGAAGAAGAGGCCCGGAAGAAGGCCGAGGAAGCCCGGAAGAAGGAAGAGGAAGCGCGCAAGCTGCAGGACGCGAAGAAGCAGGACGAGGCGAAGAAGCAGGAAGAAGCGCGCAAGGCCGAGGAGGCCAGGCGCCAGGCCGAAGCCAAGGCCAAGGCGGATGCCGAAGCCAAGGCCAGGGCGGACGCGGAAGCAAAGGCCAGGGCCGACGCCGAAGCCAAGGCCCGGGCGGATGCGGAGGCGAAGCGGCAGGCCGAAGCCAAGGCGAAGGCCGATGCGGAAGCCAAGGCCAAGGCGGAAGCGGAAGCCAAGGCGAAGGCAGAAGCCGAAGCCAAGGCCAAGGCGAGTGCCAACCCGGCCCAGCTGCTGGCCCAGGCCCAGCAGGCCGAGCAGGCCGGCCGCGGCAGCGAAGCCGTCGGTGCCTACAAGAAGGCGGCGGCCGCCGGCAGCGGGGCGGCCGCCAAGCGGCTGGGCGAGATCTACGGCAAGGGCCAGCTCGGCGTCGGCCGCGACCAGGTCGAAGCCAACAAGTGGAACAACACGGCCGTCAAGCTGGGCGAGTGCATCAGCGGGCCGGTGGCGCTCAAGGCCGGCGCCACGGCCAACGACTGCAAGTAAGTCTCGGCGGGTCAGCCCCCCGCCGCGTGAACGGGGCGGGGCAGGCGCCGGAACCCCGGATTCGCGCTTCCGTCGGAGACGAATGTTCTGTGCGACCAGCGCCGCGGTCCGATCAGCGCTTCCGGCCGCCCAGCAGGCTCCCCAGCACCCCGCGGATGATCTCCCGGCCCACCGTGCTGCCCATGGTGCGCACGGCCGACTTGGCCATGGCTTCGACCATGCCCTCGCGCTTGCCGCCGCGCGGGCCGGTGGAGCCGAACAGGATGTCGCCCAGGCCGCCCATCGAGCTGCCGGCGGCCTTGTCCGTCGCGCCACCGCCGCCCGAGGACCCTGGGGAGGGCGCCTGCTCGGCGCGCTGCTTGAGCTTCTCGTAGGCCGACTCGCGGTCCTGCACCTTGTCGTAGGTCCCCGCCACCAGCGAACCCGCGATCAGCGATTGCCGCTGCTGCGGGGTGATCGGGCCGATCTGGCTGCCGGGCGGCAGCACGTAGACCCGCTCGGTGACGCTGGGGCGGCCCTTGGCGTCCAGCAGGCTGACCAGCGCCTCGCCAACCGCCAGCTCCGTGATCGCCGTCTCGATGTCCAGGCCGGGCTTCTGGCGCATGGTCTGCGCGGTCGCCTTCACCGCCTTCTGGTCGCGCGGCGTGTAGGCGCGCAGGGCGTGCTGCACGCGGTTGCCCAGCTGCGCCAGCACCGAGTCGGGGATGTCCAGCGGGTTCTGGGTCACGAAATACACGCCCACGCCCTTGGAGCGCACCAGCCGCACCACCAGCTCGATGCGTTCGACCAGCACCGCCGGCGCGTCCTTGAACAGCAGGTGGGCCTCGTCGAAGAAGAACACCAGCTTGGGCTTGTCGGGGTCGCCGATCTCGGGCAGCTGCTCGAACAGCTCGGACAGCATCCACAGCAGGAAGGTGGCGTACAGCCGGGGCGAGCTCAGCAGCTTGTCGGCCGCCAGGATGTTGACCACGCCCTGGCCGTCGACGGCCTGCATGAAGTCGCCGATGTCCAGCATCGGCTCGCCGAAGAAGCGGTCGCCGCCCTGCGACTCGATCTGCAGCAGCCCGCGCTGGATGGCGCCCACGCTGGCGGCGCTGATGTTGCCGTACTCGGTGCGGAACTGCGCCGCGTTGTCGCCCACGTGCTGCAGCATCGCGCGCAGGTCCTTCAGGTCCAGCAGCAGCAGCCCGTTGTCATCGGCGATCCTGAACACGATGTTGAGCACGCCGGCCTGGGTGTCGTTGAGGTCCAGCATGCGCGACAGCAGCAGGGGGCCCATGTCCGACACGGTGGCGCGCACCGGGTGGCCCTGCTCGCCGAACACGTCCCAGAGCGTGACCGGGCAGGCGGCGGGCTCCGGCAGGGGCAGGCCGCGCTCCTGCACCACCTTGGCCATCTTCTCCGGCATCTGGCCGGCCTGGCTGATGCCTGTGAGGTCGCCCTTCACGTCGGCCATGAACACCGGCACGCCGATGCGCGAGAAGTTCTCGGCCAAGGTCTGCAGCGTCACCGTCTTGCCCGTGCCGGTGGCGCCGGTGATCAGGCCGTGGCGGTTGGCCAGGCCCGGCAGCAGCACGCATTCGATGCCGCCGTGCCTGGCGATCGTCAAGGGTTCGGCCATAGGTGAAAAGTAGAATGGGGACCGCAGCAATATAGCAATGCACAGCGCATTTCAGGGGCGAAAGGAAGAGCGAAGTGGCCGGACACAGCAAATGGGCAAACATCCAGCACCGCAAGGGCCGGCAGGATGAAAAGCGCGGCCGGATCTGGACGCGGGTGATCCGCGAGATCATGGTGGCGGCCCGGCAGGGCGGAGGTGACCTCAACACCAATCCACGGCTGCGGCTGGCGGTGGACAAGGCCAAGGCGGCCAACATGCCGGCCGACACCATCAAGCGCAACATCGACAAGGCCACCGGCAACCTCGAGGGCGTGAGCTACGAGGAGATCCGCTACGAGGGCTACGGCATCGGCGGCGCCGCGGTGATCGTCGACACCATGACCGACAACAAGGTCCGCACCGTGGCCGAGGTGCGCCACGCGTTCAGCAAGTTCGGCGGCAACCTCGGCTCGGAGGGTTCGGTGGCCTTCCAGTTCCGCAACGTGGGCCAGATCATCCTGGCGCCCGGCACCAGCGAGGACAAGGTCATGGAGGTCGCGCTGGAGGCGGGCGCCGAGGACGTGATCACCGATGAGGACGGCGCGATCGAGGTGCTCACGGCACCGGGCGATTTCGAGGCGGTCCGCAACGCGCTGGAGGCCGCCGGCCTCAAGCCCGAGGTGGCCGAGGTCACCATGCGGCCCGAGAACACCATCGAGCTCGCCGGCGAGGATGCCGTCCGCATGCAGAAGCTGCTGGACATGCTGGAAGACCTGGACGACGTGCAGGACGTCTTCCACAACGCCTCGCTGCCCTCCGAAGCATGAAGGTCCTCGTCATCGGCGGCGGCGGCCGCGAGCACGCGCTGGCCTGGAAGCTGGTGCAGTCGCCCAAGCTGCAGACGGTCTACGTGGCGCCCGGCAACGGCGGCACTGCGCTCGACCCGCGTTTGGAGAACGTGCCGATCACCGACCTGGCTGCGCTGCGGGACTGGGCGCTGGCGCAGAAGATCGCGCTGACCGTGGTGGGGCCGGAGGCGCCACTGGCGGCCGGCGTGGTCGACGACTTCCGCGCCCACGGGCTGCGGGTGTTCGGGCCCACCAAGGCGGCCGCCCAGCTGGAAAGCTCCAAGGCCTTCTCCAAGGCCTTCATGCAGCGCCACGGCATTCCCACCGCGGAGTACCAGGCCTTCACCGATGCGGGCGAGGCCCACGCGTACGTGGACCGCAAGGGCGCGCCCATCGTGGTCAAGGCCGACGGGCTGGCGGCCGGCAAGGGTGTGGTGGTGGCGATGACCGCTGCCGAGGCGCACGAGGCCATCGACTTCATGCTGCTGGACAACCGGCTGGGCGTCGCCCACAACGCCGGCGGCGCGCGGGTGGTGATCGAGGAGTTCCTGCAGGGCGAGGAAGCCAGCTTCATCGTGCTGTGCGACGGCCGCAACGTGGTGCCGCTGGCCAGCAGCCAGGACCACAAGCGCCTGCTCGACGGCGACGCCGGCCCCAACACCGGCGGCATGGGTGCCTACTCGCCGGCGCCGGTGGTCACGCCGGCCGTGCATGCGCGGGCGATGCGCGAGATCATCCTGCCTACGGTGCGCGGCATGGCCGCCGACGGCCTGCCTTACACCGGCTTCCTGTATGCGGGCCTCATGGTGGACCGCGAGGGCCACGTCAAGACGCTGGAATTCAACTGCCGCATGGGCGATCCTGAAACGCAGCCGATCCTGATGCGCCTGAAGTCCGACCTGTACGACGTGCTGATAGCGGCGACCGCCGGCACGCTCGACCGTGTCGAGCTGGACTGGGATCGCCGCACCGCGCTGGGCGTGGTGATGGCGGCGGCCGGCTATCCGCTCGACCCGCGCAAGGGCGATGCGATCGGCGGCATTCCGAAGGAAAGCGCCGACACCCTGGTGTTCCACGCCGGGACGGCGATGAAGGACGGGCAACTGGTCACCAGCGGCGGCCGTGTGCTGTGCGTCACCGCCCTGGCCGACAGCGTCAAGTCGGCGCAGCAGCGAGCCTACCAGGCGGTGCAGGCCATCCACTTCGACGGCGCGCAGTACCGCCGCGACATCGGCCACCGCGCCGCCCACGCGTGATGCAGGCCGTCGACGACGTCCGCGCCTGGCTGCTGGGCCTGCAGGAGCGCATCACCTCGGCCTGCACGGCCATCGACGGCACGCCCTTCCTGGCCGACGCGTGGGAGAAGGCGCCGGGCGAGCCGCTGCAGGGCAACGGCCTGACGAAGATCCTGGAGCAGGGCCCGGTGCTGGAGCGCGCCGGCTGCGGCTTCTCGCACGTGCGCGGCCCGCGGCTGCCGCCTTCGGCCACCCAGCACCGACCGGAACTGGCCGGCGCGCCGTTCGAGGCACTCGGCGTCTCGCTGGTGTTCCACCCCCGCAATCCGTACGCGCCGACGGTGCACATGAACGTGCGCATGATCTCGGCGGCGCCCGCAGGCGGCCAGCCGGCCTTCTGGTTCGGCGGCGGCATGGACCTCACGCCGTGCTACGGCTTCGAGGAGGATGCGCAGCATTTCCACTGGGTCTGCCAGCAGTCGCTGGAGCCGTTCGGCCTCGACCGCTACCCCCGCTACAAGAAGTGGTGCGACGAGTACTTCTTCCTGAAGCACCGCAACGAGGCGCGCGGCATCGGCGGCATCTTCTTCGACGACGTGTCCGACCTCGGCTTCGACGGCGGTTTCGCGCTGATCCGCTCGGTCGGCGACGCCTTCCTCGCCGCCTACCTGCCTATCCTGGAGCGGCGCAAGGACATGCCGTACGGCGACCGCCAGCGCGCCTTCCAGCTGTACCGCCGGGGCCGCTACGTGGAGTTCAACCTGGTGTGGGACCGCGGCACGCACTTCGGGCTGCAGTCGGGCGGGCGCACCGAATCCATCCTGCTGTCCATGCCGCCGCAGTGCAGCTGGGCCTACCGCCAGGAGCCCGAGCCCGGCAGCCCCGAGGCCGAGCTCTACACCCGGTTCCTGCCGCCGCGGGAGTGGGTTTGACCACCGCAGCGTACCGCCTGGGCGTCTTCGGCGGCGCCTTCGACCCGCCGCACCTCGCGCACGTTGCGCTGGCCCGAGCGGCCATCGATCAACTGCGGCTGGACGAGCTGCGTGTGTTCCCGACCGGGCAAGCCTGGCACAAGGCGCGGGCGCTGAGCCCCGGCGAGCACCGGCTGGCCATGGCGCGCGAAGCCTTCGCCGGGCTGCCGAAGGCCGTCGTGGACGATCGCGAGCTGCGCCGTGAAGGCCCGACCTACACCATCGATACGCTGCGGCAGCTGCGCGCCGAGCGGCCGGACGCCGAGCTGCTCCTGGTGATCGGCGCCGACCAGGCCGAGGCGCTGCACGGCTGGCGCGAGAGCGAAGCGATCATGCAGCTGGCCACGCTGGCCGTGGCCGCCCGCGCGCGGCCCGATCCCGACGCGCCGCCCTTCGACGCCTCGACGCTGCCCGGGGGGCGCTACGTGGCCGTCGAGCTGCCCACCATGCCGGTCAGCGCCACCCAGATCCGGTCGCGGGTGCAGGCGGGGCAGGACATCGCCGAGCTGGTTCCGGCCGGCGTCGCACGTTATATTGCCCGGCACCACCTCTATTCCAGGACCTGATGACCCAAGCCAGCAGCGCAAAGAAGGACACCCAGCGACTCCAGCGAGCCATCGTCGATGGCCTGGAGGACGTGAAGGCGCAGGACATCCAGGTTTTCGACACCGAGCACCTCTCGCCCCTGTTCGAGCGGGTGATCGTGGCCTCGGGCACCTCCAACCGGCAGACCAAGGCGCTGGCCGCCAGCGTGCGCGATGCGGTGCGCGATGCCGGCTTTCCCAAGCCGCGGGTCGAGGGCGAGGAGAACGGCGAGTGGATCATCGTGGACTGCGGCCCGGCCGTCGCCCACATCATGCAGCCGGCCATCCGCAACTACTACCACCTCGAGGAGATCTGGGGCGAGAAGCCGGTGCGCATGAAGTTCGGCGCCACCAAGCCGCAGGCCGCGACTCCAGCGCCCGCGGCGAAGAAGGCGGCCGGCACCGGCAGCCTCAAGCGCAGCAGTGCCGCCAAGGCGGCCGCGGCGCAGGCCGACAAGCTCGATGGGAAGGCGGCGCCCGCGAAGAAGGCCACGGCGAAGTCGGCGAACGGCAAGCCGGCCGTGGTCCGCAAGACCACCGCTGGCACTAGGCCCGCTGCCGCGAAGAAGACGGCCACTCGTTCAGCGCCGGCCAAGGCACCCGCCAAGTCCACCGGCTCCGCGCGCACCGCGGCCGCCAAGACCCCCGCTCGCAAGTCCGCTCCTCGGTCGCCTGCCCGCAAGGCATGAGGCTGCTGGTGGTCGCCGTGGGCCAGCGCGTGCCCGACTGGGCGGCCACGGCCTGGGACGACTACGCCAAGCGCTTTCCGCCCGAGCTGCGCGTCGAGCTGAAGGCGGTCAAGACCGAGCCGCGTGGCTCGCGCACCGTGGAACAGCTGCAGGCCGCCGAGCGTGCGCGCATCGAAGCGGCGATCCCGCGCGGCGCGCGCGTGGTGGCGCTGGACGAGCGCGGCACCGCGCTCACCACCGCGGCGCTGGCTGCACGGCTGAAGGACTGGCAACTCGAGGCCGCCGACGTGGTGCTGGCCATCGGCGGCCCCGATGGCCTGGCCCCCGCTTTCCGCACCGCCGCCCACGAGCGCATCCGCCTGTCGGACCTGACCTTGCCGCACGCGATGGTGCGGGTGCTGCTGGTCGAGCAGTTGTATCGCGCCTGGTCCATCAATGCCGGGCACCCCTACCACCGTGAATAGCCCCTTCATCTACCTCGCTTCCCAGAGTCCCCGCCGCCGCCAGTTGCTGGAGCAGCTGGGCGTGCACCACGAACTGTTGCTGCCGGACCCGGACGAGGACACCGAAGCGCTGGAGGCGGCGTTGCCCGGCGAGGCACCGGCCCACTACGTGCGCCGCGTCACCGGGCTCAAGCTCGATGCGGCGATGGAGCGCCTGCAGCGCCGGGGCCTGCCGCCGGCGCCGGTCCTGTGCTCGGACACCACGGTGTCGCTGGGCCGCGTCCTCTTCGGCAAGCCCGCCGACGAGGCCGAGGCGGCCGCCATGCTCCGCGAGCTGTCGGGCCGCAGCCACCGGGTGCTGACGGCGGTGGCCATCCAGCGGGGCCGCACGCGCCGAGAGGCGCTCAGCGACTCGCACGTGAGCATCACGCGCCTGACGCCGTCGCAGATCCGCCGCTACGTGGCCACCGGCGAGCCCCTGGGCAAGGCCGGCGCGTACGCGATCCAGGGCCGGGCCTCCGCGTATATTTCCCGCATCAGCGGCAGCTACTCGGGCATCATGGGTTTGCCGATGCACGAAACTGCGCTTCTGCTGCAGTCCTTCGGATTCGAGGTCTAGCCCCAGCAAACCCAGCCCCCGCCCCATGCAGCAGGACATCCTGATCAACTGGTCCCCGCAGGAGACCCGCGTCGCTATCGTGGAGAGCGGCGCCGTGCAGGAGTTGCACGTCGAGCGCACGCTCGAGCGCGGGCTGGTCGGCAACGTCTACTTGGGCAAGGTCGCGCGGGTGTTGCCCGGCATGCAGTCGGCCTTCGTGGACATCGGCCTGGAGCGGGCGGCCTTCCTGCACGTGGCCGACCTGCACGGCTCGCGCCCGCACGAGGAGCACGGCAACGGCCGTCCGGGCCAGCCCCCGGTCCCGATCGAGAAGCGCGTCTTCGAGGGCCAGCCGCTGATGGTGCAGGTGATCAAGGACCCGATCGGCACCAAGGGGGCGCGCCTGTCTACCCAGATCAGCATCGCCGGCCGGCTGCTGGTGTTCCTGCCGCAGGACGACCACGTGGGTGTGTCGCAGAAGATCCCGCACGAGCAGCGCGATGCCCTGCGGAGCCGGCTGCAGGCGCTGGTGGGCACGCCGGCCACCGGTGGGGGCGGCGGCTTCATCCTGCGCACCAACGGCGAGGACGCCAGCGACGCCGAACTGGCCGACGACATCGCCTACCTGCGCAAGACCTGGTCGCGCATCCGCGAGGCCGCCACGCGCCAGCCCGCGGGCTCGCTGCTGCACCAGGACCTGAGCCTGCTGCAGCGGGTGCTGCGCGACCTGGTGACCGAGGAGACGCAGACCATCCGCATCGATTCGCGCGAGCAGTTCGCGCTGCTGCAGGCCTTCGGGCGCGAGTTCATGCCGCAGGCCGCCGAGCGGCTGGCGCTGTACAAGGGCGAGCGGCCGATCTTCGACCTGTTCAACATCGACGAGGAAGTCACGCGCGCGCTGGGCCGCCGGGTGGACCTGAAATCGGGCGGCTACCTGATCGTGGACCAGACCGAGGCGCTGACCACGGTGGACGTCAACACCGGCGGCTTCGTCGGCGCGCGCAACTTCGACGACACCATCTTCAAGACAAACCTCGAGGCCGCACACGCGATCGCGCGGCAACTTCGGTTGCGCAACCTGGGCGGCATCATCATCGTCGACTTCATCGACATGCAGCGCGAGGACCACCGCGAGGCGGTGCTGGCCGAGTTCCGCAAGCAGCTCGCGCGCGACCGGGTCAAGACCATGGCCGGTGGCTTCTCGCAGCTGGGGCTGGTGGAGATGACGCGCAAGCGCACCCGGGAGTCGCTGGCCCACATGCTGTGCGAGCCCTGCCCGTGCTGCCGCGGGGCAGGGCAGGTGCGCACCCCGCGCACCGTGGCCTACGACATCCTGCGCGAGATCCTGCGCGAGGCGCGCCAGTTCAACCCGCGCGAGTACCGCATCGTCGCCTCGCCCAAGGTGGTGGAGCTGTTCCTGGACGAGGAAAGCCAGCACCTGGCGGGCCTGTCCGACTTCATCGGCAAGCCGATCTCGCTGCAGAGCGAAAGCAGCATGGGGCAGGAGCAGTACGACATCGTGCTGATGTAACGAAAGGGGTGGCGACCCAGCCACTAGAATCGTCCCCTTTCCCCAACACCCTGCCAGCATGAAGATTTCGGTGATCGGCTCGGGCTACGTGGGCCTCGTCACGGGTGCGTGCCTGGCCGACGTGGGCAACCATGTCCTGTGCGTCGACGTGGACGAGAACAAGATCGCGCGCCTGCAGCGCGGCGAGATCCCCATCCACGAGCCCGGCCTGGACGCCGTGGTGGCCCGTTGCCAGGCGGCCGGACGGCTGCAGTTCTCGACCCGCTACGACGACGCGGTCGAGCATGCCGAGATGGTGTTCATCGCCGTGGGCACGCCCTCGGACGAGGACGGTTCGGCCGACCTGCGCCACGTGCTGGCGGCCGCCAGCGAGCTCGGCCGGCGCATGACCCGAGACACCGTGGTGGTGGTCAAGTCCACCGTGCCCGTAGGCACGAACGACCGCGTGCGCGAGGTCCTGCGCGACGAACTCGCCGCGCGCGGCACGACCGTGCGGGCTCCCGTGGCGTCCAACCCCGAGTTCCTCAAGGAAGGCTTCGCGATCGAGGACTTCATGCGCCCCGATCGCATCATCGTCGGGGTGGAGCGGGGCGACAGCGCGACGCAGGAGGCCTTCCGCCGCCTGTACGCGCCGTTCAACCGCAACCAGGACCGGCTGCAGTTCATGGACGTGCGTTCGGCCGAGTTCACCAAGTACGCGGCCAACTGCATGCTGGCCGTGCGCATCTCCTTCATGAACGAGCTGGCCAACCTGGCCGAGCGGCTGGGCGTGGACATCGAGCAGGTGCGCCACGGCATCGGTGCCGACCCGCGCATCGGGCCGCACTTCCTCTATGCCGGCGCCGGCTTCGGCGGCTCCTGCTTCCCCAAGGACCTGCGCGCGCTGATCCACACCGCGCAGGAGGCCGGCGAGCCGGCCGAGCTGATGCGGGCCGCCCAGGACGTCAACGCGCGCCAGCGCCGCGTGCTGGCGCGCAAGATCATCGACTTCTTCGGCGGCGATGCCCGGGGCCGCACGGTGGCGCTGTGGGGGCTGGCGTTCAAGGCCAATACCGACGACGTGCGCGAGGCCTCCAGCATCGCCATCGTCGACGACCTGCTGCAGGCGGGTGCGCGGGTGCGCGCCTACGACCCGGCGGCGCTGGATACGGCGGCGCGCGCGCTGGCGGGCCGCGAAGGCGTCACCTTCGTGCGCAGTGCGCCGGAAGCCCTCGAAGGGGCGGACGTGCTGGCCGTGGCCACCGAGTGGCTGGAGTTCCGCAGCCCCGATTTCGCTGCGCTCGCCCGCACGCTCAAGGCCCGCGCGCTGTTCGACGGACGCAACCTGTACGACCCGGCCGCCGTGCGGGAGGCAGGACTCGCCTACCACGGCATCGGCCGCGTCGGGTGATTCCCGGATGGATGGTGCGCTGTTGCCGAGGGCATTTCCAGGGATGACGGGCACGGGTCCGTGGGCCTGGATCCTGCCGGGCCTGTTCCTGTTCGTGCTTCCGCTGGAGGAATTCCCCAAGAACCTGCTGGCGGCCGCATTCATCGCCATCTGGGCCACGCAAGCCGTGCTCCGGCGGGACGCGGGCGGTGCCTGGGACCGCTTCGATACGGCCTTCGCCGCGGTGACGGCCTCTGCCGTGCTGTCGGCCTTCATCGGCGGCTATGCCGGCGACCTCTCCGGCGCGTTCCGCGTGCTGGCCGTGGCCTGGGTGGCCAAGCGGTGCCGCTGGACCGAGCCCGTCCAGCACGGGCTGCTGCTGGCAGCCTGTGCCGGGCTGGCAGTGGCCATCGTGGCCGGTGCGGTGCCTTTCTTTACCGGACGGGCGACTTACCTCGAACTGCCCTCCGTGGGCCACGTCAACCAGTCCGCCCTGTACATCGCCGTCCTGGCTTCGGCGGCGCTCGGCTGGTCCATGCAGCGCGCGGCGTCGCCGTGGCGGCGGCGCGCGGCGCTCGTCGCGGCCCTGGGCTTCGGCATCGCCCTGTTCATCACCGGCAGCCGCGCGGCGATCCTGGCCTATGGGGTGTTCGTGGGCGGCGCCTTGCTGGCCGTCGGCATCGAGGCCGGCGCCAGCCAGGCGAGGCGGCTGGCGATCGCGAGTGCGCTGTCGCTGGCCATGGGTGCCGCACTGGTGGTGACCATCGGCGTGGTCGCGCCCAAGTTGTCCGGCAGCAAGCTGCAGCCGAGCGCGTGGACCAACTCCGAGAGCGTGGACCGCCGCGTGCAGCACTGGCAACTGGCCTTCGACGCGTGGCAGGAGAAGCCCTGGTTCGGCTGGGGTCCCGAGGCGTTCCAGCGCATCGACCCGGAGCAGGTGTGCAAATGGCGCTTGCAGCGCTCGGAGCCGTGCGACATGGACCGCTATTTCACGGCCCCCCACGCCCACAGCCTTTACGTCTCCACGCTGGTCGAGCGCGGCATCGTCGGCGTGCTGGCCCTGGCCACGCTGCTCGGGGCCTGGCTGTGGGAACTCGTGCGACGGAGCCGAGAGGCCCTGCGCTCGCCGATGTGGATGGCCAGTGCGGCCGCGTTCGCGGTGACGGCCGTCGGCGGCCTGTTCAACACCACCTTGCGGGTGGAGCACGGCTCGCTGGCTCTGCTGCTGCTGGCCCTTTGGCTGGCGCAGGCTCCGCCGGGCGCCGGCCTCAGGCGCCCCGGCGCCTGATCGCGTCCGCGAACACTTCTTCCATGGCGTCGCACATCGCCGCTCGCGTGCAACGGGCGAGGGCGAACTCGCGGGCGCTGGCGCCCAACCGGCGCCGCTGCTCCGGGTCCGCCAGCAGCCGCTCGATCGCATCCGCCAGCGCCGCGCTGTCCTGGGTGGGCACGAGCACGGCCGTCGATCCCGGCTTCGCGATTTCGCCGATGGCGCCCACGTCCGTCGTGATGCAGGGCAGGCCGCTCATCATGGCCTGCATCAGCGCCTGCGGCACGCCCTCGTTGGCATAGGACGGGAGGACGAACAGGTCCAGGGCGCGCAGCCAGCGCTCCGGGCGCGGATCGTGGCCGATGAAGCGGACCACGTCGCCGAGGCCGGCTGCGGCCACCTGGGCTTCCAGCGCCTCGCGCTGCGGCCCGTCGCCCACCACGAGCAATTGCAGGTCCAGCCCGCGGCCGCGCAACAGGCCGATCGCTTCGACCAGGAAGCGATGCCCCTTCCAGCTGCGCAGCGTGGCCAGGATGCCCACGGTGGTCCGGGCGGGCAGGCCCAGCTCGGCCCGCGCGCGGACCGGATCGCCCGGCTGGAACCGGGCCGGATCGATCCCCGTGGGCACCGATCGGATCGGTACGTGCGTGAAGCCGTTGGCCTCGATCAGTTCCCGGCGCAGCGTCTCGCCGGTGGTGACGATGGCCGTGCAGGCCCGGTCATACAGCCAGCGCGTGGCGCGGTTGCGCGACACCGGCGCCGAGATGTGGCGCGTGCGCACCAGCGGCGGCGGCCGGCGCAGCAACCTGTTCGCCAGCGCGGTGAGCCAGGTGTCGGTGGAACTGTGGGTGTTGACCAGGTCGTAGCCTTCCCGCGCGAGCAGCGCCCGCATGGCGGCGATGCCGCGCACCGCCTTGCGGCCGATCGGCACGTCGTGCACTCGAAAGCCGAGCTCGGCCGCCTCGCGATGGATGCGCGCCGAGGCGGGGGCCGCCAGTTCGAGCACATGGCCGCGTTCGCGCAAGCCCTGCATCTCGGCCAGGATGCGCAGTTCCTGGCCGCCCCAGCCGGCGGACGCTTCGGTGTGCAGGATCTTCATGCGGCGGGCTCGTGCGGGGCGGCGAGCAGCCGGTTGTAGAGCGCGAGGTAGTCGTCGGTCATGCGGGACAGGCCGTAGGGTTCGATGGCTTGCCGGGCGCGCTGGCCCATGGCCCGGGCCTGCGCAGGATCGGCCAGCACCTGCTGCAGGGCCGCGGCGAGCGCAGCCGTGTCCAGCGCGTCCACCACTGCGCCGGCATCCGGCGGCAGCACCTCGGCGGCGCCACAGCCGGTGCTGGTGACCACCGGCAGGCCGCAGGCCATCGCCTCGAGCACGGCATTGGATTGCGGGTCGTACAGCGTGGGCAGCACCAGGGCGTCGGCGCCGTGGTACCAGCGCAGCACGTCCGGCTGCGGCCCATGGAACTGCACCGCGGGGGCGATGCCCAGGCGTTGGGCCAGCCGCTCGTAGCGGGGCTGGTGCCGGTCGCGGCCGACGACCGCGAACAGGGCGCTGCGACCCAGCCCGGCCGCGGCGAAGGCCTGCAGGGCGACGTCCACGCCCTTGCGGTCGAACCCCGAGCCGACGAACAGCAGCACCGGCTGCCCTTGTGGCCAGCCCAGCGCGGTGCGGGCCTGCTCGCGCTCCGCCGGCGACGGCGGGCGGAAGCGCTGCAGGTCGACGCCGTTGCGGATGACCGCCAACTGCCGCGGGTCCACGCCGTAGTGGCGCACGATCTCGTTGCGGACCATCTCCGAGTTGCAGATCACGCAGCGCAGGTCCGGGTGCCGGTACATCGCCTGCTCGGTCCGCAGCACAACCGCATGGCCGCCGAAGAAGCGGTCGCCCAGCGCCTGCCGCAAGCCGCCGTGCTTGCGGCGGCGCTGCGCCAGCCATTCGCGGTGCACGCCGTCGCCGGCCCGGTAGATCGCCAGCCCCGGGATGCGTTCGTGCGACTGCACCAGGTCGAACCGTTCCTGCGCGACCACCCGCAGCACCTCGCGGGCGAAGGCGGCGTCGCGGCCGACACGGCCGAAGTGATGCCCCAGGCCGGTTTCGATCAGCCGGGTGGCCGGCGGCAGCCCGGCCTCGGACTGGCCCGCCCAGCGGCGCGCGATCAGCGTCACCTCGATCCCGCGCGCCGCGAGCGCACCGGCGATGCGCTGGACGAAACGTTCGGCCCCGCCGGCCGCGTTCCAGGCGCCGCGCACGATGGCGATGCGGGCGGGGCGTCCGGCGATCTCAGGGCCGGCCATGGCGCTCCAGCACCTGGTCGACCGCCGCCAGCACGCGCGCCAGGGGCAGGGTGGTGAGGCAATCGGATCGCTTGCTGCCGCCGCAGCCGTCGATGCGGCAGGGGCGGCAGGGAAAGTCCAGCGACGCCAGGGGCAGCACGCGCTCGCTCCAGGGCCGCCACTCGATGTCGCAGCTGGGGCCGAACAGCGCCACGCCGGGCGTGTCCACGGCGGCCGCGATGTGCATGGGCACCGAATCGACGCCGAAGAAGAACCGGGCCTGCCGGATCACCGCGCCCAGCTCCTCCAGCGTCAGCTGGCCGCGCAGGTCGATGCAGTCGATGCCGGTGTGGGCGCGCATGGCGTCGAGCAGGGCGGTCTCGGCCGGATCCGGCGCGGCGGTCAGCACCACCGCCAGCCCGCGCGCGGCCAGGTGGTCCGCCACCGCGGCATTGCCCTGGGCCGTCCAGGCCTTGAACAGCCAGCGCGAGCCGGGGTGCAGCACCGCGTAGGGCTGGCCCTGCCAGCCGGCCCGGCGCAGCTTGTCGTCGGCGCTGGCGTGCGTCGCGGCAGCCGTGAACAGGGTCGGCTTCTTGTCGGCGGCCGTCGGGTGGATGCCGACGCGGCGCAGCAGGTCGAGGTGCCGCTCCACCGTGTGCCGCGGCGTGCCGCGCGGCTGCCGCGCCAGGTGGGTGAAGGACCCCCGCCACCAGCGTGGCGCGCCGTCGCGCTCGAAGCCCACCGACCAGCGCGGACGCAGCAGGCGGGCCAGCCAGGCGCCGCGCGGATGGTCGGTCAGGTGCACGACCAGGTCGTAGCGCCGCGCGCGCAAGGCCGCCAGCAGCCGCCACTCGGCGCGCAGGTGGGCCAGCGGCGATGCGTGCCGCCCGCCACGCGGCAGCGGGTGCAGTTCGGCCAGCGCCGGATGGCCGCGCAGCATGGGTGCGGTGTCCCCATAGACGAGGGCGTCGACCTCGGCGGCCGGCGCCGCGGTCTTCAGCGCCTGCAGCACCGGGCTGGCCAGCAGCACGTCGCCGTGGTGGCGCAGCTTGATCACCAGCGCACGCCGGAGCGCGGCCGGGTCGATGGCGTCGGCCGGCCTCACGGGGCCGTCTCCTCCGCGCCGTCCGCCCCGCCGTGGCTGGCGTGCAGGCGCGCGTACAGGCCGCCCAGCGCGAGCAGTTCGGCGTGCGTGCCGCTCTCCACCGGCCGCCCCTGGTCCAGCACCACCACCCGGTCGGCGTGCTCGATGGTGGACAGCCGGTGCGCGATGACCAGCGTGGTGCGACCGGCCATCAGCCGCTGCAGCGCTTCCTGCACCAGCCGCTCGGAGGCGGCGTCCAGCGCCGAGGTCGCCTCGTCCAGGATCAGGATGGGGGCGTCCTTGTACAGCGCGCGGGCGATGGCCAGGCGCTGGCGCTGGCCGCCGGACAACTCGGTCGCGTTGTGGCCGGTGACGGTGTCCAGCCCCTGCGGCAGCGATTCCACCAGGCTGCGCAGGTTGGCCGCGTCTATGCAGCGCTCCAGCCGCGCGGCGTCGGGCGGGCTCTCCAGCGCGATGTTGGCGGCCAGGGTGTCGTTGAACATCACCACGTCCTGGCTGACCAGCGCGAACTGGGCGCGCAGCGCATCCAGCCGCCACTGCGCGACATCGACCCCGTCCAGCAGGACTTCGCCCTCGGTCGGCGTGACGAAGCGCGGCAGCAGGTTGGCCAGCGTGGTCTTGCCGGAACCCGAGGGCCCCACCAGCGCGACGCTCTGCCCAGGCGCGATGTCCAGCGACACGTGGTCCAGCGCGGGCGGCGCGTCGTCGCGGTAGCGCACCGTCACGCCGCGCAGGTTGATGCGGCCCTGTGCTCTCCCCGGGGCGTGGCTGCCCCCGCTCTCGGCCGGCGCCTTCTCCACCAGGTCCACGGCCCGCTGTACCGCCGCCAGGCCGCGCGAGATCGGGCTGGCGGCCTCGGACAGCCGCTTGATCGGCGCGATCAGCATCAGCATGGCCGTGATGAAGGAGGCGAAGGTGCCGACCGTGATGCCCTCGCGGCTCTGCCAGAGGGCCATGCAGATGACCACGGACAGCGCCGCCGCCGCCAGCATGTGGGTCATGGGCGTGATGGCCGCCGACGCGGCCGCCGACTTGAGCGCCAGCCGCCGCAGGGCCATGCTGAGCCGCTCGAAGCGGCCGGCCTGCGAGGCCTGGGCGCCGTGCAGCCGCACGACGCGGGCGGCCAGCACGTTCTCCTCCACCACGTAGGCCAGGTCGTTCACGGCGGTTTGCGCACTGCGCGCGATGCGGTACAGGCGCCGCGAGAGGGTGCGCACGATCCAGCCCACGGCGGGCACCACCGCCAGCACCACCAGCGTGAGCTGCCAGTTCAGGTACAGCAGGTAGCCCATCAACGCCAGCAGGGCCAGCGTGTCCTTGAGCAGCGCGATCACCGAGTTGACCAGCAGTTGGGTGCCGTTCTGGACCTCGAACACCACGGTGTTGGACAGCGAGGTGGCGTTCTCGCGCGAGAACAGCCCCAGCCGGGCGTCCAGCAGGCGGGCGAACATGGCCTCGCGCAGCCGGACCAGCCCGTCTTGCGTGATGCGGGCCAGCGCCAGGTCGGCCAGGAAGCCGGCGATGCCGCGCACCGCGAACAGCAGCAGCAGCGCGGCGGGCACCAGCCAGAGCGAGAAGCCGCCGCCGGTGAAGCCCTCGTCCAGCAGCGGTTTGAGCAGGGCCGGCACCAGCGGCTCCAGCGCCGACGACACAAGGGTCGCCACCGCGGCGACGATCCAGAACTTCCGCGAGCCGCGGAAGTAGGGCAGCAGCCAGCGGACCGGAACCAGGTCGACGCGGGGCGTCACGAGGGGCGGCCCGGCGACTGGAGCTGCTGCTCCCACCGCCAGGCATGCGCGATGATGGTCTCGAGGTCCTCGTACTGCGGCGCCCAGCCCAGCTCCGCCCGCGCCCGTGCCGCGTCGGCGACCAGCGCCGGCGGGTCGCCCGCGCGCGGCGGGTCGTCGCGTACCGGGATCGCGTGGCCGGTGACGCGGCGAGCCGCCGCTATCACTTCGTTGACGGAGTGGCCGCGGCCGTTGCCCAGGTTGTAGATGGTGGAATCCGCACCCGCCTCCAGCCGGCGCAAGGCCAGCAGGTGGGCCGCGCACAGGTCCTGCACGTGGATGTAGTCGCGCAGGCAGGAGCCATCGGGCGTCGCATGGGCGGAACCGAAGCGCGAGATGAACGGGCGGCGGCCGGAGGCCACCTGCAGCACCAGCGGGATCAGGTGCGTCTCGGGGTCGTGGCGCTCGCCCAGCGTGCCGTCCGGGTGCGCGCCGGCCGCGTTGAAGTAGCGCAGCGAGATCGAGCGCAGGCCGTGCGCCTGGCCGTAGTCCTGCAGGGCATGCTCCACCGCCAGCTTGCTGTGCCCGTACGGGTTGATCGGGTTGGTGGGGTGCTGCTCGGGGATGGGCACTTCCACCGGGTTGCCGTACACGGCGGCGGTGGAGGAAAAGATGAACTGCCGCACGCCGTGCGCGAGCATGGTGTCCAGCAGCTCCAGCGTCTGCACCAGGTTGTTGCGCCAGTACTTGCCGGGGGCCTGCATCGACTCGCCGACCAGGCTGGAGGCGGCGAAGTGCATCACGCAGCGCGGCTGCGCATCGCGCAGCACGGCGGCCATGAAGTCGCGGTCGCCCAGGTCACCCACGCGCAGCTCGGCACCGCCGACGGCATCGGCATGGCCGGTGGCGAGGTTGTCGACGACGACCGGGCGCCAGCCCTCGTCGGCCAGCATGCGGACCATGTGCGACCCGATGTAGCCGGCGCCGCCGACCACCACCACGGTCGGGAGTGTGTCCATGGGTGCAATAATCGATTGGAAACCAGCCGGCGATTATGCCCGTGGCCCCTGGCCCGGCCGCCTCCTTCGCGCCCTCGCGCAATGCCGTCCCTCTCCGTCATCGTCATCACCCGCAATGAAGCCGGCAACATCGGGCGTTGCCTGCGCTCGGCCCGCTTCGCGGATGAGCTCGTCGTGGTCGATTCGGGCAGCACCGACGGCACGGTGGAAATGGCACGCGGGCTGGGAGCGCGCGTGGCCGTGGCGCAGGACTGGCCCGGCTTCGGTCCGCAGAAGAACCGGGCCCTGGACATGGCCACCGGCGACTGGGTGCTGTCGCTGGACGCCGACGAGGAGGTCACGCCGACACTGCAGCGGTCCATCCTCGCTGCCATGCAGGACGGCCGGCACGACGCCTACAGCATCGGGCGCCACTCGAGCTATTGCGGCCAGTACATGAACCACTCCGGCTGGTACCCCGACCGGGTGGTGCGCCTGTTCCGCCGCGGCCGCGCGCGCTTTTCCGACGACCTGGTGCACGAGCGGGTGGTGATCGAAGGCCCGGTGGGCCGGCTCGAAGGCGACCTGCTGCACGAGAGCATGCCGACCCTCGAATCGGTGCTCGACAAGATGGACCGCTACTCCAGCGCGGGCGCGCTGGCGCTGCACGCGCGGGGCGTGAAGGGCTCGCTGGGCAAGGCGCTGGGCCATGCGCTGTGGACCTTCCTGCGGACGTACGTGGTGCGGCGCGGCTTCCTGGACGGCCGGCTCGGTTTCGCACTCGCGGTGTCCAATGCCGAGGGCACCTATTACCGTTACCTGAAGCTGTGGCTCCTGCAAAAGGGGATCGGGCAGGGAACTCCCGCGCAACGCCCGAACCTCATGGGTTCCACGACAAACACAAGGAGAGTGGAAGATGGTTCGTGACAGTTGGCGCCGCCGGCAACTGGTGGCTGCGCTCGGCGCCACCGCCGCCCTGCCATCCTGGGCGCAGTTCCGGGTCGAAGTGACGGGGGTGGGCCTGACGCAATTGCCCTTTGCCATCGTCCCGTTCCGGGGCGAGGCCGCCAGCCCCGAGAAGATCTCGGCCATCATCCGCGCCGACCTGGAGCGCAGCGGGCAGTTCCGCGGCATCGAGCCGCCGGCCAACCTGGTGCTGGACGAGACCAGCCGCCCCGATGTCACGCCCTGGCGCCAGGCCGGCGCCGACTCGCTGGTGGCCGGCAGCGTCTCGCGGCTGGCGGACGGCCGCTGGGACGTGCGCTTCCGGCTGTGGGACGTGGTGCGCGGCCAGGACCTGGGCGGGCAGAGCTACGCCGTTACCCAGGGCGACCTGCGGCTGGCGGCGCACCGCATCGCGGACTTCATCTACGAAAAGCTCACCGGCGAGCGCGGCATCTTCTCCACCCGCATCGCCTACGTCACCAAGGGCAGCTCGCGCTACAACCTGTGGGTGGCCGATGCCGACGGCGAGAACGCGCAGTCGGCGCTGTCCAGCCCGGAGCCGATCATCTCGCCCGCCTGGTCGGCCAACGGCGCGCAGCTGGCCTATGTGTCCTTCGAGTCGCGCAAGCCGGTGGTCTACGTGCACGAGGTCGCCAGCGGGCGGCGCCGGCTGCTGGCCAATTTCCGCGGGTCCAACAGCGCGCCGGCCTGGGCGCCCGACGGCCGCACGCTGGCCGTCACCCTCAGCCGCGAAGGCGGCTCGCAGCTGTACACCATCGACGCCAACGGCGGCGAACCGCGCCGCCTGACGCAGTCGCCCGGCATCGACACCGAGCCGATCTATTCGCCCGACGGCCGCAGCATCTATTTCGTCAGCGACCGCGGCGGCTCGCCGCAGGTCTACCGGATGCCGGTGACGGGCGGCTCGCCCGAACGGGTCACCTTTACCGGCAGTTACAACATTTCCCCGACCATCAGTCCCGACGGCCGCTGGCTCGCCTACATCTCCCGCGTGCAGGGCCAGTTCAAGCTGCACGCGATGGAACTGCCCTCGGGCGCGGGCGTGCCGATCACCGACACCGCGGCCGACGAGAGTCCCAGCTTCGCTCCCAACGGGCGGCTCATCGTCTACGCCACGCGCCAGAATGGCCGCGAAGCCCTCATGACCACCACGCTGGATGGCAAGATCAAGGCCCGGCTGGCTGGACAGGGCGGCGACATCCGCGAGCCCGACTGGGGCCCCTTCCAGCGCTGAACGAATACCCCGAACAACTTCGAATGGAGGTTTTCTCGATGACTCCCCGCATCTTCCTGGGCCTGCTGCTGTCGGCCCTGATCGCCGGCTGCAGCTCCGGTGTCAAGCTCAACGACGTGCCGGTGGAAGACCGCCAGCCCGCCGTGGTCGCCCCGCCGGGGACCGGCGGCAGCACCGGCCCCGCCACGCAGAGCCAGGTCGCTCCGGTCGATGCCGACCTGGCCGCTGCCAACAAGGCCGGCCCGGCCAACGTGAAGCGGATCATCTACTTCGACTACGACAGCTACGCCATCAAGGCCGACGCGCAGCCGATGATCGAGGCGCATGCCCGTTTCCTGCGCGCCAACCCGCAGCGCCGCGTCGCGCTGGAGGGCCACACCGACGAGCGCGGCGGCCGCGAATACAACCTCGCCCTCGGCCAGCGGCGGGCCGAGGCGGTCAAGCGGGCCCTGGGGCTGCTGGGCGTCGCCGACAACCAGATGGAAGCGGTGAGCTTCGGCAAGGAAAAGCCGGCGGTCCCGGGCAGCGATGAATCCGCCTGGTCGCAGAACCGGCGCGTCGAGATCGCATACCGATGAGCCGCACCCTGTCGTTCCTGCGCGCGCAGGCCTCCACCAACGCGCAAGGGGCGGCGCTCGCGCGCCCCGCGTCCCCTGCCGCCCGACTCTTCGCCTGGGTGCTGGCTGCCGGCGCGCTGCTGGCGCCGCTGGCCGGCCACGCCGCGCTGTTCGAGGACGACGAGGCGCGCCGCGCCATCCTCGAGCTGCGCCAGCGCTTCGATGCACAACGCGTGGCCAGCGAGCGCCAGGCCCAGGACCTGCAGCGTGCCACCGAGGAGAACGCGCAGCTGCGCCGCAGCCTGCTCGACCTGCAAAGCCAGATTGATGCGCTCAAGGGCGAGGTGGCGCGGCTGCGCGGCCAGGACGAGCAGCTCACCCGCGACCTCGCCGAGACGCAGCGGGGCCAGAAGGACGTGGTCGCCGCCGTCGAGGAGAGGCTGCGCCGCATCGAGCCCGCCAAGGTCAACGTCGATGGCCGCGAGTTCATGGCCGACCCGAACGAGCAGCGCGACTTCGACGCGGCGCTGGCGATCTTCCGCCGCTCCGACTTTCCCGCAGCGCAGGCCGCCTTCGCCGAGTTCATCAAGCGCTATCCGCAGAGCAACTACCGTCCCTCGGCGCTGTTCTGGCTGGGCAATGCGCAGTACGCCAACCGCGACTACCGCGGCGCGCTGGGCAACTTCCGGGCCCTGCTCCAGCAGGCCCCCGACCATGCGCGTGCGCCGGAAGCGGTGCTGTCGATCGCGAACTGCCAGATCGAGCTGAAGGACAACGCCGGGGCGCGCCGCACGCTGGACGACCTGGTCAAGGCCTATCCGCAATCGGAGGCGGCGGTGGCCGCGCGCGAGCGGCTCGCCCGCCTGCGCTGATGCAGCACGCGCTCGACCCCGGGACGGCCGACCTCGACCGCCGGTTCTCGGGGCTGGAGCGCCTCTATGGCGTGCAGGGCGCCGCGGCCCTGCGCACGGCCTGCGTCGCCGTGGTCGGCATCGGCGGCGTGGGCTCCTGGGCCGCCGAAGCGCTAGCCCGCAGCGGCATCGGCTCGCTGGTGCTGGTCGACCTCGACCACGTCGCCGAATCCAACATCAACCGCCAGGTCCACGCGCTGGACGGCACGATAGGGCAGGCCAAGGTGCTGGCCATGCGCGACCGCATCGCGCAGATCCATCCCGGCTGCACGGTGCACTGCGTCGAGGACTTTGCCGAACCGGGCAACTGGCCCGGCCTGCTTCCGCGTGCGGTGGATGCGCTGGTCGACGCCTGCGACGAGGTCAAGGCCAAGGTGGCGCTCGCCACCTGGGCACTGAAGACCCGCACGCCCTTCGTGAGTTGCGGCGCCGCCGGCGGCAAGCGGCTGGCGCACAAGGTGGACATCGACGACCTGTCGCAGGCCACGCACGACCCCCTGCTCGCGCAACTGCGCTATCGGTTGCGCAAGTTCCACGGCGCGCCCCGCGAGGGCAAGCGCATCGGCATCCCCTGCGTATTCAGCCGCGAGGCCGTGGCACCGCCCGATCCGTCCTGCGACATCGCCGGCGATGGGTCGCTCAACTGCCATGGCTACGGTTCGGTGGTGGCGGTCACGGCCACCTTCGGCCAGTGCGCGGCGGGCTGGGTGCTGGATCGCATCGCCAGCCGCCGCAGCGCATCCGCGCCGACCTGACCCCTTCGATACCCGCGTGCCACGGGCATGGCTCTTTCGGGCCATGACGATGGCTCTGCGCCGACAGTCCCCCGGATGTCGCCGGCGAACAATTGGTTCGTGGCATGACGTGCGAGAAGAGCAGGACATCGCGCATGAACCAAGGTGTGACCCCGCAAGGCGGGAGGTCGGTCCTCGAGACCAGGGAAACAGCGGCCCTCGCGTCCGCGATCACGGACGGTCCGGTCCACACGCCGCCCGGCGAGGTGGTCGGGGCCTCGCAGATGACCGCCTTCATGCGGGCCTTCGCGGCGCACACCGGTGCCGATCTGCGCGACTGGGCGCAGCTGCAGTCGTACTGCGTGCAGCACTCGCGCGCGTTCTGGCGCTTCTTCGCCCAGTGGTGTGGGCCCGGAGCCGGCTTCCGAGGGTCGCTCGATCCGGTGCGCATCGGCGAGTCGTGCGAAGACGCGCAGTTCTTTCCCGCGCTGACCCTCAACTACTCTGACAGCCTGCTGAACCTGGAGGTGGCGGGCGCTGATGCGCCGGCCTTGACGGCGTGCCGGGCGGACGGACGCCGCCGGCGCTGGACGCGCGGCGAGCTGCGCGAGGCGGTGGGCGGGCTGGCGCAGTCGCTGCGCGCGTTGGGCGTAGGACCTGGCGACCGCGTCGCGGCCTTGCTGCGCAACGACGACCTCGCGGTCCTGGTTGCGCTCGCCACGGCCGCCGTGGGCGCAACGCTGTCCACGGCCTCACCCGACATCGGCGCGGAGGCCATCCTGGAGCGCTTCGGGCCGATCGAGCCGCGCCTGCTGTTCACCCACGTCGCGGCGCGGCCCTGGGACACGGGACTGCCGCTGGCGCAGAAGGCCACCGCGGTCTGCGCCGGCCTGCCGTCGGTCACGACGGTGGTGCCGCTGGACGGCGACATGCTGGGACAGGTGGTTGCGGCGGCGGTCGTTCCGCTGCGCGAGCTACGGGACGGCGCACCGGCGCAGCCCTACGACTGGCCGGCCTTCGGCTTCAACCACCCGCTGTTCATCATGTTCTCCTCGGGCACGACGGGCCGCCCCAAGTGCATCGTGCACGGCGCCGGCGGCAGCCTGCTCGAGCACCTGAAGGAACACCGCCTGCACTGCGACCTGCGGCCCGGCGACCGCCTGTACTTCCACACCAGCTGCAACTGGATGATGTGGAACTGGCAGCTCTCGGCGCTCGCGTCGGGCGTCGAGGTCGTGTGCTACGACGGCCCCATCGCCGCCGTCGACACCCTCTGGCGGCTGGTGGCGCAGGAGCGCGTGACGGTGTTCGGCACCAGCCCGCCCTACCTGCGCATGTGCGAGGAGGCCGGCCTCGAGCCGGGCCGGCAGTTCGACCTGCGAGCGCTGCGCGGCATCCTGTCCACCGGCTCGGTGCTGCACGACCGCCAGTTCGAGTGGGTGGCGCGCGCGGTGAAGGACCTCCCGCTGCAATCGATCTCGGGCGGCACCGACATCCTCGGCTGCTTCGTGCTGGGTCACCCGAACCTGCCGGTGTGGGCCGGCGAGGCCCAGTGCGCCAGCCTGGGACTGGACGTGCAGGTGCGCCCCGACGGAACCGCCGGCGCGCAGCCGGGCCTGGGCCAGCTGGTGTGCGCCAATCCGTTCCCCTCGCGGCCGCTCGCGTTCTGGGGCGATCCGGACGGCACGGCCTTCCATCGCGCGTACTTCGAGCAGGCCCCCGGTGTCTGGAGCCACGGCGACCTGGTCTCGTTCGGGCCGGGCGGCGGCGTACGCCTGCACGGGCGCTGCGACGGCGTGCTGAACGTGCGCGGCATCAAGTTCGCCCCGGGCGAGATCGAGCGCGTGCTCATGGGCCTGCCCGGCGTGCGCGAAGCCATGGTGGTGGAGCGGCATGCCGGCGCCGGCGAAGCGCAGGTGGTGGCGCTGCTGGTGCTGGCGGAGGGCTGCTTGCTGGACGCCGCGCTGGCGGCCACCCTGCGACGCGAGGTCGCCGCGCGCCTGTCCACGGCCCACGTGCCCGACCTGCTGCTGGACGTGCCCGCGCTGCCGGCTACCGCCAACGGCAAGCTGTCGGCAGCGGCCGCGCGCCAGGCACTCGACGGCCAGCCCTGCACCAACGCCGGCGCCTTGCGCAACCCTGAGTGCCTGGAATCGATCCGACGCCACCCGGTGCTGCAGGCGGCGGCCGCATCGGCGCCCGGGGACCAGCGGCCGGGCCTGGCGAGCCAGTTGCAGGCGATCTGGGCGCGGCTGTTCGGCATCGCTTCGATCGCGCCCGATGCGAATTTCTTCGAACTGGGCGGCAATTCGCTGCTGGCCGCGCGGCTGATGGCGCAGGTGAAGGCGCTGACCGGGCGCGACCTGCCGCTGTCGACCCTCCTGCGGGCACCGACCATCGACGCGCTGGCCGATCTGCTGGATCGTCCACCGGGCAGCGCGTCCCCGGGCCTCCTGATACCGATGCGCGCCGGCAAGGGCCGGCCGCTGTACCTGGTCCACGGCCTCAGCGGCACCCTGCTCGAATGCTGGGCGCTGGTGGAGCGCCTGCGCACGACGCGACCGGTCTACGGCTTCCAGGCGCCCGGCGTGGACGGCGAGCAGCCGCCGCTGCGGACGGTGGAAGCGCTCGCGACGGCGTATGCACGGGAGATCCGTGCCACGCAACCGAATGGCCCCTACGCGCTGGCCGGCTACTCCTTCGGTGGGCTGGTGGCGCTGGAGGTCGCGCGGTTCCTGGCGCGCGAGGGCCAGCCGGTCGAAACCGTGTGCCTGGTCGACACCTATGTGCAGCAGGACCTGGCGCCGCTGCGCCGCGCCTGGGCGCAAGGGGTGAGGGGGCTGCGCACGCTGCTGGCCCTTCCGCCGGGCCAGCGCCTGCCGTACCTGCGCGACACGCTGGAGCGGATCGCACGCGGCCCGCGCGCCGGGGCTTCCGCGGTGCCCGCCGCGCGTCCCACGCTGGGGCGCGACCTGTCGGGCGCGCAGCAGCTGGTCTTCGATGCCATGCTCGATGCGTTGCAGCGCTACCGCCCGCAGCCTTTCGACGGCTGCGCGGTCGACTACCTGCGGGCCCGCATCCCGCTGGGCGGCTATCCCGATCCGCTGCCGGCGTGGAAGCGCATCGCGCGGGCAGGGCTGCGGGTGCAGCCGCTGCAGGGCGGCCACCTCGACCTGGTCGGCTCGTGCGTGGACGGCACCGCCGGGGCGATCGACCAGGTGCTGGCGGCCGCAGCCCAAGTGCGGTTAGCACCCGGGCATCCGGACAGCTGGACGCCGGCCGCAACGCTGCCACTGGAGCGCGCAGGGCCGGCGGGCAAGTGATGCGTGGCCGGCCTCAGCCGGCCGACTCGATGGCTTCGATCTCCCCCGTCAGCGCCAGCCAGCGCTCTTCCGCCGCCGCCAGCGCCGCCGTGGCCTGCTTGAGGCGCTTGCCGGCCTCGGCGATGTCCACCGGCGGCAGCGACGTCGCCAGCCGCGATTCCAGCGACTGGATCTCGGCCTGGAACTGCGCCATCTCCTGCTCGGCCTTCGCCAGGTCCTTCTTCAGCGGCCGGGTGCGCGCCGCGAGCTGCTGGCGTGCGGCCGCGTCCAGCCGTCGCTGCTCCTGCGGCCTGGCGGCGGGCACGGGTGCCGGCGTGGGCGCCGGCGCCGCTTCCACCGGGGCGGGGGCCGCCTGCAGGCGCGCGGCCTCGCGCAGCCGCTTGGCCTCGTCCAGCAGGTAGCGCTGGTAGTCGTCCAGGTCGCCGTCGAACGGGGCCACTCGGCCGCCGCCCACCAGCCAGAACTCGTCGCACACCGAGCGCAGCAGCGCGCGGTCGTGGCTGACCAGCATCACCGTGCCCTCGAACTCGTTCAGGGCGACGGCCAGCGCCTCGCGCGTGGCCAGGTCCAGGTGGTTGGTCGGCTCGTCCAGCAGCAGCAGGTTGGGGCGCTGCCACACGATCATGGCCAGCACCAGCCGGGCCTTCTCGCCGCCGCTCATGGTGCCGACCGCCTGCGCCACCATGTCGCCGCTGAAGTTGAAGCTGCCCAGGAAGTTGCGCAGTTCCTGCTCGCGCGCCTGCGGGCCGACGTCGCGCGCCAGCCGCACCATGTGCTCCAGCGGGTTGCTGTCGGGGGACAGCACGTCCAGCTCCTGCTGCGCGAAGTAGCCGATGTGCAGGCCTTTGCCCTCGGTGATCGTCCCACCCAGCGACGGGATCTCGCGTGCGATGGTCTTGACCAGGGTCGACTTGCCCTGGCCGTTGGCGCCCAGGATGCCGATGCGCTGGCCGGCCAGCACCGAGCGGTCGACGCCGCGCAGGACGACCTTGTCGCCGTAGCCCAGCACCGCCTCCGAGATCGCCAGCATGGGGTTGGGCAGGTTGGCCGGCTCCTTGAACTCGAAGCTGAACTCGGCCTCCGCCAGCACCGGCGCGATCTTCTCCATGCGCTCCAGCGCCTTGACCCGGCTCTGTGCCTGCTTGGCCTTGGTGGCCTTGGCCTTGAAGCGGTCGATGAACTTCTGCAGGTGGGCGATCTTCTCCTGCTGCTTGGCGAAGGCCGCCTGCTGCTGCTCCAGCTGCTGGGCCCGCAGGGTCTCGAAGGCGCTGTAGTTGCCGCCGTAGCGCGTCAGCTTCTGGTGGTCGATGTGCAGCGTGACGCCGGTCACCGCATCGAGGAATTCGCGGTCGTGGCTGATCACCAGCAGCGTGCCCGGGTAGCGCTGCAGCCAGGACTCCAGCCAGACCAGCGCGTCCAGGTCCAGGTGATTGGTCGGTTCGTCCAGCAGCAGCAGGTCCGACGGCGCCATCAGCGCGCGGGCCAGCTGCAGCCGCATTCGCCAGCCGCCGGAGAAGCTGTTCACCGGCTGCGACAGCTCGTGCACCTTGAAGCCCAGGCCCAGGATCAGGGCCTGGGCGCGCGGCGCCGCGTCGTGCTCGCCGGCATCGGCGAGGTCGGAATGGGCGTGGGCGATCCGCATGCCGTCGCCGCTGGCTTCGGCGTGGGCCAGCGCGGCCCGCAGTTCCATCAGCCGGGTGTCGCCGCCGAGCACGAAATCGGTCGCGCTCTCGTCCGTCTCGGGCATGTGCTGCGCGACCTGGGACATCTGCCAGTGCGCCGGCAGCGAGAACTCGCCGGCGTCCTCGTGCAGGGTGCCGGTGAAGAGGGCGAACAGGCTGGACTTGCCGGCGCCGTTGCGGCCGACCAGCGCGATCTTTTCGCCGGGATTGAGCGTCACCGACACCTGGTCCAGCAGCACCTTGGCGCCGCGGCGCAGGGTCAGGTTGCGCAGCGTGATCATCGAATGTGGGTCCGGAAATGGGCGAGGGCGCCGACGCGCCCCCGCAGGTCATGGAAGGGCGCCTGGCGCCCGGCCGTCATTGTCGCACCAGCGCCTCGCGGGTGAGCAGCAGCACCTGGTCGGCGCCGGCGCTGGTGTCCAGCCAGACCGCCTCCAGGCGCGGGAAGGCAGCCTCGAAATGGCCGCGCTCGTTGCCGATCTCCAGCACCAGCACGGCAGCTTCGGCCATGCGCGAGGGCGCGTCGCGCAGCAGGGTGCGGATGAAGTCCATGCCGTCGGCGCCGCCGGCCAGTGCCAGCGACGGCTCGGCCCGGTATTCGGCGGGCAGGGCCGCCATGCTGGCGCTGTTGACGTAGGGCGGGTTGCACAGGACCAGGTCGTAGGGACCCTGCAGCGCGGACAGCCCGTCGGACTCCAGCAGGCGGATGCGCTCCTGCAACCCATGGCGGCGCACGTTGATGTCGGCCACCGCCAGCGCGTCCGGCGACAGGTCGGCGGCATCGACCTGCACCTCGGGCCAGGCCATGGCGGCCAGCACCGCCAGGCTGCCATTGCCGGTGCACAGGTCCAGCACCCGGCGCGTGTGATCGCCCAGCCAGGGATCGATGGTGGCGTCGGCCAGCAGTTCGGCGATGAAGCTGCGCGGCACGATGGCGCGCTCGTCGACGTAGAAGGGCACGCCCTGCAGCCAGGCTTCGCGCGTCAGGTAGGCGGCGGGCTTGCGGCTGGCGATGCGCTCCTCGACCAGTGCCTGCACCTGCTCGCAGCGATCCGGATCGACTTCGCCCCGCCCGTGCTCGTCGAGGCCGTCCAACGGCAGCCCCAGCTTCCACAGCACCAGCCAGGCGGCTTCGTCGAAGGCATTGGTGGTGCCGTGGCCGAAGGCGACGCCGGCTTGCTCCAGGCGCCGGGCGCAGGTGTCCACGAGATCGAACAGGGTCATGGTTCGATTATCGGGAGCAGTACCCCCGCCGCCAGGCGGGGCGGATTGCACCGATTGCCGCGCCCTACGGCTGTGCTTATCCTGTTTTCCGAGCAGGCGGTGCCGTGCCCCCTGCAGTACCGAGGAGCGGCCCATGACTGCCTACGCGATCCATCCCCCCGATGCCCCGGTGCGCAGGGCCATGCGCTCCTGGCTGAAGCCCGGTTCCACGCTGGCCCGCAACCATCCGCTGGGCACCAAGCTCTCCCTGCTCGCGGCCGTGGCCATCCTGCCCTACCTGGCCGCGCTCCCGACGTTGGTCGCGAACGGTGCGTGGGTAGCGCTCGGGCTGTGCGTGGCCGCCGGCGTGGTGCTGCCTTACCTGTGCTGGTCGTTCCAGCGCACCTTCGCCGAGAGCGTGACCGGCGTGCTGGGCTTCATGCGCGACATCGAGCAGGGCCGGCTGGACGCCGTCGCGCCGGTGCGGACCGGACGCGACCTGGCCGAGGTCTCGCAGGGCCTGTCGCGGCTGGCCACCGGGCTGTCGGCCATCGTCGCGGACGTGCGCACCAGCGCCGCGCTGGTCGAGCAGGCCGGGCACACGCTGGCCCGCGGGCACCGCGACCTCGCCGCCCGCACCGAGCAGCAGGCCGCGAACCTGGAGGAGACCGCTGCCAGCGTGCAGCAGCTCGAATCGACGGTGCAGCAGAACGCGCGAGCCGCGCAGCGGGCCGACGCCGAGGCGGCGCGCGTGCGGTCGGCGGCGGAGGGTGGTGCGGCCTCCATGGACGAGGCGGTGGGCTCGGTGGGCGCCATCCAGAGCGACACCCAGCAGGTGCGCGAACTGGTGGCCATCATCGACCACGTGGCCTTCCAGACCAACGTGCTGGCCCTGAACGCCGCAGTGGAGGCGGCCCGGGCCGGCGAGCGCGGGCGTGGCTTCGCGGTGGTCGCCGCGGAGGTGCGGCAGCTGGCGCAGCGCTGCGCCCAGGAGGCGCGCCACATCCGCGAGCTGGTCGAGACTTCGGCCAGCCACGTCGACGACGGCGTCAAGCGCATCCGCGCGGCCGGCGGCGAGATCGCCTCCATCGTCGCCGCGGTGCGCGACATGGCCGAACAGGTCACGCAGATCTCGGGCGCCAGCGCGGAGCAGGGCGTCGGCCTTGGGGAGATATCGAAGGCCGTGCGACACTTGGACGCCATCACCCAGAGCAACAACGCCATGGTGGAGGAGGCCGCAAGCCAAGCGCTGGCGCTGCGCGAGCGGGCCCGCAGCCTGTCGCGCTCGGTGGCCCACTTCACCCTGATGCAGGGCACCGCCAGCGAGGCCTTCCAGCTGGTGGCGCGGGCCCGGCAGGCCTTCGACCGGATGCCCCGCCAGGAGTACCTGCGCGCCCTGACCGACCCGGCGAACGGCTTCTTCGACCGCGACATGTACGTCTTCGCGCTGGACGCGCAGGGCACCTACCTGGCCTTCGGCGGCAACCCGGACAAGGTCGGTACGCGGGTGCAGGACATCCGCGGCGTCGACGGCAACGCGCTGTTGGCGGCCATCGTGCGGCAGGCCGAGCAGGCGCCCGGCTGGGTGGAGTACGACATCGTGAACCCGGTCACCCGGCTGGTGCAGCCCAAGATGTCCTTCGTGGTCCAGCTGGGCGACCTGTACGTGGGCTGCGGGGTCTACAAGTCCCTGCTGCGGGCGGACGCCGCAGCCCGGTAGCGGCCGGCACCCGCGCAGGGCCGGCCAGGGGCGCGCGCGTCAGGCCCGCGCGCCGGCGGCCAGCACTTCGATCGTGCGCCGGTAGATGTCCTTCAGCGGCTCGACCTGGTCCACCGCGATGTGCTCGTCGATCTTGTGGATCATGGCGTTGACGGGGCCGAACTCCACCACCTGAGGGCAGATGCGCGAGATGAAGCGGCCGTCGCTGGTGCCGCCGGTGGTGGACAGCTCGGTCTCGATGCCGGCCACCTCGCGGATCGCCTGCTGCATGGCCCCCACCAGTTCGGCCGGCCGGGTGAGGAAGGGCAGGCCCCCCAGGGTCCAGTCGATCCGGTAGTCCAGGCCGTGCCGGTCCAGCACCTCGTGCACGCGCTGCTTCAGCGCGTCGGGCGTCGACTCGGTGCAGTAGCGGAAGTTGAAGTCCACCACCAGGCTGCCCGGGATCACGTTGGTGGCGCCGGTCCCCGCGTGGATGTTGCTGGCCTGGAAGCTGGTGGGCGGGAAGAAGTCGTTGCCGCGGTCCCACTCGATCGCGGCCAGCTCCGCCAGCGCGGGCAGGGCCAGGTGGATCGGGTTCTTCGCCAGCTGCGGGTAGGCGATGTGGCCCTGCACGCCGTGCACCACGAGCTTGCCCGACAGGCTGCCGCGGCGGCCGTTCTTGATCATGTCGCCCAGGCGCTCGACCGAGCTGGGCTCGCCGACGATGCACCAGTCCAGCTTCTCGCCACGGGCCGCCAGCCGTTCGCACACCACCACCGTGCCGTCCACCGCCGGACCTTCCTCGTCGCTGGTGATGAGGAAGGCGAGCGAGAGCGCCGGGTCGGGGTGGGTGGACAGGAACTCCTCGACCGCGACCACGAAGGCCGCGATCGAGGTCTTCATGTCCGCCGCGCCGCGACCGTACAGCCTGCCGTCGCGGTGCGCGGGCACGAAGGGATCGGTGCTCCACTGGTCCAGCGGGCCGGTGGGCACCACGTCGGTGTGGCCGGCGAACACCAGGGTGGGCGCATCGGGGCGGCTGGACGGGCGCTTGGCCCAGAGGTTGGTGACGCGGAAGTCCTCCGGGCCGCTGACGAGGGTCTCGCAGTCGAACCCGAGCGGTGCGAGGCGCTCGCGCAGGATCTGCTGGCAGCCGTCGTCCTCGGGCGTGACGGAGCGGCGGGAGATCAGCTGCTCGGCGAGGTGGAGGGTCTTCATCGAGGCAGCCACCCCGTCCAGGCCCCCTGTCTGGTCATCCTCCGCGCAGGCGGAGGATCCACAGGACGCGCCTGCGGCGCTGCCGAGGCCGGACGCACTGGATTCCCGCCTTCGCGGGAATGACGATGACTCGGCAAGGTCAGGGAGACGATCCCGGGCATTAATGCTTCACGTCCAGCGTGATCTCCGTGAACGACGGCTCGTCGGCCAGGTCCTCCTCGCTCGCGCCTTCCTCGGGCCGGGCCGCGCCGGCCCCCGGCCCGAAGTCGTTCTGCAGTCGCCACTGCAGGTTGGTGGGCGAGTCGGCGTTGGCGATGCCTTCCTTCTTGTCGACCACGCCATCGACGATCAGCTTGGCGATGGCCTGCTCGAAGGTCTGCGAGCCCTCGGCCATGGACTTCTCCATCGCCTCCTTCACGCCGGAGAAGTCGCCCTTCTCGATCAGCTCCGACACCAGCTTGGTGTTGAGCATCACCTCCACCGCCGGCGTGCGGCCGCCGTGCACCGTGCGCAGCAGGCGCTGGGACACGATGGCCTTGAGCGCCGCGGCCAGGTCGCCCAGCATGGTGGGGCGCACCTCGACCGGGTAGAACGACAGGATGCGGTTCAGCGCCTGGTAGCTGTTGTTGGCGTGCATGGTCGCCAGGCACAGGTGGCCTGACTGCGCGTAGGCGATGGCCGCCGACATGGTCTCGCGATCGCGGATCTCGCCGATCAGGATGACGTCCGGTGCCTGCCGCAGCGCGTTCTTCAGCGCCGTCTGCAGGGACTGCGTGTCGCTGCCGACCTCGCGCTGGTTGACCACCGACTTCTTGTTCCTGAACAGGAATTCGACCGGATCCTCGATGGTCAGGATGTGGCCCGACGCCTTCTCGTTGCGGTAGTCCATCATGGCCGCCAGCGTGGTGCTCTTGCCGGCACCGGTGGAGCCCACCATCAGCAGCAGGCCGCGCTTTTCCATGATCAGGTCGCCCAGGATCATGGGCACGCTGAGCGACTCCAGCGGCGGGATTTCGGTCGTGATGTAGCGGATCACCGCCGCGTAGGTCCCGCGCTGGCGCATGGCCGAGAAGCGGAAGTTGCCCACCCCCTCGATCGCATGCGCCATGTTCAGCTCGCCGGTTTCCTCCAGCTCGGTCATGCGCCTGGGCGGCAGCACCTCGGCCAGCAGCGCCTTGGGCGCGTCGGGCGGCAGCAGCTGGTTGTTGATCGGCACGCACTGGCCGTTGATCTTGATCAGCGCCGGCGCGTGCGCCGACAGGTACACGTCCGACGCCTTCTTCTCGCCCATCAGGCGCAGGATCCGCTCCATCGTGCTCATCTCAACTCCTCGAGGTGCGCGAGCCGGCCCGGTTCAGGGCCGCAGCAGGTCGTTCAGGCTGGTCTTGGCCCGGGTCTGCGCATCGACGCGCTTGACGATGATGGCGGCGTACAGGCTGTACTTGCCATCGTCCCGGGGCAGGCTGCCGGAGATCACCACCGAGCCGGCCGGCACCCGGCCGTAGCTGGTCTCGCCCGTGGCGCGGTCGTAGATCGGCGTGCTCTGGCCGATGTACACGCCCATGGAGATGACCGAGTTCTCCTCCACGATCACGCCCTCGACGATCTCGGAGCGGGCGCCGATGAAGCAGTTGTCCTCGATGATGGTCGGGTTGGCCTGCAGGGGCTCCAGCACGCCGCCCAGGCCGACGCCGCCGGACAGGTGCACGTTCTTGCCGACCTGCGCGCAGGAGCCGACGGTGGCCCAGGTGTCCACCATGGTCCCCTCGTCGACGTAGGCGCCGATGTTCACGTAGCTGGGCATCAGCACCGCGCCCCTGGCGATGAAGCTGCCGCGGCGCGCCACGGCCGGCGGCACCACGCGCACGCCGGTGGCCGCCATCTCCTCGGGCGACAGGTGCGAGAACTTGGTCTGCACCTTGTCGAAGAAGGCCAGCTCGCCGGCCTTCATCAGCTCGTTGTCCTTCAGCCGGAAGGACAGCAGCACCGCCTTCTTGATCCACTGGTGCACGGTCCACTGGCCGACGCCCTGGCGGGTGGCCACGCGCAGGCGGCCGTGGTTCAGCTCGGCGATCACGTGCTCGACCGCCTCCGTCACCTCCTTGGGCGCGCCCTGGGGCGAGAGGCTGGCGCGGTTGTCCCACGCGGTGTCTATGGTCTGCTGCAGTTGTTGGGTCATTTCGAGGGGAAGTTCTTCTGGACGAATTGGACGATGCGCTGCGCGGCTTCCAGGCATTCGGCGCTCTGCGCCACCAGGGCCATTCGCACGCGGCCGGCGCCGGGATTGCGGCCGCCGCTCTCGCGCGCGAGGTAGCTGCCCGGCAGGACCGTCACATTGTATTGAGCCAGCAACTCGCGGGCGAAGGCGGTGTCGTCCCCGCCGGGCACGCCCGCCCACAGGTAGAACGCCGCGTCGGGCAGGCGCACGTCCAGCACCTGCGCCAGCACCGGCGTGACCTCGGCGAACTTGCGGCGGTACTCGGCGCGGTTGTCGGCCACGTGCTGCTCGTCGCCCCAGGCGGCGATGCTGGCGGCCTGCACCGGCGGCGCCATCGCGCTGCCATGGTAGGTGCGGTACAGGGCGAAGGCCTCGAGCAGCTGCGCGTCGCCGGCGACGAAGCCGCTGCGCAGGCCCGGCACGTTGCTGCGCTTGGACAGGCTGGTGAAGGCCACCAGCCGGGGAAAGCCGCTGCGCCTCAGCCTGGCCGCGGCTTCCAGCCCGCCGAGCGGCGGTTCGTCGCGGAAAAAGATCTCGCTGTAGCACTCGTCCGAGGCGATCACGAAGCCATGCCGGTCGGACAGCTCGAACAGCTTGCGCCATTCGTCCAGCGGCATCACGGCGCCGGTGGGATTGCCCGGCGAGCAGACGTAGACCAGCTGGGTGCGGCCCCAGACCTCGGCCGGCACGCTGTCCCAGTCGACAGCGAAGTTGCGGGCCGGGTCGCTGGGCGCGTAGTGCGGCTGGGCGCCGGCCAGCAGCGCGGCGCCCTCGTAGATCTGGTAGAAGGGATTGGGGCAGACCACCACCGCGTCGCGGGTGGGATCGACCACGGCCTGCGCGAAGGCGAACAGCGCTTCGCGCGAGCCGTTGACCGGCAGCACCTGACTGGCCGGGTCCACCGCCACGCCGTAGCGCCGCTGCAGCCAGCCGGCGAAGGCTTCGCGCAGCGCTGGCGTGCCGATGGTCGGCGGGTAGCCGGTGAGGTCGGTGCCGGGGGTCTCGAGCGCCGTTTCCAGCGCCCGCTTGATGAAGGCCGGGGTGGGGTGTTTCGGTTCGCCGATGCCCAGGCTGATCGGGCGGTAGGCGGGATTCGGGGTCACGCCCGCGAACAACTGCCGCAGCCGCTCGAACGGGTAGGGCTGCAGGCGGGCCAGGAGGGGATTCATGGCTTCGATTATCCGGGCGTCACGCGGGTGCGCCGCCCGGCGGTGCGGCGGGCCGCCGAGGCCGGTCGGACCGGATCCGGACGCCAGCCGGCCACCTCGTCCGGGGCGGCGGCCAGGCCCAGCGCCGCCATCAGCTCCCGCGCGTTGTCCGGCGCGTGCAGCTTGTCGGTGTTGTCGAAGTAGCAATAGACGTCGCGCGCGGCCCGCTTCGGCGGCGGCTTGGGGGCTATCAGGCGCGCATCGGCCGGCTGGTCGCCGCGCTGCCAGGCCGCGATGGCGGCGGCCCACCGTTCGATCTGCGCCGGCGTGTACCGGCTCTTGTACAACTCGGTCGAGCCGTGCAGGCGGATGTAGACGAAATCCGCGGTTACGTCCTCGTACAGCGGCCAGGGCTGCGGCGTGTCGGCCACCACCCAGGCGATGCCGTAGCGCCGCAGCAGCGCGATGAAGGCCGGATCGACGAAGCTGGCGTGCCGCACTTCCACCGCGTGCCGCAGCCGCTGCCGGTGCACCGGCTCCAGCAGCTCGCGGCCTTGCAGCCGGTCGTCGCGCTGCAGGGCGACCCGGGCGGCGGCCTCGGTGGTCGCCGGCAGGCCGGCGAAGAAGGCTTCGAACAGGTCCAGGTCCAGCCGCATCTGCGGGGGGAACTGCCACAGGATGGGCCCGAGCTTGTCGCCGAGCGCGAACAGCCCGGAGGCGAAGAAGTTGCCCAGCGCGGCCTGTGCGTTGCGCAGCTTCAGCATGTGCGTGATGAAGCGCCCGCCCTTGACCGCGAACACGAAGCCGGGCGGCGTCTGGGCCGCCCACTGCGCGTAGCTGGAGGGCCGCTGCAGCGAATAGAAGGAGCCGTTGAGCTCGATGCTGTTGAAGTGGCGCGCGGCGTGCCACAGCTCGCGGTGCCGCGGCAGGCCGGCCGGGTAGAAGTTGCCGCGCCAGGGCGGGTAGCGCCAGCCCGAGACGCCGATGCGGATGCGGCCTGCCATGCCGCCCTTGTGCCAGAAAGCCCCGCCCGGCGGCCGGCGGGGTTACCAGCCGTTGCGCCTCAGGTAGATCCCAGGATGTCCTTCAGCGCCGCGTCGTACAGGTTGGTCAGGTTGTTCATCACCTCCAGCAGCCGCTCGCTGGTGGTGGCCACCGTACGCAGGCCCTCCGGGTCGGACTGCTTGCGGTCGAGGGCGGCGGCGAAGAACAGCCACTGCGAATCGGCCAGCGCCAGTTCGTTGCGGATGCTGGGGGTGGAGATCGGCGCGGCCGACAGCGTCGCGAGGGCCTGCTTGAATTCGGCCATGTCGCGGGCCGACTGCTCGCGCAGCGGCTTGGGGTCCAGCCCCGCGGCGACCAGGAAGCAGTTCTTCGCCAGCCGCTGCGACAGCATGCGCTGGCGGCCGGCCAGGTTGACCAGCCGGGCGGTGGGCTGGGCCGCGCCCTGCTCCAGCGCCTCGGTGGCGGCCTGCGCGGCGGCCAGCATGCGGTCGGACTGCACGGCGACGGCGGCGATGGTCGCGCGGGTCGGCGGCGCGGCGAGCTGGGCGTTCAGCGCGGCCGCTTCCTGCTGCAGGGCGGCCATGTGGCGGGCCATGGCGCCGCTGAAGGCGGCCTTGGCCAGGTCGTCGAATCCGAGCTGGATCAGGCGCTGCGCCGTGCCCAGGGTCTCGCGGGCGCCCTCGGGCAGCACGTTCAGGAAACCCTGCGTGTAGGCCTTGGCGCAGCGCTGCGACAGCGCCCGGAAGCGCGCGGCGCGGTTGATGGCCGTGGACAGCGAGAGCTGCGCCTGCGCCGAAACGGCGGCCGGCAGCAGCAGGGCGCCGGCGCCCGCCTTGAGCAGCGTGCGCCGGTCCAGCGTGAATGGATGCATGTTCCCTCCGATGTCGATTGGTTCACACTGTCGTGGCGCGCGGCCCCCGCGTCCATCCGGCGAAAGGACGGGCGGGGGTCGTCCGGAAGGCGTAGTGCGGCACCCTGCTCGGGTAACATTCCCCGTCCGCGATGGTGGCCCTGGCGGCGGTGGGCCCACCGGCGAAAGTTTTTCCAACAGGTAGCTCGCGTGCGTCTCAGTTCCATCAAGCTTTCCGGCTTCAAGTCCTTCGCCGAACCCACCAACTTCATGCTGCCCGGCCAACTGGTCGGGGTGGTGGGGCCCAATGGCTGCGGCAAGTCCAACATCATGGATGCGGTGCGCTGGGTGCTGGGGGAGTCGCGCGCCTCCGAGCTGCGCGGCGAGTCCATGCAGGACGTGATCTTCAACGGCACCACCAGCCGCAAGCCCGCCTCGCGCTCCTCGGTCGAACTGGTGTTCGACAACGCCGACCACCGCGCCGGCGGCCAGTGGAGCCAGTTCGCCGAGATCGCGGTCAAGCGCGTGCTGACCCGCGACGGCACCTCCAGCTACTACATCAACAACCAGCCGGTGCGCCGGCGCGACGTGCAGGACGTGTTCCTGGGCACCGGCCTGGGGCCGCGCGCCTACGCCATCATCGGCCAGGGCACCATCAGCCGCATCATCGAATCCCGGCCGGAGGAACTGCGCCTGTTCCTGGAGGAGGCGGCCGGCGTCTCCAAGTACAAGGAGCGCCGCCGCGAGACCGAGAACCGCCTGTCCGACACGCGCGAGAACCTGACCCGGGTCGAGGACATCCTGCGCGAACTGAACGCCAACCTCGAGAAACTGGAGGCGCAGGCCGAGGTGGCCCAGCGCTACAACGCGTTGCAGGCCGAGGTCGCCCTCAAGCAGCAGCAGCTGTGGTTCCTGCGCCGGGCCGAGAGCGAGACCGACCAGGCCCGCATCAAGGCCGACGCCGACAAGGCGGTGAACGACCTGGAATCGCGCGTGGCCGACCTGCGCCACGTGGAAAGCGAGCTGGAGACCATCCGCCAGGCCCACTACGCGGCCGGCGACCAGGTGAACCAGGCCCAGGGCCAGCTGTACGAGGCCAGCGCCGAGGTCGGCCGGCTCGAGGCCGAGATCCGCTTCGTGGTGGAAGGCCGCCAGCGCATCGAGCAGCGGCTGCTGCAGCTGAAGGAACAGACCGCCCAATGGGCCGCGCGCAAGGACGACGCGGCGGCCGAACTCGAGACCCTGGCCGGCCAGTCGGTGGAAGCCGAGGAGAAGGCCACCCTGCTCGCCGCCCAGCTGGAGGAGCAGTCGATGGCGCTGCCCGAGATGGAGGAGGCGCTGCGCCAGGCGCAGGCGCGCTCCGGCGAGCAGCGCGCGGCGGTGTCCCAGGTGCAGCAGCAGATCCAGGTGCTGGCCGCCGACCAGCGCCACATCGAGGACCAGAGCCGGCAGCTGAACCAGCGGCGCGAGCGGCTGGTGGCCGATCGCAATACCCTGGCCGCGCCCGACGAGCAGCGGCTGGCCAGCCTGCAGTCGCAGCTGGCAACGGCGCAGGAAGCGGCCGAAACGGCCGGCGCGCGGCTGCAGGAACTGCAGGAGCAGGTGCCGCAGCTCGACGAGGAGCGGCGCGCGAAGCAGCAGGCCGTCAACGACGAGACGCACCGGCAGGCCGACCTGTCGGCGCGCATGGAGGCCCTCAAGGCGCTGCAGGAGAAGGTTCGCACCGACGACAAGCTCAAGCCCTGGCTGGCCCGGCACGGGCTGGACAGCCTGCAGGCTCTGTGGAGCCGCATCCACATCGAGCAGGGCTGGGAGAACGCGCTGGAGGCGGTGCTGCGCGAGCGCCTGTCGGCGCTGGAGGTCTCGCGGCTGGAGATGGTGCGCGCGTTCGCGGCCGACGCCCCGCCGGCCAAGCTGGCCTTCTACAGCCCGCCTCAGGCCGCGGCGCCCGAGGCCGCCGGCCCGCTGCCGCGCCTGTCGGACCTGCTGCGCCTGAACGACGCCGGCCAGAAGGCGCTGCTGGCCGGCTGGCTGCACGGCTGCTACACCGCCGCCAGCTTCGAGGAGGCGCTGGCCGCCCGCGACCGGCTCGAGCCCGGCGAGGTCATCTACGTCAAGACCGGCCACTGCGTGGGGCCGCACAGCGTCAGCTTCTACGCCCAGGACTCCGAGCGTGCCGGCCTGCTGGCCCGCCAGCAGGAGATCGAGAACCTGGAGAAGCAGCTGCGTGCCCAGGCGCTGATCACCGAGGAGGCGCGCTCGGCGCTGGTGCGCGCCGAAGCCGCCTACACCGACGCCTCGCAGCGGCTGGTCTCGGCCCGGCGCGAGGCGCTGGAGACGCAAGCCCGCGCCCACGAGCTGCAGGTGGAGACGCTGCGCCTGGCCCAGCTGGCCGAGCAGACCCGGGCCCGCGGCGAGCAGATCGCCGCCGACCTGGCCGAAGTCGATGCGTTGCTGGAGGAACTGCAGGAGCGCCGCGTCACGGCGGAGGCGCGCTTCGAGGAGCTGGACATGCAGCTGGCCGACAGCCAGGAGCGGCATGCCCAGCTAGACGAGCGCGTGATCGAGGCCGAGCGCAAGCTGTCCCAGGCGCGCGAACAGCAGCGCAGCCTGGAGCGGCAGGCCCAGGAGGCCCAGTTCGCCCAGCGCTCGATGGAGGCGCGGCGGGCCGAGCTGCAGCGCGCCATAGAGACCGCCGTGCAGCAGGCCGCCGGCATCGCCGACGAAGAGGAGCGGGCCCGCGCCGAGCTGGCCCGCGCCACCGACGCCGCCGCCCAGGCCGGCCTGCAGGACGCGCTGGCGCTCAAGGCCGAGCGCGAGCAGGCGCTGGGCGCCACGCGCAGCGAATACGACGACCTGACCGCGAAGCTGCGCGCCAGCGACGAGCGCCGGCTGAAGCTGGAGCGCGAGCTGGACCCACTGCGCCAGCGCATCACCGACCTGCAGCTCAAGGAGCAGGCAGCGCGCCTGGGCCTGGAGCAGTACACGCAATTCCTGGCCGAGGCCCAGGCCGACCTGGAGGCGGTGGCGAAGTCGATCGAGGAGGGCGGGGTGCGCCTCACCGGCCTGCAGGGCGAGATCGACCGGCTGCACCGCGAGGTGACCGGCCTGGGCGCCGTCAACCTGGCCGCGCTGGACGAACTGACCACCGCGCGCGAGCGCAAGCAGTTCCTGGACGCGCAGTCGGCCGACCTGAACGAGGCGATCACCACGCTGGAGGATGCCATCCGCAAGATCGACGGCGAGACGCGCGAGCTGCTGGCCGGCACCTTCAACACCGTCAACGAGCACTTCGGCCGCATGTTCCCGGAGCTGTTCGGTGGCGGCAACGCCAAGCTGGTGATGACCGGCGAGGAGATCCTGGACTCCGGCGTGCAGGTGATGGCGCAGCCCCCGGGCAAGAAGAACCAGACCATCCACCTGCTGTCGGGCGGCGAGAAGGCGCTGACGGCCATCGCCCTGGTGTTCGCCATCTTCCAGCTGAACCCGGCGCCCTTCTGCCTGCTGGACGAGGTCGACGCGCCGCTGGACGACGCCAACACCGAACGCTACGCCAAGCTGGTCACGGCCATGAGCAAGGAAACCCAGTTCCTCTTCATCAGCCACAACAAGATTGCCATGGAGATGGCCGAGCAGCTGATCGGCGTCACCATGCAGGAGCAGGGCGTCTCGCGCATCGTGGCGGTGGACATGGAATCCGCGGTGTCGATGGCGGAGGCGGCGTGATGGCCGTCGCGAATGCAGCGGCACGCGAAGCGGTGAGCCGGGTTCCGGAGGCCTGAACGATGTCCGGCTTCACCCTCGGCCTGGCCATCCTCGGCGCGCTGGTGCTCGCCGCCGTCATCGGCTGGAACGCCTGGACCACGCGCCGGCTGGCGCCCCGGCAGGCGGCGCTCGTCGAGCGGGTGGAGCCCGGCGACATCGCACCGGCGGCGCCGGAACCGCGCGAGCCGGCCTTCGATGACAGCGAAGCGGTGGCGCCGCTGCCGGTGCCCGAACGCAAGCCGGGCCTGGACGCGCTGATCGATGCCATCGCGCCGATCGCGGTCGACTCGCCGGTGGCCGGCGAGGCCGCACTGGCGGCCATGCCCGCGACCCGCCGCGCCGGCAGCAAGCCGTTCGCGGTCGAGGGCCTGAACGAAACGACCCAGCAGTGGGAGGTCCCGCAGGCGGGCTGGCGCTACACCGCCTTCCAGGCCGGCGTCCAGCTGGCCAACCGCACCGGCGCCCTGAACGAGATCGAGTTCTCCGAGTTCGTGGTCAAGGCCCAGGCCTTCGCCGACGCGGTCAACGGCGCGCCCGAGTTCCCCGAGATGCGGCACGAGGTGGCCCGGGCGCGCGAGCTGGACCAGTTCGCCAGCGGGCACGATGCCCAGCTCGGCTTCACCCTGCGCGCCCGCCAGGCGGCGTGGAGCCCGGGATTCCTGCACCAGCACGCCGCCCGGTTCGGCTTCGTCGCGGGCGCGATCCCCGGTCGCCTGGTGCTGCCCGGAGCGCAGGCCGGCCATCCGCCCATGCTGGTGCTGACCTTCGACAGCCAGGCGGCAATGGCGGAAGACCCGGCGCAGAGCGCCATCCGCGAAGTCACGCTCAGCCTGGACGTACCGCAGGTGCCGCGCAGCGAGCAGCCGTTCGCACGCATGCGCGACGCCGCGCTGGGCCTGGCTGCCGGGCTGGACGGCGCGATCACCGACGACAACGGCCGCGACATTCCGCCCGAAGCCCTGGACGGGGTCGGCGCCGACCTGGAGATGCTCTACGACACGCTGGAGTCGCGCGACCTGGCGGCCGGCTCGCCGCAGGCACGGCGGCTGTTCGGCTGACGCGGCGTTTTGTTAAGGTCGCGCGCATGACCGCTTCGCCCAAGGTGCAGGAGCGCATCGATGCCTTGCGCGAGCTGCTGCACCACCACGCCCACCGCTACTACGTGCTCGACGACCCGGAGATCCCGGACGCCGAGTACGACCGGCTGTTCCGCGAGCTGCAGGAGCTGGAGGCGCAGCACCCCGAACTGGCCACCCCCGACTCGCCGACCCGGCGCGTGGGCGGCGCCGTGCTGGACGGCTTCGCCAAGGTCCGGCACACGGTGCCCATGCTGTCGATTCGCACCGAGACCGACATCGAGGCGAGCGGCGCCCGCGCCTTCGACGCCCGGGTGCGGCGCGAACTCGGGCTGGGCGAAGCCGACCCGCCGGTGGAGTACGTCGCCGAGCTGAAGTTCGACGGGCTGGCGATCAGCTTGCGCTACGAGCACGGCGTGCTGGTGCAGGCCGCCACCCGCGGCGACGGCGAGGTCGGCGAGGACGTCACCCAGAACATCCGCACCATCGGGCAGATCCCGTTGCGGCTGGCCGGCAAGGACCTGCCCGCCGTGCTCGAGGTGCGCGGCGAGGTCTACATGCGGCGCGACGACTTCGAGCGCCTGAACGAGCAGCAGCGCGAGCGCATCGCCCAGGGCGCGAAGAACGAGAAGACCTTCGTGAACCCGCGCAATGCGGCGGCCGGCGCGGTCCGGCAACTCGACCCCGCGGTCGCCCGGCGCCGCCCCCTGAGCTTCTTCGCCTACGGCTGGGGCGAGATCGCCGGCGGCCCCGCCTTCGCGACCCAGTACGAGCTGCTGGAGGCGCTGCGGGCCTGGGGCCTGCCGGTATCGCGCGAGACCCGCGTCGCGCACGGCGCAGACGAGCTGGTCGCCTTCCACCAGGACATCGGCGCCCGGCGCGACCAGCTGCCCTACGACATCGACGGGGTGGTCTACAAGGTCAACGCCTTCGCGCTGCAGAAGCGCCTGGGCTACGTCACCCGCGAGCCGCGCTGGGCGGTGGCCCACAAGTTCCCGGCGCAGGAGCAGCTGACCACGGTGGAAGCCATCGACGTCTACGTGGGCCGCACCGGCAAGCTGACGCCGGTGGCCCGGCTGGCGCCGGTGTTCGTGGGCGGCGTGACGGTCACCAATGCCACCCTGCACAACGAGGACGAGGTGCACCGCAAGGACGTGCGGGTGGGCGACACGGTGATCGTGCGGCGCGCCGGTGACGTGATCCCCGAGGTCGTGGGCGTGGTGCACGCCGCCGAGGGGGCGCGCGAGCGCGGCGCCGCCTTCACCATGCCCCGGCACTGCCCGGTCTGCGGCAGCGAGGCGGTGCGCGAGGAGGGCGAGGCCGACTGGCGCTGCAGCGGCGGCCTGTTCTGCGGTGCCCAGCGCAAGCAGGCCCTGCTGCATTTCGCCCAGCGCCGGGCGATGGACATCGAGGGCCTGGGCGAGAAGCTGGTGGACCAGCTGGTGGACGCCGGCATCGTCAAGGTCCTGCCCGACCTGTACCGCTTCGGCCTGGCCAACGTGGTGGCGCTGGAACGCATGGGCGAGAAGTCGGCCCAGAACCTGCTGGCGGGCCTGGAGCAGTCCAAGCACACGACCCTGCCGCGCTTCCTGTACGCGCTGGGCATCCGCCACGTCGGCGAGGCCACCGCACGCGACCTGGCCCGGCACTTCGGCCGGCTGGACCCGATCATGGATGCGAGCACCGAGCAGCTGCTGGAAGTGCCCGACGTGGGTCCCATCGTGGCCGAGAGCATCCACACCTTCTTCGCCCAGCCGCACAACCGCGAGGTGGTGGAGCAGCTGCGCGCCTGCGGCGTGCACTGGGAGGAGGGCGAGCCCGCGGCGCAGGCGCCGCGGCCGCTGGCGGGCAAGACCGTGGTGCTCACGGGCACGCTGCCGACCCTGAGCCGCGACGAAGCCAAGGACCTGCTGGAAGCGGCCGGCGCCAAGGTGGCCGGCTCGGTGAGCAAGAAGACCAGCTACGTGGTCGCCGGCGCCGAGGCCGGCAGCAAGCTGGACAAGGCGCAGGAACTGGGCGTGCCGGTGCTGGACGAGGACGGGCTGCGACAGCTGCTGGCGGGCAACGGGTAAGGCCGGGTCCCCGGCAACTACAGCCGACCGGACACCCGCAGGGGCGCCTCGTCAGGTGAGCCCGAGGCCGGCGAAGGTGCTGAGCTCGTCCGAGCTGTCCGGCGCCAGCGTCAGCGTCACTTCCGTCACCGTATCGCCCTCGAACTCCGCCAGCGCGATGCAGCTGCCCAGGTCGTCGTCGGCGATGCAGTCGTCGATCACGCCGTAGAGATCGGGGCACACCTGCACCGTGCCGGGCGCGGCACCGCCGGCCAGGGCCTTGACGCGGGCGCGCTCCCGGCCGAGCAGGAGCAGGAATCGGTTGCCGTCCGCCTGTCCGCGCGCGACGTTGCAACGGCCCCGCAGCAGCCCCATCCGCAGCCGTGCCCGCGAAGTCCGGCGCTGCAGCGCCAGCGCCATGCGCAGGCCCGGCTCCGGACGGGAGAAGCTGATCATGGCGTAGCCGTCGTCGCTGGGATCGATGCAACCGCCGTAGGAGGCCGCCAGGTGGGACAGCGTGGTCTGCACGGCCTGCGGCGACAGCGGCCCGGCCTCCGGGACCTGGACACACAGCACGCTGCGCGTCGCCGTGCCGAACTCGGCGGTACCGCTGCCCTCCTGCAGGCTGCTCCAGACGCTGGTCGGGAAATGGCGCTGGATGCGGCCGGCAAACTCGTGCAGCAGCTGGGCTCTCTCTTCGGTGGCAGTCATGGGTTCACTCGCTTGGCAATCGGTGAACCGATGACATCACGCGGCCCGGCGCGGCCGGTAAGGAATTTGCTTCCGCGGGGTACCGGGAAGCAACGTACGGCGGGGCGGCTGCGCCCCCGCTGGTCGCCCGGCTAGACCTGCACCAGTCCCTGGCGGACCGCGTAGAGGGTGAGGCTGGCGACGTCGTTCAGGCCCAGCCGCTCCATGATGCGCGAGCGGTGCACGTCCACCGTCTTGGAGCTGAGCCCGAGCTCGAACGCGATCTCCTTGGAGGCCTTGCCGCTGGCCAGCAGGGTCAGGATCTCGACCTGGCGTTCGGTGAGCAGGTCCCGCACGCCCGGCTCGGCCGGTTCGAGCAGGCGGCGGGCGATCCCGCCCTCGAAGTAGCTGCCGCTGGCCACCAGGCTGTGCAGCGCGGCGGCCAGCTCGAAGTCCTGCGCGTTCTTGCGCAGGTAGCCGGCGGCCCCGCAGGCGACGGCGCGCTTGATGGTCTCGACCGAGTCCTGCATCGACAGCACCAGGACGCGCACCTTGGGGAAGCGCTGCCGGATGAGCCCGATCGCAGTCATGCCGTCCATGCCCGGCATGGCCAGGTCGGTGATGGCGACATCAACCTCCACCGTCTCCAGCACCGACAGCAGCTCCTGGCCGTCGCTGACGTCGGCCAGCACCTGCACGCCGGGAATGGACGTGAGCAGGGCGCGGATACCGGCGCGGACCAGGTCGTGGTCCTCGGCCAGCACGACCCTCACGGTCGGGGGCGTGGCGGGCATCATGGCTTGGGTCCCCGGCCGCAGGCCGTGGCAGTGGTTGTGGTCATGGCTTTTCCTCCTTGTGGTCCTGCTGGCCCTGCGCGAGGCCCAGGCTGAATCGGAAGCGGGCGCCCCGGCCGGGGGCGGCGTCGGCCCAGATGCGGCCGCCGTGCAGCGTCACGATGCGCTGCACCGTCGCGAGGCCGACACCGAATCCCTCGAATTCGTCGGTCCGGTGCAGGCGCTCGAAGGGCTTGAACAGCCGGTGCGCGGACGACATGTCGAAGCCCGCGCCATTGTCGGCCACCCAGAACACGGGCTCGCCGTCCAGCTGCTCCATGCCGAAGGCGACCTGGGCATCGCTGCGCTTGCCGGTGAATTTCCACGCGTTCGCCAGCAGGTTGGTCAGGGCGATGCGCAGCAGCCGCTCGTCGCAGAAGGCCGGCGCCCGTTCCACGCAGTCGAAGCGGACCTGGCGCTGCGGATGCGCGCCGGCGAGCGTGCCGGCCAGCTCGCGCGCGAGCTGTGCCAGGTCGACCTCCGTGCGCGTGACGCGGGCGCGGTCGATGCTGGCGAGGTACAGCACGTCCTCGACGATGCGGCGCATGCGTTCGGTCTCCTGCCCGATCGCGCCGAGGTAGCGCTGGACGTCGGGCGCCAGGTCCGCGGCGTACCTGCGCATCAGCATGGAGCTGAAGCCGCCGATGGTGGCCAGCGGCGAGCGCAGGTCGTGCGACACGGTGTGGCCGAAGGCGCGCAACTGCTTGTTGGCGTCTTCCAGTTCCGCGGCGCGGGCGGCCAGCTGCAGGTTCAGCGACTGCACTTCCTGCTGGCGTTCGCGCAGCTCCTCGTTGGCCTGCACCGCCTCCTGGTAGGAGGAGAACAGCAGGTCCAGCATCTGCTCGCGCCCGGCCGTGACCGTGTGGCGGCGGCCGCCGAGGACGATGTCCACGCCCCGGCTCGCCGTGCCCGCCGAGCGCAGCGCGCGGTTGGCCAGCAGGAACTCGAAGCGGGCCACCAGCGTGGCGGCGTCGAAGGGCTTGCGCAGCAGCGTGTCGGCGCCGCAGTCCAGTGCCCGGATGATGTCCTCGACCTCGCGCAGCGAGGTGACGATCATCACCGGGACGTCGCCGAGGTCGGGATCGGCCTTCAGTGCGCGGCACAGCTCGTAGCCGTTCATGCCGGGCATCACGATGTCGGTGACGACCAGCGCCGGCCGGATGCGCCGCGCCGCTTCCAGCGCCTGCGCGCCGTCGGGGGCCACGGTCACCTCGAAGCCTTCCTCCGTCAGCGCCTGCCGCAGCAGTTCGGCCTGCGTGGGGCTGTCCTCGGCCACCACGATGTGCCGGCTGCGGCCGCCTACGGGTTCGTCCATGCTCACAGGCTCCATCCGGCCATCCCCGGGAGCGCCGCGCCGATCGCTTCGGGCGCCATCACGTAATCGGCGCCCCCGCAGCGGATCGCCTCGCCCGGCATGCCATGCACCACCGAGGAGGCGGCGTCCTGCGCGAAGGTGATCGAACCCGAGTCGCGCATGAGCTTCAGCTCGGCGGCCCCGTCCTTGCCCATGCCCGTCAGCAGGATGCCGATGGCGCGGCCCGGAAAGTGGGTGGCGACCGAACCCAGCAGGCGGGCCACCGCGGGGCGGTGGCCGTTGACCAGGGCGCCGGTGTCGAAGGCCAGCCGCAGCGAGGGCTCGACGCTCAGGTGCGCCCCATCGGGCGCCAGGTGGATCCAGCCCGCCTGCAGCAGGTCGCCGGGCTCCGCGATCCGGGGCTTGAGCGCGCAGGATCGCGCCAGCCACTCGGCCATGCCCCGGACGAATCCGCCCGCCATGTGCTGCACCACCACGATGGGCAACGGGAAGTCGGCCGGCAGGCTGCCCAGCAGCTGCTTGAGCGCGACCGGGCCGCCGGTCGACGCGCCTATGGCCACCAGCTCGAAGCGACGCCGGGCACCGGACGGCGCCAGCACGGGGCGCCGCGCCGGCGCGCGGGGCGCAGCCGGTTGCGGCCGGGACGGGGCGGGTGCGACGGTCGCCGCCGGCTGGCCTGGCGTCGGGGCCCAGCGCCGGACCACCTTCAGTTCGGCCATCAACCGGATCTTGTCCAGCATTTCGTCCAGCCTGCGGCGCTGTTCCGGGCCGGAACCGTCCCCCGGATCGCCCACGACGGCCATCGCCCCGGCCTCCAGCAAGGCGAAGGCCTGGCGCGACTCCCGGGGCTCGGTCGCGGCTGCGACCACCACGATCGGCGTGGCCCGGGCCTGCATCAGCCGGCGCGTGCAAGCCAGGGCTTCAGGGGGCGAGCCGCCCTGGTCGAGCACGATGACGTCGGCCCGGCGCCGCGTGGCGAGTTCCACCGCGTCCTCCGCCAGCCCGGCCGAACCGGTCACGTGCAGCGGCGGCGCGGCGTCGATGAGGGCGCGCAACTGCTGCTGCCGCTGCACCGATGTCGCGAAGACCAGCACCCGCACCATGGTGGTCACCTCAGGCCAGCTCCGTGATGGCCTGGAGCAGGTTGCCCTGGTCGAAGCCGCGCTTGACGATGTAGGCGTTGGCGCCGGCGTCGGCGCCGCGCTCGCGGTCGGCTGGAGAGCCCAGCGAGGTCACCAGCACCACCGGCAGGTGCGCAAAGGCCGGGTCGCGCCGGATCGCCCGGGTGAGGCCGATGCCGTCCAGCCGCGGCATCTCGACGTCGGAGACGACCACGTCGAAGCGGCCGGCCCGCAGCTTCTCCAGCGCCTGGGCGCCGTCGACCGCCACTTCGACGCTGTGGCCGGCCAGTTCGAGGATGTTCTTGAGCAGGGTGCGCGAGGTGATCGAATCTTCCGCCAGCAGCACCGAGCGCCCCTGGCGGCGGGCCGGCGCGCGGGCCGGTTCGGCGCTGGCGGCGCCGGCCAGCGCCATGCGGACCAGCTCCGGCACGTTCAGGATGGGCGCCAGGCAACCGGGCCGCACGGCGGCGGCCCCGATGGCCATGGGGGTGCGGCCGGCCGCGGCATCGATCGGCTTGCCCAGCACTTCCTGCTCGCCGCCGATCGCGTCCACCGTCACCGCCAGGCGCTGGTGGCCGGCGACCAAAACCATGCAGGCGATCCGCTCGGGCAGGTCGGCGGCCGCCGGCAGGCCCAGCAGGGCGGCCAGGCTCACGAGCGGCAGGTCGGCGTCGCCCAGCGGCAGCACCTGGCGCGCGCCCAGGCGGCGCGGACCGTCCGGGGCCAGCCGCAGGCAGCGCTCGATCCTGGGCGTCGGCACGAGCAGGCTGCGCCCGGCCACCTCGACCTCCACCGCACGGTAGGTGGCGAGCGAGGGCATCAGGACGATCACGAACGAGGTGCCTTGCCCGGGTTGGGAGCGGACGCTGACCGTGCCCCCCAGGCGCTCCAGGGTCTCGCGCACGATCGGCAGGCCCAGGCCGCGACCGGACACGCGGGTGAGCTGGTCCGAGGTGGAGATCCCGGCGTTGAACACCAGCGCCAGCAGGGCGTCGGGGTCCTGTTCCTCGGGCAGGGGCAGGTCCAGTTGCTTCGCTGCCTGCGCCAGCCGCGAGGCATCGATGCCCGCTCCGTCGTCCGCGACGACGATCTCCACCCGCCCGCCGCTGCGGGCCACGACGCGCAGTTCGACCAGCCCGCGCGCCGGCTTGCCTGTAGCCAGGCGCTGGGCGGGAGGCTCGATGCCATGGTCGACCGCATTGCGCAGCAGGTGGACCAGCGGCCCGCGCAGTTCCTCGAGCAGCCGGCGGTCGATCTCGACGGCCTGGCCGCTCATGCGCAGTTCCACCTCCTTGCCCTGGCTGCGCGCCAGCTCGCGCACCGTCGCCAGCAGGAAGGGGTGCAGCGAGCCGACTGGCAGCAGCAAAGTCGCCTTCACGTCGGCCAGCAAGGCATCCACGGTGCCGGCCCACTGGCGCTGCTCCTGCCGGGCCTGCGCCTGCAACGCGCGCAGCTGCGACTGGTGCCGGTCCCAGTCCTGCATCGCTTCCGGATCCGACGCGCCCCATCTCGAGCGGAAACGGTCCGAGGAGGCCAGGGCCGCCTCCAGCTGCGCCAGCTGCTGGGCCGCACCGGCCTTGGCGGCCGCCAGCTCCTCGACCTGGTACAGCAGCCGGGCCAGGCGCTCCACGCCGATGCGCACGGTCGGTTCGAAGTGCGGTGCTTCCGTGGCTGCAGGCGGGGGAGGAGCGGGTGTCGAAGCGGGCGTCTGGGGGGCTGCGGCTGCCGGAGCCTGTGACGGGCCGGCCTGCTCGAGCT
>NZ_DASPLW010000016.1:0-104402 GCF_035627355.1 Ramlibacter sp.
CCCAATCCTGCACCGCTTCCGGATCCGACGCGCCCCATCTAGAGCGGAAACGGTCCGATGAGGCCAGGGCTGCCTCCAGCTGCGCCAGCTGCTGGGCCGCACCGGCCTTGGCGGCCACCAGCTCCTCGACCTGGTACAGCAGCCGCGCCAGGCGCTCCACGCCGATACGCACGGTCGGTTCGAAGTGCGGTGCTTCGGTCGTTGCCGCAGGTGGCGCCGCTGGGGCGGGGGCCGCGGCCGACGGGGCGGGTGTTTCGGGAGCTGCGGCTGCCGGAGCCTGCGACGGGCCGGCCTGCTCGAGCTGCTCCAGCCGCGGCAGCAGCTCGGCCATGGCGCCTGGCGGGCCGGCTCGCTCCACCAGCACCCGGGCGAGGGCCGCCACCGTGTCCTGCAGGGCGTCGGCCAGCTCCATCGACCAGGCCAGCCGGCCGCGTTGTACGCCGGCCAGCAGGTTCTCGGCCGCGTGGCACACCGACTCCACCAAGTGCTCGCCCACCGCGCGCGCCGCGCCCTTGAGGCTGTGGGCGGCGCGGAACAGGGCCTCGAGCGGCTGGCCCGCTTCGTTGCCGCCGCCCGCCTGCTCGAGCTGCGCCAGGCACACCTCCATCCGGCGGACGTGCTCGACCGCCTCGGCCTGGAAGATGGCCGCCAGCTTGCGATCGAAGTGCGGGTCGGGGTTGGGCATGGCGCAGCAGGGTGCGGCGGATCGGCTAGACGCGGAACTGTTCCACCACGCCCTTGAGCCGCAGCCCGAGGTTCTTCAGTTCGTGTGCCGCGGCCTCGCTCTGCCGGCTGGCCGCCACGTTCTGCGCACTGGCCTGGTTGATGTTCTGCATCGCGTAGGCGACCTGGTCCATGCCGATGGCCTGCTGCTGGGCCGAGGCGGCGATCAGGGCGGCGGACTGGGCCGACTCGGCGATGGTATCGGTCATCGAGCGGATCGAGCGGGCTGCCTTTTCCGACAGCTCGGCCCCGGCGCTCACCGCCTTGCCGGCCTGCTCCATGTCGAGCACCGCCGCGCTGGTCGCCTTCTGGATGTCGCCGAGCAGGGCGCGGACCTGCACGGTCGCCTGCTTGGACTGTTCGGCCAGGCTGCGGATCTCCTGCGCCACCACCCGGAAGCCGCTGCCTTCCTCGCCGGCACGCGCGGCTTCGATGGCGGCGTTGACGGACAGCAGGTTGGATTGGTCGGCCAGGTCGCTGACGGTGGCGATGATCTCGCCGATGGCCGTGCCCTGGTCGGCCAGCCGGATCACGCTGCCGGCCATGGAATCCATCTGCTGGCGGATCTGCTGCATGGCCTGGATCGATTCCTCCATGGCCTGCAGGCCCGCCTGCGAGGCCTCGACCGAGCGCTGGGCGGCACCTTGCACGTGCGTCGCCTTGTCGGAAGCCACCTGGGCCGTCTGCTTGACCTCCTCGGCCGTGGCCGAGGTCTCGGCCACCGCGGAAGCGGTCTGGGCGGAACTGGCGGAGACCTGCGCGGTCGACGCCGAGATTTCGCTGGCCGAGGAGCCCAGCACCCCGACGCCGTCGCTGATCTCGCGCATCACCTGGCGCAGCCGCTCCACCATCTGGGCGAAGGTACGGCTGAGCACGCCCATCTCGTCCTTGCGCGCATGCGTGCGCAGCTCCACCGTGAGGTCGCCGGCGGCGATCCGCTCGGCGGCGTCCGACAGTTCGCGCAGGGGGCCGGCCAGTATCCGGGTGAGCAACACGGTCAGGGCCAATCCCCCCAGCATCGCCAGCGCGGCGATCAGGACCAGCCAGCGCATTGCGGTGGTGGCCTGCCGCTCCGATTCGGCCACCGCCTCCGCGGCGCTGCGCGTGGCGTGGGCGATCAGCTGGTCGACCAGGGCCCCCATCTGCTGGTCGCGCTGCAGCTGCACCCCGGTGAACAGTTCCCGCGCCTCGTCCGTGCGGCCCTGGTCCAGCAGCGGCAGGATCTGCTGCGTGCGCAGCTGGTAGGAGGCCTCCCGGATGGCCTCGAATTCGCGCAGCAGGTTGCGCTTCTCGTCGATGCTGCCCCTGCGTGCGCTGACCCGTTGCAGCTCCGCCTGGACCTCGCGGCTCTTGGCCAGGATCCGGTCCTGCAGGTGCTCCTTGCGCACGTCCTTGCTGGCGACCATCAGCAGCGCCATGCTGGCATTGATGGCGTTCTGTTCCGCGCGGATGTCCTTGAGGGCGACCATGGTCGCCAGCTCGACGTCCACCAGGTCGCGCTGCGACTGCCGCATCGCGGACAGCGCCACGTAGGCGAACACGATGGCCGCCGCCGCGCACAGGCTGGTGAGGGTGAAGGCGATGAACAGCTTGGTTCGGGTGGGGAGGTTCAGGTAACCCTGCATCGGCGTTGTCCCTGTCATTGGAAGTGGTGGACCGGCGGACCGGGTGGCGTAGCGGCGGAACGCCCCGGCAAGGACAGCAGGCGTTCGCCGTCGAGGACGACGAGTCCGGCGGCAGTCACGCCGCGCACGATGTCCGGCCGCCAGTCGTGCAGGGGCTGGCCGCGCCGCACCGCCTCCTCGGGCAGGACGGACGGCAGCCCGTGGACCGCGGTGATGGGGACACCGAATTCGGCCTCGTGGCGGCCGAGCACCAGCAGCAGCCCCGGCGCGGGCGAGCGGTCGGATGCGTCGGCGTCCAGGCCGGGCATGTCGATCACGGGCAGCATGCGGCCGCGCAGCTGCACCAGCCGCACGGAGGGCTGCCCGGGCAGCGGCACTGCGTCCTGCAAGGGCCGGACCTCGCGCACCCAGCGCAGCTCCAGCGCGCAGCGATGGCCGGCCACGCTGAAGTCGAGCATCTCCACGCCGCCGGCTTGCGCCGTCGTGCGCGAGCGGGCCAGCGCGCGGGCCCGCTGGCGCAGCACCGATGCCTCGAGCGCGGCGTCCATCTCGTCCCCCGGCTTCACGTTCCCGCCTCGGTATTCCGGATCACGCCTTCGAGCTCGCCGGCGGTGAGGCCGCCGCTGCCTTCGAGGGGGTGGTCGGGTGCGCAGCGGGCCAGCCGGCTGCGGGCATGGGCCAGGTGGCGGCGGCCGGCCTGCGTCTCGCCCTGTCGCAGCGCCAGGCTGCCCAGGGTGAACCGGGCCAGCACGTGGTCCGGATCGAGGTAGAGCGTGCGCTGCAGGGCGGCCATCGCTTCGTCGATGGCGCCGCGCTCGTGCAGGATGGTGGCCAGCAGGTGGGTGGCTTGCGGATCCAGCTTGTCCTGCTCGATCGCCAGCCGGCACAGCTGCTCGGCACGGGCGAGGTCGCCGGCGTCGGCGTGACCGCGCGCCTGCAGCACCATCGGGATCGCGGGCGTCGGCGCTGGCGCCTCGGGGGCCAGCGGCGTGGCCGTCGATACGGCCGGACGCGGGTGCGGAGCCCGCTGGATTCTCGGACTCACCGACAGGGGACGGGCGGGCTTGGAAGGTTGGGCGTGCTCCGGCGAAGCGGACTCGCGGGAGGCGGAGCCCGAACGGCGCAGCGCCGTCAGCCCGCCCGTGATCTCGGGCTCCAGGCCGGGCAGGCCGGGGCGAGGCAGTTCCACCGGGCCGGTGACCAGCCAGCCGCCGGGGACCAGCGCGGCACCCAGCCGCTCCAGCACCGCGCGCGCCCGGGCCGGTTCGAAGTAGATCAGGACGTTGCGGCACAGCACCAGGTCCATGGACAGGGTCTGGGACGTCGCGGACGGATAGCCGTCGCCGGCGAGGTTGAGCCGGGCGAACCGGACCAGGGGGCGCAGTTCCGGCGCCACCTCGGCGCCGCCGTCGGCGCCGGGCCGCAGCCATTCGCGCGCCAGCGGCGGAACGCCGCTGCGGATCGACCAGCGGCCGTAGCGACCGGCGCGTGCCTTGCGCAGCGCCGACGCGTTGAGGTCGGTGGCGAGGATGGAGATGTTCCACTCGCGCCAGTCGGGCAGCAGGCTGGCGACCAGCATGGCCAGCGACCAGGCCTCCTCGCCGGTCGAACAGGCGGCGCTCCACAGCCGCAGGTGGCGCGAGCCGTCGCGGCGCGCCGCGACCAGCGGCCGGAGCACGTGCGTCGCGAGGTCGTCGAAGACCTGCGGGTCGCGGAAGAAATAGGTCTCGCCGACCGCCAGGCATTCCGCCACCACCTGCCAGCCGCCATCGGCCAGTCGCGACGACAGGATGGCATCGGCGCAGGCCTGCGCATCCGCCAGCCCCAGGCGTGCGGCCGCCGACGCCAGGCCGCGCTCGAGGTCGGGCCAGCGGCGCGGCCCGAAGTGCAGACCCAGGCGCGACTCCAGGCGGCGGCTGACGCCGGCCCAGGGCAGGGTGGCGGCGGTGTCAGCCATGCTCGGAAAGGGCGAAGGCCGCGGCGCGTTCCAGGGCGAGCACGTTGCGGAGGTCCTGCAGCAGGAGCGTGCCGCGCTCGTCGGCAGCGACGCCGCGAAGGCCGAGCGCACGCAGGCCGACCGAGTCGGCATGCGCGATCGACTGCGGAACCAGGGTGCCGATCACCTCGTCGACCCGGAAGGCGCAGCGCGCGTCCGCCCGCGCGAGCAGGAAGCGGTCGCTGGCACGAACGGGTTGCCCGGGCAGGCCCAGCATGCGGTGGGTGTCGAACAGCGCCACCGGCTCGCCGGCGACGTCGATGGTGCCCATCAGGCAACCCGGGGCAGCGGGCACCGCTCGCACGGCAACGGCCCGGATGGCGTGGTCGATGTCGTGAAGCGGGAAGCCCACGCGCAGGTCGCCAACGGCGGTTTCGATGTAGACGTCGTTCAAGGACCGGCAAGGGAGCGGAGGTCGCCCCGGCTGTGGCGGGAATGGTAGAGGCAGGGCCCCCTGCTGCACAGTGCAGACATTCACCTAATACGAATCGGTACGGCGGCCGGCGCGAGGGGCCGGCCCCGAGAGACGGGCCGCCGGGCCCCGGTCAGCCGGGTTCGGGGAAGGACTCCGGTCGCTGCCACAGCCAGGCCAGCACGCCGGCCATGATGGCGATGGCGAGCAGGATGAACCAGCGCGGACCGACGATCGCCAGCATGAGGACCGCGCTGGTCGCCATCAGCACCGTGGCCAGCCACTTGGACTTGCGCGCCACCACGCCGCCGCGCCGCCAGTCCGAGATGGCCGGCCCGAAGCGCGGGTGGTTCTCCAGCCATTGCAGCAGCCGCGGCGAGCTGCGCGCCGCCGCCCACGCCGACAGCAGGATGAAGGGGACGGTCGGCAGCACCGGCAGGAAGATGCCCACGATGCCCAGCGCCAGGCTGGCCAGGGCCAGCGACAGGTAGAACCAGCGCATCGCGCGGGACGGGGCAGGGCGGGTGCCGGCAGAGGGTTCGGCCATGAGGCCCGATTGTGATGGCGCGCGTACCATCGCCGGCCATGCCCGGAAGTCCCGCCACGCGCACCGGTTCCGTCCCCATCCCTGCGACCGCCGCGGTTGCGGCGGTCCTGCACTGAGGGACCGGGCTTGGCACCGGCACTGCGCGTCGCCCTCGGCCACCAGGTCCTGAACGGCATCGCCGCCGCGCTGGGCCTGCTGTTCGTGACCGTGCTGGTGCGCGCACTGGGCAACCCGTGGGCGGCCTCGGTGGCGGCCGTGGGCGCCATCGTCTGCATCCCGCCGGACACCGCGGCACCGCTGCGCGGCAAGCTGCTGCACCTGCTGCCAGCGGCGCTGTTCGGGGTGCCGCTGTTCATGGCGATGCAGCTGCTCAAGCCCTACCCGCTGCACCTGGCCCTGCTGCTTGTGCCCGCGACCTTCGTGGCCTTCCTGGCCGGCGCCTGGGGACGGCGCGGCGCGCCCCTGGCGATCTCGTTCATGTTCGCGATGGTGTTCTCGATGGCGGTGGCGGCGGGCAGCGGGCTCGACTGGGCGCTGGTGGCCGGCGGCTGGTTCGCGCTGGGCGCGGCCCTGTACATCGCCTGGGCCGTGCTCGCCAATGCGGTGCTCAACGCGCGCTACCGCAGCCAGATCCTGGCCGACACCCTGCTGGTGATGGCGGCCCTGATGCGCACCCAGGCCCGCCAGCTGGCGCCGGCCGCCGAAACGGCGCCAGGGGCGCAGCCGCTGATCGGCCGGCTGATGCAGCAACAGGCGGCACTGGCCGACCAGCTGCAGGCGGCGCGCGACCTGGTGCTGGAAGCCCCGCGCACCCCGCGGCGGCGCCAGCTCGCCGGGATGCTGCTGCACATGCTGGAGATGCGCGACCACCTGCTGGCCAGCGAGCTCGACCTGGACACGCTGCGCGCCAGCCCCGACCAGGCCGGCGCCCTGGAGGACCTGCGCCGCGAACTGGTCGCCCAGGCGGACGCGATCGAGGCCGTGGCCGACGCGCTGCTGCTCGGCCGGCTGCCACCGTCGTTCGCGTCCCCAGATCCCCGGTCGGCGCTGGTCGACGCGGAGCCCGGCGAGCCGCCGCAGGTCGCGCTGGCCCGCTCGCTGCGCAACCGCATCGGCCGGCTGCACGAGGAGACCCGGCAGCTGGTGGCGCTCGCGCGCGGCGAGGTGCAGGCCGACGTGGCCGTGGTGCGCACGGCCTGGCGGCTGTTCGTCAGCCCGACCAGCTGGTCCTGGAAACCTTTGCGAGTGCTCCGGCGCTGGGACGCGCCGCTGCTGCGGCATGCGCTGCGGGCCGCGCTGGCGATCGCCTGCGCCTATGCGCTGACCTTCGTGCTGCCCTGGAAGGCGCACGGCTACTGGCTGCTGCTGACCATCGTGGTGGTGCTGCGCGGCAGCCTGGCGCAGACCCTGGAGCGGCGCAACAGCCGCGTGGCGGGGACCGTGCTCGGCTGCGTCATTGCCGGCGCATTGCTGTGGGCCGACCCGCCGGCCTGGTCGCTGCTGCTGGTGCTCAGCGCGGCCCAGGCGGTCGCCCATGCCTTCGCCCTGCGCAAGTACGTCGTCACGGCGGTGGCCGCCACGATCCTGAGCCTGCTGCAGGCGCACATGCTGGGCCTGGGCGCCAACCCGGTGTTCGACGTGGCCGAGCGCATGGCGGACACGGTGCTGGGCGTGGCGATCGCCTGGCTGTTCGCCTACGTGCTGCCCACCTGGGAACGCGGCCAGCTGCCGGCCCTGGTGCGGCGCACGCTGCTGGCGCAGGGCCGCCATGCCCGCGAGGCGCTCGGGCTGGCGCAGCTCGATGCGGTCGACGACGAGCCGGAACTGGGCTGGCGGCTGGCGCGGCGCGAAGCCTACGACAGCCTCTCGGCGCTGGTGCAGGCCACCCAGCGGGCGCTGGTCGAGCCGCGGGCCGTGCGGCCGCCGCTGGACGCGCTGGAGCGGCTGCTGGCCCACAGCTACCTGCTGCTGGCGCAACTCACCGCGGCCAAGACCGTGCTGCTGCGCCGCGAGCGGCTGGACAGCGAGCGGCTGCGCCCCATCCTGCGCGCGTCGGCCGAGGGCGTGGGCGAGACGCTCGCCGCACCGGTGCCTTCCGCCGCACCGGGCCCGGCCGAGGAGGCTCCGCTGCCGGAGCCGCCCCCGGTGCCGGAAAGCGGCCATGACGACCTCACGCCCTGGGTGGAGCGCCGGCTGGCGCTGGCCGACCGCGCGGCGCGGCAGGTACAGCGGGACGCCCACGCGGTGCTGGCCGAGCTGGCCGCGTCGGGGCGTTGACCGCGCGGCTATCCTCCGTGCCATGACCGTGCGAGAGATCCTGAAGATGGGCGACCCGCGCCTGCTGCGCGTGGCCCAGCCGGTGGCCGCCTTCGATACCGACGAGATCCACCGGCTGGTGGCCGACATGTTCGACACCATGCGCGCTGCCAGCGGCGCCGGCCTGGCCGCGCCGCAGATCGGCGTCGACCTGCAACTGGTGATCTTCGGCACCGACGCGCCCAATCCGCGCTACCCCGATGCGCCGCTGGTGCCGCGCACCGTGCTGCTCAACCCGCGGATCACGCCGATCGGCGACGAGGAAGAGGAGGGCTGGGAAGGCTGCCTGTCGGTGCCCGGCCTGCGCGGCCTGGTGCCGCGCTGGAAGGCGATCCGCTACACCGGTTTCGACCCCTACGGCGACCCGATCGACCGCACGGTGGACGGCTTCCACGCCCGCGTGGTACAGCACGAATGCGACCACCTGGTGGGCAAGCTGTACCCGATGCGCATGCGCGACTTCACGAAGTTCGGCTTCACCGAGGTGCTGTTCCCCGGCATGGACGCCGGCGCGGACGACTGAGGCGGCGCCGCGTCAGCCTTCCAGCGCCTGCAGCAGCTCGGTCTCGATCGCGATCTGCCCGCGGTTCTGCTGCAGCTCGGCACCGTCGACCAGGAAGGTGTCCTCCACCCGTTCGCCCAGGGTGGTGATCTTGGCCAGCTGCAGGTTGATGCGGTGCCGGGCCAGCACCAGCGCGATCGAATAGAGCAGGCCCAGCCGGTCGTTGGCCGAGACCGTCAGCAGCCAGCGCTGGGCGCGCTCGTCGGGAGTGAGCTGCACGCGCGGGGTGATGGGGAAGCTCTTGACCCGGCGCGAGACCCGGCCGCGGCTGGGCGGCGGCAGCGGGCCGGCCCGCTCCAGCGCCTGCTCCAGCCCCGACTCCACCATGCTCGTGAGCTCCCGGTAGTGCTCCGGCAGCATGGGCGTGACCACCTGGAAGGTGTCCAGCGCATAGCCGTTGGTCGCCGTGTGGATGCGCGCGTGCAGGATGGAGAAGCCGGCCTGGTCGAAATAGCCACAGATGCGCGCGAACAGGTCCGCCTGGTCGGGGGCGTAGACCAGCACCTGCAGGCCTTCGCCCAGCGGCGACAGGCGGGCGCGCACGACCGCGCGGGCGCTGCCCACGTGGCGCGACAGGTGGCGCGTGTGCCAGGCGATCTCGCTGGCGTCGTGGCGCATGAAGTAGCCCACGTCCAGCGTGTCCCACAGCTTGCGGTGGGCCTGGTGCGGCAGCGCGAACAGCTGCAGCTGCACCAGCGCCTCGCGCTTGCGCGCCTCGATCTCGGCGGCCGGGTCGGGCGTGTGCCCGCCCAGCGCGCGCAGCGTGGCGCGGTACAGGTCCTCCAGCAGCTTGCCCTTCCACGCGTTCCAGACCTTGGGGCTGGTGCCGCGGATGTCGGCCACGGTCAGCAGGTACAGGGCCGTGAGGTTGCGCTCGTTGCCCACCTTGGCGGCGAAGGCGGTGACCACGGCCGGGTCGCTCAGATCCTCCTTCTGCGCGATGCGGCTCATGGACAGGTGTTCGCGCACCAGGAATTCGACCAGCCGGCAGTCCTCGGCCGGGATGGCGTGCTGGCGGCAGAACTGCCGGACCTCGCGCGCGCCCAGCTCGGAGTGGTCGCCTCCGCGGCCCTTGGCGATGTCGTGGAACAGGGCCGCCAGGTACAGCACCCAGGGCCGGTCGAAGCCGGCCGCCAGCTGCGAGCAGAACGGGTACTCGTGGGCGTGCTCGGCGATGAAGAAGCGCCGCACGTTGCGCAGCACCATCAGGATGTGCTGGTCCACGGTGTAGACGTGGAACAGGTCGTGCTGCATCTGGCCGACGATGCGGCGGAACGTCCACAGGTAGCGCCCCAGCACCGAGGTCTGGTTCATCAGCCGGAAGGCGTGGGTGATGCCCGAGGGCTGCTGCAGGATGGCCCGGAAGGTGGCGTGGTTCACCGGGTCCTTGCGGAAGCCGGCGTCCATCACGCCGCGGGCGTTGTACAGGGCGCGCAGCGTGCGCGCCGACAGGCCCTTGGCGCCCACGGTGGTCTGGTAGACGAGGAAGGTCTCCAGCACCGCGTGCGGGTGCCGCTCGTACAGGTCGTCGCTGGCCACCTCCAGCATGCCGGCCTTCATCGAGAAGCGGGCATTCAGGGGCACCGGCTCCTGGCCGCTGGGGACCAGCCGCTCCTCGATGTTGAGCAGCAGGATCTGGTTGAGCTGGCTCACCGCCTTGGCGGCCCAGTAGTAGCGCTTCATCAGCGACTCGCTGGCGCGCTGCAGCAGGCGGCCACCGGCGGTGCGGGTGCGCCAGCCGAAGGCCTCGGCGACGGCGGTCTGCAGGTCGAACACCAGCCGGTCCTCGCGCCGCCCGGCGATCGCGTGCAGCCGGGCGCGGACCAGGCGCAGCAAGGCCTCGTTGCGCTCCAGCTGCTGCGCCTCCAGCGGCGTGGCCAGGCCGTTGGCCGCCAGCTCGGACCAGCTCGCGCCGAAGCCGGCCGCCTTGGCCACCCACAGGATCACCTGCAGGTCGCGCAGGCCGCCGGGCGACTCCTTGCAGTTGGGCTCCAGCGCATAGGGCGTGTTCTCGAAGCGGTTGTGCCGCTGGCGCATCTCCAGCGTCTTGGCGACGAAGAAGGCCCGCGGATCCATCGCCTGTTCGAAGCGCGCGCGGAACTGGTCGAACAGCGCGCGGTCGCCGGCCAGGCGGCGCGCCTCCAGCAGCGAGGTCTGGATGGTCACGTCGGCGGCGGCGGTGTCCAGGCACTGCTGCACCGTGCGCACGCTGGAACCGATCTCCAGGCCGCTGTCCCAGCATTGGCGGATGAAGGCTTCCAGGCTTTCCTGGAGCGCGGGGTCCTGCTCGGGGTCGGCGCCTTCGGGCAGCAGCACCAGCACGTCGACGTCGGAGTGCGGGAACAGCTCGCCGCGGCCGTAGCCGCCGACCGCCAGCAGGGCGGTGTCGCGGGGCAGCTGCGCGTCGCGCCACAAGCCCTGCAGCGCGGCGTCGACGTGGCGGGCGAGCCGCCGCAGCACGGCGCCCACCGAGCGGGTGGGCCGGGCGGGATCGAGCAGGGCCTGGTCGATCGCCGCCTTCTGGGCCTTCAGGCGCTCGCGCAGGACGGCGGCCAGGGGCTGGTCGTCCGCTTCGCGCAGCCGGTCGCCCGCCGGTCCAGGCCTGTCTTTCGCCGCGGTCGGCACGTCAGTCATCCTCGGCCCCTCGGGTCATCCTCCTCCCCCTTCGCCAACCTCCGCGAAGAAGGAGGATCCAGGCGGGCGCCCATTCGCGCCTCAGCCGTTGACGAAGGCGGGCGGCGGCGGGCTGCCGGCGGACAGGGTCAGCACCTCGTAGCCGGTCTCGGTGACCAGGATGGTGTGCTCCCACTGGGCGGACAGCGAATGGTCCTTGGTCACGATGGTCCAGCCGTCGTTGCCCAGTTCCTTCACCTCCTTGCGGCCGGCGTTGATCATGGGCTCGATGGTGAAGGTCATGCCGGGGCGCAGTTCCTCCAGCGTGCCGGGCTTTCCGTAGTGGAGCACCTGCGGCTCCTCGTGGAAGTTGCGCCCGACGCCGTGGCCGCAGAACTCGCGCACCACCGAGAAGCCGTTGCGCTCGGCGAACTGCTGGATCGCCCAGCCGATGTCGCCCAGCCGCGCCCCCGGCTTGACCTGCACGATGCCGTGCCACATGGCGTCGTAGGTCAGGTTCACCAGGCGCCTGGCCGCGATGGACGTGTCGCCGACGATGAACATGCGGCTGGTGTCGCCGTACCAGCCGTCCTTGATGACGGTGACGTCGACGTTGACGATGTCGCCCTTCTTCAGCGGCTTGTCGTTCGGGATGCCGTGGCACACCACGTTGTTGACCGAAGTGCACAGCGAAGCGGGATAGGGCGGATAGCCCGGCGGCTGGTAGCCCAGCGTGGCCGAGGTGGTGCCCTGCTTCTTCATGCATTCGGCGGCCAGCTCGTCGATCTGCCGCGTGGTGATGCCCGGCTTGATGTGGGGGGTCAGGAAATCCAGCACCTCGGCCGCCAGCCGGCCCGCCGTGCGCATGCCCTGGATGCCTTCGGCGTCCTTGTACGTGATGCTCATGCCTCGAATTATTCCAGAGGGGTCGCGCGGCCGCAGGCGACGCCGGCCCGGCCGGTAAAATCGAAGGCCTTCAGGCGCCGCCCCAGTCAGCGGCGGCGCTCCTGCTTCCCACCACAGGTTTCACAGTGACCCTGCACATCTCCGAGTTCGAGGGCGGGCGTGCCCTCAGCCCCTTCCGTGTCCAGCAGTTCCTGCCGCGGCTGCAGGCGATCCATGACCGGGTCAGCGGGCTCTCGGCGCGCTTCGTGCACCTGGCAGCGTGGGAGCAGGCGCCCTCGGCGGCCGACCGCGAGCGGCTGGCCGCGCTGCTGGCCTACGGGGAACCGTTCGAGGGCGATGCCTCGGGCACGCTGTTCGTGGTGACGCCGCGGCTGGGCACGGTCTCGCCCTGGGCCTCCAAGGCCAGCGACATCGCGCACAACTGCGGCCTGCCGGTGCGACGCATCGAGCGGGCGGTGGAATACCGCGTCACGCTCAAGTCTTCGCTGCTGGGCAAGGCGGCGGAGTTGTCGGCGGCCCAGCGCGAGGCGATTGCGGCGCTGCTGCACGACCGCATGACGGAGAGCGTGCTGCCCGACCGGGCGTCCGCGCACCGGCTCTTCACCGAGCTGGAGGCCACGCCCATGGAAGCGGTCGACGTCCTGGCGGGCGGCCGTGCCGCGCTGGAGCGGGCCAACGTCCAGTTCGGGCTGGCCCTGGCCGAGGACGAGATCGACTACCTGCTGGAAGCCTTCCGCGGGCTGGGCCGCAACCCGACCGACGTCGAGCTGATGATGTTCGCCCAGGCCAACAGCGAGCACTGCCGGCACAAGATCTTCAACGCCGTCTTCACCATCGACGGCGTGCCGCAGGACAAGAGCCTGTTCGGCATGATCCGCCACACCCACCAGTCGCATCCGCAGCACACCATCGTCGCCTACGCGGACAACGCCTCGGTGATGGAGGGCTCCCGGGTCGAGGCCTTCCTGCCGCTGCGCGGCGACGGCCCCTCGGCCTACCAGCGCCGCCCGGCGCTGCACCACGTGCTGATGAAGGTCGAGACGCACAACCACCCGACGGCGATCTCGCCCTTCCCGGGCGCGTCCACCGGCGCCGGCGGCGAGATCCGCGACGAGGGCGCCACCGGGCGCGGCGCGCGGCCGAAGGCCGGCCTCACGGGCTTCACCGTCTCGCGCCTCTGGGACAACCCGAACGGCCGGCCGGCGCACATCGCCAGCCCGCTGCAGATCATGACCGAGGGCCCGCTGGGTGGCGCCGCCTTCAACAACGAGTTCGGCCGGCCCAACCTGCTGGGCTACTTCCGCGAGTACGAGCAGGTGGTCGACGGCGTGGTGCGCGGCTACCACAAGCCCATCATGATCGCCGGCGGGCTGGGCAGCATCGAGGCCGGCCAGACCGCCAAGGAGCGCTTCCCGGCCGGCACCCTGCTGGTGCAGCTCGGCGGCCCCGGCATGCGCATCGGCATGGGCGGCGGCGCCGCCAGTTCCATGGCCACCGGCGCCAACGCGGCCGAGCTGGACTTCGATTCGGTGCAGCGCGGCAACCCCGAGATCGAGCGCCGGGCGCAGGAGGTCATCAACCACTGCTGGTCGCTGGGCGAGGCCAATCCCATCCTGGCCATCCACGACGTGGGCGCGGGCGGACTGTCGAACGCCTTCCCGGAGTTGACCCACGACGCCGGCCGCGGCGCCCGCTTCGACCTGCGCCGCATCCCGCTGGAGGAATCCGGCCTCGCGCCCAAGGAGATCTGGTGCAACGAGAGCCAGGAGCGCTACGTGCTGGCGATCGCGCCTGCCTCGCTGGAGGCGTTCCGCGCCCTGTGCGAGCGCGAGCGCTGCCCGTTCGCGGTGGTGGGCGTGGCGACCGAGGAGCGGCAGCTGGTCGTGGGCGAGGTGGACTTGCGGGCGACCCTTGACGCCGAAGTGCCTTCTCTCCTTCCCCCTTTGGGGGAAGGTCGGGATGGGGGCATGCGCAGCGCCACTGGCGTGCCCCCACCCCAACCCTCCCCCAGCGGGGGAGGGAGCCAACCCGCCCTCGCCGTCGACATGCCCATGGACGTGCTGCTCGGCAAGCCGCCCAAGATGCACCGCGACGTGCGGTCGGTGCAGCGGACCTCGCCGCCCATCGAGCTCACCGGCGTGTCCCTGCAGGACGCCGCGATCCAGGTGCTGTCGCATCCCACGGTGGCGTCCAAGCGCTTCCTGGTCACCATCGGCGACCGCACGGTGGGCGGCCTGTCGCACCGCGACCAGATGGTCGGCCCCTGGCAGGTGCCGGTGGCCGATTGCGCGGTCACGCTGGCCGACTTCGCGGGCTTCGCCGGCGAGGCCATGAGCATGGGCGAACGCACGCCGCTGGCCGCCACCGATCCCGCCGCCTCGGGACGCATGGCGGTGGCCGAAGCCATCACCAACCTGCTGGCCGCGCCCATCGAGCTGCCGCGCGTGAAGCTGTCGGCCAACTGGATGGCCGCCTGCGGCGAGCCCGGCGAGGACGCCGCGCTGTACGAGACGGTGAAGGCGGTGGGCCTGGAGCTGTGCCCGGCGCTGGGCATCTCGATCCCGGTCGGCAAGGACAGCCTGTCCATGCGCACCCAGTGGCAGGAGGGCGGGCAGGCGAAGAAGGTGAGCTCCCCGGTGAGCCTGATTGCCAGCGCGTTCGCCACCGTGGCCGACGTGCGGGGCACGCTGACGCCGCAACTGGATGCCAGCGAAGAGACCACGCTGGTGCTGGTCGACCTGGGCAAGGGCCGCCATCGCATGGGGGGCAGCATCCTGGCCCAGGTGCTGGAGCAGCCCGGCGGCGAGGTGCCGGACCTGGACGATCCGCAGGACCTGGTGCGGCTGGTGGATGCCGTCAATGCGCTGCGGGCCCAGGGCCGCATCCTGGCCTACCACGACCGCAGCGACGGCGGCCTGTTCGCCGCCGCCTGCGAGATGGCCTTCGCGGGCCACGTGGGCATCGCGCTGAACGTGGACCTGCTGGTCACCGAGGGCGACGGCATCGCCGACAGCCGCGCCGAGTACGGCGACGCCAAGAACTGGGCCGGGCAGGTCGGCGCCCGGCGCGAGGAGCTCACGCTCAAGGCGCTGTTCAGCGAGGAGCTGGGCGTGCTGCTGCAGGTGCGCAGTGCCGAGCGCAACGCCGTGATGCAGGTGCTGCGCGAGCACGGGCTTTCGAAGCACAGCCATTTCGTCGGCCAGACCCGCCCGGCCTCGTCCGCCATCGACAAGGGCAAGGGCGAGGTGCAGGTCTGGCGCGACACCAAGGCCGTGTTCAGCGCCAGGCTGGCCGACCTGCACCAGGTCTGGGACAGCGTGAGCTGGAAGATCTGCCAGCAGCGCGACAACCCCGAGGGCGCCGACAGCGAGCATGCCCTCGCTGGCGATCCGGCCGATCCCGGCCTGCAGTTCGCGCCCAGCTTCGACCCGCGCGAGGACGTGGCCGCGCCCTTCCTGAACCTGGCACGCCCCAAGGTCGCCATCCTGCGCGAGCAGGGCGTCAACTCGCACGTGGAGATGGCGTACTGCTTCGACCTCGCCGGCTTCGAGGCGGTGGACGTGCACATGACCGACCTGCAGTCCGGCCGGGCCGAGCTGCCGCAGTTCAAGGGCTTCGTCGCCTGCGGCGGCTTCAGCTACGGCGACACGCTGGGCGCCGGCATCGGCTGGGCGCGCAGCATCACCTTCAACCCGCGCCTGTCGCAGCAGTTCCAGGCCTTCTTCGATCGCAAGGACACGTTCGCGCTGGGCGTGTGCAACGGCTGCCAGATGCTGGCCGAGCTGGCCGACATCATCCCGGGTGCGCAGGCCTGGCCACGCTTCACGACCAATCGCAGCGAGCGCTACGAGGCGCGGCTGTCGCAGGTGGAGGTGCTGGACTCGCCCAGCCTGTTCTTCGCCGGCATGGGCGGCAGCCGGCTGCCCATCGTGGTGGCGCACGGCGAGGGCTATGCCAACTTCGCCCATCGCGGCGACCCGGAGCGGGCGATCGCGGCCATGCGCTACGTGGACCACCACGGCCAGCCCACCGAGACCTATCCGCTCAACCCCAACGGCAGCCCGGGCGGGCTGACGGCGGTGACCACCGCCGACGGCCGCTTCACGGCCATGATGCCGCACGCCGAGCGCGCCTTCCGCAACATCCAGATGTCCTGGACCGGCGGCGACAAGTCCGACTTCAGCCCCTGGCTGCGGATCTGGCGCAATGCCAGGAAGTGGGTCGGATGAGCCCAATGCCCCAGTGGGGTAGGTCCCGATAGAAGGACCCGCAGCGCCGAGGGTCGAATGCAGGGATGACGTCCCTGCAGCCGCCCGCGTCGGAATCCGCCGAGTCCGCCGTGCCGCCCCGGCGCCAACTGCGCGCGGTCGCGTTCGACCATCCCTTCCGCTGGCTGGCCCGCGGCGCCCGCGACCTGCGGGCCGCGCCCGCCATCTCGCTGTTCTACGGCCTGTGCTTCTGGGGCATGGCGCTGCTGCTGGGCGCGGTGTTCCGGCGCATGCCGGAGTACACGCTGTCCTTCGTCTCCGGCTGCTTCCTGCTCGGACCCTTCCTGGCCATGGGGCTGTACGAGGTCAGCCGCCGGCGCGAGCAGGGGCTGCCGCAGGACTTCGCGGCTTCGCTGACCTGCTGGGACCGCCACCTGGGGAGCATGGGGCTGCTGGTGCTGGTCCTGCTGCTGCTGGAACTGCTCTGGGGCCGCGCCTCGCTCGTGGTCTTCGCGGTGTTCTTCGACACCGGCATGCCGACCACCGCGTCGGTGCTGCAGGCCGTGTTCAACCCGCGCAACTGGCAGTTCGTCGCGGTCTATGCGCTGGTGGGCGGCATCTTCGCCGCCCTGGTGTTCTCCACCTGCGTGGTGTCCATCCCCATGATCCTGGACCGCGATACCGACGCGATCACGGCCGGCCTCGCCAGCATCCAGGCCGTGACCGGCCGCACCGGCCCGCTGCTGCTGTGGGGCGCGCTGATCGTCGCCGTGCTGGTGGGCGCGATGCTGCTGCCCTGGGCGGTCGGCGTGCTGGTCGCCGGGCCCTGGCTGGGGCACGCCAGCTGGCACGCCTATCGCGGGTGCTTCGCCTGGGAAGCGCCTGCAGCGGGCGTGGCAGGCGCCACCGGCCGGCCGATCGCATAGGGCAGCGCCTCTTGACCGCCTCCCAGGCGGCTTGTTGAATGTCAAGCCTTCCCGCCCGCTCCGGGCCACGGAAGTCCAGCCGGCAGGAAAAGGGGCGAACGATGTTCAAGCTGTTCAAGCGCGCGGAACCCGTGGCCAAACCCTCGCGGCCCGCGCAGGCGCGAGGTGCGGCACCCGCGACCGCGGTCCCGGTTCGTCGCCACGGTGCCGTTGACAGGGCACCGATCGCGCCCCTGCCCATGTCCACGATGGAAGTCCGGGAAGACGACGACGAGTCGGCCTGGGACCTGTGGGAGCAGTCCAACTTCCAGCTCGACAGCCAGATGGGCGGCCTGTCCCCGTCCGACTCCGTGCGGGTGCGCGATGACCGCCCCAGCCAGGCCGCCGACCTGGACGATCCCTTCGCCCGCGTCGGCAAGCACCACCGCTGACGGCGCCGTCCGCGCCCCTACACTCGGGCGCGATGCCTACCGGCCGCTACGACCGAATCGATGCCCTGCGGGGCGCCGCCATCGCCTGGATGACGGCCTATCACTTCGGCTTCGACCTCAACTACTTCGGCTGGATCCGCCAGGACTTCTACCGCGACCCGGTCTGGACCTGGCAGCGCACGGCCATCGTCAGCCTGTTCCTGTTCTGCGCCGGCCTGTCGCAGGCGGTGGCGCACGCGCAGGGGCAGCGCTGGCCGCGCTTCTGGCGGCGCTGGGCCCAGATCGCCGGCTGCGCGCTGCTGGTGACGGCGGGTTCGTGGCTGATGTTCCCGCGCAGCTACATCTTCTTCGGCGTGCTGCACGGCATCGCGGCGATGCTGGTGGTGGTGCGGCTGACGGCCGGCTGGGGCCGCTGGCTGTGGCCGGCCGGAGCCCTCGCGATCGGGCTGGCATTGGCCGCACCGGCGGCGCACGCGGCCTGGCCGTCGCTGGATTTCCTGAACCGCGCCCCCTTCCATTGGCTGGGCCTGGTCAGCCGCAAGCCCGTCACCGAGGACTACGTGCCGCTGTTCCCCTGGCTGGGCGTGATGTGGTGGGGCATGGCGGCCGGGCAATGGCTGCTGGCGAACCGCCCGCAGCTGGTGCAGGGCCGCCTGCTGCCGCAAGCCCGCGCGCTGGCGTGGATGGGACGCTGGAGCCTGTCCTGGTACATGCTGCACCAGCCGGTGATGATCGGGGTGCTGGCGGGGGTGACGGCGGTGTTGCGGTAGGGGGGGTCGTCATGCCCGCGAAGGCGGGCATCCAGGGCTTCCGACTTACTGGCGCCAATGGAAAAGCGGCCTTCCGGCCGCCCTCTGGATCCCCGCCTTCGCGGGGATCGAATAACTCGCTGCGCTCGTTATTCGACCTTCGCGCTACCCCGCAGGTCCTGCTGGAACTTCGCCAGCTTCTGCTGCTGCAGCGACTGGGCGATCTGGGGCTTGATGTCGTCCAGCTTGGGCAGCTGCGCCTCGCGCACGTCGTCCAGTCGGATCACGTGCCAGCCGAACTGGGTCTTGACCGGCTGCTGGGTGAGCTGGCCCTTGGTCAGCTTGACCATGGCGTCGGAGAACTCGGGCACGTAGCTGGCCGCGGTGGCCCAGTCCAGGTCGCCGCCGTTGGCGCCGGAGCCGGGATCCTTGGACTGCTTCTTGGCGATGTCCTCGAACTTCTGGCCCTTCTTGAGGCTGGCGATGATGGCCTTGGCCTCGTCTTCCTTCTCGACCAGGATGTGGCGCGCCTTGTATTCCTTGCCGCCGTTGGCCGCCACGAACTTGTCGTACTCGGCCTTGATCTCGGCGTCGGTCACCGGGTTCTTCTTCTGCTGGTCGGCGAACAGCTCGCGGATCAGCAGCGTCTGGCGGGCCAGTTCCATCTGGTTGCGGAAATCGTCGCTGCCCTCCAGGCCGCGCTTCTGCGCTTCCTGCATGAAGACCTCGCGCGCGATGACCTCTTCCTTCAGCTGGGCGGTGACCTCCGGCGTGACCGGGCGCCCCGACTTGGCGAACTGGGCGGCCAGCGCCTCCACCCGCGCGGTGGGGACCGGCTTGCCGTTGACGACGGCGACGTTCTGCGCAGCGGCGGGCAGGGCGGCGCACAGGAAGGCAGCGGCGGCGGCCGCCAGGAGTTGCTGTTTCATCGGGGGGTCCCTTTCAAAAGGGTCTCTGGAAAGCGGGGATGTCAGGAGGTTTCGATGGCCAGGGCGTGGATGCCGGCGTCGATGAAATCTCGCAGCGCATCATACACAAGGCGATGACGCGCCACCGTGGCCTTGCCGTCGAACAGCGGGGAGGCGATCCGCACCCGGAAATGGGTGCCGACACCGGTGCCGTCCTGGCCGGCGTGGCCCAAGTGCTGGATGCTCTCGTCGATCACCTCCAGCCGGGTCGGCGACAGGCGTTCGGCCAGCCGCTGCTGCAGCGCTTGCGCGGTGATGCCGGTGCCCATGGCTACTCCGTCTCCGTCTTCGTGAACCGCGACAGGTAGGCCGCCTGGGCCAGCACGAAGGCGATCATCAGCCCCAGCCCGCCGAACAGCTTGAAGTTGACCCAGGTGTCGGTCTCGAAGGTGAAGGCCACCCACAGGTTGATCGCGCCCATGGCGGCGAAGAAGGCCACCCAGCTCCAGTTCATCACCCGCCATGCGGGCTCGGGCAGCGTCATCTGGGCGCCCATCAGGGACTTGAGCAGGTTGCGGCGGAACACCAGCTGGCCGGCCGCGAGCACGCCGCCCATCAGCCAGTACAGCACGGTGGGCTTCCACTTGATGAAGTCCTCGTTGTGCGCCAGCAGCGTGGCGCCGCCGAACACCACGATCACGCCCAGGCTGAGCCAATGCATGGGCTCGACCTTGCCGGTGGACCAGCGCACCCAGGCGATCTGCGCCACCGTCGCGGCGATGGCCACGCCGGTGGCCACCCAGATGTCGAACAGCTTGAAGGCGACGAAGAAGACGACGATGGGCAGGAAGTCGATCAGCAGTTTCATTCGGTCTTCTGGAAGTCCAGCGAGGCGGAGTTCATGCAGTAGCGCAGGCCGGTGGGCGCCGGGCCGTCCGGGAATACGTGGCCCAAGTGCGCGCCGCACTGCGCGCACACGGTCTCGGTGCGGATCATGCCGTGGCTGGTGTCGCGGATTTCCTTGATGGCGCCGGGCACCGCCTCCGAAAAGCTGGGCCAGCCGCAGCCGGCATCGAACTTGGTGACGGAATCGAACAGCTTGTTGCCGCAGCAGATGCAGTGGTAGCTGCCGTCGGCCCACACGGCTTCGTACTTGCCGGTGAACGGGCGCTCGGTGGCGGCATGTCGCGTCACCTCGAAGGCGCCGGGCTCGGCGCCCTTGCGCGCCAGGATCGCCTTCCACTCGTCGGCGGTTTTCTGAATCGGGTAGTTCATGAGGAGCAACTGATCTCGATGCGGGATGCCCAGTCGGGCGGGAAGCCGGCCAGTGCCTCGTGGGCCGGGTGTTCGTCGAAGGGCGACTGCAGGACCGCGAGCAGCTCGGCCACGCCGCCGAAGTCCTTCTGTTTCGCCCGGGCGATGGCCAGCTCGGCCAGGTGGTTGCGCAGCACGTACTTGGGATTGGTCCGCAGCATCGCAAGGCCCGCGGCTCGACGGTCGGCCGGCAGGCGGGGCGCGTAGTCTAGCAACCAGGCGTCGAAGGCCTCCCGGTCGGGGAACAGGTCGCGCACCGGCTCCAGCGGGCCGCCGGCCACGTGCTGCGACAGGCGCCGCCAGAAGATCGTGTAGTCGACGCTCCCCTTGGCCAGCAGCTGCAGGATGCCTTCGATCAGGGTGCGATCGCCCTCCTGGGCATCGGCCAGCCCCAGCTTGGCCCGCAGGCACGACTCCAGCTCGCGCGGGAACACGGCCTTGTACGACTCCAGCGCCGCCAGCGCAGTCTCCTCGTCGCCGATCAGCGGCAGCAGGGCCTGGCCGAGGGCGAACAGGTTCCAGTAGGCCACGTTGGGCTGCCGGTTGTAGGCATAGCGGCCCGTCTCGTCGCTGTGGTTGCAGACGTGGTTCGGGTCGAAGGCGTCGAGGAACTGGAACGGACCGTAGTCGATGGTCAGGCCCAGGATGCTCATGTTGTCGGTGTTCATCACGCCGTGGCAGAAGCCCACGGCCTGCCACCGGGCCAGCAGCGCCGCCGTGCGTTCGCTGACGGTTTCGAGTAGGGCGGCGTAGGCGTTGCCACCGAAGCGTCCGCTCGTGCGGCATTCGGGGAAGTGGCGGGCTATCACGTAGTCGGCCAGCCGTCGCAGTTCCTCGTCCTGCCCGCGCGAGGCGAAGTGCTCGAAATGGCCGAAGCGCACGAAGCTGGGCGACACCCGCATCACCACGGCGGCGGTCTCGACCGTCTCGCGCCGCACCGGTGCGTCGGCGCCGGTGACGCTCAACGCACGGGTGGTGGGAATGCCCAGCCCCTGCATCGCCTCGGAGCACAGGAACTCGCGGATGCTGGAGCGCAGCACCGCGCGTCCGTCGCCCATGCGCGAGTAGGGGGTGCGGCCGCTGCCCTTGAGCTGGAGTTCCTGGGCGCCGTCGGCCGAATCGAGGTCGCCGAGCAGCAGCGCGCGCCCATCGCCCAACTGGCCGGCCCAGACACCGAACTGGTGGCCGCTGTAGACACTGGCCAGTGGGCGGGTGCCGGCGATGGCCAGCGAGCCGGTGAGGGCGCGCACGCCTTCGTCGCCGGCCAGCAACGCGGGGTCCAGCCCCAGCGCCTGCGCGAGCGGCTCGTTCAGGCCCACCAGGTAGGGATCCGGCAGCGGGAGCGCGGGGAGTTCGGTGTAGAAGGCCGGGCCCAGCGACGCGAAGCCGTGCCGCCAGTGCACGCCCAGGTCCAGTTCGCGCGGGGGCGCGTCGACCATGTGGTTCATGCGCCATTGTCCCCGGGCACGGTCGTCCGCGCGGGCGTGGGGGGACTTCCCGGCCGAGGCGGGGCTGGGCGCCGCAAGGATGCGGTAGGCATTTCGCCTATGGCACGGCCGTTGACAGCGCCCGGATAATTCCCTAGCTGTTGAGCGCGCCCCGCCCCGGCGGCGCCCAGGGAGGAAAACAATGAGCAACATGTCCGTGGCCGCACCTGCGGCCCACAGGGTTTCCGATGCGCCCGCGACGGCATCCCCGCACCTGCACGCCCCGGCCGTGGCGCCGCGCGAGATCGCCATCGACGAGCTGGAGATCCGCCCCCTGCGCCGCCCCGACGAGATCGCCCACGTGCTGCACCTGCGCGAGGAGATCCACCTTCCAGCGGCCGCGCTGGCCGATCCGGCCTTCGCGAGCCGGGAAAAAAAAGAGACCAGCACGGGTTCGTCGCCGGTTTCCTCTGGCGCGGCCACTGGATTGGAACCATTCGTCTTATTCCGCTCGGGCTCGGACTGGCGCCTTGCGAGAAGCTGCTGATGAAGCAGGGCGGGACGCCGCAGCCCATGCCGGCGGCCTGGGAGGTCGGCCGGCTGGTGGTCGCGCCGGAGTACCGGGCCGGCCCGGAAGCCCTCAAGCGATGCCTGTTCCTCACGCTGGCCCACCTGCTGGACCACCTGCAGGTGGAGAACCTGTTCGCCACCTGCACGCCGCTGCTGGGGCGCCTGTACCGCCGCTTCGGCTTCTCGGTGCTGCTCAAGGACGCCTTCGAGGGGGAGGACGGCAGCTATTCGCTGATCCACGGCGACGTGGCCACGGTGTTCCGGGCGTTGGCCGGCAGCGAGCAGGAGCTGGAGCACGCCCAGCGCCGGCTGGCCACCTTGCGGCTGCACTGATCGGAGCGGCACCATGAACTGGTTCCAGCGCGTGTTCGCCCACTACGAGGCCTACCACGCCTATGGCCCGCCGCGGCTCAAGTACATGGGCTACCTGGGCGCGATCACCTACATCGCGTTCTTCTTCCTGCGCTTCACGCGCAGGAACCCGGAGATCTGGGACGACATCGGCTTCCGGATGGTGGCCATCGCGCTGTTCCTGGGCATGGGCCTGAAGGACCACTGGCCGCAGCGGCTCAGGCGCTACTACATCCGCTACTCGTACGTCGTGCTGCTGTACTGCCTGCCGTGCTTCACGGTGCTGGTGGCGCTGGAGCGGGGCGGCGGGGTGCCGGCGATCTCCAACGCCTTCATCGTGCTGTGCTTCCTGGTGATGCTCACCGACTGGCGCAACACCCTGGTGATGCTGGCGGCGGGCACCGGGCTGGCCGCGCTCTGGTACGGCTTCACGGCCCCGCAGCCGCGCGTGCCCATGGACCTGGTGGCGCAGCTGCCCGCCTATGCGCTGATCGTGATCGGCGGCAACCTGTTCAAGTTCTCCACCGAGCAGATCGACGCCGAGCGCAAGCTGCGCGCGACCCAGGGCCTGGCCGGCTCCATCGCGCACGAGCTGCGGCATCCGCTGGCCCAGGTGCGGCACAGCCTGCAGGCCATGCAGCGCGTGCTGCCGGCGCCGGGCCTCTCCGGCCAGCTCGCGCCCATCCCCCCGGCCGAGGTGGACACGCTGTACCGCCACCTGGCCCATGGGGAGCAGGCGGTGCAGCGCGGGCTGCAGGTCATCTCCATGACGCTGGACGAGGTCAGCGCCCGTCCGCTGGACACCGCCAGCTTCGCCTACCTGTCGGCCGCCGAGGTCGTCGCCAAGGCGATCGACGAGTACGGCTACGACAGCCCGGAGGAGCGCGCCGCGGTGCAGGTCCAGGTGCAGGAGGACTTCGAGTTCCTGGGCGACGAGACCGCGACCCTGTTCGTGCTCTTCAACCTGATCAAGAACGCGCTGTACTACCTGCGGCTGCAACCCGGCACCCGGGTCTGGGTCACGGTCGGTGGCCGGCAGGTGAGGGTGCGCGACAACGGTCCCGGTATCGCGCCCGAGGTGCTGCCCACCCTGTTCGAGCCGTTCCGCTCGGTCGGCAAGTCGGGCGGCACCGGGCTGGGCCTGGCGTACTGCCAGCGCGTGATGAAGGCCTTCGGCGGATCGATCCGCTGCCAGTCGCAGCCCGGCGCCTTCACCGAATTCACGCTCCAGTTCGCGCCGGTGGGCGAGCAGGCCCGCGAGGAGCACCATGCCCGCGTGCTGGAGCAGGCGCGGGCGGTGCTGGCCGGCAAGCGGCTGCTGATGGTGGAGGACGACGCGGGGCAGCGCGCCGCCAATCGCCACAAGCTGGAGCCGGTGGGGCTGGCGATCGACGAAGCGGCCGACGGCCAGCGCGCGCTGGAGCTGCTGGCCCGCCACGCCTACGATCTGGTGCTGCTGGACCTGAACATGCCGGTGCTCGACGGCTACCAGGTGGCACAGCGGCTGCGGCAGGGCCAGGCGCCCGCCAACCGCTACGTGCGCATCGTCGCCCACACCAGTGAACCGCCGCACGTGGCCCGCATGAAGACGCAGCGGGCCGGCATGGACGGCTTCATCGCCAAGCCCAGCGCCCAGCTGCCGCTGGTGCAGGCCCTGGTGCGGACCATGTCGCGCCACGGCGCCGCGGTCGCGGCCCATGCGCTGGCCGGCCGGCGCATCCTGCTGGCCGACGACAGCGCCTACAACCGTCGCGCCGTGGCGGCCTACCTGCGCGAAGCCGGCGCCGAAGTGGCCGAGGTCGACCACGGGCAGGCGGTCCTGAAGTCGCTGGCCGCCGGACCGGGATTCGACGCCGTCCTCATGGATCTGGGCATGCCCGGCATGGACGGCCTGGCGACCGCGCGCGCGGTGCGCGCCAGCCGCCAGCCATGGTCTGCCGTGCCCATCGTCGCGCTGACCGCGCATTCCGACGCGCCGGCCATTCAGGGCGCCCGTGACGCCGGCATGGACGGATTCCTGGTCAAGCCGGTCGAAGCCATGCAGCTGTACGAGGCGCTGGGCACCGTGCTGGCCGGCGGCGCCGCCCAGCCGCAAGCCGTGGCCCCCGCGGCGGTGCAGCCCGGCGACACCGATGGGCCGCTGCTCAACGAAGCCCGGCTGGAGAGCTACCGCCGGCTCGGGCTGCTGGACGAACTGCTGGCCGACTACCTGCCCGAGATCGCGCGGCTGGTCGGCACGCTCGAGCAATCCGTCCGCTCGCAGGACCTGGCCAGGGCCCAGGATGCGCTGCATTCGCTGCTGGGCATGAGCGGCGAGGCCGGCGCCCTGGCGCTATACCAGCTCGTGCGCCGGGTCTACGTGCCCGTGCTGGAGGAAAGCCGCTGGCCATCCGCGGCCGATTGGTTGCCCCAGGTGCAGGCCCTGGCTGCGCGCACCGAGGCGGCGCTGCGCGAGTACGGAGCCCGGCAGCGACGGTCGCAGGCGGTCTAGCATCCGGCCATGGAAGCAGGCATCGCGCGCGGCATCCTGTTCGTCGACGACGACGAGCGCTCGCGCAAGTGGTTCGCCCGCAGCTTCGGCGGCGAATTCGAGCTCACCACCGCCGGCAGCGCGGGCGAGGCGCTGGACATCCTGGCCGAGCGCGGAGGGCAGTTCGCGGCGCTGGTCACCGATTACCGCATGCCCGAGCAGGACGGCATGGGCCTGCTGCGCCACATGCAGCGCGAGCATCGGCACATCGTGCGCCTGCTGGCCACCGCCTACGCCGAGAAGGAGGTCGCCATCGCCGCGGTCAACCAGGGCCGGGTGCTGCGCATCCTGGAAAAGCCGCTGGAGGACCAGCCCACCCGCGAGGCGCTGCGCGAGGCGCTGGCGCTGTACCGCAAGCAGGCGCTGCAGCGTGCGGTCAACGAGGGCCGGGCGGCGTCGCTGCGGGAGACGCTCGGCTTCCTGGCGCACGAGCTGAACACGCCGCTGGCCACCGTGCGTGGCAGCGTGGCCAGCATCGCGTCGCGCTACCTGCCGCCGCATCCGGATGTCCCGGCCGGCATCGCGCGCTTCGAGGAGCACCAGCCCGGCGAACTGCTGGCTGCGCTGGAGCGGGCCGAGCGCCGCACCCAGTACTGCCAGTCACTGGTGTCCACCTTCGTGCAATCCGCGCGCGACGCCTACCCCGGCGCTGCTCCGCAGACGGTGAGCGCCGCGGCGCTGCTGGCGGCCCTGCGCGACGAGTTCCCGTTCGAGGGCGACGAGCGCAGCTGGGTCGCTACCCGGGTGCGGCAGGACTTCCGGCTGCCGGGCCGGCGCGACCTGCTGTACCTGGTGCTGTGCACGCTGGCCAAGAACGCCTTGCAGGCGCTTCGCGACACGCCGCAGCCGCGGCTGGACGTGGAGGCCGGCTGCGAGATGGGCGAGGGCGGTGCCCGCGGCTGGATCCGGTTCGCCGACAACGGGCCTGGCATAGACCCGCAGGTCCTGGAGCGCCTCACGCGCGAGCCGGTCACCACCCGCGGCGCCAGCGGCGGCAACGGCATGGGCCTGATGTTCTGCCAGCGCGTGATGCAGGACGCCGGCGGCGCGGTGCGCATCGAATCCGCCAGCGGAATAGGCACGACCGTCTCGCTGGAATTCCACCGCGCGGTGCAGCCCGCCGACTCCCCGACGGCCTGAGCGCGGTGTTCCGCGCGTGACGCGCCGCGCGAAGCGCGCGCCGGCAGTCGCCGGATTTCGTCTTAGCATCGGCCTTTTCCGGACCATGAAGCCGCACGAAAAGGAGTCACCATGCTCGGCCTGATGCAAAGCCAACCCCTGCTGATCTCGTCGCTGATCGAGTTCGCCGACCGCCACCAGGGCGACGGCGAGATCGTGTCGCGCCGGGTCGAAGGGGACATCCATCGCTATACGTGGCGCGACGTCGCCCGGCGTGCACGACAGGTGGCCGGCGCACTGGACGGCATGAAGCTGCTGTTCTCCGACCGGGTCGCGACCCTGGCGTGGAACGGCTACCGGCACCTGGAGCTGTACTTCGGCGTGTCCGGCTCCGGGCGGGTGCTGCACACCATCAACCCGCGGCTGCACCCGGACCAGATCGCCTGGATCGCCAACCACGCCGAGGACCAGGTCCTGTGCTTCGATGCGAGCTTCCTGCCGCTGGTGCAGGCCGTGCACGCGAAGTGCCCGACCATCCGCCAGTACGTGCTGCTGTGCGACGCCGGCAAGGTGCCCGCGGACACCGGCATCCCCAACCTGGTCGCCTACGAGGACTGGATCGGCGGCCAGCCGACCGACTACGAGTGGCCGCAGTTCGACGAGAACTCCGCCTCCAGCATGTGCTATACGAGCGGCACCACCGGCAATCCCAAGGCGGCGCTCTACAGCCATCGCTCGACCCTGCTGCATGCCTACGCGGCCGCGCTGCCGGACGTGATGGCGCTGTCGGCACGCGACTCGGTGCTGCCGGTCGTGCCCATGTTCCACGTCAATGCCTGGGGCATTCCGTACTCGGCCGCGCTGACCGGCTGCAAGCTGGTGTTCCCCGGGCCGGCGCTGGACGGCAAGTCGGTGTACGAGCTGATCGAGGGCGAGAAGGTGACCTTCGCCGCGGGCGTGCCCACCGTGTGGCAGATGCTGCTGGGCCACATGAAGCAGGGCGACCTGCGCTTCTCCACCCTGCAGCGCACCGTGATCGGCGGCTCGGCCTGCCCGCCGGCCATGATCGACGCCTTCCGCGAGGGCTACGGCGTGGACGTGCTGCACGCCTGGGGCATGACCGAGATGAGTCCGCTCGGCACGCTGTGCACGCTGAAGAACAAGCACCTGGCGCTGCCGCCCGAAGAGCAGATGAAGATCCGCCTGAAGCAGGGCCGCGCGATCTTCGGCGTCGACATGAAGATCGTCGGCGACGAGAACAAGGAACTGCCCTGGGACGGCAAGGCCTTCGGCGACCTGTACGTGCGCGGCCCCTGGGTGGTGCGCGAGTACTTCAAGGGCGAGGGCGGCGACCCGCTGGTGGACGGCTGGTTCCCGACCGGCGACGTGGCCACCATCGACACCGACGGCTTCATGCAGATCACCGACCGCAGCAAGGACGTGATCAAGTCCGGCGGGGAGTGGATCAGCTCCATCGACGTGGAGAACATCGCGATGGCGCACCCGGCGGTGCAGATGGCCGCCTGCGTGGGCATGAAGCACCCGAAGTGGGACGAGCGCCCCATCGTCGTCGTGGTGAAGAAGCCGGGCGCGGAAGTCACGCGCGAGGAACTGCTGAAGTTCTACGAGGGCAAGATCGCCAAGTGGCAGGTGCCCGACGACGTGGTGTTCGTCGACGCCATCCCGCTGGGCGCCACCGGCAAGATGCTCAAGACCCGGCTGCGCGAGCAGCTGAAGGACTACCGCCTGCCGGGCGCGTGATCGGCGTACCGACTGTCCCCTCCGCGATAGCGGGCGGGGACCTTACGGGCATTCCCTGACGGTCGTGCTGGACGAATACTTTTATCCTGCGTCCATTCCGAACCACCCAGGAGACTCGAGATGAGATTTGCGCCGAAGCATGTCGCCATTGCCGCCATGGTCGCCCTGTGCGGCCCCGGTCTCGCGCTGGCACAGGGCACCAAGAACGAGACGGTCCGCATCGCGTTCATGGACCCGCTCTCCGGGCCGTTCGCCAACGTGGGCCAGAACCAGCTCAAGAGCTGGCAGTTCGCCGCCGAGCAGCTGTCCGGCCGCGCGCCCTCGGGCGTGAAGTTCGAGGTGGTCGGCTTCGACAACAAGGGGTCGCCGCAGGAAAGCCTGAACACGCTGAAGGCCGCCATCGACCAGGGCTTCCGCTACGTCACCCAGGGCAACGGCTCGGGCGCCGCCACGGCCATCCTGGACGCCGTGTCCAAGCACAACGCGCGCAACCCGGGCAAGGAGATCGTCTACCTCAACTACGCCGCGGTGGACCCGGCGCTGACCAACGAGAAGTGCGACTACTGGCACTTCCGCCTGGACGCCGACACCTCCATGAAGATGGAGGCGCTGACCTCCTTCATGAAGGACCAGCCGAACGTCAAGAAGGTCTTCCTGATCAACCAGAACTACTCGCACGGCCACCAGGTCGCCAAGTACTTCAAGGACGCGATCAAGCGCAAGCGCCCTGACGTGCAGGTGGTGGGCGAAGACCTGCACCCCATCGGCCAGGTCAAGGACTTCTCGCCCTACGTGGCCAAGATCAAGCAGTCCGGTGCCGACACCATCGTCACCGGCAACTGGGGCCAGGACCTGACGCTGCTGGTCAAGGCGCTGAACGACGCCGGCCTGAAGATCCCGATGTACACCTACTACGCCGGGGTCACCGGCACGCCCACGGCGCTGGCCGCCGGCGGCGACAGCGAGGTGTACGTCGTCGCCTACGGGCATGCCAACCACACCGGCGAGCTCGGCAAGATGGCCGCCGAGTTCCACAAGAAGTTCAACGACGACTACTACACCTACGCCACCTACAACGGCATCACCCTGCTGAACCATGCGATGGCCAAGGCCGGCTCCACCGACCCGGTCAAGGTGGCCAAGGCGCTGGAAGGCCTGTCGGTCAAGAGCTTCGCCGGCGACGTGCAGATGCGCGGCTCCGACCACCAGCTGCAGCAGTCGATGTTCATCACCAAGTGGCAGAAGGCCAAGAAGGGCGAGTACAGCGTCGAGAACACCGGCTACACCTTCGTGAGCATCAAGCAGATGGATCCGTACGTGTCCAGCACGCCGACCAGCTGCCAGATGAAGCGGCCGGGAGCCTGACGGCTCACGCGCGGCGCCGCCGCGCGCCCGCCGGGACCAGGGGCTAGCGGCCAGGGAGACAGCCGTCTCGTTCCCTGGTCCTAGCCCCTCGCCGCGTCCCGGCACCTGTTGCCATGGTCCGCCTGCGTGGGCGCACCATCCTCCAAGCCCCAGCCCAGCCTCCAGCCCCTCGTGGAATTCTTCACCATCTCCCTCCTGAACGGCATCAGCTACGGGCTTCTGCTGTTCATGCTGAGCTCCGGCCTCACGCTGATCTTCAGCATGATGGGCGTGCTCAATTTCGCCCACGCCAGCTTCTACATGCTGGGGGCCTACTTCGCGTTCACCACCGCGCAACTGGTCGGCTACTGGCCCGCCCTGGTGGTGGCCCCGCTGCTGGTAGGCGTGCTGGGTGCGCTGTTCGAGCGCTACTGCCTGCGCCGGGTGCACAAGTTCGGGCACGTCGCCGAGCTGCTGATCACCTTCGGGCTGTCCTTCATCCTGCTCGAGATGGTGCAGCTGGTATGGGGCACCGGCTCGGTCGACTACCGCGTGCCCGAGGCGCTCGATGGGCCGCTGTTCACCCTGTACGGCACCCAGTTCCCGATGTACCGCGGCTTCATGATGCTGGTGGCGATCCTGATGCTGGTGGCCATCTGGCTGCTGCTCACGCGCACCCGCATCGGTCTGGTGATCCAGGCTGCGCTCACGCACCCGAGCGCGGTGGAGGCGCTGGGGCACAACGTGCCGCGCGTGTTCATGCTGGTGTTCGGCGGCGGCGCCGCGCTGGCCGGGCTGGCCGGCGTGATCGGCGGCAACGCCTTCGTCACCGAGCCCGGCATGGCCGCCACCGTGGGCTCCATCATCTTCGTGGTGGTGGTGGTCGGCGGCATGGGCTCGCTGTCCGGGGCCTTCCTGGCCTCGCTGCTGATCGGCGTGGTGCAGACCTTCGCCGTCGGCGTGGACGCCTCCATCCAGGGCGCGCTCGACACCATGGGCTGGCCGGTCACCTCCGACACCTTCGGCTATGCGCTGTGGAAGCTGAAGATCAGCCAGGTCGCGCCCATCCTGCCCTACCTGTTCCTGGTATTGATGCTGATCTTCCGGCCCAAGGGGCTGCTGGGCACGCGGGAGGGCTGAGGACATGAGCACCTTCACCGATACCCAGGACCCCGCCCAGGAGGCCACCCGCGTCGGCGTGGCCATGCCGGTGGGCGCCGCCGCCCCGGCGCGCATCCCCGCCACCAGCGACAAGGGCGCCTACTACGAGTTCAAGCCCTGGAACGTGGGCCGCTGGATCATCTGGAGCGCGTTCGCGGTGCTGCTGCTGGTGGCACCGCTGGTGTGGACGAGTTCGCTGGCGCACACCATGCTCAGCCAGATGGGCATCGCGATCATCGTTTGCCTGTCGTACAACATGCTGCTGGGGCAGGGCGGCATGCTCAGCTTCGGGCATGCGGTGCACTCCGGGCTCGGGTCCTTCCTGGCCATCCACACCCTGAACCTGGTGTCGGCCGGCACGCTGCCGCTGCCGGTCAGCCTGGTGCCGATTGCCGGCGGCCTGGCCGGCCTGGCGTTCGCGTTGTTGCTCGGTTGGGTGACCACCAAGAAGGCCGCCACGCCCTTTGCCATGATCACGCTGGGCATCGGCGAGCTGGTGTGGGCCTCCTCGCTGATGTTCCCCGAGTTCTTCGGCGGCGAGGGCGGCATCTCGGGCAACCGGGTCACTGGTTCCAAGCCGTTCGGCATCACCTTCGGGCCGCAGATCCAGCTGTACTACCTGATTGCGATCTACACCTTCATCTGCACGGCGGCCATGTACGCGTTCACGCGCACGCCGCTGGGCCGGATGATCAACGCGGTGCGCGACAACCCCGAGCGGGTGGAGTTCGTCGGCTACAACACCCAGATGGTGCGCTTCCTGGTGTTCTGCGTGGCGGCCTTCTTCGCCGGCATCTCGGGCGGGCTGGCGGCGCTGAACTTCGAGATCGTCACCTCCGAAGTGGTGAGCGGCCCGCGATCGGGCGCCTACCTGCTGTTCACCTTCCTGGGCGGCGCCACCTTCTTCTTCGGGCCCATCATCGGCGCGGTGCTGATGGTGCTGGCCTTCGTGCTGCTGTCGGAGCTGACCAAGGCCTGGCTGCTGTACCTGGGGCTGGTGTTCCTGTTCATGGTGATGTACGCACCCGGCGGCATCGCCAGCCTGATCATGATGAACGTGCGGGTGGCCGCCTTCGGCCGCCTGCGCGAGCTCTGGGTCAGCTACCTGGCCCTGGCCGCCACCGCACTGATCACGCTGCTGGGTGCGGCCGGCATGATCGAGATGGTCTACCACCTCAAGCTCAACCCCGCGCTGGGGCCGGAACTGCAGTTCCTCGGCAACACCCTCAACGCCCACGGGCTGGACAGCTGGTTCGGCTGCGGCTTCGTGATGCTCAGCGGCCTGGGCCTGTTCGAGCTCACCCGGCGCCAGTTCGTGCGCCAGTGGGGCGAGATCCAGGAGTACATCGAAAAAGAGACCAAGCGCCGGGAGAGCCAGCCATGACGGCGGAGTACGCGCTGGAGCTGCGCGATTTGCGCAAGAGTTTCGGCAAGACGGAGATCATTCGCGGGGCCAACCTGGCGGTGCGCCCGGGCGAGCGGGTGGCGGTGATCGGCCCGAACGGGGCAGGCAAGTCCACGCTGTTCAACCTGATCAGCGGCCGCTTCGAACCCACCAGCGGCGAGGTGCTGCTCAACGGCGAGCGCATCGACGGCAAGCGGCCGTTCGAGATCAACCGGCTGGGACTGTCGCGCAGCTTCCAGATCACCAACATCTTCCCCAAGCTCAGCGTCTTCGAGAACCTGCGCTGCGGGGTGCTGTGGAGCCTGGGCTACCGCTACACCTTCTTCAAGTTCCTGGCCAACCTGCACGACGCCAACGAGCGCGCCGAGCAGCTGCTGGAGATGATCCACCTGGAGCGCAAGCGCGACGTACTGGCCATGAACCTCACGTACGCCGAGCAGCGCGCGCTGGAGATCGGCATCACCATCGGCGGTGGCGCCGGCGTGATCCTGCTGGACGAGCCCACCGCCGGCATGAGCAAGAGCGAGACGCGCCGCTTCATCGAGCTGATCAAGGAAGTGACCGTCGGCAAGACGCTGCTGACGGTGGAGCACGACATGGGAGTGGTGTTCGGCCTGGCCGACAAGATCGCGGTGGTGGTCTATGGCGAGGTGATCGCCTTCGACACGCCGGAGAAGGTGCGCGCCAACCAGCGGGTGCAGGAGGCCTACCTGGGCTCCCACGTGGCCGACGCGCAGGTGGGCGCAGGGGTGCATTGATGCTCAAGATCGAGAACCTGCACGCCTTCTACGGCAAGAGCCACGTGCTGCACGGCGTGCACTTCGACGTGCGGCCGGGCGAGATCGTGGCGCTGCTGGGCCGCAACGGCTCGGGCCGCTCGACCACCGCCAAGGCCATCATGGGCATGGTCGAGTGCACCGGTACGGTGGACTTCAAGGGCCAGCCCACGCTCGGGCGCAAGCCCTACGAGATCGCCCACCTGGGCATAGGCTACGTGCCGGAGAACCGCGAGATCTTCCCGACGCTGACGGTGCACCAGAACCTGATGCTGGGGCAGAAGCACGCCGGCCAGAAGGGCCGCTGGTCCTTCGACGACATGTACGCGATGTTCCCGCGCCTGAAGGAGCGGCAGCACACCGAGGCCGGCGTGCTGTCGGGCGGCGAGCAGCAGATGCTGACCCTGTGCCGCACGCTGATGGGCGACCCGGACCTGATCATCATCGACGAGCCCACCGAAGGGCTGGCACCAAAGATCGTCGAGCTGGTCGGCGAATACCTGAAGAAGCTCAAGGAGCGCGGCCTGTCCGTGCTGCTGATCGAGCAGAAGCTGACCATCGCCATGACCGTGTCCGACCGTGCGCTGGTGATGGGACACGGCAGCATCGTCTTCCAGGGCACCCCGGACAGCCTGCGGGCGGACGCCTACACTCGCAAGGAGTGGCTGGAAGTCTAGTCACGCCCGAATCGCTACGCGATTCGCGCGTGGTTCCGATCAGTTGGACGAGGACCGGCAAAGCCGGATCCTCGTCCAAGAGGTGTCCGCGCTGCATGTTATTCCGCGCGGACGGTTCGACCTGCGGTCGGGAACGGGTCCGACAGCCCGCTGCATAGTCCCTGCGGTGACAACGCGGCGTTGCAGCGCAGCAAGCCTTTCCTAGAATCGACCGAAGCGAACGAGCGTTCTTTTTCTTTCCAGGAGCACCGCACATGACGGCTGAATACAAGGTGCACGGCGACGTGGCCGTGATCACGATGAACAACCCGCCGGTCAACGGGCTGGGCATGGCCCTGCGGCAGGCGTTTGCCGCCGGGCTGGAGCAGGCCAATGCCGATCCGGCCGTCAAGGCCATCGTGGTCACCGGTGCCGGCAAGGCCTTCTCGGGCGGAGCCGACATCAAGGAGTTCGGCTCGCCCAAGGCGATCGCCGAGCCCAACCTGCTGTCGCTGATCCTCGCGCTGGAGAACTCGGCCAAGCCGACGGTGGCGGCCGTGCACTCGGTGTGCATGGGCGGCGGCCTGGAGCTCTCGCTCGGCTGCCACTACCGCATCGCCGCCCCCGGCTGCAACGTCGCGCTGCCCGAGGTCAAGCTGGGCCTGATTCCCGGCGCCGGCGGCACGCAGCGCCTGCCGCGCGTGCTGGGCGTGGAAACGGCGCTGAACATGATCGTGTCGGGCGAGCCGGTCAAGAGCGAACTGCTGGCGCAGCAGCCCGGCCAGAAGCTGTTCGACAAGATGGCCACTTCACCCGAGTCGCTGCTCGAGGAGGCGCTGGCCTTCGCGCGCGAAGTCGCCGACAAGCGCCCGCTGCCGCGCGTGCGCGACCTGCCGTGCAAGCACCCGCGCGGCGACGCCTACTTCCAGTTCGCGCGCAACATGGTCAAGGGCATGGCGAAGAACTTCCCGGCGCCGGGCAAGTGCGTGGACGCGGTCGAAGCCGCGACGAAGAAGAAGTTCGACGACGGCATGGCCTACGAGCGCGAGGTCTTCATCAACCTGATGCTCTCGCCCGAGAGCCGGGCCCTGCGCCACATCTTCATGGCCGAGCGGGCCGCCTCCAAGATCCCCGACGTGCCGGAAGACACGCCCAAGCGCGAGATCAAGTCCGTGGCCGTCATCGGCGCCGGCACCATGGGCGGCGGCATCTCCATGAACTTCCTGAACGCCGGCATCCCGGTGACCATCCTCGAGATGAAGCAGGAGGCGCTGGACCGCGGCATCGCGACCATCCGCAAGAACTACGAGGCCCAGGTCAAGAAAGGCAAGCTCAAGCAGGACAAGTACGAGCAGCGCATGGCCCTGCTCAAGACCACGCTGTCCTACGAGGACATCAAGGACGCCGACCTGGTGATCGAGGCGGTGTTCGAGGACATGGGCGTCAAGCAGAAGGTGTTCGAGACGCTCGACAAGGTGATGAAGCCGGGCGCGATCCTGGCCTCCAACACCTCCACCCTGGACGTCAACAAGATCGCCGCCTTCACCCAGCGCCCGCAGGACGTGGTCGGCATGCACTTCTTCAGCCCGGCCAACGTGATGAAGCTGCTGGAAGTGGTGCGCGGCGAGAAGACCGGCAAGGACGTGCTGGCCACCGTGATGGCCCTCGCCAAGAAGATCAGGAAGACCGCGGTGGTGTCGGGCGTGTGCGACGGCTTCATCGGCAACCGCATGATCGAGCAGTACAGCCGCCAGGCCGGCTTCCTGCTGGACGAGGGCGCCACCCCGCAACAGGTGGACAAGGCGATCGAGAAGTTCGGCTTCGCCATGGGTCCGTTCCGCATGGGCGACCTGGCGGGCAACGACATCGGCTGGGCGATCCGCAAGCGCCGCGCCGCCGAGCGGCCCGACATGAAGTACAGCAAGTCCGCCGACAAGCTGTGCGAGCTGGGCCGCTTCGGACAGAAGACCGGCGCCGGCTGGTACGACTACCAGCCCGGCAAGCGCGACGCGATCCCGTCCAAGCTGGTCGAGGACATGGTGGCGCAGCACCGCAAGGAGCTGGGCATCGAGCCGCGCAGGATCTCCGACGAAGAGATCGTGCAGCGGCTGGTGTTCTCGCTGGTCAACGAGGCCGCGCACATCCTGGAGGAGGGCATCGCCTCCCGCGCCAGCGACATCGACATGGTCTACCTGACCGGCTACGGCTTCCCCATCCACCGCGGCGGCCCCATGCTGTATGCCGACCAGGTCGGCCTGTTCAACGTCATGCAGGCCATGAAGCGCTTCCAGCAGAACCCGCGCGACGATGCCGCCTTCTGGGAGCCCGCACCGCTGATCAAGAAGCTGGTGGCGGAGGGCAAGGGACTGACCGGCTGATCCCGCGATGCTCAAGCGCGTCCTCCTCGCGGTTCTCGGCCTGGTGCTGCTGCTCGCGGCGGCGGTGGCCGTCAACACGCTGCGCCAGGGATCCCGGCAGCTGCAGGTGCCGCCGGCGCCGCCGCTCGCCGTCGACGCGGATGCGGTGGCGGACAAGCTGGCCGGTGCGATCCGCTTCCGCACCGAGTCCAGCCAGGCCGACCCGCAGGCCAATGCCGAGGAGTTCCGCAAGCTGCATGCGTACCTGGCGCAGCGCTTCCCGCGCCTGCATGCCACGCTCCAGCGCGAGGTGGTGGGCGGCCTGAGCTTGCTCTACACCTGGCGCGGGACGGACCCTGCCGCGCGGCCCATCGCCCTGATGGCGCACCACGATGTGGTACCCATCGAGCCGGGAACCGAGAAGAACTGGACGAGCGGCCCCTATGCGGGCGAGGTGCGAGACGGGTTCGTCTGGGGCCGCGGCGCCTGGGACGACAAGGGCAACCTCGTCGCCCAGATGGAAGCGATCGAGCTCCTGCTCGCATCGGGCTTCCAGCCGCGCCAGACGGTCTACCTCATCTCCGGGGCCGACGAGGAAGTCAGCGGCCTGCGCGGCGCGCAGCAGATCGTCCAGCTGCTGAAGGAACGGAACGTCCGCCTGGAGTTCGTCATCGACGAGGGGCTGTTCGTGGCCGAGGGGCTGATGCCGGGCGTCGCCGCCCCCGTCGGCCTGATCGGCGTGGCGGAGAAGGGCTACCTGTCCGTCTCAATCAAGGCCAAGGGCACGCCCGGCCATTCGTCCGCACCGCCGCCGCCGGGCCAGACGGCGATCTCGAAGCTGACCTCTGCGTTGGGACGACTGGAACAGCAGCAGCTGCCGGCCGCCATGAAGGGCGTGGCACGCGAGATGTTCGAGACACTGGCGCCCGAGATGAGCGGTTTCCAGCGCGTGGCGCTGTCCAACCTGTGGCTGTTCGGTCCCGTCGTGCAGGGCCAGCTGGAGAAGGCCGGCAGCACCGATGCGATGCTGCGCACGACCACGGCACTCACCATCCTCCAGGCCGGCAACAAGGACAACGTCATCCCGGAAGCGGCGCAGGCGGTGGTGAACTTCCGCATCATGCCGGGCGAGACCCGCCAGAGCGTGCTGCAGCACGTGCGCGAGCAGGTGGGGGAGGGCTTCGAACTGGCCGAGATCCCCGGCGGGTCCGACCCGACCGGCATTTCGCCGACGGCGGCACCTTCGTATCAGCTGCTCAACCGCACCTTGCGCTCGCTGCATCCCGACGTGCTGGTCACGCCGGCGCTGTACGTGGCCGGCTCGGATTCGCGCCACTTCACCGGCCTGACCGACAACATCTACCGCTTCTCACCGATCCGCGTGAAGCCGGAGGACCTGCCCCGGCTGCACGGCACCAACGAGCGCATCTCGGTCGCCAACCTGGGCGAGCTCGTCCGCTTCTACCACCAGCTGCTGCGCAACCTCAACTCGCCGGCGCCCTGACAACCGGAACACCGCAAGAAAGGCAACACCCATGACCCAAGCCGTCATCGTCTCCACCGCCCGCACGCCCCTGACCAAGAGCTGGAAGGGCGCCTTCAACATGACGCACGGCGCCACGCTCGGCGGCCACGTGGTCAGGCACGCAGTCCAGCGCGCCGGCATCGAGCCCGGCGCCGTGGAGGACGTGCTCATGGGCTGTGCCAACCCCGAAGGCGCCACCGGCTCCAACATCGCGCGCCAGATCGCGCTGATGGCCGACCTGCCGATCACGGTGTCGGGCATGACCATCAACCGCTTCTGCTCCTCGGGCCTGCAGACCATCGCCATGGCCAGCCAGCGCGTCATCGCCGGCGAGGGCGAGGTGTACGTGGCGGGCGGCGTGGAGAGCATCTCCTGCGTGCAGCAGGAGATGAACCTGCACATGATCAAGGACCCGGACCTGGAGCAGAAGAAGCCCGAGATCTACTGGTCCATGCTGCAGACCGCCGAGCAGGTCGCCAAGCGCTACGGCATCGGCCGCGATGCCATGGACGAATACGGCGCCGCCAGCCAGCAGAAGGCCTGCGCGGCCCAGGCCGCCGGCAGGTTCGAGGACGAGATCGCGCCCATCACCGTCAAGGCGGGCGTCGCCGACCCGGTGATGGGCCTGCGCACCAAGGAGGTCACGGTCGGCAAGGACGAAGGCCTGCGCGAGGGCACGACCAAGGAAGGCATCAGCGGCATCAAGCCGGCGCTGCCCGGCGGCGTGATCGCGGCCGGCAATGCCAGCCAGTTCTCCGACGGGGCCGGTGCCTGCGTGGTGGTCGGCGAAGGCTATGCGTCCAGGCACAACCTCAAGCCGATCGGCCGCTTCCTCGGCTTCGCCGTCGCCGGCTGCGAGCCCGACGAGATGGGCATCGGCCCGGTGTTCGCCGTGCCCAAGGTGCTGAAGAACCTGGGCCTGAAGGTCGAGGACATCGACCTGTGGGAACTGAACGAGGCGTTCGCCGTGCAGGTGATCTACTGCCGCGACAAGCTGGGCATCCCGGCCGACCGCCTCAACGTCAACGGCGGCGCCATCGCGGTGGGCCACCCCTACGGCGTATCCGGCCAGCGCCTGACCGGCCATGCGCTGATCGAGGGCAAGCGTCGCGGGGCCAAGCGCGTCTGCGTGACCATGTGCATCGGCGGCGGCATGGGCGCAGCCGGGGTGTTCGAAGTCCTGTAAGCAGCACCGTCATTCCCGTCCCCGGCTTCGGGGTCGGCTACGGTGGGAGTCCGGGGCGCGCCCGCATCCGAAGCGCAGGCCCTGGATCCCCGCCCCGCGGGGATGACGCCGAACCACCATGTCCTCCCTCCGTCCCACCCTCGACTTCCTGCTGTACGACTGGCTGAAGGTCGACCAGCTCGCCGGCCGCGAGCGCTTCGCCGACCATTCGCGCGAGACCTTCGATGCGGTGCTGGACACCTGCGAGCGGATCGCACGCGAGAAGTACGCGCCGTTCAACCGGCTGGTCGATACCGAGGAGCCGCGCTTCGACGGCGAGAAGGTGATCCTGCCGCAGGCGACCAAGGACGCCTGGGACGCCTATGCGGGCTCCGGCATGCTCAGCGCCGCACAGGACTACGCGGTCGGCGGCATGCAGCTGCCGTACACCGTCGAAGCCGCCGCCGGCGCGTTCTTCGCGACCGCCTCGGTCAGCATAGGCGCCGGCTTGCTGACGGTGGGCAATGCCAACCTGCTGATGGCGCACGGGACGGACCTGCAGAAGCAGGTGTTCGCGGCCAACGAGTTCAGCGGGCGCTTCTCCGGGACCATGTGCCTGTCGGAGCCGCAGGCGGGCTCGTCCCTCTCCGACGTGGCCACGCGGGCCGTGCCCGACGGTCCTGACTTCGAGGCCGACCCGCTCGGGCCACGCTACCGCCTGACCGGCAACAAGATGTGGATCTCGGCCGGCGAGCACGAGCTGAGCGAGAACATCGTCCACCTGGTGTTGGCCAAGATCCCGGATCCGGACGGCAAGCTGGTGCCGGGCACGCGCGGCATCTCGCTGTTCATCTTGCCCAAGAAGCTGGTGGACGCGCAGGGCCAACTCACCGGCGAGCGCAATGACGTCGCCCTGGCCGGCCTCAACCACAAGCTGGGCTGGCGCGGCACCACCAACACGCTGCTGAATTTCGGCGAGGGCAAGTACCCGGTGCGCGGGGGTGCCGGCGCGATCGGCTATCTCGTGGGCCGGCCCGGCGAGGGCCTGCGCTGCATGTTCCACATGATGAACGAGGCGCGCATCGGCATCGGCATGGCCGCTACCGCGCTGGGGCTGGCGGGGTACTACGCCTCGCTCGACTACGCGAAGAACCGGCCGCAGGGCCGGCCGGTCGGGCCGGCGGGCAAGGACCCGGCCCAGCCACAGGTGCGCATCATCGAGCACGCCGACATCAAGCGCATGCTGCTCGCGCAGAAGGCCTACGGCGAGGGCGCGCTGGCCCTGATGCTGTACTGCGCGCGCCTGGTCGATGAACAGCACACCGGCGCCGCCGAGGCGGCCGACGAGGCCCGCCTGCTGCTGGAGGTGCTGACGCCCATCGCCAAGAGCTGGCCCAGCGAGTTCTGCCTGGAGGGCAACTCGCTGGCCATCCAGATCCACGGCGGCTACGGCTACACGCGCGACTTCCCGGTGGAGCAGTACTGGCGCGACCAGCGCCTGAATATGATCCACGAGGGCACGCACGGCATCCAGGCCGCGGACCTGCTGGGCCGCAAGGTGGTGATGGAGGGCGGACGCGGCCTGCAGCTGCTGGCCGGGCGCATCAACACCACCATCGAAGCCGCGCGGCAGCGTTCCGACCTGGCGGCGCACGGCAACGAGCTGGCCCGTGCGCTGCAGCACGTCCTCGATGCCACCCGCGCCGCCTGGGCCGGCGGCGATCCCGCCATGGCCCTGGCCAACGCCGTGCCCTACATGCAGGCTTTCGGCCACGTGGTCATCGCCTGGACCTGGCTGGACGTGCTGCTCAGCGTGCCGGCCGAAGCCAGCGCCCGCAGCCCCGCGCAGGCCGGCCGCGTGCATGCCGGGCGATACTTCTTCCACTACGAACTGCCGAAGATCGGCGCCTGGCTGAGGGTGGTCGAGACGCGCGACCCGACCTGCGTCCACATGCCGGAAGAGGCGTTCTGATCCGTCCCGATTCCAACGAGAAAGCAGCCCCATGACCCGCAAAGTCCAGCAACTCTTCGACCTCACCGGCAAGACCGCCCTCGTGACCGGCGGCTCGCGCGGCCTCGGCCTGCAACTGGCGCACGCGCTCGGCGAGGCCGGCGCGAAGATCATGCTGACCTCGCGCAAGGCCTCGGACCTGGAGGAGGCTGCGGCCGAACTGCAGGCCGCCGGCATCGACGCGCGCTGGATAGCCGCCGACGCCTCGCGCGAGGAGGACATCCGCCGCATGGCCGACGAGACGCTGGAGCGCATGGGCGACGTCCACATCCTGGTCAACAACGCCGGCGCGGCCTGGGGCGCTCCGGCCGAGGACCACCCGGTGGAGGCCTGGGACAAGCTGATGAACCTGAACGTGCGCGGCTATTTCATCCTCAGCCAGCACATCGCCAAGAAGAGCATGATCCCGCGCAAGGGCGGGCGCATCGTGAACATCGCCTCGATCGCCGGGCTGGGCGGCAATCCGCCCGAGATGCAGACCCTGGCCTACAACACGTCCAAGGGCGCGGTCATCAACTTCACCCGCGCGCTGGCCTGCGAGTGGGGCCGGTACGGCATCAACGTCAACGCCATCTGCCCCGGCTTCTTCCCCAGCAAGATGACGCGCGGCACGCTCGACCGCCTGGGCGACCAGCTGGCGGCGCACGCGCCGCTGCGGCGGCTGGGCGACGACGAGGACCTCAAGGGCACCTGCGTGCTATTCGCATCCGACGCCGGCAAGCACATCACCGGCCAGTGGCTGGCGGTGGATGGCGGCGTCAGCGTGGTGACGGGAGGCTGAGCCCGTGCATTTCGGCGCCGACATCCCCTTCGTCCAGCACCTGGGCTTCGAGCTGCAGCGGATGGAGGGGGGCGAGTCGCAGATCGCCTACGAGGCCAGGCCCGAGCACCTCAACTCCTTCGGCGTCACCCACGGCGGCGCCGTCATGACGCTGATGGACGTGGCCATGGCCGTGGCCGCGCGCAGCATCGTCAAGGACATGGGCGTGGTCACCATCGAGATGAAGACCACCTTCATGCAGCCCTCGCGCGGGCCGCTGCGCGCCCAGGGCCGGCTGATGCACCGGACCGCCACCATGGCGTTCTGCGAAGCCACCATCAGCGACCAGGCCGGCAAGGCCTGCGCGCACGCCACCGGCACCTTCAAGTACGTTCCGCGCCTGCCCGTCGGCCCCAAGGGCACGCAGGCCTTCAACGTGATCTCCACCGACTGATTTCGAGGTACGCACATGCCGACCAACCGCCAGATCCTGCTCGACAACCGCCCGACCGGGGAGGCCACGACCGGCAACTTCAAGCTGGTGAGCCGCGACACGCCGCCGCTGCAGGACGGCCAGGTGCTGGTGCGCCACCACTACCTCAGCCTCGATCCCTACATGCGCGGGCGCATGAACGAGGGCAGGAGCTACGCCCAGCCGCAGCCGCTGGGCGAGGTCATGATCGGCGGCACCGTCGGCGAGGTGGTGGAGAGCCGCCATCCCAAGTACCAGCCCGGCGACAAGGTCCAGGGCATGGGCGGCTGGCAGGAATACAGCGTGGTCGACGCCGGCCAGCCCGGCGCGCTGCGCAAGCTGGACACCACCCACGTGCCGCTGTCGCACTACCTGGGCGCCGTCGGCATGCCCGGCGTGACGGGCTGGTACGGGCTGGTGAAGATCATCGAGCCCAAGGCGGGCCAGACGGTGGCGGTCAGCGCCGCCAGCGGTGCCGTCGGCAGCGCGGTCGGCGTGCTGGCCAAGGCGCGCGGCTGCCGGGCGGTGGGCATCGCCGGCGGACCCGAGAAGTGCCGCTACGTGGTCGAGGAACTGGGCTTCGACGCCTGCATCGACTACAAGCAGCACGCCGATGCGGTCTCGCTGTCCAAGGCCCTCAAGCAGGCCTGCCCCGACGGCATCGACGGCTACTTCGAGAACGTGGGCGGCATGGTGATGGACGCCGTGATGCTTCGCATGAACGCCTTCTCGCGCATCGCGCTGTGCGGCATGATCTCGGGCTACGACGGCAAGCCGATCCCGATGTCGTACCCGCAACTGCTGCTCACCAACCGCATGCGCGTGCAGGGCTTCATCGTGAGCGAGCACATGGAGGTCTGGCCGGAGGCGCTGAAGGAGCTGGGCGATCTGGTCGGCAGCGGCAAGCTGCGCCCGCGCGAGACGGTCGCGCAGGGCCTGGAGTCGGCGCCGGAAGCCTTCCTCGGCTTGCTGCGCGGCCGCAATTTCGGCAAGCAGCTGGTCAAGCTGGTCTGAGGTGGGATCGGCCGTGGAACCGCGCAAGGGCGAGGAGTTCCGCGAAGACCTGCGGCCCGGCGCGCGCAACGCCCAGGCCCGGCGGCTGCTCACGCCGCAGGAGCTGGCGCCGCTGACCCGGCTGTCGTCCTGGCGCTCGGCGCTGTCGATCGCGCACACCTTCGGGCTGATCGCGCTGGCCCTGGCACTGGCCATCGCCACCTGGCCGAGCGCGTGGATGCTGCTGTCCATCGTGGTGATCGGCATCGCCCAGCACGGGCTGTTCATCCTGGCGCACGAAGCCGCGCACTACCGCCTGTTCCCCCACCGCGGGGCCAACGACTTCCTCGGCCGCCTGGTCGGCATGCTGGGCGGCGTGTCCATGTGCACCTACCGTGTCACGCACCGGCTGCACCACAACAACCTCTACACGGAAGAGGATCCGGACACCGCCATCCATGGCGGCTACCCGCGCGGCAAGCGCTACCTGTTCAACAAGCTGGTGCGCGACCTGGCGGGCCTGAACGCCTGGAAGACCTTCGCCTACTTCTTCGGCGCGCCGGCGATCAACGACGACACCCAGCGCGAGATCCGGCCGCTGGACGACACCTCGCCGGAACTGCGTGCTGCCGCCCGGCGCGATCGCCTGTGGGTCGCCGGCTTCCACGTGGTGGCGCCGCTCGCGGCTCTTGCGCCGGCCGGCTGGCGCGGGCTCGCGATGTATCTCGTGCTGTGGGTCGTGCCGCTGGTCACCGTGCTGCAGCCCATCCTGCGGCTGCGCGCCATCTGCGAGCACGGCGCCGCCAGCGACCTGGGCTCGCCGCTGACGGCGGCGCGCACCAACCGCACCACGGGCTCCTGGCCCAACCGGCTGGCCCGCGTGGCCCTGTTCCCGCACCATGTGAACTACCACGTGGAGCACCACCTCTATCCCGCCGTGCCGCACTTCCACCTGCCCGCGCTGCACCGGCTGCTGCGCGACAAGGGTGCGCTGGATGCAGCCGAGGTCCGCGATTTCACGAGCACCTGGCGCCTGGTGTTCGCCGCCAGGAAAACCCGAGCCTGAACCCGAGGACACCGCATGACCGAGCTGATCCTGCACCACTACCCGGAATCGCCCTTCGCCGAAAAGGCGCGCCTGGTGCTGGGGCACAAGAAGCTGGCCTGGAAATCGGTGCACATCCCAGCGGTGATGCCCAAGCCGGACGTGGTGGCCCTGACCGGGGGCTACCGCCGCACGCCGCTGCTGCAGGTCGGTGCCGACATCTACTGCGACACCGCGCTGATCGCCGACGCGCTGGAGCACGTGCAGCCCGAGCCCACGCTGTACCCGCCGCACCTCAAGGGCGTGGCCCGCGTGTTCGCGCAGTGGGCCGACAGCACGCTGTTCTGGGCGGCGATGACCTACAGCATCCAGCCCAAGTCCATGTCGCAGGTGTTCTCCAGTGGCGAGGTGGGGCAGGCCTTCGCCACCGACCGCAAGGCCATGCGCAGCAACATGACGCACCTGCGCCTGGGCGACGCCACCTCGGCCTACCGCTCCTACCTGCGCCGGCTGGCCAGCATGGCCGACGAACACGACTTCCTGTTCGGCTCCGAGGCCTGCGTGGCCGACTTCGCCGCCTACCACCCGCTGTGGTTCACCCGTACCCGGACGCCCGCGGTGGCCGACATCCTGCAGCCCACGCCCTCCCTGCTGGAGTGGATGGAGCGGGTGTCCTCGGTCGGCCACGGCCGCTTCGAGCCGCTCGATTCGGCCGATGCGGTCGAAGTGGCGCGCCGGTCCGACCCGGAACCGCCCGGCCACAACCTGCTGGTGGACAGCGCCTTCCAGGACGACCACGGCATCGCGCTGGGCACCCGCGTCACCATCGCCGCGGAATCCTTCGGCCTGGAGCCGACGGAGGGCGAACTGATCGCCGCTACCCGCACCCACTACAGCCTGCGCCGCGAGGATCCGCGCGCCGGCACCGTCCACGTCCATTTCCCGCGCATCGGGTACGTCCTGAGGAAGGCAGAGAACGCATGATCGACCACTTCGAAGGCAAGACCGCCGTGCTCACCGGTGCCGGCTCCGGATTCGGGCTGGAATGCGCCCGCATAGGCGCGCGGCTGGGCATGAACCTGGTGCTGGTGGACGTGCAGCAGGATGCGCTGGACCGCGCGCAGGCCGAGATGGAGCAGGCCGGGGCACAGGTGCTCGCAAGGCGCGTGGACGTGTCCAAGGCAGCCGAGATGGAGGCGCTGGCGCAGGCCGTGCAGCAGCGCTTCGGCGCCCCGCACTTCGTCTTCAACAACGCGGGCGTGGGCGCCGGCGGCCTGGTGTGGGAGAACAGCGTCGCCGACTGGGAGTGGGTGCTGGGCGTGAACCTTTGGGGCGTGGTGCACGGGGTGCGCCTGTTCATGCCGATGATGCTGGCGGCTGCCAAGGCCGACCCCGCCTGGCGCGGCCACATCGTGAACACCGCCAGCATGGCCGGCCTGCTGACGCCACCCAACATGGGCATCTACAACGTCAGCAAGCACGCGGTGGTGGCCCTGACCGAGACGCTGTACCAGGACCTGCGCCTGGTCACCGACCAGGTCGGTGCCAGCGTGCTGTGCCCGTACTTCGTGCCGACCGGCATCCACCAGAGCGAGCGCAACCGTCCGGGCGAACTGGCGGCAGGCCAGCCGACCCGCAGCCAGCTGATCGGCCAGGCCATGAGCGACAAGGCCGTCAGCTCCGGCAAGGTCACGGCGGCCGAGGTGGCGCAGAAGGTGTTCGACGCCGCGGCGGCCGACCGGTTCTACGTCTTCAGCCATCCCAAGGCGCTGGGCAACGTGCGCAGCCGCATGGAAGCGATCGTCGACATCCGCAATCCGCCCGACCCCTTCCTGGAGCGACCGGAGGTGGGTGAGAAGCTGCGCGCCGCGCTGCGCGAGGAGTGAGGGCAGGGCGATGGCCGACGCCGCCGCCTGCTGCCTGTTCGACACGGCCATAGGCCGCTGCGGCATCGCGTGGCTGGCCGACGGCACCATAGACGCCGTGCAGTTGCCCGAGACCACCGACGATCGCACGCTGGCGCGCATGCGCCGCTGGTGCGGTCCGGCCGCCGAGGTCGAGCCGCCGGCCAGTGTTTCGCGGGTGATCGCCCGCGTGCAGGCGCTGCTGGAAGGCGAGCATGACGCCATGCTGGACGTGCGGCTGGATTACGAGGGCGTGCCCGCCTTCCAGCAGCGGGTGTATGAACTCACGAGGGCCATCCCGCCGGGACAGGTCCGCACCTATGGCGAACTGGCGCGCGAGCTGGGCGAGCCGGGCGCGGCCCGCGCCGTGGGGCAGGCGCTGGGCGCCAACCCGTTCGCTCCCATCGTCCCCTGCCACCGGATCCTGGCCGCGCACGGCGCCAGCGGCGGCTTCTCGGCCGAGGGCGGCGCGCGCACCAAGCTGCGGATGCTGGAGATCGAAAAGGCGCCGCTGGGCCCGGACGGGCCGGGCCTGTTCGACTGAGCACTCCCTATGTCATTCCCGCGAAGGCGGGAATCCAGGGCTTCCGCCTTCGCGCCGCAGGCGCGTTGCGATACACCCCTTACCGCCCGTGCGGCGCGTGCACCGGCTCCGGTTCGACCACGCGCCCCGGCGGCACGTAGTCCGGCCGGCCGGCCATCGGCGTCTCCACGCGTTCGACCCGCTCCACAGGGGCCGGGCGACTGTCCAGTCGGCGCTCCAGTTCGCCCATGCGGGAGGTGAGCAGGTGGTACATCTGCTCCAGCTGGTTGCGCAGTTCGCGATGGTGTTGCGACAGGGTCTTCTCCAGTTCGGCATTGGCCGTCTGTTCGCGCTGGCGTGTCTCGCGCAGGTGGTTGTCCAGCACGCCGCGCAGGTCGGTGAAGCGCGAGGCCTCGGCCCGGTCGGCGAGATCGCGCTGGGCCTGCAGCTGCTTGGCGTGCTGGCGCGACTCCATCAGGCTGTGGGTGCGCATGGAAGCGGCGCTGGCCAGGAACACCAGCAGGGTCAGGCCCAGCAGCGTCAGCAGGATGAGGCCCAGCGGAGCGGTGGCCTGCACCACGCCGAAGGTCAGCTCGGTGGGCTGGGTGATCTGGGACCAGTTCTGGAAGGCGAAGCCCGCCACGACGACGATGGCGAGGGTCAGGAGCAGCATTCGGGCGCGCATCTTGTTCTCCCGTGAAAAGGATGGGGCAGGGGGCCCCAGGGTTTCCTGCATTCTGGGAAGGGCCTGCTGCGCGCCGCTGTCAGCCGCAACCCCGAATCGCTGTGCGGGCCCTGTGGCAAACTCGCGCTCCGCCCGGAAGGCCCAGCAGTACCCATGAAGAAAATCATCCGGCAGATCGCCGCCGAGATCCGCGTCGGCGAGCAGCAGGTGCAGGCGGCCGTCGACCTGCTCGACGGCGGTGCCACCGTCCCCTTCATCGCCCGCTACCGCAAGGAAGCCACGGGCGGCCTCGACGACATCCAGCTGCGTACGCTGCAGGAACGGCTCGGCTACCTTCGCGAGCTGGAGGAGCGGCGCGAGGCCGTGATCCGCAGCGTGGAGGAACAGGGCAAGCTCACCCCCGAGCTGCGCGCCGCGTTCGAGGCCGCGCCCACCAAGCAGGAACTGGAAGACCTGTACCTGCCGTTCAAGCCCAAGCGCCGCACCAAGGGGCAGATCGCCCGCGAGGCTGGGCTGGAGCCGCTGGCCGACCGCCTGTTCGCCGATCCCCAGCTGGACCCCGCCACCGAGGCCCAGGCGTTCGTGAAGGCGGAGAAGGGCGAGGGCGGCGAGGACTTCACCACCGTGCCCGCCGTGCTGGACGGCGTGCGCGACATCCTGTCCGAGCGCTGGGCCGAGGAGCCGGCGCTGGTGCAGTCGCTGCGCGAGTGGCTCTGGCAGGAGGGCCTGTTCCGCTCGCGCCTGGCCACGGGCAAGGACGAGAACCACCCCGACGTCGCCAAGTTCCGGGACTACTTCGACTACGAGGAGCCGATCGGCCGCGTGCCCTCGCACCGCGCGCTGGCCGTGTTCCGCGGCCGGCAGCTCGAATTGCTGGACGCCAAGCTGGCGCTGCCGGTGGAGCCCGAGCCGGGCAAGCCCTCGATCGCCGAGGGCCGGATCGCCGTCCAGCTCGGCTGGAGCCACCAGGGGCGACCCGCCGACGACCTGCTGCGCAAGTGCGTGGCCTGGGCCTGGCGCGTCAAGCTGTCGCTGTCGATCGAGCGCGACCTGTTCGCGCGGCTGCGCGAGGAGGCCGAGAAGGTCGCGATCAAGGTGTTCGCCGACAACCTGCGCGACCTGCTGCTGGCCGCCCCCGCGGGACCACGCGTGGTCATGGGGCTGGACCCCGGCATCCGCACCGGCGTGAAGGTGGCGGTGGTGGACGCCACCGGCAAGCTGGTGGACACCGCCACCATCTATCCGCACGAGCCGCGCCGCGACTGGGACGGCTCCCTGCACACGCTGCAGCGGCTGTGCGAGAAGCACGGCGTCAACCTGGTGGCGATCGGCAACGGCACCGCCAGCCGCGAGACCGACAAGCTGGCGGCCGACCTGGGCAAGCGCATCGAGGGGCTGCAGCGCGTGGTGGTCAGCGAGGCCGGCGCCTCGGTCTATTCGGCCAGCGAGTTCGCCTCGCAGGAGATGCCCGACGTCGACGTGAGCCTGCGCGGCGCCGCCAGCATCGCGCGCCGGCTGCAGGACCCGCTGGCCGAGCTGGTGAAGATCGATCCCAAGTCCATCGGTGTCGGCCAGTACCAGCACGACGTCAACCAGACCGAGCTGGCCCGCACGCTGGACGCCGTGGTGGAGGACTGCGTCAACTCGGTGGGCGTGGACCTGAACACGGCCAGCGTGCCGCTGCTCGCCCGCGTCTCCGGCCTGAGCGCCAGCGTGGCCAAGGCGGTGGTGCGCTGGCGCGAGGCGCACGGCGCCTTCCGCAACCGCCAGCAGCTGCTGGACGTCAGCGGCCTGGGCCCCAAGACCTTCGAGCAGAGCGCCGGCTTCCTGCGCATCCGTGGCGGCGACAACCCGCTGGACATGACCGGCGTGCATCCCGAGACCTACCCGGTGGTGGAGAAGATGATCGCCACCACCGGCAAGCCGGTCGGCGAGCTGATGGGCCGCGCCGAGATGCTGCGCACGCTCAAGCCCGAGCTGTTCGCCAACGAGCAGTTCGGGGTCATCACGGTCAAGGACATCCTGGGCGAATTGGAGAAGCCCGGCCGCGACCCGCGGCCCGACTTCAAGGTGGCGCGCTTCAACGAGGGTGTGGAGGACATCGCCGACCTGAAGGAAGGCATGGTGCTGGACGGCACGGTCAGCAACGTGGCCCAGTTCGGTGCCTTCGTCGACCTGGGCGTGCACCAGGACGGGCTGGTGCACGTCAGCCAGCTGTCCAATCGCTTCGTCAACGATGCGCGCGAGGTGGTCAAGACCGGCGACATCGTCAAGGTCAAGGTGCTGGAAGTGGACGTCGCGCGCAAGCGCATCAGCCTCACCATGAAGCTGGATGCGAAGGCTTCCCCGCGCCGCGACGGCCCGCGCGACAACCGCTATGAAGGGGCCGGGCGGGGGCAGCGGGCTCCCGCCAACCCGCAACTGAACACCGCCATGGCGGGCGCCTTCGCCAAGCTGCAGCAGCTGCGCAAGTAGGCCCATGGCGCGCGCCCTCCGCCTGTACGCCGGCCCGCGGGCGCGCCGCCACATCGAGCAGCACGGCCTGCGGCCGCAGGACATCAGCGTGGTGCCGGGCGCGGCGGGCGGGCCCAAGGGGCTGATCCTCGGCCCGCTGGACCGCTTCCTCTTCGGCGAATGGCTGCCGAAGTCGCAGCAGCCGGTGCACCTGGTCGGCGCGTCGATCGGCGCCTGGCGCATGGCCACCGCCTGTCTGGACGATGTCGTGGCTGCCTTCGAGCGCCTGGAGCGCGACTACATCGCGCAGGACTACTTGCTGGAGCCGGGCCGCAAGACGCCGACGCCGCGCCACGTCAGCGAACGGTTCGCCGCCAACCTGGCCGACTTCTATGGCGGGCGGGTGCGGCAGGTGCTGGACCATCCGCGCTACCGCGTGCACATCGTCACTGCGCGCGGACGCCACGTGCTCTCGCGCGAGCACCGCTGGGCGACGCCGCTGGGCTACATGGGTGCCTGGCTGTCCAACGGCCTGCACCGGCGTGCCCTGTGCGCCTGGCTGGAGCGGGTGGTGTTCTCCTCCGGGCCGGCGGCCGAGGCGCTGAGCCTGCCCTTCGACGACAGCGACTACCGCACGCGGCAGGTGCGCCTGACCGAGGCCAACTTCAACCTGGCGCTGCAGGCGAGCTGCTCCATCCCCTTCCTGCTGCAGGCCATCCACGACATCCCCGGCGCGCCGCCCGGCGCCTACTGGGACGGCGGCATCACGGACTACCACCTGCACCTGAACTACGCCGCGGCCCACCCGCAGGGGCTGGTGCTCTATCCGCACTTCCAGAAGGCGGTGGTGCCGGGCTGGCTGGACAAGGCCTGGCGCTGGCGGCACGGCGCGACGGCCTTCCTGGACAACACGATCGTGCTGGCGCCCGATCCGCAGTGGGTTCAGCAGCTGCCCAACGGCAAGCTGCCGGACCGCACCGACTTCACCCGCTACGGCACCGACCTGGCGGCGCGCATGAAGGCGTGGCAGGCAGCCACGTCGGCGAGCCGGCAGCTGGCGGACGAATTCGCCGAGTGGCTGGAGCGGCCGGATCCGGCGCGGATCGAAATCCTCTGAACGGCCGAAAGTCCCCGGCCTACATCGACGTCGCCAGCATCGCCTCGTAGTCCTCGACGCTGGCGATGCGGGGGTTGGTCTTGTGGCAGTGGTCGGCGAGCGCGCCTTCGATCACCTTGCCGAACCACTCGCGCTGCACGCCCATCTCGGCCAGCCCCTTGGGCAGGCCCAGGCGGGCGTTCATGTCGCGGATCGCCTCGGGGATGTCGCTGCCCGAGGACAGGCCCATGGCATGCGCCATGCGATCGAGCCGCCGGTCCTTGCGCACCGATTCGGCCTCGGCGTTGAAGCGGATCACCGCCGGCAGGAACATGGCGTTGAGCGTGCCGTGGTGCAGCCGCGGGTCCACGCCGCCCAGGCTGTGGCTGAGCGAGTGCACGCAGCCCAGCCCCTTCTGGAACGCCATCGCGCCCTGCATGGACGCGCTCATCAGGTTGGAGCGCGCCTCGCGGTCGCTGCCGTCGCGGGTGGCGCGTTCGATGTGCGCCCAGCCGCGCTCCAGGCCGTCGAGCGCGATGCCGTCGGCCGGCGGGTTGAAGGCCGCCGACATGAAGGTCTCCATGCAGTGCGCGATGGCGTCCATGCCGGTGGCGGCGGTGAGCCTGGGCGGCAGCCCCAGCGTGAGCTCCGGGTCGCAGATGGCGGCCTTGGGCAGCAGGTTCCAGGAATGGAAGCCCAGCTTGCGGTGGTCGTCCACGATGATGATGGCGCCGCGCGCCACCTCGCTGCCGGTGCCGCTGGTGGTGGGCACCGCGATCAGCGGCGCCGCCTTGTCGGTGATGCGGGGCGAGCCGCCCTCGATGGTGGCGTAGTGCGTGAGCGGGCCCTCGTGGGTGGCGGCGATGGCCACGCCCTTGGCACAGTCGATGGCCGAACCGCCGCCGACGGCGACCAGGCCGTCGCAGCGGTTGTCGCGATAGACCTGCACGGCGGCGCGCACGGCGGCCTCGGTCGGGTTGGACGGGGTCTGGTCGAACACCGCATGGGGCAGGCCCTGCAGCGCATCGATGGCCTTCTGCAGCACGCCCGCGGCCTTGACGCCGGGGTCGGTGACGATCAGCGGGCGGGTGATGCCCACGCGCTGGCATTCGTCCTTGAGCAGGCGCACGGCGCCGAAGTCGAACTGGATCTGGGTGAGGTAGTAGATCAGGGCCATGGCAGGGTTCGGTCGTAAGATGCTTTTCCCACTTTAGCCCAGAGGAGAAATCCCATGAATCGGTGGTTGTTCCCCCTTGTCGCGATGGCGATAGGCAGTGGCGCGGCGCAGGCCGCCTGCCTGACCGATGCCCAGGTGGAGCAGATGGTCGAAGCGATGGCGGCGAAGAAGCCGGCCGCCAATCCCGAAGGGCAGACCGAAGCCGACGCGGCCTGCACCCGCGCCAAGCTGACGGCCCGGCTCGCGACGACCATGGGCAAGCTGGTGGGCTACAAGGCGGGGCTGACCAACCCGGCCGTGCAGAAGCGCTTCAACTACGACAAGCCGGTGTGGGGCAAGCTGTACGAACGGATGCTGCTGCCCTCGGGCAGCGAAGTCGATGCTGCGTTCGGCGCGCGCCCGCTGTACGAGGCCGACCTGCTGGTGCGCGTCAAGAGCGAGGCGATCAACCAGGCCAAGACGCCGGAGGAGGTGCTGGATGCCATCGACCAGGTCATTCCCTTCATCGAACTGCCCGACCTGGTGGTGCAGGCCCCGCCCAGGCTGAACGGCCAGGCGATCGATGCGATCAACGTGGGCGCGCGCCTGGGCGTGGTCGGCCAGCCGATCCCGGTGCCGGCCTACCGTGGCGATCGGTACGCGATGTTGCGCGCGCTGGCCGACATGCAGGTGCGCCTGGCCGACGCGAGCGGCAACGTGGTCGGTGGCGGCAAGGGCAGCGACGTGCTGGAGCATCCGCTCAACGCGGTGGTCTGGCTGTCCGGCGCGCTGGCCAAGGAAGGCCTGACCATGAAGCCGGGCGAGTTGATCAGCCTGGGCTCGTTCTCCGCACTGCTGCCGCCCCGGCCCGGGCTGACGGTCACGGCCACCTACTACGGCCTGCCCGGCGCGCAGCCGGTCAGCGTCCGCTTCAAGTGAGCCAGGGCAGGGCAGGGGCGATCACGTGACGACGAGCTTCCTGCCCGAGTACCCCGAGCTCACCCCGAAGATGCGCTCGGTGCTCGAGCGCATGGCGCGGGTGCGGCGCGAGCCGCTGCACCTGCAGACGCCGCAACAGGCGCGGGCCGCCTACGAGGCCGCGGCCGACGTGCTGGAAGTGCCGCGCCGGCCGCTGGGCCGGGTCGAGGACATCGAGCTGCCCGCGCGCGACGGATTCCACCTGCCGGCCCGCATCTACCAGTCCGACGACCGCAGCCGCGGCGTGCTGCTGTACCTGCACGGCGGCGGCTTCACCATCGGCAGCGTGGACACGCACGACATCCTGTGCCGCGAACTGGCGGCGCTGGCCGGCTGCTCGGTGCTGTCGCTCGGCTACCGGCTCGCGCCCGAGCACCGCTTCCCGGTCGCGGTGGACGACACCTGGGACGCGCTGCAGTGGCTGGCCGACCGGCGAGCGACGCTGGGCCTGCGGGCCGACGAGCCGATCGCCGTCGGCGGCGACAGTGCCGGTGGCACGCTGGCAGCGGTCGCGGCGCTGCACGCGCGCGACATCGGCCTGCCGCTGGCGCTGCAGCTGCTGTTCTATCCCGGCACCGCGGCGCGCCAGGACAGCGCATCGCACCGCAGATACCACCAGGGGCTGGTGCTGGAGCCGGCCCACATCGAATACTTTTTCGGCCACTACATCGCGCTGGACCTGCGCGAGGACTGGCGTTTCGCGCCGCTGAACGCGCCGGACGTGGACGGCGTCGCGCCGGCCTGGATCGGCCTGGCGGGCTGCGACCCGCTGTTCGACGACGGCATCGCCTACGCCGACCGGCTGCGCGCCGCCGGGGTGGCGGTCGAGCTGGAGGTCTGGCCGGGCGTCACCCACGAATTCATCAAGATGGGGCGCGCCTTGCCCGAAGCCCGGCAGGCCCATGCGGCCGCCGCGCGCGCCCTGGTACAAGCCTTCTCCACACCATGAAACGAGACGACTTCCGCTTCTTCCACCACCTGCGCGTGCGCTGGGCCGAGGTGGACATGCAAAGGATCGTGTTCAACGCCCACTACCTGATGTACTTCGACACGGCAGTGGCGGACTACTGGCGCGCGCTGGCCCTGCCTTACGAGCAGGCCATGCACGAGCTCGGCGGCGACCTGTACGTCAAGAAGGCGACGGTGGAATTCAACGCCTCGGCGCGCATGGACGACCAGCTCGACGTCGGCCTGCGCTGCGGCCGCATCGGCAATTCGTCCATGCTGTTCGAAGGCGCCATCTTCCGCGGCGAGCAACTGCTGGTCACCTGCGAGCTGCTCTACGTCTTCGCCGACCCGGCGACCCAGACGTCCAGGCCCGTGCCGCCCCGCCTGCGCGAGATCCTCACCGGCTACGAGGCGGGCGAGCCGGTGGTGCAGGTGCGCACCGGTTCCTGGCAGGAACTGGGCGCCGACGCCGGCGCCATCCGCACCCGCGTGTTCGTCGAGGAACAGCGCATTCCCGCCGAGATGGAGTGGGACGAAGCGGATGCGGGCGCGCTGCACGCGGTGGCCTACAACCGGCTCGGCCAGCCGGTCGCGACCGGGCGCCTGCTGCAGGCCGAGCCCGGCGTGGGCCGCATCGGCCGCATGGCCGTGCTGCAGGTGCTGCGCGGATCCGGCGTGGGGCAGCAGGTGCTGCACGCGCTGCTGGATGCCGCGGTCCGGCGCGGCGACCGGCGCGCCGTCCTGCACGCGCAGCGCACGGCCCAGGGCTTCTATGCGCGGCTGGGCTTCGTGGTCGAAGGCAAACCGTTCGAGGAAGCCGGCATCCCGCACATCGGGATGACCGCGGCGCTGCCCCTGTCCACCCGCTGAGCGACGCTCGCATGGCCAAACGCAGGCGGGCCGCCGGGAAGGCCGATCCGGCGGCGGTTGCCGCAGTGCCGGGCGTGGCCGCAGGACGGGGCAGCTCCGTCGCGGCCGAGGCCGGCGAAGGCGGGCGCCCGGCTCCGGTCGTGCCCCTGCTGGCGCTGGCGATGTTCCTCGCGCCGGCGCTGGGCGTGCCCAGCGAGCTGATGCTGCAGGACACGCTGAAGTCCATCATCGTGTCCTTCGCCGCGCTGCTGGCGGCGATGCTGTTCTTCCGGCGGGCCGGCACGAACGCGCACGCCGTGCGCTGGCATCCGGTGCTCTGGCTGCCGCTGCTGCTGATGGCGTATGCGCTGGGTAGCATGGCCTGGTCGCACACCTACCTGGCCGCGGTGGAAGCGATCCGCTGGTTCGTGTTCGTCCTGCTGGCCTGGCTGGGGCTGAACACCCTCACGCGGGAACGCCTGCCGGGGCTGGCCTGGGGCATCCACGCCGGCGCGGTGGTGGCTTCGCTGTGGACGGCCTTGCAGTTCTGGGTCGACTTCCAGTTGTTCCCCCAGGGCCCCAACCCGGCCTCGACCTTCGTGAACCGCAACTTCTTCGCCGAGTTCGCGGTGTGCACGCTGCCGTTTTCCGCGCTGCTGCTGGCCCGCGCGCGCAGCAGCGCTGCGGCGGTGGCGCTGGCGGCTAGCACCGCCCTGGTGGTGGTCGCGATCCTGATGACGGGGACCCGCAGTGCGCTGATCGCGCTGTGGCTGCAGCTGCTGGGGGTGTTGCCGCTGGTGGCGTGGCGCCTGTTCGTGCATCCCGCGCGCGAAGCCGCCATCTCAGCGAACGCGGGGGTCCAGGCCTCCCAAGCCGAACTCCTCCTCGATCGTCCCCGCTGGCCCACGGGCCGCCGTGTGCTCGTCGCCGCCGTCCTGCTCGGTGCCGTGATCGGCATGGGCCTGGTCCCCACGGGCAACGCGAAGATCCAGTCGGAAGACCTCGGGACCACGGCCCTGGAACGCAGCTTCAAGCGCACCGCCTCCATCCGGCCGGGCGATACCTCGCTGCAACTGCGGCAGCTGATGTGGAAGGCCACCCTGAGGGTGATCGAGGCGCGGCCGCTCACCGGCGTGGGCGCCGGCGCCTGGGAGGTCGAAGTGCCGCTCTACCAGGCCGACAGCCAGCAACTCGAGACCGACTACTACGTGCACAACGAGGTGCTGCAGTTGCTGGCGGAGTACGGGCTGGCCGGCGCGCTGTTCCTGGCCGGCCTGTTCGGCTACCTGCTGCTGGCGGCGCACCGCACCTGGCGCCTGGCCGGCAGCCCGGATGCGGGCGAGGGTCCCTGGCGCGCCGCGGCCCTGTCCAGCCTGCTGGCACTGCTGGTCGTCAGCAACGCCGGCTTCCCGTGGCGCATGGCAGCCACGGGCGCACTGTTCGCGCTCGGGCTGGCGTTGCTGGCGGCCTCCGATGCACGCCTGGGACTTGCGGGGCGATTCGGTATCCGCCTCCTCGCCTGGAACCGCCGCCGCAACGCCGTCGCGCTGGCGGCCACGCTCGGCTGCCTGGCGCTGGCCGCCTTCATCACGCAGCGGGCGGCGGAGGTGGAGCGCAAGATCGTGCAGGCCAGCCAGATCGCCCTGCAAATCAACGCTTCGGGGCGGCCGAACGATCCGCACTGGGAGCCGGCCAAGGCCCGCCTGCTGCAACTGACCCGGGAGGCGGTCGCGATCACGCCCCACTACCGCAAGATCACGCCCATCGTGGCCGACGAACTGGCGGCCTGGGGCGACTGGCGCAATGCGACCTGGATCTGGGAGTCGGTGCTGCAGTCGCGGCCGCACGTGGTGGCCATCCTCACCAACGCCGCGCGCGGGCATGCGGCCATGAGGCAGCCGGAGCGCGCCTTCGAGTACCTGGCCCGCGCCAAGGCCATCGCGCCGCAGGCACCCTCGGTGGTGTCGCTGGAAGTCATCCTGCTGTCGCGGTTCCGCGATGCGCGCGAGGCGCTGCCGATCGCCCGCGAGGCGCTGGCGACCGGCCACTACGACCTGGACCTGCTCACCAATGCCTTCGTCATCGGCTGGCGCAGCGGCGACCACGAGCTGGCGCAACGGGCCATGCAAGCCTGGCTGCGCGACTATCCGCAGGAGCGCGTGGTGGCCTACGTGCAGCTGGGGCTGTTCCGCCTCGACGCCCTGCACGACGAGGGGGGTGCGCTGCAGGCCTGGCGCCAGGCCTATGCGCTGGGCACGCCGCGGCAGAAGCAGGGCGTGCTGCAGCAGGTGCCGCCGCGCTATCGGGACCAGGTGGTGGCGGGGGATTGAAGGGGCGCAGCCCCCGCATCCGCCTTCAGACGTCGGCCAGCAGCTCGTAGGGCAGGGGCAGCAACTCCAGCCCCGGCCCGTCGGCGGCACCCCGCGTGAGCCGCCCGCCGCCCGCCGCGCTCACCTGCATGGAGACGATCGCGTCCCAGCCGCCGCCGGGGGCGGCCGCGGCCTGCGCCACCAGGCCACAAGGCTGCTCCGGATCGCTCTCGTGGAAGACTTCCTGGCCGGCGGCCATGGGCGCCTCGCCGTGCACCCGGTACGCGCGCCGCTTGAGCGTGCCGCGGAACTGGCTGCGCGCCACCACCTCCTGGCCGGGGTAGCAGCCCTTCTTGAAGTTCACGCCGCCGACCGACTCGTAGTTGAGCATCTGCGGCACGAAGGCCTCGACAACCGGGGCAGTGACGGTGGCGACGCCGCTGCGCACCTCGCCCCACAGCCAGGCGTCCAGCGGCAGCTCGGCCGCCTCCGGCAGCGACTCGCCGGCCGCCGCGACCCACAGCGCGCGCGGGCAGTCGTCCGCGGGGTACAGCGCCACCATCTGCGCTGCGCCGGCGACCCGCTTGCTCCAAGGCTCGGGCGAGCCGTTCAGGGCGCGCCGGGCCGCATCGCCCGCGAGGCCCTGCAGCGAGAAATCGGCGGTCGCATCGACCAGCTTCACCTTGCTGCGCAGCACGAACATGGACAGGCGCTTGAGCGTGGGCGCCAGCAGGTCGCGTGCCGTCACCAGCAGGATGTCGCCGGGCGACTGCGCGATGCCGACGAAGCTCGCCAGCATGCGGCCCTTGGGGGTGCAGAGCGCCGCCAGCCGGGCCCGGTCGGGCGGCAGCAGCATGAAATCCTGGGTGAGCTGGTTGTGCAGGAAGCGCGCGGCATCCTCCCCCTGGGCGCGGATCACGCCCAGGTGCGAAAGGGCACTGCGTCCTTCGAGGGCAGGGGACATGCCTCCATTATCATGGCCGGTCCAATCCTTCCGGGTGTTCAGGGACAGTGGCGCGCTTGCTCAAGACGGTTTTCCTGCTCGGCGCGCTGGCCCTGCTGGCGTTCGCCGCGGCCGGATGGTGGTGGATCAACCAGCCGCTGCGCCTGCCGGCCGCCACGGTCGACTTCTCGGTGGAGCCGGGCACGCTGCCGCGGGCCGTCGCGCAGGGCGTGCGCGACGCCGGCGTCGACGTGGACCCGGACCTGCTCTACGCCTGGTTCCGCATCTCCGGCCAGGGTCGCCGGATCAAGGCCGGCAGCTACGAACTGGAAACCGGCATCACGCCGCGCCGGCTGCTGTCCAAGCTGGCGCGCGGCGAGGAGAGCCTGCGTGCGATCACGCTGGTGGAAGGCTGGACCTTCCGCCAGGTGCGGGCGGCGCTGGCGAAGGAGGAAAGCCTGAAGCACGACACGGCCGGCCTGGACGACGCCGCCGTGATGGCCCTGCTGGGGCGGGCCGGCCAGCATCCGGAAGGGCGCTTCTTCCCGGACACCTATGCCTACTCGCGTGGCAGCACCGAATCGCACCTGCTGGAGCGGGCGATGCGCGCCATGGACAGGCGGCTGGAGGCGGCCTGGGCGCAGCGCACGCCGCAGGCGGCCGTCAAGAGTCCGGAGGAAGCCCTGATCCTGGCCAGCATCGTCGAGAAGGAGACCGGCCGCGGCGACGACCGCCCGCTGGTGTCGGCCGTGTTCAACAACCGGCTGCGCATCGGCATGCCGCTGCAGACCGACCCCACCGTGATCTACGGCATGGGCGCCGCCTTCAAGGGCAACCTGCGCCGCATCGACCTGCAGACCGACACCCCCTGGAACACCTACACGCGCCCGGGCCTGCCGCCCACGCCCATCGCCATGCCGGGCAAGGCCTCGCTGCTGGCGGCGGTGCAGCCGGCGCCGGGCAAGGCGCTGTATTTCGTCTCGCGCGGCGACGGCAGCAGCCATTTCAGCGAGTCGCTGAACGAGCACAACCGCGCGGTCGACAAGTACCAGAGGGGGCGCTGATGCCGGGCCTGTTCATCAGCTTCGAAGGCATCGACGGGGCCGGCAAGTCCACCCACATCGAGGCCCTGGCGCAGGCGTTCCGGGATGCCGGCCGGACCGTGGTGCTCACACGCGAGCCCGGCGGCACGCCGCTGGCCGAGCAGTTGCGCGGGCTGGCCCTGAACACCGCCATGGACCCGCTGACCGAGGCGCTGCTGATGTTCGCGGCGCGGCGCGACCACCTGCAGCAGGTGATCGAGCCGGCCCTGGCGCGTGGCGACGTGGTGCTCTGCGACCGCTTCACCGACGCCACCTTCGCCTACCAGGGGGCCGGCCGCGGCTTCGACCTCGACGTGCTGGCCCAGCTCGAGCGCTGGGTGCAGTCGGTTCCGGCCCTGCCGGCGGGCCAGTTGCGCCAGCCGCACCTGACGCTGTGGTTCGAGGTCGATCCGGCCGTGGCCGCGCAGCGCCTGGCTGGCGCCCGCGCGCCCGACCGCTTCGAATCGCAACCGGCCGAGTTCTTCCGCCGCGTGGCCGAGGGTTACGCGCGGCGGGCGGATGCCGAGCCGCAGCGCTTCGCCCGGATCGACGGCAGCCGGGGGCGCGAGGCGGTCTGGCAGCAGGTGCTGGCCGCGGTGCAGGGCAGGGGGATGCTGGCGTGAGCGCCGCCACGCCGCCCTGGATCGCTCAGCAGGCGCAGGCGCTGCTGGCGCAGCGCGGCCATGCCTGGCTGCTGCACGGCCCGTCGGGGCTGGGCCAGTACACGCTGGCGCTGGCGCTGGTGCGCGCCTGGCTGTGCGAGCGGCCCACGCCCCAGGGAGCCTGCGGCGAGTGCAGCAGCTGCCATGCGATCGAGGTCCGCACCCAGGCCGACCTGTACGTGCTGATGCCCGAGACCGTCATGCTGGACCTGGGCTGGCCGTTGTCGGAAGCGGCGCAGAAGGACATCGACGACAAGAAGCGCAAGCCGAGTAGGGAAATCCGCGTCGATGCGATGCGCGATGCGGTGGAGTTCTCGCAGCGCACCAGCGCGCGCGGCCGCGGCAAGGCGGTGCTGGTCTATCCGGCCGAGCGCATGAACACCGTCACGGCCAACGCCCTGCTCAAGACGCTGGAGGAGCCGCCGGGCGACGTGCGCTTCGTGCTGGCGACCGAGGCGGCGCACCAGCTGCTGCCCACCATCCGCAGCCGCTGCCTGGCCCACACATTGCGCTGGCCGGCAGGCGACGAGAGCCTGGCCTGGCTGGCGGAGCAGGGCGTCGAGGCGGGGCAGGCGCGGGTGCTGCTGCGGGCGGCGGGCGGGCGGCCCGAGCAGGCCTTGGCGCTGGCGGCGTCCGGGCAGGGCGCCGGCGAGTGGGCGCGGCTGCCCAAGGCCCTGGCCCGCGGCGAAGTCGCCGCCTTGGGCGACCGGACCCCGGCGCAGGCGATCGACGTGCTGCAGAAGGTCTGCCACGACCTGCTGGCACTGCGCGCCCAGGGCGCTCCCCGGTTCTTCGAGCCGGCCGACCTGCCGCGCCCGGGGTCTTACGAGGCGCTGACGGCGTGGTGGCGCGAACTCGCGCAGGCGAAAAAAACGGCGGAACACCCGTTCAACGCGGGCCTGATGCTGGAAGCGCTTGTGAGCCGCGCCCGCGCCGCCCTACACTCGCAGGCCTGAATCGCCCCCGCATGAGCGCTGCCAACTCCCCCCGCCCCAGCGTCATCCAGCTCGCCATCAAGGAGAAGGCGGCGCTGTACGCGGCCTACATCCCGCTGTTTTCCGACGGCGGCGTGTTCATCCCGACCACGCGCGACTACAAGCTCGGCGACGACGTCTACGTGCTGCTGTCGCTGCCGGACGATCCGCAGCGCTATCCGGTGGCCGGCAAGGTGGCATGGGTCACGCCGCCGAGGGCAGCCGCCAACCGCACCCAGGGCGTGGGCGTGCGGTTCCCGGCCGACGAGAAGTCCAGGCTCCTGAAGCTCAAGATCGAGGAGATCCTGGGCAGCCATCTCGCATCCGAGCGGCCGACCCAGACCATCTGACGCGTTCGCCGGGCGGGCTTGTTCGCTGGTGCATGATCGGCGGATGTTCGTCGATTCGCATTGCCACCTGAGCTTTCCTGAACTGTCCAGCCGCCTGGACGAGATCCGTGCCGCCATGGCGCAGGCCGACGTCGACCGGGCCCTGTGCATCTGCACGACGCTGGAGGAATTCGAGTCCGTCCACGCGCTGGCCACCGCCCACGACAACTTCTGGGCCTCGGTTGGCGTGCACCCGGACAACGAGGGCGTCACCGAGCCGTCGCTGGACGACCTGCTCCAGCGCGCCGCGCTGCCCAGGGTTGTGGCGATCGGCGAGACCGGGCTGGACTATTACCAGATGGACGAGCGCAAGGGCGGCCGCAGCGTGGCCGACCTGGAGTGGCAGCGGGAGCGCTTCCGCACCCACATCCGCGCCGCCCGCCAATGCGGCAAGCCGCTGGTCATCCATACGCGGGCGGCGTCGGCCGACACGCTGGCCATCCTGAAGGAAGAGGGCGAAGACGGCTCCCCGGGCAGCGCCGGCGGCGTCTTCCACTGCTTTACCGAGACGGCCGCAGTGGCCCGGGCGGCCCTCGACCTGGGGTTCCACATCTCGTTCTCGGGGATCCTGACGTTCCGGAATGCCGCCGACCTGCGCGAGGTCGCGGCCTTCGTGCCGGAGGATCGGCTGCTGATCGAGACCGACAGCCCCTACCTGGCGCCGGTGCCGTTCCGCGGCAAGACCAACGATCCGTCACTGGTCGTGCACGTCGCCCGTCAGATCGCCGAGCTCCGCGGGATCCCGGTCGAGACCGTCGGGGAACTGACCAGCCGCAATTTCGAGCGGCTGTTCAAGGGGGTCACAGCATGAGAAATTACTTCAAGTTTGCCATCTATCTATGGATGGTCATTGGATTTTCATGGATCCATGCCGGGTCGTACGAAGACTTCTTCGCGGCCGTGAAGAAGGATGAGCCGGCCGTCATCGGCGAGCTGCTGCAGCGCGGTTTCGACCCCAACGTGCCCAGCCCGGACGGCCAGCACGCGCTGTACCTGGCCCTGCGCGACGGCGCGCTGAAGGTCGCCGCGGCCCTGATCGACTGGCCGGCAACCAAGGTCGACGGGCGCAACAGCCACGACGAGACGCCGCTGATGATGGCGTCGCTCAAGGGCCATCTGCCCATGGTGAAGAAGCTGCTGGCGCGCGACGCCGACGTCAACAAGCCGGGCTGGGCGCCGCTGCATTACGCCGCCACCAGCGGGCACCTGGAGGTCATGGAACTGCTGCTGGAGCACCATGCCTTCATCGACGCCGAGTCGCCGAACGGGACGACGCCGCTGATGATGGCGGCGCACTACGGCACGCCGGCGGCGGTCAAGCTGCTGCTGGACGCGGGCGCCGACACGGCCATGAAGAACCAGCTGGGCCTGACCGCCATCGACTTCGCCCGGCGCGGCAACCGGAACGACGCCGCCGAGCTGATCGCCCAGCACATCCGCGCCCAGCAGCCGCCGGGTAAGTGGTGAGCTTCGGGGCAACTCGGGAGCCGGTACGGGCTGAGAACTGGCTCCCTGGGCTGCCCCATCCATCGATTCAACTTAATACGATGTGCGTTATGTTTAATTAAGTGTCCTGTAGCTTCGCGACACACACCAGCAGCCCCCAGCCCACAGCCCCCAGCCCCCAGCCCCAGCTCCACCCCCCGTCTCCCGACTTCCGGTCCCAGCTCGCGCCACCCACCAACACCAGCGGCCACGCGACCCGCTCGACATGGCCAGCGGTACCAAATGAACCGAACGAGCCGTCCATCAGCCGGCTCCCATCCGGCTGCGACTTGAACGAAAAGGCTGCGCGTCCAGCCGCTCCGTACAAGCCCGAATGCTCCGGAATCCGAAGAATTCCAGCCATCGGACAGACAACGGAGCACCCCATGAACACCTTCGCCCTTCGCCTCAGGTCTCGCGTCAACCACGAACTGGCGGCAGCCGCCTCCGCCGAATCGATGGGGCATTTCCACACGGCTTTCCAGCACCTCGAGCGCGCCCATGTGCTGGGCCAGCCGGCCACCGTCGAGCACGTCCGCGTGCACTGGCGCATGTTCCGCTTCGCGGTGAGAAACCGGCTGGCCGGCGAGGCGTTCGGGCAGGCCTGGCGCCTCGTGGCGGCCACGGTCTTCACGCCCCTGGGGCTCGTGCCGGAAGGCAATACCGGAGGGGCCAACGTCAATGGCCTGCGCCGCATGCCCGTGGCAGAGGACCTCCAGGCGACTCTCCGGGCCGCCCGCCGGAGCCAGTCACGGGAGCCCGCGCCAGCGGTTCGGCGCGCGACCGTTGCTGGCGCAACGCTGGTCGTGCTGGCCACCCTCGGGCTGGCCGGGTGCGGCACCCCGCCCAAGGACCTGGACGTCACGCTCGACAAGCCTTCCGCCGCCGGCCTCTACCGCGTCGCCCTCGTTCCACCCGCGCAGGCACCGGCCATCAACCAGATGCACAGCTGGAAGGTGAAGCTCGCGACCGCCGACGGCCAGCCGGTCCACGGTGCCACCTTCGCGGTGGACGGCGGGATGCCCCAGCACGGCCATGGGCTGCCCACGCAACCGCGCGTCACCCGCGAACTCGCCGCCGGCACCTACCAGCTCGATGGCATGAAGTTCAGCATGACCGGCTGGTGGGAGGTGAAGCTCGGCATCGATGGGCCGCAGGGCGCCGACAAGGTGACCTTCAATACGGTCGTCGAGAACCCGAAGGTGCGGCAGTGAGCAGGCCTCGCTCCCGGCTCCGGCCTTCGAGGCTGGCTAGGACCGGCGCCGCCATCCTGGCCTGCCTCGTGACGGCAGTGGCCGCCCAGGCCCTGAACAAGCCCCCGCGGGATCGCTGGAGTGCCCAGGAAGTCGCCACCCTCGCCTCCATGCGGCTGAAGGAGGCTGGCCCGCGCCCGGCCGATCCGTCCAACGCCTACGAGCAACGGACGGACGCGGCCGCCCTGGGCCGGGCCCTGTTCGACGACACGCGCCTGAGCAGGAACGGGCAGGTCGCGTGCGCCAGCTGCCATTCGGCCGACCGGCAGTTCCAGGACGGCAAGCCGTTCGGCCAGGGAATGGGCACCGGCAAGCGCCGGACCATGCCCGTCATGGGCGCGGCGCACTCCCCTTTCCTGTTCTGGGACGGCCGCAAGGACAGCCTGTGGTCGCAGGCCCTGGGGCCGCTCGAGGATCCGGCCGAGCACGGCGGCAACCGGGTCCGCTTCGTGAAGCTCGTCCAGGGGCACTACAAGGATCGATACGAAGCGGTGTTCGGCCCCATGCCGTCTCTAGGCAAGCTCCCCGACGACGCCTCTCCGGCCGGCACCGACGCGGAGCGGGCTGCGTGGGCTGCGATGCCCGAGAGCAGCCGCCATGCGGTGAACCGCGTGTTCGCGAACATGGGCAAGGCCATCGCGGCTTTCGAGCGCAACATCTCCTACGGCGAGTCCCGCTTCGACCGGTACGCCCAGGCTACGGTCGCCGGCGACGGCCGGGGCCAGGAGGTGTTGTCGCAGCAGGAAGTGCGCGGCCTGCGGCTGTTCCTCACCAAGGGCCAGTGCGGCACCTGCCACAACGGCCCGCTGCTGACGGACCAAGCGTTCCACAACACCGGCGTGCCGCCCATCGACCGGAACCAACCCGATCGCGGCCGCGCCGACGGCCTGAAGAAGCTGCTGCGCGACGAGTTCAACTGCCTGGGCCGCTACAGCGATGCCAGGCCGGAGCAGTGCGGCGAACTCCAGTTCCTGGCGACCGACGACCCGGGGCAGCTGGCCGCCTTCCGGACGCCGAGCCTGCGCAACGTGGCCGAACGGGCGCCCTACATGCACGCCGGCCAGTTCACAACGCTGGACCAGGTCCTGCAGCACTATGCGAGCGCGCCCAAGCCGGTGCTGGGTCACAGCGAGCTGGCACAGCCGGGGGAGCAGCACGCCGACCGGCAAGCGATCCGGCTCTCCCCGGCCGACATCCAGGACCTGGCCGCCTTCCTGGGGACGCTGACCGGCCCCGTCGTTCAGCCCGAGTGAGACTGCTCGCGCGCCCGCACGCTGAGTGGGCCGCGCATCTGCAGGACCGAGGGCGGCAGCCCGAACATGGTGCGGGCCGTGCGGGACAGGTGCGCGGAGTCGGCGAAGCCGGCGGCGTGCGCCGCGGCCGACAGCGTTTCCCCTGACATGAGCAGCGTCCAGACGTGCAACAGCCGGCGCCAGAGCACGTAGGTCCTCAGCGGCATGCCCGTTTCCTCGACGAACAGGTGCCGGAAGCGCTCCGGCGAGAGGTTCGCCGCCTTGGCCACCTCGGGCAGGGACACGGTCTCGTCCACGCGCTGGCGGACGTACTCGATGGCCGCCAGGACGCGCGGGTCGGACGGCTCCCTGGGCGCCGCTCCGGACAGGTCCCGGACCAGCTGCATGCACACCGCCTGCACGGCCTCGTAGCTCTGCTCGACGCGCCAGGCCCTTTCCAGGCGCTTCGCCGTGACCGCCATTGCGTCGGCGTCCAGGAGCTCGGGCCGGCCGCGCAAGCGGGCGGAGAGTGCCTTCCCCTCCGGGGTCTCCGGCTCGATGAAGAGGACCACGCTCATGTCGCAGTCGTTCACGTCGATGGTGTGCACGGCCCGCGACGGCACCAGTGCTGCGGCACACGCCTGCCATTCGCCATGCCGGCCGAACCGGATGCGCAGGCCGGCCGGCGTGCCCAGCGCCAGCTGGATGGCGTAGTGGGCGTGCGGCTCGATCGGGGCGCCGCCGCCGCCTTCGCCCAGGAACCCACACACACCCGTCCAGGCAACGAAATCGCCGCGATAGCGGGTGGCGGTCTGGGTGTTCATGCTGGAAGCGGCTCTGCCGGCAGTCTACTGAGCGCCCTCGGCGCCGGAAAGCCTGTGATCCGCGCCAGGTTGAACGAAAAGGCTGGCGATCCAGCCTCTGCGTTCAAGTCGAAAAAGCGCCCGGCGCGAAGAATCGGGTCTTCACCAACACGCTTCCAGGAGCTCTCGACATGACTTCTTCCGCCAACCGCATCCAGGCCGCTGCCCTGGCCTCGGCCGCCTACCAATCGACGGGCTGCCGCTGCGCGCCCTGCACCTGCGCCAACGCTGGCATCGGGGCCTGCAACTGCGGCACCTGCGAGTGCGCCAGCTGCGCCTGCACGAACTGCGACTGCGCCGGCACGGCCGGCTGTGGCTGCGCCAGCTGCGCCGCCTGAACGCGCGCCTGCCGGGCTGCCGCCGCCGCGGTCGGCGTCGCACCGCCTCAACTGTGCTTGGGCGGTTCCCCGACCGGCGGCGTCTGGTCCGGCGCCGGCGGATCCTGCACCTCGGGTTCCGAGCCCGCGGGCGGTGGTGTCGGTGCCGGCGGCGGCAGCGAGGGATCGCGCGGGACGTCATGCGCCCGCGCCAGCGTCCCTCGGCCCGCGATCATCCGGCTCAGCCATTCCTGCCGATATGCCATGCCGCCAGCATGGGACGAAAGCAGGCCGCTCAGCGTCGGACGGCTTCGCCATCGAACAGCCTCGAGCGCAGGCCGCGCTCAGGCCGAGGTCGCGTAGTGCCGGCAGACCTCATCCACCAGTTCGCGCGCGAAGGTCGGCAGGGCCTCCCTGTCGCGCACCAGGATGTAGCGCTCCCGCACGCTCCAGGCGTCCGTCAGCTCGATCAGGGCCAGCTGCATGGCGGCCTGGTTGCGCCGCGCCGCGCTCTCCGGCATCACGCCCACGCCGACGCCGGCGCCGATCATCCGGCACATGGCCTCGAAGCTGCTCAGCTGCACGCGCAGCTTCAGCCGCTGGCCCATCTGCTGCGTCACCCCATCCAGGAAGGCCTGCAAGGTGCTGCCCTCCTGCATGCCCACGGCGTCCTCCTGCAGCGTCTCGGCGAAGGTGATGCGCTTGCGCCGCGCCAGCCGGTGCCGCCGCGAGGTGACCAGCACCAGCCGGTCGGTGCTGAAGTGGATGGTTCGCAGGCCCAGCGTGTCCAGCGGCCCGGCCACGATGCCGATGTCCGCCCGCCCGTCCAGCACGCCGCGCGGGATGTCAGCGTTCGGTTTCTCCTGAAGGTCCACGTTCACCCGCGGATGCGCCGCGAGGAAGGCCGGCAGGATCTCGGGCAGGAAATCGGTCACCGCCGTGGTGTTGGCGAACACGCGCACGTGGCCCCCCAGACCGTCGTTGTATTCCAGCAGGTCGGCGCGAAGCCGGTCGGCCTGCCGCAGCACGCCGCGCGCGTGGTGCAGGAACGCCTCGCCGGGCGGCGTCAGGCGCACGCCGCGCGCTTCGCGCAGGAACAGGGGCAGTCCGGACTGCGACTCCAGCGCCTTGATGCGGGCACTGGCGGCGGCCAGCGACAGGTGCTGGCGGGCCGCGGCGCGGGTGAGATTGCCCTCCTCCGCCGCGAGCACGAACAGGCGCAGGTCGGTCAGGTCGAAATGCACGCGGGAGGTCCGGCAGGGAGCGAGCGTTCAGTTTATCCGAAGGCTTGCTTGGAAATTTGCAGATAGTCCTCCTGCGCGAGAGAGGGCACCATTGGGCGATGAGCGCCCACCCCTCCGCCGTCACCATCGACGCGCAAACCCTGGCCCATCTGCAGACCTGGGTCGGCCGGACCGAGACCGTGCACGACCATGTGACCGCAACGCCCATGAAGGCGATGTCGGCCACGCTGGACCTTCCGCCCGCGGACGTCCCCGCCGGCACCCCCCTGCCGCCCCTGTGGCACTGGCTGTACTTCCTGCCGCTGTACCAGCACAGCGAACTGGGGGCCGACGGCCATGCCAGGCTCGGCGGCTTCCTGCCGCCGGTGCCGCTGCCGCGCCGCATGTGGGCCGGCGGCCGGCTGCGCTGGGAAGCGGGCAACCGGCTGGCGGCCGGCGATGCACTGCGGCGCACGTCCCGCATCGAGTCGGTCACGCACAAGGCCGGCCGCACGGGCGACCTGCTGTTCGTGATGGTGCGCCACGAGATCCACAACGACCGCGGACTGGCGCTCACCGAGGAGCACGACATCGTCTACCGGCCGCTGCCCCGGGCCGGCGACCCGGTGCCGGCGCCGACGGCGGCGCAGCAGGAGGCCGCCTGGCAGCAGACGATCGTGCCGGATCCCGTGCTGCTGTTCCGCTACTCCGCCCTCACCTTCAACGGCCACCGCATCCACTACGACCGCCGGCACGTGACCGAGGTCGAGGGCTACCCCGGCCTGGTGGTGCACGGCCCGCTGATCGCCACCCTGCTGACCGAACTGGTGCGCCGGCATGCGCCGCAGGCCTTCCTGCAGGCCTTCGAGTTCAAGGCCGTGCGACCCACCTTCGACCTCCATGCCTTCCAGGTGAAGGGCCAGCCCTCCGCCGACGGCAAGTCCGTCCGGCTCTGGGCCCACGACCACGAAGGCTGGCTCACGATGCAGGCAACCGCCACCCTGGGCTGAACACCGCGAAAGACCCCCGATGAAAACCACTCCCGACGACTACCAGGACATCCGAGACGCCGTCCGCGCGCTGTGCGCCGACTTCCCGCCCGAGTACCACCGCCAGGTCGATACCGAGCGCGCCTACCCCGAGGCCTTCGTCGATGCGCTGACCAAGGCCGGCTGGCTGGCGGCGCTGATCCCCGCCGAGTACGGCGGCTCCGGCCTGGGCCTGGCCGAGGCCTCGGTGATCATGGAGGAGATCAACCGCAGCGGCGGCAACGCCGGCGCCTGCCACGGCCAGATGTACAACATGGGCACGCTGCTGCGGCACGGCTCGCCGGAGCAGAAGCAGAAGTACCTGCCCAAGATCGCGTCCGGCGAATGGCGCCTGCAGTCCATGGGCGTGACCGAGCCGACCACCGGCACCGACACCACCAAGATCAAGACCACGGCCGTGAAGAAGGGCGACCGCTACGTGGTCAATGGCCAGAAGGTCTGGATCTCGCGCATCCAGCACTCCGACTGGATGATCCTGCTGGCGCGCACCACGCCGCTGGCCGAGGTGAAGAAGAAGTCCGAGGGCATGTCGATCTTCATGGTGGACCTGCGCGAGGCCGAGAAGAGCGGCATGACCGTGCGGCCGATCGCCAACATGGTCAACCACGAGACCAACGAGCTGTTCTTCGAGAACCTGGAGATCCCGGCCGAGAACCTGATCGGCCAGGAGGGCCAGGGCTTCAAGTACATCCTGGACGGGCTGAACGCCGAGCGCACGCTGATCGCGGCCGAGTGCATCGGCGACGGCTACTGGTTCATCGACAAGGTGTCGAAGTACGTGGGCGAGCGCATGGTGTTCGGCCGCCCGATCGGCCAGAACCAGGGCGTGCAGTTCCCGATCGCCGAGAGCTACATCGAGGTCGAGGCCGCCAACCTGATGCGCTTCAAGGCCTGCAGCCTGTTCGATGCGGGCAAGCCCTGCGGCGGCGAGGCCAACATGGCCAAGTACCTGGCCGCCAAGGCCTCCTGGGAGGCCGCCAATGCCTGCCTGCAGTTCCACGGCGGCTTCGGCTTCGCCCACGAATACGACGTCGAGCGCAAGTTCCGCGAGACCCGCCTGTACCAGGTGGCGCCGATCTCCACCAACCTGATCCTCAGCTACGTGGCCGAGCACGTGCTCGGGATGCCGCGGTCGTTCTGAGGGACAGCGGCATGGCATCGAAACCCCGCCCGCTGGACGGCATCACGGTCGTCTCGCTCGAGCACGCCATCGCGGCGCCCTTCTGCACGCGCCAGCTGGCCGACCTGGGCGCACGCGTCATCAAGGTCGAGCGCCCCCGCGTCGGCGACTTCGCGCGCGCCTACGACAGCCGGGTCAAGGGCCTGGCTTCGCACTTCGTCTGGACCAACCGCTCCAAGGAGAGCCTGACACTGGACCTCAAGCAGCCCGGCGCACTGGCCGTGCTGTGGCAGCTGGTCGCGCGGGCCGACGTGCTGGTGCAGAACCTGGCCCCCGGCGCCGCGGCCCGCATGGGGCTAGGCTACGAAGCCCTGAGCCAGCAGCATCCGCGGCTGGTCGTGTGCGACATCTCGGGCTACGGCGACGACGGCCCCTACCGCGACAAGAAGGCCTACGACCTGCTGATCCAGAGCGAGGCCGGCTTCCTCTCGGTCACCGGCACGCCCGATGCGCCCAGCAAGGCCGGCAACTCGGTGGCCGACATCGCCGCCGGCATGTACGCCTTCACCAGTGTCCTGTCGGCCCTGCTGCTGCGCGGCAAGACCGGCCAGGGCAGCCACATCGACGTCTCCATGCTGGAGTCGCTGGCCGAGTGGATGGGCTATCCCCTCTACTACGCCTTCGAGGGCGCACCGCCGCCGCAGCGCACCGGCGCATCGCACGCCAGCATCTACCCGTACGGGCCGTTCCAGGCCGGTGACGGCGGCACCGTGATGCTGGGCCTGCAGAACGAGCGCGAATGGAAGGCGTTCTGCGAAGTCGTGCTGCAGGACGCCTCCGTGGCCACCGACCCGCGCTACGCCAGCAACGCCGCGCGCAGCGAGCACCGCGAGGAGCTCAAGGCGCTCATCCTGTCCACCTTCTCCACGCTGGGCACGCAGGCGGTGCTGGACCGGCTGGACCAGGCCCAGATCGCCAACGCGCGCATGAACGACATGGCCGGGCTGTGGGCCCACCCGCAGCTGGCCGCCCGCGATCGCTGGCGCGAGGTGCAGTCGCCCGCCGGCGCCCTGCCCGCCCTGCTGCCGCCCGGTCGGTCCAGCAGCTTCGACTACCGCATGGACCCGATCCCGGCCATCGGCGAGCACACCGACGCCATCCTGCGCGAGCTGGGGCTGGGCGACGCCGAGATCGACGCCCTGCGCCAGAGCGGCGCCATCTGAACCAGGACGCACGAACATGACATCCCGAACCGCCGAACTCGCCGCCTTCGCCGCCGGCCTGACCTTCGAAAGCATTCCCGAGCCCGTGGTGCGCAAGGCCGAAGACCTGCTGGTCGACTGGTTCGGCTCCGCCGTGGCCGGCAAGGGCTCGCGCCCGGTCGAGACCCTGACCGACTTCGCGTGTGCCATGGGCCCGGAGCTGGCTGCCGAGGGCGCCGCCGAGGTGCTGGTGCGGCGCCGCTTCACTTCGCCCTACTTCGCGGCCATGGCCAATGCCGCCGCCTCCCATGTCGCCGAGCAGGACGACGTGCACAACGGCTCGGTGTTCCATCCGGCCACGGTAGTGTTCCCGGTCGCCCTGGCGCTGGCCCAGGCGCGCGGCGCCAGCGGGCGGCAGCTGCTGACGGCGGCCGTCGCCGGCTACGAGGTCGGCATCCGCGTCGGCGAGTTCCTCGGCCGCTCGCACTACAAGGTGTTCCACACCACCGGTACGGCGGGCACGCTGGCCGCGGCGGCGACCGCCGGCCACCTGCTCGGTCTCGACGCGGCCCGGATGCAGCACGCCTTCGGGTCCGCCGGCACGCAGGCGGCGGGGCTGTGGGAGTTCCTGCGCACCGCGGCGGACAGCAAGCAGCTGCACACCGCCCATGCGGCCGCGGCCGGCCTGATGGCGGCGAGCATTGCCGGCCAGGGCTTCACCGGCGCCGCCGAGATCCTGGAAGGTCCGCAGGGCATGGCCGCCGGCATGTCATCCGACGCCGACCCCTCGCGCCTGGACGACCGCCTCGGCGAGCGCTGGGCGCTGGCCGAGACCTCGTTCAAGTACCACGCGAGCTGCCGCCATACCCATCCGGCCGCCGATGCGCTGCTGCAGGTGATGCAGCGCGACAAGGTGCAGGCCGGCGACATCGAACGCGTCGTCGCCCGCGTGCACCAGGGCGCGATCGACGTGCTGGGACCGGTACGCCAGCCGGCCACCGTGCACCAGAGCAAGTTCTCCATGGGCACGGTGCTCGCCCTCGCTGCCCGCTTCGGGCACGCCGGGCTGTGCGAATTCGACGAGCACTACCTCGACGCGCCCACCCAGGCCTTCCGCGACTGCGTGACCATGGAACTGGACCCCGAGGTGGATGCGGCCTATCCGCAGCGCTGGATCGGCAAGGTCACGGTGCACACGCGCGACGGCCGCGTGCTGGACGGGCGGGTCGATGACCCCAAGGGTGACCCGGGCAACACCCTCAGCCGGGACGAGATCACCGCCAAGGCGCTGCAGCTGGCAGCCTGGAGCGGCGGGGCCGACGCCCGGGAGATGCGGGCCGCCGTGGACGCCCTTTGGCTGGTCGCGCGCTGGCCGCGGGTCAGGCCGCTGCTGGCCCGTGGAACCGGGTCTCCGCACAAGTCCTAGGGGAACATGTAAGTAATTCCCCCGCAGCGGGACGGTCGGGATTTGCCTAGCATGTGCGGGTTCTGGTCACATCGAACACCTTCAACCAAGGAGAACAGCATGACGATCACCCATCCTTCCCGCCGCAAGGTCCTGGTCACCGGCGCCGCCGTCGCCGGCGCCGTGGCCGCCCCCTTCATCGCTTCCGCCCAGTCGCCCCTGGTCGTGAAGTTCAGCCACGTGGTGGCCGACCAGACCCCCAAGGGCCAGGGCGCCCTGAAGTTCAAGGAGCTGGCCGAGAAGAAGCTGGCCGGCAAGGTCCAGGTCCAGGTGTTCCCCAACTCGCAGCTCTTCGGCGACGCCAAGGAACTCGAGGCCCTGCTGCTGGGTGACGTGCAGCTGATCGCGCCCTCGCTGTCCAAGTTCGACCGCTACACCAAGAAGATCCAGGTCTTCGACCTGCCCTTCATGTTCGACGACCTGGAGGCCGTGGACAACTTCCAGTCCAGCGCCCAGGGCAAGGCCCTGCTGGAAGCCATGGTCGGCCGCGGCCTGCGCGGCCTGGCCTACTGGCACAACGGCCTGAAGCAGCTGTCGACCAACCGCGACAAGCTGACCCGCCCCGAGGACGTCAAGGGCCTGAAGTTCCGCATCCAGGCCTCCGACGTGCTGGAAGCGCAGTTCCGCGCGCTGGGCGCCAACCCGCAGAAGATGGCCTTCGCCGAGGTCTACCAGGCGCTGCAGACCGGCGTGGTGGACGGCCAGGAGAACACCTGGTCCAACATCTACTCGCAGAAGTTCCACGAGGTGCAGAAGACCATCGCCGAGACCAACCACGGCGTGATCGACTACATGGTCGTGACCAATGCCAAGTGGTGGGACGGCCTGCCGGCCGACATCCGCAAGGGCCTGTCCGAATCCATGGCCGAAGCCACGGCGCACGCCAACAAGCTGGCTTCCGACATCAACGAGTCGGACAAGAAGAAGATCGCCGAAGCCGGCAAGGCCAAGATCCAGAAACTGTCCAAGGAGGACGTGGCGGCCTGGCGCAAGGCCATGGAGCCGGTCTGGAAGAAGTTCGAGGGCGACATCGGGGCCGACCTGATCGCCGCGGCCCAGAAGTCGAACAAGTAACCCACACACAGGCAGGGCCCGGACCTCCGGGCCCTTTTTTCGTCCAATGCGCTGGCTCGAATACTTCGAAGAGGGCCTGGTGATCGTGCTGATGGCGGCCATGACGGTGGTCACCTTCATGCAGGTGGTCGCCCGGTACGTGTTCAACTACAGCTTCGTCTGGGCGCTGGAACTGACCGGCGTCCTGTTCGCGTGGCTGATCTTCATCGGCATGTCCTATGGGGTGCGCGTCGGCGCGCACATCGGCGTGGACGTGCTGGTCAAGGCGCTGGGCCCCAAGCCGGCGCGCATCGTGGGTTCGATCGCCGCGGCGCTGTGCATCGCCTATGCGCTGATCGTCACCTGGGGCGGCTACCAGTACGTGAGCAAGATGTACGACGTCGGCATCCTGATGCAGGACATCCCGATCGCGCAGTGGATCCCCCGCCTGGTGGTGCCGCTGGGCTTCGGCCTGCTGGCCTTCCGGTTCTCCCAGGTGCTGTGGCGCCTGGCTTCCGGCCAGGAAGCCCACCTGCTCGGCGACGAGGCGAAGGAAGCGCTGAAGCTGCAGGAAGAAGACGTCGCGGAGGCCCGCAAATGACCATCGCGGTCCTGTTCATCCTGCTGTTCGTGCTGATGGTGCTGGGCATGCCCATCGCCATCGCGCTCGGCCTGTCCTCGCTCGTGACCATCATGCTGTTCGCGCGGGACTCGCTGGCCTCTCTGTCGCTCAAGCTGTACGAGACCTCCGAGCACTACACGCTGCTGGCCATCCCCTTCTTCATCCTGGGCGGCTCCTTCATGACCACCGGCGGCGTGGCGCGCCGCATGATCCGCTTCGCCAACGCCTGCATCGGCCACCTGCGCGGCGGGCTGGCCATGGCCTCGGTGCTGGCGTGCATGCTGTTCGCCGCGGTCTCCGGCTCCTCGCCGGCCACGGTGGTCGCGGTCGGCTCCATCGTGATCGCAGGCATGGTCAAGGCCGGCTACCCGCAGAACTTCGCCGCGGGCGTGATCTGCAACGCCGGTACGCTGGGCATCCTGATCCCGCCCTCCATCGTGATGGTGGTGTACGGCGCGGCGACCGAGACCTCGGTCGGCAGGCTGTTCATGGCCGGCGTGATCCCGGGCATCCTGCTCGGCCTCATGCTGATGGTCGCCATCTACGTGCGGGCGCGCATGCTCAACCTGCCGCGCCAGCCTGCCGCGTCCATGCGCGACATGCTGACGTCGGGCCGCGATTCGCTGTGGGGCCTGCTGCTGGTGGTGATCATCCTGGGCGGCATCTACGGCGGCATCTTCACGCCGACCGAGGCCGCCGCCGTGGCCGCGGTCTACGCGTTCCTCATCGCCGTGTTCGTCTACCGCGACATCGGCATGCGCGACGTGCCCAGGGTGCTGCTCGAGTCGGGCAAGGTCACGATCATGCTGATGTTCATCGTGGCCAACGCGCTGCTGTTCGCGCACGTGCTGACCACCGAGCGCATCCCGCAGACGATCGCCGAGACCATCGTCGGCTGGGGCATGCCGGCCTGGCAGTTCCTGGTGGTGGTCAACATCCTGCTGCTGATCGCCGGCATGTTCATGGAGCCGACCGGCATCATCCTGATCCTGGCGCCCATCCTGTTCCCGATCGCGACCCAGCTGGGGATCGATCCGGTGCACCTGGGCATCATCATGGTGGTGAACCTGGAGATCGGCATGGTGACGCCGCCGGTGGGGCTGAACCTGTTCGTCACGGCGGGCATCACGCGCATGTCCATCATGACCGTGGCCCGGGCGGCCTTGCCCTGGACACTGGTGCTGCTGGGCTTCCTGCTCATCATCACCTACGTGCCCACGGTCACGCTGCTGCTGCCCAACCTGCTGTTCTGAGTCAGCGCACCGCCGAGCCGTAGCGCGATACGCCGAACCGGCGCCAGACCGCCAGCACCAAGGCGGCCATCGCGGCCAGGGCCAGCGCCAGCAGGCCCCAGTGCAGCCAGCCGGGCTCGTCCAGCACGTCGCGCACCCGTCCTGCCAGCAGCAATGCGAGCAGGATGGGCGGCAGCAGGCCGACGGCGGTTCCGATCAGGAAATCGCGCGGCCGGATGCGCGAGGCGCCGGCCACCAGGTTCAGCTTGGGGAAGGACGCGATCGGCAGCAGCCGCAGCGCGGCCACCGCCAGGGGCCCGTTGCGGGCCAGCCGGCGCGTGATCTCGTTCAGCCGCGGGCCCGCGATGCGGCGCACGGCGTTTCGGCCGATCAGGCGCCCGACGGCGTAGTTGACCGCCGCGCTGAGCAGCGAACCGGCGCCGGCGTAGAACGCCGCAGCCATCGGCTCATAGGTGAAGCAGGTGGCGACGATCAGCAGCGAAACGGGCACTCCCAACAGTCCCGCCACCACGTAGGCGCCCAGCAGCGCCAGCGGCGCCTCGGGCGCATGGGCCAGCTCCTGCAGCGAGCCTGGCGCCAGCCACTCGCGCAACGGGGTCCAGCGCCACGCCATCGCGAACACGACCAGCCCCAGCAGGACGGCGCCGAATCCGGCCACCCGGCCCGCCATCGGCCGCGCCAGGTCCGGCGGGACGAACTCCTGCACCAGCACCTCGGGGTCGGCCGGCCGCTCGGGATCGATCAGCGCACTGGCCGGCAGGATCATCTCGAGCTCAGGCGTCACCGCCGGATCGATGGGCAGCAGCGTGCGACCCGGTCGCCGCAGGGCTTCCACCGCCGGCACCAGGCGGCCGTCGTGGCGGGCGATCGCTTCCGCCACCGCCTCTGGTGAGCTGTCCAGGTGCTCGGCGAGCAAGCGATTGCGCAGCCCCGCGATGGCGCGCCGGATGCGCTCGTCGCCGCCCGCCTCGATCGCCAGGTTGCACTCGGTATCGAAGCCCATGGAGCGGTTGTTGAAGTTGGCCGAGCCCACGCTGCACAGCTCGTCGTCCATCACCAGCACCTTGCTGTGCACGTTCAGCAGCTGGGGCGGCTCCAGCCCGGGCACGTGGGGATAGAACAGCCGGTAGCGGTCCTGCGCGTCGGCCGCCTGCAGCCGCTCGTGCAGCCGCGTGCGCAGCGCCCCCATGGTGCGCGCCTCCAGCCAGCCTTCCTCGGTCAGGCGCGACACGACCAGGACGTCCGGCGGGTCCGGGCCGCGTAGCCGCGCCTCCAGCGAGTTGCCGACCACGCTGGAACTGAAGTACTGGTTCTCCAGGTAGAGCGTGCGGCCGGCGGCCGCGATCGCATCCATGTACAGCTGCCGGATCTCCTCGATGGCCGGGCCCGAGGGCCAGCCGGGATCGGTGCGGGCGATGGCGACCGGCAGGTCGGTCACCTCCGGCAGCACGTGCGGCGGCCAGGGATCGTGGTCCTGTCGTCCCCCGAGTGGCACCGTGCGCTCCCCCAGCCGCGCCCATCGCTCCCGGCACAGCTGCCCCAGGGCCCGCGCGACGTCGCCGTCGACCAGGGCCTGCAGGTCGTGGTTGGGCCGGGCCTGCCGGCCCTGCACGTCCAGCCGGTACGGCTGCTCGCGCCGGTGCTCGGGCGTGTCCCAGCGGCCATGGGTCAGGTCCAGCCCGCCGACGAAGGCCACGGCGTCGTCGACCACGACCACCTTCTGGTGGTGCGAGCCGCTGGGCGGGTGGCGGGCGTCGAGCCGGAACTTCAGGCGCGGGTGCGGGCCGGCGCGCCAGCCCAGCTTGTAGAGCGGGAACCACTGGCGGTCGCCCGCCATCAGCATGGCGAAGTCCCAGCACAGCACGTACATGCGCAGGTTGCGGTTGCGCCGCACCACTTCCTGCAGGAACGCGCCCAGCGCCGGCGGCCAGCCGTCGTCCGCGCCCTGCGGCACCAGCCGGACGTCGGTGTCCATGTCCCAGCCCAGGATGAAGACGCTGTGGCGGGCCCGTGCGATCGCCGCGCGCACGGCGGCGAAATAGGCGGCGCCGTCGACCAGGAAGGCCAGCCGGCGGGCCCGTTCGACCCGCCAGCAGTTGCGGCCCGGCTGCAGCAGCACGCCGCGCTCCTTCAGGCGGGCAGCGGCCGGCCCGGCAGCTCCGGCGCCGGCGGCAGGCCGGTCACCTGCAGGATCTCCTGCTCGCCGACCGTCTCGCGCTCCAGCAGCGCCTTGACCAGCGCGTCCAGCGCCGGGCGGTGCTCGCGCAGCAGGCGCTTGGCCTGCTCGTGGCACTCGTTGATGATGCGGCTGACCTCGGCGTCGACCAGGCGCGCGGTCGCCTCGCTGAAGGGCTTGTCGCCCGCGAAGTCCGTCGGCCCGCCGAGGTAGGGGTTCTGGCGCGGCGCCAACTGCACCATGCCGACGGCATCGCTCATGCCCCAGCGCGTGACCATGCCGCGCGCAACCTGCGTGGCCTGCTCGATGTCGTTCTCGGCGCCGGTGGTGCGGGTGCCGTAGACCACCTCCTCGGCCGCCCGCCCGCCCAGCATGCCGACGATGCGGGCGCGCAGGTAGGCCTCCGGGTAGTTGTAGCGGTCGGTCGCGGGCCGCTGGTAGGTCACGCCCAGGGCCTGGCCGCGCGGCACGATGCTGACGCGGTGCACCGGGTCCGCGCCCGGCATCACCAGGCCCAGGATGGCGTGGCCGCTCTCGTGGTAGGCGATGCGCTCGCGGTCCTCGGGGCCTAGCAGCAGCGGCCGCTCGGGGCCCAGCACGATCTTCTCCAGCGCGTCCAGGAAGTCCTTGTGGCGGACCTCCTGCTCGTCGCGCCGGGCCGCCAGCAGCGCCGCCTCGTTGGCCAGGTTCTTCAGGTCGGCCCCCGAGAACCCCGGCGTGGCCGACGCGAGTTCGGACAGGTGCACGTCCGGCGCCAGCGGCACCTTGCGCGTGTGGACCTTGAGGATCGCCTCGCGGCCGACCTTGTCGGGCAGGTTCACCACCACGCGGCGGTCGAAGCGCCCCGGGCGCAGCAGGGCTCGGTCCAGCACGTCGGGCTGGTTGGTGGCGGCCAGCACGATGATGCCCTCGCGGCCGGTGAAGCCGTCCATCTCGGTCAGGATCTGCTGCAGGGTCTGCTCCTGCTCGCTGGCGCCGCCGATCGCCATCGGGCCGCGGGCCCGGCCGATGGCGTCGATCTCGTCGATGAAGATGATGGCCGGCGCATGTTCGCGCGCCTGCTTGAACAGGTCGCGCACGCGGGCGGCGCCCACGCCGACGATCATCTCCACGAATTCGGCCGCGCTCATGGAGAAGAACGGCACGCCCGCTTCGCCGGCCACCGCCTTGGCCAGCAGCGTCTTGCCGGTGCCGGGCGAACCCACCAGCAGCACGCCCTTGGGCGCCGTGCCGCCCAGCCGCGTGTACTTGTCCGGCGACTTCAGGAAGTCCACCACTTCGACCAGTTCGTTCTCGGCCTCGTCGATGCCGGCCACGTCGTCGAAGGTCACGCGCTGGGCGCCTTCGACGTCGTAGCGCCGCGCCTTGCTTCGGCCTATGCCCATCAGCCCGCCCATGCCGCCCAGGCCGCCGCCCTGGGCGGCACGGCGGTACAGCCAGACGTAGAAGGCGATGATCAGGATGGCCGGCCCGAACCCGAACAACAGCGTGGCCCAGGCGCTGCCCTCGCGGATCGGCACGGCGCTGATCTCCACGCCGTGCTCGATCAGGAACTGCTCCAGTCCGGGATCGACAAAGGCCGGCAATTCGGTGGTGAAGACCTCCGAGGTCTGGGGCTGGACCTGCTGCCAGCGCCGCGGTGCCGGTGCCCGGTTCTCCTGGCCACCTGCGGCCCCGGCGGCCGTGGGCCAGGTGACCGGCGCGGCGAAGCGGCCCTCGATGCTGGTGCCGCGGCTGTAGATCACTTCCACGTTGCGCTTGCCGGCCTCCGCCTTGAAGACGGTGTACGGCACCGACATCGGCTCGCCGGCACCGGGGAACAGCAGTCGCACCAGGAGGTAGTTGCCCAGCACGATGGCGAGGAAGACCAGCCACGACTTGCGCGGCGGAATCTGCGGGGTCTGGCCAGGGGTCCCGCCCGTGGGAGGGCGACCCGGGGAGGGCCTTCCGTTCATGCCGCCTCGCGCGCGACGCACCGCAGGCGGCGGTCGGCCGTGCGGGCGGGCGGCTGCGGAAGGGAGGATGGCGTCATCGGCACTCGCGATCTGGCCGGTTCACTCTATCAAAGCACCCTCGATCCAGGGGGCCGGCCGGCGATGCATCGAAGGTGCGCGCGGTGGGCGAATTGCTGAAATGCGGCGCACTGAAACATCTGAACATGCCGGTTCACGCTTGGTAACCAACACATGCGAGACCTTGTAGCGTTTGCGCATAAAGCCCAGCGGTTCCACGCTTGTGCGACGGGACGATGGCTCGTACCTTTGGGCCCGCCTGATCGGCACAGCATCAAGAAGGACCCATGCGCTGGTTCAAACCCAACCTCCGCAACAGCCTGTATGGCCTGCTCGGGCATCCGCAGCCCCCGAGTCCCTCCACCCTCGACAACCGGCTCGAGGACATCCGCGACGCCATGCTCGAACTGATCGGCGAGTCGGCCTCCAAGGAGTTCCCGCAACTCACGCGGCGCATCCGCTATGCCGGCGAGATCCAGGGACTGTGGTACCTGCGGGGCGAGTTGATGGCGGCCCTCGCCGAGCGCCACGGCGAGACCGTCGCGCGCCAGCAGGTCGAGCGCATCACCAGCCTGTTCAAGGGCATGTTGCCGCCGGGCCTGGCGCGGCGGCGTTCATTCGCAGGCTAGTCGCCGACCAGCGGCCCAGGCCGGGCGGGCCTCAGTGCCTGTGCCCCCACAGCAGGAAGGCATCGCGGCCTTCCACTGCCAGGTGCACCTCGGCACCGACCGGCAGCGCCACCTTGGTGGGCACGTGGCCGAACGGCAGGCCGGTGAACACCGGCGCCCGCACCTGCGTCCGCAGCCACTCGATCACGGTCTTGAGCTTGAAGCCGCGATCGTGCGGCGCCGGCTTGTAGTTGGTGAACTGGCCGAAGACGATGGCCTTCTGCTCGCCCAGCACGCCGGCATAGAGCAGCTGCGTCAGCATGCGTTCCACGCGGTACGGGTGCTCGTGCACGTCCTCGATGAACAGGATGCCGCCCTTGATGCGCGGCAGCCAGCGGGTGCCGGCCAGGGTGGCCAGGATGGCGAGGTTGCCGCCCCAGAGCAAGCCGTGCACCGGGCGCATGGTGTCCACCCGCTCGGACGCGGGCAGCTGCCAGCCGGCGCCCTCGCCCTGGCCGCTGGCCAGGTCCTCGAAGCAGGCCAGCATGATGTCGTCGGGCCCGCCCTGCGGACCGAAGTCCTCGCCGACCGCCGGCCCCGCCCAGGTCACCGCGCCGGTCTCGGCCAGGAGCGCGCACTGCAACGCCGTGAAGTCGCTCAAGCCGACCCAGCGCATGCCCTGGCGCACCGACCTGGCCATGGCCTTGTACGGCAACCGCGGCAGCAGCCGGGTCAGGCCGTAGCCGCCGCGCGTGATCAGCGCGATGTCGGCGCCGCTGGCCGCAGCGCGGCCGATGGCGGCCAGGCGCGTGTCGTCGTCGCCGGCGAAGCGCATGTGGACGGTGAACAGGTCGGGATCCAGCTCGACCTCGTGGCCGGCCGCCTTCAGCCGGGCGATGCCGCGCCGGACGGCGGCCTTGTCGCGCACTGCGCTCGACGGGGAATAGACGTAGATGTGGCTCATCAGGCGTGGAAGTATCCCACCGCCTGCCGCGCCACCGCCTCGCCGTGCTCCTGGACGAAGTGGCCGCCCTGCTCCACCAGCATGGGCTCGGGGCAGCCGCGGATCTGCCGGCGCAGCGCCTGCATCACCGGCGCGCCGAGCACGGGATCCTGCACGCCGACCGCCATGAAGCTGCGGCCCTGCCACGCGTCACGCCAGAAGTCGCGGGCGCGCCGCGAGACCTCGGCGCCGTCCGAGCCGGTTGACTCCGGCACCATGGGCGGGAAGGCGCGCAGCGCGGCGCGGTGGCCGCGGTCCGGGAACGGCGCGTCGTAGGCGGCGCACTCCGGCGGCGTGAGGTGCGGGTTGCCGCGAGCGAACAGCCGGCCGACACCGAATTCCGGGTTCTTCGCGCACATCTCGCGCCAGGCGAGGAAGCCGGGGCTGAGCGGCTCGTCGCCGGTGGCCAGCGTCGTGTTCATCGCCAGCAGGCCTCGGTAGCGCCCGGGCGCCTCCATGGGCAGCGTCAGGCCGAGCAGGCCGCCCCAGTCCTGCACCACCAGCACGACGTCATGCAGGTCCAGCCGCTCGACGAATTCCAGCAGCACCTGGCGGTGCCAGGCGAAGGTGTGGAAGCCGTCCTTCTTGGGCTTGTCGCTCTTGCCGAAGCCGACCAGGTCGGGTGCCACCACGCGGTCGCCGGCAGCGAGGAACACCGGGATCATGCGGCGGTACAGGTAGCTCCACGACGGGTTGCCATGCAGGCACAGCCAGGTGATGGGCGCCTCGCGCGGGCCTTCGTCGAGGTAGTGCATGCGCAGGCCGGCCAGCGCCGGCAGGTCGCTGAGGTAGTTCGGCGCCCAGGGGTAATCCGGCAGGCCGGCGAAGCGCTCCTCGGGCGTGCGAAGCGCGTCGTCGCGCAGCGGCTGGTTGTTCATGCGGCTCTCCTGTCGTCGCTGGAGGAAGAAACCGGACAGCAGCCGGCCGCAGTCATCGGCCAGCACGCCGCCCTGCACCTGCGTGTGGTGGTTCAGTCGCGGCTGGGCGAACAGGTCCAGCACCGAGCCGGCAGCGCCGGTCTTGGGGTCGGTGGCGCCGTACACCACCCGGGCCAGGCGCGCGTGCATCATCGCGCCGCTGCACATGGCACAGGGCTCCAGCGTCACGAACAGTTCGCAGCCGTCGAGACGGTAGTTGCCGAGGGCCCGCGCCGCCTCGCGCAAGGCTCGGATCTCGGCATGCGCCGTAGGGTCGTGCTGCGTGACCGGCGCGTTGTGGCCGCGGCCGACGATGGTGTCGCCATGCACCACCACGGCGCCCACCGGCACCTCGCCCGCCGCCTGCGCCAGCCGCCCCTGCGCGAGCGCCTCGCGCATGCAGGCCTCGTCGCGCGCCGGACCGGCAGGCGGCAGCTTCACTGGGCTTCGTCGGGCATGGGGCGCCGCTGCTGCATGGCGCCCTGCACCGCCTGCTCGAACTGCTGCAGCTGCTGCTTCGGCGTTCCCGCGGGCACGGCCACGCCGGCGGGCGCGTCCACCGACGTCGCCGGCGCCACCCCGGAGGACAGCTGCTTCTTCGCCAGCACGCCGACGACGGCCACCACGAGCAGCAGGCCCAGGAGGCTGAAGACCGCCCGCATCACGCACCTCCCAGTCCGAGCCGCTGCATCCAGCGCGCGAGCTCGCGTTCGTCCTCGTTGCCGGCGGCGTAGATCTCGCGCATGCGGGCGTGCGCCTCGGGCCGGTGCTGGTTGACCTTGAGCTTGCAGGCCCACTGCAGCACCTCCAGCTCGAAGGCTGCGATGCCGGCCAGCATCTTCTGCGCGAAGGCCTCGCCCAGGCTTTGCCACTGCGCCACGTAGTCCGGCTCGTGGTCGGCGATCAGCTTCTTCAGCAGGGCGTCCTTGGCGGGCGCGTCCTCCAGCAGCCGCGCCTGCACGCGGCAGTGCACCGCGAGGTAGTTCCAGCTCGGCACGCGCTGCAGGTCCGGATAGACCTTGGGCGACTGGTAGGCGTGCGGACCCACGAAGGTGACCAGCGCCTGGGGCCGCGCCTGCAGGTGGCGCCAGTGCGGATTCGGCTTCGCCACGTGCCCCAGCAGCACGAAGCGGCCTTCCCGCTCCTCCAGGTGCAGCGGCAAATGGGTGACGAAGGGAAAGCCGGCGTCGTCGTTCGAGATGAGGCTCGCGAACGGGTTCGCGCGCATCAGTTCCGCGGCGACGGCGGGGTCGTCGGACTTGAACTGCGGAGGCTGGTACATGGGCGGATTATGTCCGCCTCACTCCCACTCGATGGTCGCCGGCGGTTTGCTGGAGACGTCGTAGGTCACGCGGTTGATGCCGCGCACCTCGTTGATGATGCGGCCCGACACTTTCTTGAGCAGCGCATAGGGCAGCTCGGCCCAGTCGGCCGTCATGAAGTCGCTGGTCTGCACCGCGCGCAGCGCCACCACGTAGTCGTAGGTGCGGCCGTCGCCCATCACGCCCACGCTCTTGACCGGCAGGAACACGGTGAAGGCCTGGCTGGTGAGGTCGTACCAGGTCTTGCCCGTGGCCTCGTCGCGGAAGTTGCGCAGTTCCTCGATGAAGATGGCGTCGGCGCGGCGCAGCAGGTCGGCGTACTCCTTCTTCACCTCGCCCAGGATGCGCACGCCCAGGCCCGGGCCGGGGAACGGGTGCCGGTACACCATCTCCGGCGGCAGGCCCAGCGCCACGCCCAGCTCCCGCACCTCGTCCTTGAACAGGTCGCGCAACGGCTCCAGCAGCTTGAGCCCCAGCTGCTCGGGCAGGCCGCCGACGTTGTGGTGGCTCTTGATCGTGACGGCCTTCTTGCTCTTGGCGCCGCCCGACTCGATCACGTCCGGGTAGATCGTGCCCTGCGCCAGCCAGGCGACATGGCGGGCATGCGATTCCTTGATCTTGGCGGCCTCGGCCTTGAACACGTCGACGAACAGGCCGCCGATGATCTTGCGCTTCTGCTCCGGGTCGCCCACGCCGGCCAGCTTGCCCAGGAACAGCTCGCTCGCGTCCACCCGCACGACCTTGGCGTGCAGCTTGCCGGCGAACATGTCCATCACCATGTCGCCCTCGTCCAGCCGCAGCAGGCCGTGGTCCACGAACACGCAGGTGAGCTGGTCGCCGATGGCGCGGTGGATCAGCGCCGCGGCCACCGAGGAATCGACGCCGCCGGACAGGCCGAGGATCACCTCCTCGTCGCCGACCTGGCGACGGATCGCCTCCACCGCCTCGGCGATGTGGTCGCGCATCACCCAGTCGGGCCGGGCCTGGCAGATGCCCAGCACGAAGCGCTCCAGGATCGCCCGGCCCTGCACCGTGTGCGTGACCTCGGGGTGGAACTGCAGCGCATAGAAGCGGCGCGCCTCGTCGGCCATGCCAGCGATCGGGCAGCTGTCGGTGGACGCCATCAGCTTGAAGCCGGGCGGCATCTCGGCGACCTTGTCGCCGTGGCTCATCCAGACGTTGAGCATGCCGTGGCCTTCCGGCGTGGTGAAGTCGGCGATGTCGCGCAGCAGCTCGGTATGCCCGCGCGCACGCACCGCAGCGAACCCGAACTCGCGCTTGTGCCCGCCCTCGACCTTGCCGCCGAGCTGGTGGGCCATGGTCTGCATGCCGTAGCAGATGCCCAGCACCGGCACGCCCAGCTCGAACACCGCCTGCGGCGCCTTGTCGGTGCTCTCCTCGTAGACGCTGGCGTGGCTGCCCGAGAGGATCACCCCCTTCAGCCGGCCATCGGCCGCGTACTGCCGCACCCACTCGTCGCCGACGTCGCAGGGGTGGACTTCCGAGTAGACATGGGCCTCGCGCACGCGCCGGGCGATCAGCTGCGTGACCTGGGAGCCGAAATCGAGGATGAGGATCTTGTCGTGTTGCATGTCGGTTCTCCACGGCCGAAGGCGCTTCGGCCGGTGTTTCGCTTCAGGTGAGGTCCGTGATCACGGGGTGGTCCAGCTTCAGGCAGGCTTGCCGCAGGGCCCGGTCCATGGTGACCAGGGGCGCCCGCAGGTCCACCGCCACCTTCAGGTAGGCGGCGTCGTAGGTCGTCAGCCCGAGCGCCTGCGACCAGTCCCAGAACTCGAGCGGCGACAGGCGCACGGGCGCCAGCGCCACCGGCAGCCGGCTGAGCAGCCGCAGCACGTGCTGGTGGACGGATGGCGTGAATCGCCCGCGCGCCAGCGCCTTGCCGGCCGCGTGCAGGGCTTCGATGGGGAAGATGGCCGCGCTGGTGGCGCTCTCCTCTTCCGCCATCACCCGGATCAGGGCCTGGGACACCGTGTCGCCCTGCTCGTCCGGGAAGGCCCAGCTGGCGAAGGCCGACGCATCAACGACCAGCATCGGGGGCCTTCGGATCGTCGACCCAGGCAGCGCCGCGCGCGTCGCGCTCGCGCTTGTGCTCGTCCCAGAGTTGCTCGAAGGTGGGCTTGCCGGCGCCGACCTTGGCCCTCAAGGCCTGCAGCTCGGCATGGATCGCCTGCCGGCGCGCCTCGATGCTGGGCTGCTCGGTCTCCGGCTCCCGGATCAGGCGGATGACCCGCTTGCCGTGCCGGGTCAGCACCACTTCCTCGCCCTGCTCGACGGCACGGATCAGTTCCGAGAGCTGGCTCTTGGCCTGGTGGATGGGGACGGTCTGCATGGTTCTGGTCCGTTCGGATTCGAATCGGCCCATATTTTAGCCGACCTCAAGCAAAAATGGCCAGAATATTCTGGCCATTTTGATTTCGCGAACGACGGAACTCAGTCGGCCCGGTAGTTAGGCGCTTCCTTGGTGATCTGCACGTCGTGCACGTGGCTCTCGCGCATGCCCGCCGAGGTGATCTCCACGAATTCGGCTTTGCTGCGCATCTCGTCGATGGTGGCGCAGCCGCAGTAGCCCATGGCGGCGCGGATGCCGCCGGCCAGCTGGTAGACGATGGACACCAGCGAGCCCTTGTAGGGCACCCGCCCCTCGATGCCCTCGGGCACCAGCTTGTCGGCGTTCGGGTTGCCGGTGGTGGCTTCCTGGAAATAGCGGTCGGCGCTGCCCTGCTGCATGGCACCGATGGAGCCCATGCCGCGGTAGCTCTTGTAGCTGCGGCCCTGGAACAGCACGATCTCGCCCGGCGCCTCCTCGGTGCCGGCGAACATGCCGCCCATCATCACCGTGTTGGCGCCGGCGGCGATGGCCTTGGCGATGTCGCCCGAGTAGCGGATGCCGCCGTCGGCGATCAGCGGCACGCCGCTGCCGGCCAGCGCGGTCGCGACGTTGTCGATGGCGGTGATCTGCGGCACCCCGACACCGGCCACGATCCGCGTGGTGCAGATCGAACCGGGGCCTATGCCCACCTTCACCGCGTCGGCGCCGGCCTCGAGCAGCGCGCGGGCCGCGCCGCCGGTGGCGATGTTGCCGCCGATCACGTCGACGTCCGGGTAGTTCTGCTTGACCCAGCGCACCCGCTCGATCACGCCCTTGCTGTGGCCGTGGGCGGTGTCGACCACGACCACGTCCACGCCGGCCTTGACCAGCGCCTCCACGCGTTCCTCGGTGCCCTCGCCCACGCCGACGGCGGCGCCCACGCGCAGGCGGCCCGACGCATCGCGCGCGGCGTTCGGGAAGCTGGTCTGCTTGGTGATGTCCTTCACCGTGATCAGGCCCTTGAGCTCGAAGGCCTCGTTGACCACCAGCAGCCGCTCCAGCTTGTGCTTGTTCAGCAGCGCCTTGGCCTCGGCCGGGCTGGTGCCTTCCGGCACCGTGATCAGCCGCTCGCGCGGGGTCATGATCTTCTTGACCGGCACGTCGTAGCGGGTCTCGAAGCGCAGGTCGCGACCGGTCACGATGCCGACCACCTTGCCGCCATCCACCACCGGGAAGGCCGAGAAGCCCACCTGTTCGGACAGGCCGAGCACCTGCAGCACGGTGTGCTCCGGGGTGATGACCACCGGCTCGCGCACCACGCCCGACTCGTAGCGCTTGACGCGCAGCACCTCGGCGGCCTGCTGCTGCGGCGTGAGGTTCTTGTGGACGATGCCGATGCCGCCCTCCTGCGCCATCGCGATCGCCAGGCGCGCTTCCGTGACCGTGTCCATGGCGGCGGACACGAGCGGAAGGTTCAGGGAGATGTTGCGCGAGAGCCGGGTGGCGAGGGAAGTGTCCTTGGGCAGGACCTGGGAGAACGCAGGGACCAGCAACACATCGTCGAAGGTCAGCGCTTTGCCGAGAAGGCGCATTTCAGGGCTCCAAAAAAAGGATTGTATCCATGCCCCTCGGTACTAACCCCAGTGGCCGCGGCGACGGCGGGACGTGCGGCGCCTGCGGGCCGCTGCATGGCCTTGGGCACGGTTGGGGTGCGCCGCTACACTGCCCGCCATGATTGCCCTTCGCGCCCTCGCCCTCGCCTGCATCTGCATCGTGCCGCTGGCCGCCAGCGCGCAATGGCAATGGATCGACAAGGGCGGCCGCCGCGTGTTCAGCGACCAGGCGCCGCCGCCGGACGTGCCGGAGAAGAACATCCTGCGCCGGCCCGGCGAGCGGGCGCGCCCGGCCGCCCTCGCGCCCCAGGCGACGGCTTCGGAGCCGGCGGCCAAGACCGTGGCTGCGACCGCACCGACGATCAGCGGCAAGGACAAGGCGCTGGAAGAGAAGAAGAAGCAGGCCGAGGCCGCCGAGGCCGAGAAGAAGAAGGCGCAGGCCGAAGCCATCGCCAAGGCGCAGGCGGAGAACTGCGGCCGCGCCAAGCAGGCCAAGGCCCAGTACGACTCGGGCCAGCGCATCGCCCGCATGAACGACAAGGGCGAGCGCGAAATCATGGACGACGACCAGCGGGCCGCCGAGGTCAAGCGCCTGCAGGACGTGATCGCGCGCGACTGCAAGCCGGCCTAGTAGCCCGGCTTGGCGCCCGGCCGGCGCTGCGCGAACAGGCCGGCTGCGCGGCTGCCCTGTCGCTGGAAGCGCTCGCGGCGGGCCAGCTTGGGATCCACGCGCAGCGGCCGCGCGATCTCCACCCGGTCCCGATCGCGAAGCAGCTGCGTCGGCTCGGCCTTCCGGCCCCAGACCCCCACCGCTTCGCCCTCGGCAAGCTCGAGCCCGCAGGCGCGAAGCGCATCGGCCACGGTGGCTCCTTTAGCCAGTTGCAGCACCTGTTCGCGCACTTCGCGAGGCGCCGGCGAGTGCATCACGGTCACGCGCAGCATGGGGTCAGCCGTAGACGTGCTCGGCGCGCTTGACGAAGGCATCGACCAGGTTGGCCGCAATGCGGTCGAACACCGGCCCCACCACGGCGGCCAGCGCGCCGCTCTGGAAACCGTAGTTCAGGTCCAGTTCGACCTTGCAGGCGCGCGTGTCCTCGTTGCCCACGGGCAGGAAGTTCCAGCGCCCGTCCAGGTTGGAGAACGGCCCCTCGACCAGCTTCATGCCGACCTGGCGGCCCGGCACGTGTTCGTTGCGGGTGGTGAAGCTCTGGCGGATGCCGGCGAACGCGATGCCGATCTCGGCCTTCATGCCGGTGGGGTCCTCCTCCAGCACCTGGGCCCGGTCGCACCAGGGCAGGAACTTGGGGTACTGCTCCACGTCGGTGACCAGGCTGAACATCTCCTGCGCGCTGTACCAGATGAGCACGGAGCGATGGACGGATTTCATACGAGAATCAAGGACTTCGCGGGATTGTAGATACGCCCTGCGGTCCCCACCTGTCAGCCCATGGCCACCAAGCACGACGGCAGCGCGCGCATCGCCGAGAACAAGAAAGCCGCATTCAACTACTTCTTCGAGGAGCGCTTCGAGGCCGGCATGGTGCTGGAAGGCTGGGAGGTCAAGGCGCTGCGCGAGGGCAAGGTTCAGCTCACCGACGGCTACGTCGTCATCCGCGACGGCGAGCTGTTCCTCATCGGCTGCCTGATCAACCCGCTGCGCACCGCGTCCACCCACGTCAATCCGGAAGCGGCGCGCACGCGCAAGCTGCTGATGAAGAAGGACCAGATCCGCCGCCTGATCGGCAAGGTCGAGCAGAAGGGCTACACCCTGGTGCCGGTCAACCTGCACTGGAAAGGCGGCCGCGTGAAGTGCGAGGTGGCGCTGGCCAAGGGCAAGGCCGAACACGACAAGCGCGACACCATCCGCGAGCGCGAAGGCAAGCGCGAGGTCGAGCGCGCCATGAAGTCGCGGCATCGCTAGGGTTTGCCCCGATCGGGGCGCCGGAATAAACCGCGTCGCGGCGGCGTTCATCGCGTCAGGTACACCCTGGAGAAACCCATGACCCTGACCCGCCTCCCTGTCGCCCTGTCCGCCCTGGTCCTCGCGGCCGGCCTCGCCGGCTGCTCCTCCATGTCCATGGGCGGCGACGCCGCACCGGCGCGCGTCGCCGATGGCGTGCTGGTCGGCGCCAACGGCATGACCCTCTACACCTTCGACCGCGACCCGGCGGGCGCCGGCAAGTCGGTCTGCAACGGCCCCTGCGCCACCAACTGGCCGCCGCTGCGTGCCGAGTCCGGCGCCAGCAACTCCGGCAACTGGACCGTCGTCACCCGGGACGACGGCAGCAAGCAATGGGCCTACAAGGGCAAGCCGGTCTACTACTGGATCAAGGACACCAAGGCCGGCGACCGTACCGGCGATGGCGTCAACAACGTGTGGCGCCTGGCGCGTCCCTGAGGTGGCACGCGTTCTGCTCGGCGCGGCGCACGAAGCCGACGACCTGCGCCGCCACGGGCCGGACGCGCCGCTTTCGCGGCCGGCCCCGTTGCGCTAGCCTGCACGGCCATGCAGTCCGGCGAACTCGAGGCGCAGATCCCGCAGCTGCGACGCTACGCGCGCTCGCTGACGGGGGATGCCTGGGCCGCCGACGACCTGGTGCAGGACACGCTGGAGCGGGCCTGCGACCGCTGGCAGCTGTGGAAGGCCGGCAGCGACCTGCGCGCCTGGCTGTTCACGGTGATGCACAACCTGTTCGTCGACTCGGCGCGGCGGGCGCTGCGGCAGGCCGGCCAGCGGGTGGACCTCGAGGATGCGGCGCCCGAGCTGGTGGCTCCCGCCGGGGCCACCGAGCAGGTGCTGGACCTGCAGCGCTGCCTGCAGCGGCTGCCGGAGGAGCAAAGGGAGGTGCTGTTGCTGGTCACCCTGCAGGACCTGAGCTACGAAGAGGTGGCGCGCGTCACCGGGACGCCGGTCGGCACCGTGATGTCGCGCCTGTCGCGCGCGCGCAGCCGCTTGCGCGAGCTGATGGAAGGCGCGCCCGCCGCCTCCGCGGCAGCGCCGGCCGTGCTGCCGTTCAAGCGCATGAAGTGAACTTGCCATGAAACAGGACACCCCGCCGATCGACGAAGCCAGCCTGCACGCGCTGGTCGACGGACGCCTGTCCGCGCAGGAGCAGGCCGAGCTGCAGCGACGGCTGGCGCAGGACCCGGAAGCGGCCCGCACGGTGCAGGCCTGGCAGGCCCAGCGCGACGCGCTGCGTGCGCTGCACGCCGACGTGCTGCACGAGCCGGTGCCGCCGGCGCTGGCCCAGGCCGCCCGCCAGGTCGGCAACGAGGGCCGCCGCATCGACAGCTGGCAGCGCTGGGGCGGCATGGCCGCCTCGGTCGCGCTGGCCTTCGTGGCGGGCTGGCTGGCCCACCTGCAGTGGGGCGGCAGCGGCGGCGAGTTGCTGGCGCGCGGCGCCCGCCCGCTGAACGACTTCGGCCGCCAGGCGGTCGTGGCCCACGTGGTCTATTCACCCGAGGTGCGCCACCCGGTGGAGGTGCCCGCCGCGCAGCAGGAGCACCTGGTGCAGTGGCTATCCAAGCGTCTGGGACGCACGCTGAAGGTGCCCGACCTGTCCGCGCAGGGCTACGAGCTGGTGGGCGGCCGCCTGCTGCCCGGCGAACAGGGTGCGCGAGCGCAGTTCATGTACCAGAACGCGAGCGCCGAGCGCATCACGCTCTATGTTGGCGCCATCGACGCCGGCAAGGGCGGCAAGGCCGCCGCGAACGAGACCGCCTTCCGCTTCACCCACGAGGATGGGACGGCCAGCTTCTACTGGGTCGACCGGGGCTTCGGGTACGCGCTGGCCGGCCGGCTGGATCGCTCGCAGCTGCTGCCGCTGGCCGAAAGCGTCTATCGGCAGCTCTGAGGCCCGCTGGCCTCAGTCCAGCCCGCGCAGCGGGTGCGCATGGGCGGGCCAGGGGCTGCTGAAGAAGGGCTCGACCATCTCCGGCGTGACGTCCTCGACGCGCGCCGGGTTCCAGCGCGGCGCATGGTCCTTGTCGACCGCCAGGGCGCGCACGCCCTCCACCGTCTCGCTGGCGCCCGGGCGCAGGTGGAAGCAGTGGCGCACCAGGTCGCGCTCCATCCGCAGGTCGTCGGCCAGGCCCATGCCGCGCGCGCGCCGCACCTGCTCCAGCACCACGTGCAGCATCAGGGGCGAACGCTTGCGCAGCACGCCGGCCGTGTGGCGGGCCCACTCGGAGCCGTCCGCCTCCAGCGCCGCCACGATCTCGCGCACGCTCCCCAGGGCAAAAACGCGATCGATCTCGACGCGCCGGCTCGCCAACGCCGAGCCTTCCACCCGCTGCGGTGTCGGCACCGCGGCCGCGCCCTCGGTGGCGAGCTGGTCCCACAAGGCCGGCAGGTCGGCCGAGGGCAGGACGACGTCCGCCAGCCGGGCGTCCACCGCGTCGGCCGCGGCTATCACCTCGCCCGTCAGCGCCAGGTACTCGCCCAGGTGCCCGGGGCAGCGCGAGAGGAAGTAGCCGCCGCCCACGTCGGGGAACAGCCCGATGTTGGTCTCGGGCATGGCCATCCTGGTGCGCTCCGTGACGATGCGGCAGCGGGCCCCCTGCGAGATGCCCATGCCGCCGCCCATCACGATGCCGTCCATGAAGGCGACGTAGGGCTTGGGGTAGTGGTGGACCAGGTGGTTGAGCGTGTATTCCTCGGTGAAGAAGTCCTCCAGCTCCGGGTTGCCGGCCAGCGCGGCGGCGTGGAAGAAGCGGATGTCGCCGCCGGCGCAGAAGGCGCCGAACGGCCCTTCCTTGCCCGTGCCGCGGATGGTCACCACCTCCACCTGCGGATCGTCGCGCCAGGCCAGCAGCGTGGCGGTCAACTCGCGGATCATGGCCAGCGACAGCGCATTCAGCGCCCGCGGGCGGTCCAGCGTGATGCGGCCGGCCTTGCCGGCGACCTCGGTCCGTACTTCGTTCATGCGACTTGCTTCCATCCCATCAGTTCGTTCATCACCAGGGCGCCGATCACCAGCGCACCGCCCGCCAGCACGGTCCCGGTGGGCGCCTCGCCCGCGCCGACCCAGGCCAGCAGGATGCCGAAGATCACCTCCAGCAGCGCCAGCAGCGAAATCTCGGGCGCCTTGAGCACCCGCGCACAGGCCACCACCAATGCGCACGGAATGGCCAGCTGCACCAACCCCAGCAGCGCCAGCCAGCCGATGTCCAGGCGCGAGGCCTCGAATGGCAGGGCCAGCGGCAGCGTGTAGATCGTGGACAGCACGGCCCCGACCAGCACCGCCGGCACCATGTCCACCTCGTGGCCCTGCGAGTGCGAGCGCTGGTTGAGCGTCCAGTTGACCGCGGCGGCGACCGGCACGCACAGGGCCACCAGCGTACCGGCCAGGTGCCCGTTCGAGATCTGGGCGCCGTACATCCAGGCGATGCCGGCCCCGGCGACCGCGATGGCGAGCCAGGTGCGCCCCGGGATGCGGTGGCCGATGAGCGCTCGCGCGACCAGCGCGGTCAGGAAGGGCCCGACCGACATCGTCACCAGCACGTTGGCCACGCTGGTCAGGGTGAGGGCCACCATGAAGGCAGTGAACATCACGCTCCAGCACAGCCCCGACAGCCACAGCGGCGGGCCGCCGGCGCGGATCTTGGCGAACACGCCGCGCCCGTGGACGACGGGCAGGATGACCAGCAGCGACAGCGCGGTGAAGAAGCTGCGCCAGAAGGTGATCTCGAAGCTGCGCGCGTGCTCCAGGTGCCGGGTGACCACCCCGGCGATGGACCACATCAGGGTGGCGGCGACCATCAGGAAGACGGCGCGGGAGTGGGAGAGGTTCATTGTTGTTATGGGCAATGCCGGGCGCGCCGATATTGTCGTCGCTCCGACGCGCCATTACCCCCTGCCTGGTCATCCTCCCCGAAGGGGGAGGACCCCGGCGCCTACGCCGCCTCGCGCATCGCCCGCTTGCGCTCGTGCTCCTTCAGGAAGCGCTTGCGCAGACGGATCGACTTGGGCGTGATCTCCACCAGTTCGTCGTCCTCGATGAACTCGACGCCGTACTCCAGCGTCAGCTCGATCGGCGGCGTGATCTTGATGGCGTCTTCCTTGCCCGAGACGCGGAAGTTGGTCAGCTGCTTGGTGCGGGTGGCGTTCACCACCAGGTCGTTGTCGCGGCTGTGCACGCCCACGATCATGCCCTCGTACACCGGGTCGTTCGCGCGCACGAACATGCGGCCGCGATCGTCCAGCTTGCCCAGCGCGTAGGTGAAGATCTCGCCGTCGTCCATGGAGATCAGCACGCCGTTCTTGCGCCCGCCGATCTCGCCCTTGTACGGCTCGTAGCGGTCGAAGATGTTGGAGATCAGGCCCGAGCCGCGCGTCAGGTTGAGGAATTCGTTGGTGAACCCGATCAGGCCGCGCGCGGGGATGCGGTACTCCAGCCGCACCCGGCCGCGGCCGTCCGGCTCCATGTTCACCAGCTCGCCCTTGCGCTCGCCCAGCGCCTGCATCACGCCGCCCTGGTGCTGGTCCTCGATGTCGACGGTCACCAGCTCGATCGGTTCGCAGCGCTCCCCGTCGACCTCCTTGAACACGACACGCGGCTTGGACACCGCCAGTTCGTAGCCCTCCCGGCGCATGTTCTCCAGCAGGATGGTCAGGTGCAGCTCGCCCCGGCCGGACACCTCGAACACGCCCTCCTCGTCCGTCTCCCTCACCTTCAGCGCGACGTTGGATTGCAGCTCCTTCTGCAGCCGGTCCCAGATCTGGCGGCTGGTCACGTACTTGCCCTCGCGGCCAGCCAGCGGGCTGGTGTTGACGCAGAAGTTCATGGTCAGGGTCGGCTCGTCGACCTTGAGCATGGGCAGCGGCTGCGGGTCGGCCGGGTCGGTCAGCGTCACGCCGATGCCGATGTCGGCGATGCCGTTGACCAGCACGATGTCGCCCGGGCCGGCCTCGGTCACCTGCACGCGGTCAAGCCCCTGGAAGGTCAGCACCTGGTTGACGCGGCCCTTGAAGGACTTGCCGTCCGGCCCCTCCATCACCAGCACGTCCGTCGCCGGGCGCAGCGTGCCGGCGTTGACGCGACCCACGCCGATGCGGCCGACGAAGGTCGAGAAGTCCAGCGCGGAGATCTGCAGCTGCAGCGGCGCGGCCGGTTCGCCCGCGTGCGCCGGCACGTGCTGCAGGATGGTGTCGAACAGGGCCGACATGTCCGGGCCCCACTGCTCGCCGAACGCACCCTCCTCCAGCGAGCTCCAGCCATTGATGCCGGAGGCATAGACCACCGGGAAGTCCAGTTGCTCGTCGGTGGCGCCCAGCTTGTCGAACAGGTCGAAGGCGGCGTTGATCACCTTGTCCGGCGCGGCGCCGGGCTTGTCGACCTTGTTGACCACCACGATGGGCCGCAGGCCCAGGGCCAGGGCCTTCTTGGTCACGAAGCGCGTCTGCGGCATCGGGCCTTCCTGGGCGTCGATCAGCAGCAGCACGCCGTCGACCATGGACAGCGCGCGCTCGACCTCGCCGCCGAAGTCCGCGTGGCCGGGGGTGTCGACGATGTTGATGTGGGTGCCCTTCCAGCTGACCGCGCAGTTCTTGGCCAGGATGGTGATGCCGCGCTCGCGCTCGATGGCGTTGTTGTCCATCACGGTGTCGACCACCTTCTCGTGCTCGGCGAAGGTGCCCGACTGGCGCAGCAGCTGGTCGACCATGGTGGTCTTGCCGTGGTCGACGTGGGCGATGATGGCGATGTTGCGGATCTGCTTGGTGCTCATGGTTCGATGGCGTGCCCGCGGGCGCGCAGGATGTGCTGGATTTCGATGGGGCTCAGCAGACGCCCCGGGATCAGTTCGCCGGCCTTGATGTGGGCGGTGCCGAGGAGGACTTCTTCACTCCTGGCCACGGCGGGCCCTTCTTGGCTCCTCCCCCCTCCGGGGGGAGGTTGGGAGGGGGGCACGCGCTGCGGTAGTTCATGCCGCCCTGCCTGCCCCCACCCCGACCCTCCCCCAGAGGGGGAGGGAGAGAACACGGCCACATGGGCCGCATCGGGCCACGTCCCACGCCGGCGCAGGCCGGACAGAAAGCGACCCGCATCGTCCGAGCCGAGCGTGACGCGCACATGGCCGTCCAGCAGCGCCTCGGGCGGCAGCAGTGCGGCGTCGCGCGCGGCCTCGTCCATGGCGGCGAAGTCGTCCAGCGTGACGCATTGCGACACGTCGAACGGGCCGGTCGCGATCCGCCGCAGCAGCGACAGGTGCGCGCCGCAGCCCAGCGCCTCGCCGATGTCCTCGCCCAGCGTGCGGATGTAGGTGCCCTTGCTGACCCGGGCGGTGAAGCGGATCGCGGCACGGCCGGCGTCCTCCACCAGGGCCAGCCGCAGCTCGTGCACGACGATGTCGCGCGCCGCGCGCTCGACCTCCTGGCCGGCGCGCGCGTACTCGTACAGGGCCTTGCCGTCCTTCTTCAGTGCGCTGTGCATGGGCGGCACCTGGCGGATCGGCCCGGTGAACTGGCGCTCGACCTCGGCCAGCCGCTGCGGCGTGATCGCCGGCACCGGGCACTCGGCCATCACCTCGCCCTCGGCGTCGCCGGTCGTGGTCTTCACGCCCAGCACGGCCACGGCTTCATAGGCCTTGTCCGCGTCCAGGTGGACCTGGCTGAACTTGGTGGCGGCGCCGAAACACAGCGGCAGCACGCCGGTGGCCAACGGGTCCAGCGTGCCGGTGTGGCCCGCCTTCTCGGCCCGCAGCAGCCACTTGCATTTCTGCAGCGCGTCGTTGCTCGACAGGCCCTTGGGCTTGTCCAGCAGCAGCACCCCGTGCACGGGGCGCCTCACGACCCGTGCCCGTGGTGCGCCCATGCCTACTCGTCCCCGTCTTTGGAACGCGAGGCGACCGCGCGGGCGATCAGCGCATTCATGTCGGCCGCACGCTCGGTGGTGCGGTCGAACTGGAAGTGCAGCGTGGGCACGGTGTGGATGTGCAGCCGCTTGAACAGGCCGTTGCGCAGGAAGCCGGCCGCATGGTTGAGGGCGTCCTCGCATTCCTGCGGGTCGCCCACCAGCACGCTGAAGAACACCTTGGCGTGCGCGTAGTCCGGCGTCACCTCCACGGCGCTGAGCGTGACCATGCCCAGCCGGGGGTCCTTGACCTCGCGGATCAGCTCGGCCAGGTCGCGCTGGATCTGGTCCGCGATCTGGTACGAGCGGTTGGGCTTGGTGCTTTTCTTCGGCATGGCGGCAGCGGGCGGCAGGCCACGTGCCTGCCCGCCCGGCTCGTTACAGCGTGCGCGCGACTTCCCGGATCTCGAAGAACTCGAGCTGGTCGCCTTCCTTGATGTCGTTGTAGTTCTTCAGCTTGATGCCGCACTCGAAGCCTTCCTTGACCTCGCGCACGTCGTCCTTCATCCGCTTGAGCGACTCGATCTCTCCGGTGTAGACCACCACGTTGTCGCGCAGCAGGCGGAAGTGCGCCGAGCGCGTGACCATGCCCGAGGTGATGTACGAGCCGGCCACCGTGCCGATCTTGGAAGCGACGAACACGGTGCGGATCTCGGCCGAGCCGATGACTTCCTCGCGCTTCTCCGGCGCCAGCATCCCCGACATCGCGGTCTTCAGCTCGTCGACCGCGTCGTAGATGATGCTGTAGTAGCGGATGTCCACGCCGTTGCTCTCGGCCAGCTTGCGCGCGCCGGCGTCGGCACGCACGTTGAAGCCGACGATCACCGCCTTGGAGGCGATCGCCAGGTTGACGTCCGACTCGCTCACGCCGCCCACGGCCGCGTAGACCAGCTGCACCTTGACCTCGTCGGTCGACAGCTTGACCAGCGACTGCGACAGCGCCTCTTGCGAGCCCTGCACGTCGGCCTTGACGATGATGGGCAGGGTCTTGACCTCGCCGGCGGTCATGTCCGAGAACATGTTCTCCAGCTTGGCGGCCTGCTGCTTGGCCAGCTTGGTGTTGCGGAACTTGCCGGCGCGGTAGGTCGCGATCTCGCGCGCCCGGCGCTCGTCGCCCAGCACCATGAACTCGTCGCCCGCCTGCGGGACCTCGGTCAGGCCCTGGATCTCCACCGGGATCGACGGGCCGGCCGACTTGATGGTCCGGCCGTCCTCGTCGAGCATGGCGCGCACGCGGCCATAGGTCTGGCCGGCCAGCACCACGTCGCCCACCTTGAGCGTGCCGGACTGCACCAGCACCGTGGCCACCGGGCCGCGGCCCTTGTCCAGCTGGGCTTCGATGACCAGGCCCTTGGCGGCGGCATCCACCGGCGCCTTCAGCTCCAGCACCTCGGCCTGCAGCAGCACCTGCTCGAGCAGTTCGTCCACGCCCTGGCCGGTGAGCGCCGAGACGTTCACGAACGGCGAGTCGCCGCCGTAGTCCTCGGGCACCACCTCCTCTGCCACCAGTTCCTGCTTGACGCGGTCCGGGTTGGCCGACGGCTTGTCGATCTTGTTGACCGCGACCACGATGGGGACGCCCGCCGCCTTGGCGTGCTTGACCGCCTCCTTGGTCTGCGGCATCACGCCGTCGTCGGCCGCCACCACCAGGATCACGATGTCGGTGGCCTGGGCGCCGCGGGCGCGCATGGCCGTGAAGGCCTCGTGGCCCGGGGTGTCCAGGAACGAGATCACGCCGCGCGGCGTCTCCACGTGGTACGCGCCGATGTGCTGGGTGATGCCGCCGGCCTCGCCCGCGGCCACCTTGGCCCGCCGGATGTAGTCCAGCAGCGAGGTCTTGCCGTGGTCGACGTGGCCCATGACGGTGACCACCGGTGCGCGCGGCAGGGCCTCGGCATCGGCTTGCGAGACTTCCTCCTCGGTGAACGCCTCGGGGTCGTCGAGCTCCGCCGTGAGGGCCTTGTGGCCCATTTCCTCGACCACGATCATGGCCGTGTCCTGGTCCAGCGACTGGTTGATGGTGACCATCTGGCCCATCTTCATCAGCGCCTTGATCACCTCGGAGGCCTTGATCGCCATCTTGTGGGCGAGCTCGGCGACGGTGATGGTCTCGGGCACGTGCACCTCGATCACGCGCTGCTCGACCTGCACCTGCTGCGCATCGTCGCGCTGGTCGCGGTCGCTGCCGCGACGGCCGCGCGGGCCGCCACGCCAGCTGTTGCGGCCGACGCCGCCCGAGGCGTCGCCGCGGGTCGGGATCGCCTTCTTCTTGCTCGGGTCGGCGGCCCAGCTGGACGACAGCTTGGCCGACTTGACTTCCTTGCCGGCGCCTGGCGCCGCCGGTGCGCCCGCACGCGCCGAGACGGCCGGCTTGTGCAGCGTGCCCTTGGCGCCCGGCTTGGCAGCTTCGCCCGGCTTGGCTGCCGGCTTGACTTCCTCCGGCTTCTTGGCCACCAGCACCTTGCGCGGCGCGGCCATCATGGCGCGGATGGCCTCGGCCTCCGCCAGCGCCTTGCGGCGGCGCTCCTCCAGGTCCTTGGCGCGGGCTGCCTCCTCCTCGCCGCGGGCCTTGGATTCGGCATCGGCCTTGGCACGGGCTTCGGCCGCAGCCGCGGCCCGCTCGGCCGCGGCCGCAGCGGCTTCGGCGCCGGCCTCGGCCTGCGCCGAAGCCGCGGCGGCGCGCTTGGCCTCCTCGCTGGCGGCGTAGGCGGCCGCGCGCTCCTCGGCTTCGCGCTCGCGGCGCTCCTGCTCCTCGCGCGCACGGCGCTTCTCGGCCAGGTCTTCCTCCTGGCGGCGGATCAGCTCGGCCTGGCGGCGCGCCTCTTCCTCGCGGCGGGCCAGTTCGGCCTCGTCGACGCGCGGCGCCGGCGGCTCGCGCAGCTCGGGCTCGGGGGCTTCCACCACCGCGGTGTCGCTGCCGTCATCGCGCTTGACGAAGGTGCGCTTCTTGCGCACTTCCACCTGGATGGTGCGGGCCTTGCCGCTGGCGTCGGCCTGCTTGATCTCGCTGGTCGACTTCTTGACCAGGGTGATCTTCTTGCGCTCGGGCGTGGCCGTGCCGTGGCTGGCCTGCAGGTAGCCCAGCAGCTTCTGCTTGTCCGCTTCGGACAGCGCGTCGGTCGGCGCCGACTTGGAAACGCCGGCACTGCGCAGCTGCTCCAGCAGCGTCTGGGGTGATTTCTTGAGTTCGCTGGCGAACTCGGCGACGGTCGTACTGGACATAGGTATTTCGGACCCTCCCCTTTACTCTTGCGCTGCGGGGGCACTGGTGAACCAGTGCTCGCGCGCCTTCATGATCAGGGCGGTGGCTTCTTCAGCCGTCTGCCCGGTGATCTCGGTCAATTCGTCAACGGCCAGGTCGGCCAGGTCGTCGCGCGTGTGCACGCCGGCCTCGGCCAGCCGGCCGATCAGCTGCGGGTTCAACCCGTCCAGGTCGCGCAGGTCCTGGGAGACCTCGTCGACGCTCTCCTCGCGCTTGATCTCCATCGTCAGCAGCGCGTCCTTGGCGCGGGCGCGCAGCTCCTGCACGGTCTCCTCGTCGAAGGACTCGATCTCCAGCATCTCCTGGATCGGCACGTAGGCCACTTCCTCCAGGCTGGTGAAGCCCTCGGCGATCAGGATGTCGGCGATCTCCTCGTCGACGTCCAGCTTCTCCATGAACAGGGTGCGGATGGCGCTGGTCTCCTCGGCCTGCTTCTGGGCCGATTCGTTGGCGTCCATGATGTTGATCTTCCAGCCCGTCAGCTCGCTGGCCAGGCGCACGTTCTGCCCGCCGCGGCCGATGGCGATGGCGAGGTTCTCCTCGTCGACCACCACGTCCATCGCGTGCTTCTCCTCGTCGACGACGATGGAGCTGACGTTGGCCGGCGCCAGCGCGCCGATCACGAACTGCGCCGGGTCGTCGGACCACAGCACGATGTCCACCCGCTCGCCGGCCAGCTCGTTGGTGACGGCGTTGACACGGGTGCCGCGCACGCCGACGCAGGTGCCGATCGGGTCGACCCGCTTGTCGTGCGACAGCACGGCGATCTTGGCGCGGCTGCCCGGGTCGCGGGCGCAGCTCTTGATCTCCAGCAGGCCCTGCTCGATCTCGGGCACCTCCTGCCGGAACAGCTCGATCATGAACTCGGGCGCCGAGCGCGACAGGATGATGGGCGCGCCGCGCAGCGTCAGGTCCACCTCCATGATCATGGCCCGCACGCGGTCGCCGTTGCGCAGGTTCTCCTTGGGGATCATCTCGCTGCGTCGCAGGCGCCCTTCGACGCGGCCGCTCTCGACGATCACGTCGCCCTTGTCCATGCGCTTGACGGTGCCCACGAAGATCTTGTCGCCGCGCGACATGAAGTCGTTCAGCAGCATCTCGCGCTCGGCGTCGCGGATCTTCTGCAGGATCACCTGCTTGGCGGCCATGGCGCCGATGCGGCCGATCGGCAGCGACTCGATCGGCTCCTCGATGTAGTCGCCCGGCTCGACGTCGGCCACCCGGTCCCGGGCGTCCATCAGCATCTCTTCGGCATCCGGGTTCTGCAGGCCGGCGTCGTCCGGCACCACCAGCCAGCGGCGGAAGGTCTCGTAGTCGCCGCTGTCGCGGTCGATCGCCACGCGAATGTCCACCTCGCCCTCGTAGAGCTTCTTGGTGGCCTGTGCCAGCGCCGATTCGACGGCGCCGAACACCACGTCGCGCTCGACGTTCTTTTCGCGCGAGATGGCTTCCACCAGCATCAACAGTTCGCGGTTCATCCTAGTTCTCCTGATCCCTTCTTCGAGGGCCTGCGGCCCTTGAAGTCAACCACCGGCGCGAGCCGCGCCTCCTTCAATTCGTCCAGCGTGAAGCCGATCGCCTGCAGCGGCGCCGGCTCCTTCCTGCGGCTGACGCGCTGCCCCGGTTTGCGCTCGGGTTCGTCGCTCCACACCAGTTGCCAGCCGCCGTCGACCCGGCCCAGGCGGCCGCGGAACTTCTTGCGGTTGGCGGCGACCTGCCCGGCCGCCGCGGCGCCCACCGGCGCCTTCAGCGTGATGTCCACGACCTCGCCGGCGAAGCGCTCGAAATCGCGTTCGTCGCGCAGCGGCCGGTCCAGCCCCGGCGAGGACACCTCCAGCCGCTTGTAGTCGATGCCTTCGACTTCCAGCGCATACTGCAACTGCCGCGTGACCTTCTCGCAGTCCTCGACGTTGACGAAGGCCTCCTCGGCGCCCGGCGACCAGGGCAAATCGATGGTCACGCGCAGCAGGCCGCCGGCGGAGCGTTCGATCTCCACCAGCTCGTAGCCCAGCCCGGTCACGGTCTGCTGGGCGATGTCCTGCAGCGCCACGGTTTGCGTCATTCCCTGAAGTTCACCCGACCCACCTGCCGGCCGGCTCGCGCCAGGTCTTGCCGGCCAGCCAAAAAAAACGGGCGGTGAGTACCCGCCCGTCTGGTCGCGAAGCAAAGATTGTACCGTGCATGACCTGCTCGCGCAACTTGCGCGAGGCCCGTCAACCCCCCGGATCGCGCCCCGTGCGCATGAGCTTGAGCTCGGACCGGCGTCGCTTGTCCGACAACCGCTGGCGGGCGGCCGAGGCCGGCGGCCGGGTGGGCTTGCGCACGTGCGGCGGCTCGGCCGTGGCGTCCACCAGTTCCTGCAGCCGCTGCCAGGCCTCGGCCCGGTTCAGCTCCTGGCTGCGGTGCACCTGGGCCTTGATCACCAGCACGCCGGAGCGCGTGATCCGGCGATCGGCCAGGGCCAGCAGCCGCGCCTTGTGCTCGTGCGGCAGGGACGAGGCGCGGATGTCGTAGCGAAGCTGGACGGCGCTGGAGACCTTGTTGACGTTCTGGCCGCCGGCCCCCTGGGCCCGCATGGCCGTGATCTCCACCTCCTCGGGCGGGATCGGCACCGGTCGGCCCCGCAGCGGCATGGTTCAGGCCGCGGCTGCCACCAGCGCCCGCGTGTAGTCGTGCGCCGGCTGGCCCAGCACCCGCTCGACCGGGCCGGACTCCAGCACCTCGCCGTCCTTCATGACCAGCACCTCGTGCGCCATGGCCCGGATCACGTCGACGTCGTGGGTGATCAGCAGGTAGGCCAGGCCCTTCTCGCGCTGCAGGCGCTGCAGCAGGCCCAGCACCTGCTTCTGGATGGTCACGTCCAGCGCACTGGTGGGTTCGTCCAGCACCAGCAGCTGCGGTCCGACGATCAGCGCCCGGGCGATGGCCAGCCGCTGCCGCTGGCCGCCGGAGAACTCGTGCGGGTAGCGGTCCAGCAGGCCGGGGAACTGCGCATCCGTCAGGCCGACCTCCGCCAGCTGGGCCTGGACCCGCGCCCGCCGGTCCGCGACGGGCATCCCCGGCTCGTGGACCAGCAGGCCCTCGCCGACGATCTCCTCCACGGTCATGCGCGGGGACAGGGAGGAGAACGGATCCTGGAACACCACCTGCACCTGCCGGCGGATCGGCCGGTTGGCGGCGCCCCTCTTCTCCCAGCGCCGGTTCACCACGGCCAGGCTGCCGCGATGGGGGACCAGGCCCAGCGCTGCCAGCGCCAGCGTCGACTTGCCGGAACCGGACTCGCCGACCACGCCCAGGGTGCGCCGGGCCGGGATGGCGAAGTCGGCCCCCTGGACCGCGATGAACTCGCCGCGCCGGAACCAGCCACGAACGCCGGGGATGGGGATCGGGTAGGCGACCTGGAGCCGGCGGGCCTGCATCACCTCGGGCGCGACGGCCCCGCCCTCCTCCACGTCGCGAACCGGCCGGCTGTCGATCAGCTTGCGGGTGTAGGCATGCCGCGGGCCGGTGAAGACGGCATCGACGGCGCCTTCCTCGACCAGGTGGCCGTTCTCCATCACGGCAACCCGGTCGGCGAACTTGCGCACCAGGTTCAGGTCATGGGTGATCAGCAGCACCGCCATGCCGGTCTGTCGCTGCAGGTCGTCCAGCAGGCCCAAAATCTGCGCGCGCAGCGTCACGTCCAGCGCGGTGGTCGGCTCGTCGGCCAGCAGCAGGCGCGGCCGGCTGGCCAGGGCCATGGCGATCATCGCGCGCTGGCGCTGGCCGCCCGAGAGCTGGTGCGGAAAGCTGTGGGCGCGGCGGCGCGGATCGGGAATGCCGGTGGCGGCCAGGGCCTCGACGGCGGCATCCCATGCCTGTCGCCTGGTCAATGCCTGCTTGAGTTCCAGCACCTCAGCCACCTGGTCGCCCACCGTGAAGAGCGGGTTCAGGGCCGTCATCGGCTCCTGGAAGATCATGGCGATGTCGTCGCCGCGGATGCCCAGCAGCTCGCGCTCGGGCAATTGCAGCAGGTCCACCGTCCGGCCCTCCGGGCGCACGTTGGCCAGCCGGGCCGAGCCGGTGACCGTCGCGTTCTGCACAAGGCCCAGCAGGGCCAGCGCCGTGACCGTCTTGCCCGAACCCGATTCCCCCACCAGCGCCAGCTTCTCGCCTTCGGCGATCCGGAAGTCGACGCCGTGCACCACCTGCTTGGCGCCGAAGGCGACGCCGAGGTTGCGGACCTCCAGGAGCTCCTTCACAGGCCCGCCTTCCGGGGGTCCAGCGCATCCCGCAGCGCATCGCCCATGAAGGTCAGCAGGAGCAGGGTGACCGTCAGCACGGCGAAGGTCGAGATCGAGATCCACCAGGCATCGAGGTTGGCCTTGCCCTGGTTGAGCAGTTCGCCCAGCGACGGCGTGCCCGGTGGCACCCCCAGCCCGAGGAAGTCCAGCGCCGTCAGTGCCAGGATGGCCGCGCTCATGCGGAAAGGCAGGAAGGTCACCACCGGCACCATGCTGTTGGGCAGGATGTGCTTCCACATCAGGCGGCCGTTGCCCACCCCCAGCGCGCGGGCGGCGCGCACGTAGTCCATCTGCCGGTTGCGCAGGAACTCGGCCCGCACGTAGTCGGACAGGCCCATCCAGCCGAACAGCGACAGCAGGATCAGCAGCAGCGCGACGCTGGGCGCGAACACCGCGGAGAAGATGATCAGCAGGTACAGCTCGGGCATGGAGCCCCAGATCTCGATGAAGCGCTGGAATGCCAGGTCGGTCTTGCCGCCGAAGAAGCCCTGCACGGCCCCGGTGATCACGCCTACGACCACGCCGATGGCGGTGAGCGCGAGCCCGAACAGCACGCTGACGCGGAAGCCGTAGACCAGCTGCGCCAGCAGGTCGCGGCCGCGGTCGTCGGTGCCGAAGAAGTTCTCGCCCGAAGGCGCCGCCGGGTTGGGCTGGCTGGCGAAGTAGTTCAGCGTCTTCGGCCCGTAGGGGTTGGGCGGATAGATCGCCCAGTTGCCCTCCCGCGCCAGCTGCTCCTTGACGAAGGGATCCAGGTAGTCGGTGGGCGTGTGGAAGTCGCCGCCGAAGGTGGTCTCCGGATAGTCGCGAACGATGGGGAAGTAGAAGCTGCCCTCGTAGCGCACCAGCAGCGGCTTGTCGTTGGACAGGACCTCGGCGAACAGGCTCAGGACCACCAGCGTCACGAAGATCACCAGGCTGGCGAATCCCAGGCGGTTGCGGCGGAACCGTTGCCAGGCCCGCCGCGAAGGCGACAAGGAAACCGGCCCAGCCACCCGCGCGGCCTCGGCAGCGGCACTCTCAGGGCCACCGGGGATCCGGTTCTGCCGGTCCCCTGGTGGCGCCCCCCCAGGGGGGAGGCGACCGAAGGCCGGTTCGGGGGGGTCAGTCAAACTTGACACGGGGATCGACCAAGACGTAGGACAGGTCGCTGATCAGCTTGGTCACCAGCCCGATCAGCGTGAACAGGAACAGCGTGCCCAGCACCACCGGGTAGTCGCGCCGGATCACGCTCTCGTACGACAGCAGCCCCAGCCCGTCCAGCGAGAACAGGGT